>NZ_SJON01000040.1 GCF_004331385.1 Enterobacter quasihormaechei
CCATGCAGGTACGGACTCCTTCTCCGCTCTTTGCCGTCTTTTTGGCATCAGCCGTAAAACAGGCTATAAATGGCTTCAGCGGTTTGACCCTTCTGACCTGTCATCTCTCTCTGACCGGTCGCGTGCGCCACGCTCCCACTCCCGGACGGTTCCCGATTATATCGTCGGTCACCTGACTGCCCTGCGTCAAAAACACCCTGACTGGGGCCCCAAAAAACTGCGGATGTGGCTCCTCAACCATCATGTCGATTTTACCGTACCTGCTGCCAGCACTGTCGGCGATATCCTCAAGCGTGAAGGCCTGGTTCCGGATAAAAAGCGAAAACGCAGAACCCCGGGCAATCGCCAGCCCCTGACCATCATCAGTGAAAACAATCAGGTCTGGAGCGCTGATTTTAAAGGTAAGTTCAGGCTGCTGAGCAGAGAGTACTGCCATCCCTTCACCCTGACCGACAATCACAGCCGGTATCTTCTGAGCTGCCGGGGAACGGACCGGGAGAGTGAGCCCTTCGTCAGACAGTGCCTGACAGATGCGTTCCTGGAATACGGTCTGCCGGAAGTGCTCAGAACCGATAACGGTCAGCCCTTCGCGGGAACAGGAATAGCCGGATTAAGTCGCCTTGCCGTCTGGCTAATCAAGCTGGGCATCAGGCCGGAGCGTATCAGAAAGGGTCATCCGGAAGAAAATGGCCGCCATGAGCGAATGCACCGCTCCCTGAAAAGTGCAGTGAAACAGGGCAACACCTTCATGACGATGGAAGAACAACAGCGGTGGTTCAGTGATTACCGGGAAGAATTTAACTACGAAAGGCCGCATGAGGCACTGGCGGGTGCAACGCCCGGAACGGTATGGCATCCCTCGAACCGACACTGGGATGGCAGTGTTCCTGACTATGCTTATCCGGAAGGAGGTAAGGTCTACAGAGTGAAATCGAGGGGGACACTCTATATGGGGAAAAAGGGGACGGTGTTCCTGAGCGAAGCGCTGACGGATGAGTACATCATGCTGGAAGAACAAGATGATGGCCTTGAGGCCATCATCTTTAACGGAATAACGCTTGCGTACTATGACCGGAAAACCCAGAGTGTGCTCCGGATAGACTAAAATGTGTTACCTATGTTCCCGGTCTGATCTGTCACCTATGTATCCGGTCATACA
>NZ_SJON01000041.1 GCF_004331385.1 Enterobacter quasihormaechei
TGTATGACCGGATACATAGGTGACAGATCAGACCGGGAACATAGGTAACACTTTTAGTCTATCCGGAGCACACTCTGCGTTTTCCGGTCATAGTACGCAAGCGTTATTCCGTTAAAGATGATGGCCTCAAGGCCATCATCTTGTTCTTCCAGCATGATGTACTCATCAGTCAGCGCTTCACTCAGGAACACCGTCCCCTTTTTCCCCATATAGAGTGTCCCCCTCGATTTCACCCTGTAGACCGTTCCTCCTGACGGATAGGCATAGTCAGGAACACGGCCATCCCACTGTCGCTTCGAGGGTTGCCACACCGTTCCGGGCGTTGCACCCGCCAGGGCTTCATGCGGTCTTTCATAGTTAAATTCTTTCCGGTAGTCGCTGAACCACCGCTGTTGTTCTTCCATCGTCATGAAGGTGTTCCCCTGCGCCAGCGCACTTTTCAGGGAACGGTGCATGCGTTCGTGCCGCCCGTTCTCTTCGGGATGGCCCCGGCGGATTCGTTCCGGTCTGACGCCCAGCTTTATCAGCCAGACTGCAAGACGACTTAACCCGGCGATACCCGTCCCTGCGAAGGGCTGACCATTATCGGTTCTCAGAACGTCCGGCAGACCGTACTCCAGGAACGCCTCCGTCAGACAGTGCCTGACGAAGGGCTCGCTCTCACGGTCCGTTCCACGGCAGCTCAGCAGATACCGGCTGTGGTTGTCGGTCAGGGTGAAGGGATGACAGTACTCTCTGCTCAGCAGCCTGAACTTGCCTTTAAAATCAGCGCTCCAGACCTGATTGTTCTCACTGATGCTGGTCAGGGGCCGGCGATTCCCCGGCGTTCTGCGCTTTCTCTTTCTGTCAGGTACCAGGCCTTCACGCTTGAGGATATCGCCGACAGTGCTGGCAGCAGGAACGGTAAAATCGACGTGATGATTGAGGAGCCACATCCGCAGTTTTTTCGGGCCCCAGTCAGGGTGTTTCTGACGCAGGGCAGTCAGGTGTCCGACGACCTCATCAGGAACCGTCCGGGAGTGGGAGCGTGGTGCGCGCGACCGGTCAGAGAGAGAGGACAGGTCAGAAGGGTCAAAACGCTGAAGCCATTTGTAGCCGGTTTTGCGGCTGATGCCAAAAAGACGGCAAAGAGCGGAGAAGGAGTCCGTACCTGCATGA
>NZ_SJON01000042.1 GCF_004331385.1 Enterobacter quasihormaechei
GCTGCAATCACTACCGTACTGGCTAAAACCTACGGCGGTGCTGCTCGTGCTTTCGACCAGATCGATAACGCACCAGAAGAAAAAGCTCGTGGTATCACCATCAACACCTCTCACGTTGAGTATGACACCCCGACTCGCCACTACGCACACGTAGACTGCCCAGGCCACGCCGACTATGTTAAAAACATGATCACCGGTGCTGCGCAGATGGACGGCGCGATCCTGGTTGTTGCTGCAACTGACGGCCCTATGCCTCAGACGCGTGAGCACATCCTGCTGGGTCGTCAGGTAGGCGTTCCTTACATCATCGTGTTCCTGAACAAGTGCGACATGGTTGATGACGAAGAGCTGCTGGAACTGGTAGAGATGGAAGTTCGTGAACTGCTGTCTCAGTACGATTTCCCAGGCGACGACACTCCAATCGTTCGTGGTTCCGCGCTGAAAGCGCTGGAAGGCGAAGCAGAGTGGGAAGAGAAAATCATCGAACTGGCTGGCTTCCTGGATTCTTACATCCCAGAACCAGAGCGTGCGATTGACAAGCCATTCCTGCTGCCAATCGAAGACGTATTCTCCATCTCCGGTCGTGGTACCGTTGTTACCGGTCGTGTAGAGCGCGGTATCATCAAAGTTGGTGAAGAAGTTGAAATCGTTGGTATCAAAGAGACTGCGAAGTCTACCTGTACTGGCGTTGAAATGTTCCGCAAACTGCTGGACGAAGGCCGTGCTGGTGAGAACGTTGGTGTTCTGCTGCGTGGTATCAAACGTGAAGAAATCGAACGTGGTCAGGTTCTGGCGAAGCCAGGCTCAATCAAGCCACACACCAAGTTCGAATCTGAAGTGTACATTCTGTCCAAAGACGAAGGCGGCCGTCATACTCCGTTCTTCAAAGGCTACCGTCCACAGTTCTACTTCCGTACAACTGACGTGACCGGTACCATCGAACTGCCAGAAGGCGTAGAGATGGTAATGCCAGGCGACAACATCAAGATGGTTGTGACTCTGATCCACCCAATCGCGATGGACGACGGTCTGCGTTTCGCAATCCGTGAAGGCGGCCGTACCGTTGGCGCGGGCGTTGTTGCTAAAGTTCT
>NZ_SJON01000043.1 GCF_004331385.1 Enterobacter quasihormaechei
TCGATGGTGTCCTCGTCGGTTGTCGCACAGCCGCTGTTGTAATAGCTGAACGAGATGAAGTCCACGGTGTTGTTCTTCAGCTGCTCGCGGTCCTCCTCTGTAATATCCAGCACAATATTATTGTCACGGAAGAAGCGCAGCATGTACCCCGGGTAGGCTCCGCGGCACTGCACGTCGCCAAAGAACAGCCAGCCGCGGTTCTCATTCATCGTTTTCAGCACGTCATCCGGTTTGCAGGTCAGCGGGTAAAGCAGGCCCCCCAGGAGCATATTGCCGATTTTTGCATCCGGGATGATGTCATGGCACCGCCCCACGACGATGGCACTGGCGACCAGCTGATGGTGGATAGCCTGATAGATATCAGCCTGACTGCTGCCTTCAGGCAGGCCCACTCCGGTCAGCGGCGCGTGCAGGGACATGTTGATTTCGTTGAAGGTCAGCCACAGCTTGACCTTCTCTCTGTAGCGCCCGAAAACCGTGACGGCGTAGTCAGTGAAAAAACCAATCAGTCTGCGGTCAGCCCAGCCGTTATAGCGGGTCACCAGATTCCAGGGCATCTCATAGTGGGAGAGCGTCACCATCGGCGTAATTCCGTGCTGCAGAAGCTCGTCAAACAGCCTGTCGTAGTAGGCCAGACCGGCTTCATTCGGGGTCTGCTCATCACCCTGTGGATAGATGCGTGCCCAGGCGATGGAAACGCGCAGGCAGGTAAACCCCATCTCGCTGAAGAGTTTAATGTCCTCCGGGTAGCGGTGGTAAAAGTCGATGGCCACGTCCTTGATGCTGCTGACGCTCCCGTCACGTTCCACCACCTCGCCGAAGATACCTGCGGGCTGAACGTCCGAGGTGGACACCCCTTTGCCGTCCTTGTCCCATGCACCCTCGACCTGGTTTGCGGCAATTGCCCCGCCCCAGTAAAAATTATCCGGGAA
>NZ_SJON01000044.1 GCF_004331385.1 Enterobacter quasihormaechei
CATTACTGGTATGGAGGCTGCGGGTACGAGAGGAGCGTGTGGGATTGTTGGACAACCTGCAGCGACAAACCAATCTTGCATGGCTATTTATCCAAATCATAAATTATCATCTCTGTATCTCTACCATTGGTATGTGTACAATGGTGAGGCATTGGCATTTAAATATTGTCAAGGAACGAAGCAACTTAGTTATACTGCTGGACTGCTAAGAACAATTCCAATATACATTCCGGGAATAATAAAAGAACAAACTCGAATTGCGAATGTTCTCTCCGATACCGATGCGCTGATTACCAAAATTGAGCAGTTGATAGCTAAAAAACAGACTATCAAAAGCGCCACCATGCAGCAACTGATGACTGGTCGCACTCGCCTACCACAATTTGCTAAACATTCTAATAGCACACTCAAAGGTTATAAATCGAGCGAATTGGGTCTAATTCCCGAAGATTGGGATGTGTACACATTCAACGATCTCATTGAATCCTGCTCCAGCGGAGCCACTCCCTACCGTGGTAATAAAAGTTTTTATACAGGCAG
>NZ_SJON01000045.1 GCF_004331385.1 Enterobacter quasihormaechei
TGGCCCCCTTCGGCTCCCGGCCAGCGCTGCTGTCCGGTCGTCGAGCCCCACTCCGCCAGGGCGGCCGCTGACGCACCCGCCGGGCTCCGCCGAACCCCTTCGGGTTTCGGGCTGACGCTAGGGTCTGATGGCGAAGGTCAAAGGCTGCGGCTTCTCCGGCCGTGCCGTCCGGAACGCCTTCACCGCGCCGGCTGATGCCGTCGCTTTAATGGCGCCACGCCGTTCCGACGTGTCGGGTGTGTGCATCCTGTTCCCCCGGTGAAGCCATCTCCCGTGCGTCCTCACGCGGAGGGCTGCTTGTAGCACCGTCGGGTCGTCATCCAAGGGGTGAAATGCACTCCGCCAAAACTTTTTGCGTGCCGCAAAAACTTTCGTCTCCGCCCCTTTCCTTCCTCCCTTCGCCGTTGCTCCTTTGCCCTTTGCCGCGAGAGAACTCACCAGGGAGATGGACAACCATCACCACAGGAGAAAACCAGGATGCACACACGAAACGTCAACGTCAAAACCGCCGCTCAAGAATCT
>NZ_SJON01000046.1 GCF_004331385.1 Enterobacter quasihormaechei
AATCTTCCAGGGCCAGACGGTGCCGCAGATTGTCAAGACCCTGCTGGGCGAGCACCAGGTTAACCTCGAAGACAAGCTCACCGGCAGCTACCGGGTGTGGGACTACTGCGTGCAGTATCAGGAGTCGAGCCTGGACTTTATCAGCCGCCTGATGGAGCTGGAGGGGATTGCGTACTACTTCAGCCACGAGGCCGACAAACACACCCTGGTACTCACCGACGCCGCGACGCAGCACCAGCCGTTCAGCGGCTACGAGGTCATCCCGTACCACCAGACGCCGTCCGGCGGCAGCACTGACGAAGAGGGCATCAGCCAGTGGGCGCTGGAGGACAGCGTGACCCCGGGGATTTACAGCCTTGACGACTACGACTTCCGCAAGCCGAACGCGTGGCTGTTCCAGGCGCAGCAGAACCCGGCGTCACCGAAGCCGGGCAGCATCGACGTGTACGACTGGCCGGGGCGCTTTGTA
>NZ_SJON01000047.1 GCF_004331385.1 Enterobacter quasihormaechei
CACAAAGCGCCCCGGCCAGTCGTACACGTCGATGCTGCCCGGCTTCGGTGACGCCGGGTTCTGCTGCGCCTGGAACAGCCACGCGTTCGGCTTGCGGAAGTCGTAGTCGTCGAGGCTGTAAATCCCCGGCGTCACGCTGTCCTCCAGCGCCCACTGGCTGATGCCCTCTTCGTCAGTGCTGCCGCCGGACGGCGTCTGGTGGTACGGGATGACCTCGTAGCCGCTGAACGGCTGATGCTGTGTCGCGGCGTCGGTCAGCACCAGGGTGTGCTTGTCCGTCTCGTGGCTGAAGTAGTAAGCAATCCCCTCCAGCTCCATCAGGCGGCTGATGAAGTCCAGGCTCGATTCCTGATACTGCACGCAGTAGTCCCACACCCGGTAGCTGCCGGTGAGCTTGTCTTCGAGGTTAACCTGATGCTCGCCCAGCAGGGTCTTTACAATCTGCGGCACCGTCTGGCCCTGGAAGATC
>NZ_SJON01000048.1 GCF_004331385.1 Enterobacter quasihormaechei
GTCGTTGCGGTGTAGTTTTTACCGTTCAGGGTCACGGTCACCACGGTGCCTTCCGCCAGGTTGGCGCTGGTGCCGCTCACGCTCAGAGCCTGACCTTTCTCCGCCGCGTTCAGGACGTTGTCACCGCTGATGGCGTTGAAGCTGACCGATGGCAGACCGGTATCGACGGTCACGTTATGGGTGCCGCTGCCGGTGTTGCCCGCCGCGTCGGTAACAGACGCAGTGACGGTCACGGTGCCGTCGCTGAGGCCTGAAATCACGCTCGCCGGGACGCCCACGCTCCAGTTGCCCGCCGCGTCCAGCACGGTGGTGTACGTCTGGCCGCCGATGGTCACGGTCACCTTATCGCCCGCTGCCGCGCCGGTGGC
>NZ_SJON01000049.1 GCF_004331385.1 Enterobacter quasihormaechei
GGAATAAAGATTATGCTCAACCGAATTACCGTCCAGCTCCCGGTCGAGGGGCTGCTTTTCTGGAAACTCTCCGGCCGCGAGGCGATGTCCGAGTCGTACGCGCTGACGCTGACTCTGCTCGGCACGGATGCGCGCATCGACCGCAGCAAGCTGCTGGGCCAGCCAGTCACGGTGACCATCCCCACGCAGAGCCTGCTCACTCCCCGCTACATCAACGGCAAGATTACCCGTGTGGCGGTGAGCGCCGTTGAGCTGACGGGCACCCGCTACGCGGTGTACCAGCTGACGGTGGAGCCGGACCTGTGGCCGATGAAGCGCGACCGTAACCTGCG
>NZ_SJON01000005.1 GCF_004331385.1 Enterobacter quasihormaechei
GTGATCTTCACCGTTTTCGGGCAATGCGTGGCCGGCGCGCTAATCGTGATGGGTTTCGCCTGGCTGAATGAAAAAGAGGAAGCGGCTAAACGGCGCATCGTTCGCAGCATGTTTTTTCTCTGGGTAGTGATGGGTATTGGGTTTATGGCCTCGGTACTGCACCTCGGCTCCCCGCTGCGCGCCTTCAACTCGCTTAACCGCGTGGGAGCGTCAGCGCTGAGTAATGAGATCGCAGCGGGTTCGATCTTCTTTGCCGTGGGCGGTTTCTGGTGGCTGGTATCGGTTATCGGTAAAATGCCCCCTGCTTTAGGCAAAATCTGGCTGGTGGTCAGTCAACTCCTGGGGGTCGTTTTTGTCTGGGCGATGACCCGTGTCTATCAGATTGATACCGTTCCGACCTGGTATACGGGCTACACCACGCTGGCCTTCTTCCTGACGATGGCGCTTGCTGGTCCGCTTCTGACCGCGCTGCTGTTGCGGGTTGCAAACGTGACATATAAAGGTACCGTTGCCGCCTCCGTCAGCGTGCTGGCGCTGCTCGTCTGCGTGGCGGTCGTCGTGTTGCAAAGCAATGCGCTGGCGACGATCCAGAGTTCCATTCAGCAGGCCAGCGTCCTGCTGCCGGATTATGGTTCGCTTCAGGTCTGGCGCATCGCGCTGCTGACGGCGGGCTTAGGCTGCTGGATCTGCCCGCTGATTCGGCGTCAGGAGCCGAAAACGCTCGGTCTGTTGACAGGTTTTGTGCTGGTGGCGCTGGGTGAACTTATTGGCCGTGGGCTATTTTATGGTCTGCATATGACCGCAGGGTTAGCGATTGCAGGTTAACACAGGCGCGCGGGACCGCCCGCGCGCAAGTAAGGAAAGTTGTAATGAATGACGTCTCACATCGCGAATCGTTCGCGTTCAGCGCCCGGGTACTGGGCGCGCTGTTTTATTTTGCCCCGGACAGCGAACAGACTGCGCCGCTGGTGAGCGCCCTGATCGCCGGTGACTGGGTGCAGGACTGGCCGCTGCCGGAAGAAAGCCTGCTGCCCGTCGCCGCTGCGTTTAAAGCCCCGTCGGACGAAGCGTTGAAGGACGCGTGGCAGCGTCTGTTTATTGGCCCATATGCCCTGCCCGCTCCTCCGTGGGGCTCCGTCTGGCTCGATCGCGAGTCCGTGCTGTTTGGCGATTCGACCCTCGCGTTGCGTCAGTGGATGCGTGAAAACAATATCGCCTTTGAAATGCAGCAGAATGAGCCGGAAGATCACTTCGGCACGCTGCTGATGCTGGCGGCGTGGCTTGCCGAGAACGGTCGCGACACAGAACGCGACCAGCTTCTGGCCTGGCATCTGCTGCCGTGGAGCACGCGTTTCCTGACCGTATTTGTTGAAAACACGGCCCATCCTTTCTACGCGGCGCTGGGTAAACTGGCTCAACTGACCCTGGCAGACTGGCAGTCCACTTTGCTGATCCCGATTGCAGAAAAAACGCTGTACCGATAACAGCGCCTGGCTTGCACATCCGTTGTGCTAGCCAGTTTCGCACATTTTTGCTGCAACACCACTTCGCAACTGTTATACTGTATATAATTACAGTACCGGAGGCGCAAAATGGCTGTTGAAACAAAATTTGTTGTCGTAAGAAAGGGTGAAGAGAAAATGACATTTGCCAGTAAGAAAGAGGCTGACGCTCACGACAAACTGCTCGATATGGCAGAAGCGTTCACCGACTGGCTGTTGCAAAGCGAAATGCAGATGGATGAAACGCAGGCGGAGAACCTTGGGCTGTATCTTGCCGAGCAGAAAGAAGCTGTTCAGCATATTCTGCGTACCAGCAAGCTTCCCGAGCGCGATGCTGCAACGGATAAAACAGCGTCGGATGCGGATGGCAGTAAAAAAATCCGTGCCGTTAAAGCGGCCTGATCGTCAGAATCCCCATCACTTGTCCTGCCACCGTGAGCTGGAAACGGCTCACGGCTTTAACATTGTCGGCTTACAGAACGTCGCGCTGGATATTCTGCCTTTAATTCATCCAGCGTCACCATAAGAAGGGCCTGTTATCTCGATTTGTCCGCCTCAACATTTACGCTAACGTTCAGCCTTTTTGCTTCTATGGTTAACATTTTTTGAGCCAAACCCATATCACCCCCGTGCACTTTATCTATAAGATTTTGTACAAGGGTCATCATCAGGAAATGTTTATTCGCGGGACAGAAATCTGTCATAGTGATCCCGTTATCCTTCAGGCGTTGATGCGCAACCGTCTCTGTCTCTGCAATTATTTCAGCAACTTTTTCATGCATGATGTCGATCTGCTCAAAAACAATGCCGTTAATCATTTCAATCTGTTCTGGCGTAAAATTCGGTTCCATCAATTCCCCTCGTCAGGCGTAGGTTAAAAACACGTGCATCACACGGTGAGCGCTTCGGAATGGCGCGGTAAATTATCACATAACTCTTGCAACTCATTGATCAGCCTTGCCAGGTGGAAACCATCGCACACGGAGTGATGGACCTGAACGGCGAAAGGCAACAAGACTTTTCCATCCTGGTTATAGTATTTTCCAAAGGTGAACATGGGAGCAAAAAAGTTCTGCATGTTAGCCACGTTGATATTAAAACTGGTAAAGCTCGCCCACGGAATATCCGATATGAAGAATATATTTTCCCGGAACTCTTCCTTAGGCCAGTAGGCAAGATTATCACCATAGCGAGAAACGTCTTCTGCATAAACGTTCTGAAAGTGATGAATATTCCCGTCGAAGTGACTCCACAACGATGAAAACGTCTCCGTTTCTTTATGGAAAAGGGTATAGCTTGGATGCACCTCCTTCCATATTACAAGTTCATTATCCTTCATAGCCATACGGAACTCAGAATGGCGGTTAACGACTGTGGCGATAATAGAAATAATCGAAGGATAAAATTTCCAGCCAACCTCTTTGATATGTTTCAGCAGCGCCGTAATATCCAGCTGAACCGTTTGGTTAATCGTGCATTGAGCAAAGCTCTGAAAGACTTCAAAATGCTCTTTCCTTGCCCAACTTGATAAATCTACAGCCGTATATTCTGGCGTTAATTTTGTCATTTCTTAGCCTTAATTGAGCAGCGCTATATATAAGAGTAGCGTAACACAAACCCAGGAGCTGTATAGACGGCAGCGCAGAGGCACCCCTAAATTTTCAGCGTATCGATTACCGCTCTCAGCGCCGGGGAGACGTTGCGGTGCGGGTAATAGAGGTAAAGCCCGTCCATGCGCAGACTGTAGCGCTGCAAGACCCGTATAAGCGTCCCGCGCTCCAGATCGTCAGCCACCAGCTCTACCGGGACATAGGCCAGCCCGAGTCCCAGCCGCGCGGCTTCGGCTTCCATATAGCTGTCCGAAAAGGCCCATTGTCCTTCCGGGCGGTGCGCAATACTTTTTCCGTCCTGAATGAGCTCCCACTGATAGTGGCGACCGTCGGCGAACTGATAGGCAATGCAGGGATGCGAAGTCAGATCAGCAGGCACCTGCGGGAAACCATAGCGCCGGAAATGCGCCGGGGCGGCAACCACGGCCATCTCCATATCGGGCGTAATGCGCACGGCAATCATACCTTGCCCCACCTCCGGCCCCAGCCGGACGCCCGCATCGAATCGCTCGGCAATAATGTCCACGAACCGGCTTTCATTCATTAATTCCAGACGAATATCCGGGTAACGCTGTTTGAATATAGCGAGCTTTGGCAGCAGACATTTTTCAATGGCGTGCTGGCTGGCATTAATGCGCACCGTGCCGGACGGCGTCTGGCGGTAATGTGCCAGTCTGGTCAGCCCGGTATCGAGCGCATCAAAGGCGGAGCCGGCAGTCTGGTAAAGCTGTTCTCCGGCGTGGGTCAGCGACAGCTTGCGCGTGGTACGCACCAGAAGCTGAACGCCCAGCCGCTCTTCCAGCTCCCGAACCGATCGGCTGATCCCGGATTGTGCCAGCCCGAGCCGCTGTGCGGCTGCCGTGAAGCTCCCCTCCCGCACCACCTGGATAAACAGATACAGCTCATTGTAGTTCTCTCGCTTTGCCATTACGCCTCGCGAACCTATAACAAAATGATATTAATTCTAGCAGACCCTGGCCTCTAATCAGCACTATTACTGCTAATTATAATGACCGCATAACAACAACACACGGTATCTCTTATGAAAACATTCACCCAAAAACTATCCGTTGCGCTGCTGCTATGCGCATCATTAAGTGGAGTGACAACAATGAGTTATGCAGAAACGCTAAATCCAAACGCCCCCGTTTCCATGGTGACTACCTGGGATAAAACCTTCGCCGAGAGCGATAAAGTCATTCACCGCAAGGTGACGTTCCAGACCCGATACGGGATCACTCTGGTGGGCGATCTGTACCTTCCTCAGAACCGCGGCGACCAGAAACTGGCGGCGATTGCCGTCAGCGGGCCGTTCGGTGCGGTTAAAGAGCAATCCAGCGGTCTGTACGCCCAGACCCTGGCTGAACAGGGGTTCGTAACCCTGGCCTTCGACCCATCCTATACGGGTGAAAGTGGCGGCCAGCCGCGTAACGTTGCCTCCCCTGATATCAACACCGAAGACTTTAGCGCCGCAGTGGATTTCCTGGGGCTCCAGAAAGAAGTCGACCGTAATCGTATCGGCATTCTCGGCATTTGCGGCTGGGGCGGTATGGCGCTGAACGCGGCATCCATGGATACCCGCGTGAAGGCGGTCGCCACCAGCGTAATGTACGATATGAGCCGCGCGATGGGTCACGGCGTGGGCGACGGGAAAGATCGCTATTCAGCGGCTGACCGTCGGGCCGTGTTGGAGTATCTGAACGCCCAGCGCTGGAAAGATGCCGAGAGCGGCACTTTCGCCCATGGCGGTCATGATATTAATGTCGATGAGAACGGTAAGGTGACGGCAGCCGAGCGTATTCTGCCGGAAGCATTGCCCGCCGATCCGCATCCGGTACTGAAAGAGTTCTACGACTACTACCGTATGCCGCGCGGCTTCCATGCCCGTTCCGTAAACTCCACCGGCGCATGGACCGCGACCATGCCGTTGTCCTTTATGAATATGCCGCTGCTGAGCTATGCCGGGGAGATCGCCATCCCGACGCTGATCGTGACCGGTGAAAACGCGCATTCTCGCTATTTTGCGGAAGATGCGTTTAAGGCCGTCGGCAGCAAACAGAAAGAGCTGGTGATTGTTCCGGGTGCAAACCATGTTGATCTCTACGATAACGTCGCAGGAAAAATCCCGTTCGCGCACTTTGAGCAGTTCTTCAAAACCAGTCTGAAATAAGCTCTCAGCCCCCGGCAATCACGGGGGCGGTATTTTTGCCCGTCAGTCTGCTCGCGCCATCAGCAGTAAGGCATTATATTAACAGGGTTATTTTATTTAATTACAAAACCGCGAATACCTCCCGTTGAATTAATAATTAAGCAATATCCTGGTCAGCCAGCGATATCGCTTTGTTAGCTTGAGGAATCAGGCAAAGCTCAAACCGGAGGTATTCTTTGCTGATTAAGTTAAAGAAAGAACGAACGCATCAGGAGGATCGCCGTCTTGCTCTCTGGCTGGCCACCTCCGCAGGACTGCTGAATGCCATTGCGCTGGGCGCGTTTGGCTTTTTTCCCTCACACATGACCGGCAATACCTCACAACTCTCCAGCGAAGTCTCCTCCACCGACCTCAACGATATTCTTTTTTTTGGCGCCATTATTCTGTCGTTCGTCACGGGTGCCATCGTTGCGAGGATGATTGTTATCTGGGGGATTATCCATAACGTCAGGCTGGTATTCAGCCAGGTTCTTTTTGTTGAAGGGCTATTACTGGCCGGGGTATCTCTGTACGAAATGTATTTTCACTCCTTCGCCACGAATCAGGAGATTATTATTTTCCTGTGCGGGCTGATGGGCATCCATAATTCCACCTCCACTCAGCTATCCGGTGGTCGGGTGAGATCCACGCACATTACCGGCACGCTGACCGATGCGGGCATTTCGCTGGCCTCCGTTATGGTCGCCATGCTGCGCCGGGATTATTCTAAAGACACGGCTGCGCAAAAGAGCCAGCTCAAGACCCATTTAACCACCCTTTTCTCGTTTATTACCGGAGGGATCGCCGGGCTGATCCTGTTCAGAGAATTTGGATTCCACGCGATGCTGGCGCTGGGGCTAATGCTGGTATTCATCGCCGCCTTTTCGATCGTTCGCATCTCCTGGCGCGTGCGAAAGGTGCGCGCCGCCCTCGGTCGTTAGGGTTTATTAATGAGTCTTAGGTGACATTGTCACTTAAGACTCGCTTCTTTAAGACTATTCTGCCTGCCCGCTGACAGCCCTTATGCCATAAGGCTTAACCCAGGTTGTCACTAATTTCATAGGGTTACTGTTTTACCCCCTTCGCTGGAACCCTTCCGCTTCGCTTGCTATAGGTGAAGTACCCCTGCCGAAACATGGCATAACAACAGGCAACCGCAACCGGTGGTTGCTATAACGCATGCGCACAGGGAGACACACCGCAATGCATCCACTACTCAAACGTTCGCTGCTTTTTGTCGGCGCCATTATCGTGGTTCTCGCTCTCCTCACCTGGGGAATTGGGCTGGAGACGATCAAGGCGCGCCAGGTTGACCTGATCTACCTCGGGCAACAGCATTTAATTTTGGTTTTCTCCTCAATGTTCTTTGCCCTGCTGGTCGGTATTCCAAGCGGCATCCTGCTGAGCCGTCCGGCGGCACGGGGTATCGCCGAATACGTGATGCAAATCTTTAACGTGGGCAACACCCTGCCGCCGCTGGCTGTTCTGGCGCTGGCGATGGTGGTGATTGGCATCGGCGATAAGCCGGCCATTATCGCCCTCTTTCTGGCCTCTCTGCTGCCGATTGTGCGTAACACCTATGCCGGGCTGTGCTCTGTTCCCGCGTCACTGCTGGAGGCGGCAAACGGCATCGGCATGACCCGGTGGCAGCGCCTGCGTCAGGTCGAAATCCCTAACGCCTGGCCGGTGATGCTTTCAGGTATTCGTATTGCCACGGCGATTAACGTTGGTACCGCGCCGCTGGCATTCCTGATCGGTGCCAGCAGCTACGGCGAGCTGATTTTCCCGGGTATTTATCTGAATGACTTCCCGACGCTGATCCTGGGCGCGGCGGCCACCGCCCTGTTCGCCCTGATTCTGGATACGCTGCTGGCGGCACTGGGTCGACTGCTGAGCCCACATCTCGCACGATAATTATAACAAGGAGCTTCTATGAGACTGTTTTCCGGCCTGACGGCGCTGTGCGCCGCCGCGCTCTTCACCAGCCAGGCGCTCGCCGCGCCGCTGATCCTGGCGACCAAGAGCTTTACCGAGCAGCACATTCTCTCGGCCATGACCGTGCAGTATCTGCAAAAGAAAGGGTTTCAGGTGCAGCCGCAGACCAATATTGCGACGGTGATATCCCGAAACGCGATGATCAACAAACAAATCGATATGACCTGGGAGTACACCGGTACGTCGCTGATCATCTTCAACCACATCAACAAACGCATGTCGCCGCAGGAGTCTTACGAGACGGTGAAACGTCTTGACGCGAAGCACGGTCTGGTGTGGCTCAAACCTGCCGACATGAACAACACCTATGCTTTTGCCATGCAGCGCAAGCGCGCCGAGGCTGAACATATCAACACCATGTCTGAAATGGTGGCGAAGATTGAGCAGATCCGTAAAACCGATCCGGATAACAACTGGCTGCTGGGTCTTGACCTGGAGTTTGCCGGGCGTAGCGACGGGATGAAACCGTTGCAGGCGGCCTACAACATGACGCTGGACCGCCCGCAGATCCGCCAGATGGATCCGGGACTGGTCTATAACGCGGTGCGCGACGGGTTTGTCGATGCGGGGCTGATCTACACCACCGACGGGCGCGTGAAGGGCTTCGATCTCAAAGTGCTGGAAGACGATAAAGGCTTCTTCCCGAGTTACGCCGTGACGCCGGTTGTACGTAAAGACACGCTGGAGGCGAACCCGGGGCTGGAGGAGGCGCTGAACACCCTCTCTGCCCAGCTGAATAACGACGTTATCACCGAACTGAATAAAAAGGTGGATATCGACCATCAGTCACCGCAGCAGGTCGCCCGAGATTTCCTGCGTAGCAAACAGTTGCTGTAGGAGGCGCTATGGAGACGATTCACTATATTTTCGACAACTGGGACTATCTCTTAACCCTGACACTGCAACACCTGTGGCTGGTCGCGCTGGCCGTGGGCCTGGCGATTATCATCGGCGTGCCGCTGGGCATTTTGATTGTTCGCCACAAATGGCTGGCAACTCCCGTGCTGGGGATCGCCACTATTGTGCTCACCATCCCGTCTATCGCGCTTTTCGGCCTGATGATCCCGCTCTTTTCGCTGGTCGGTCAGGGCATTGGCGCCCTGCCCGCAATAACGGCGGTGTTTCTCTACTCTCTGCTGCCGATTGTGCGTAACACCCACACGGCGCTCGACAGCCTCCCCCCCGGCCTGCGTGAAGCGGGACGCGGCATCGGCATGACCTTCTGGCAGCGTCTGCGCTGGGTGGAAATCCCGATGGCGCTGCCGGTCATTTTTGGCGGCATCCGCACCGCCGTGGTGATGAACATTGGCGTCATGGCGATTGCCGCCGTGATTGGCGCGGGCGGTCTGGGCCTGCTGCTGCTTAACGGTATTGGCGGGAGTGATATTCGTATGTTGATTGCGGGCGCGCTGATGATTTGTCTTTTAGCGATTGTGCTCGACTGGTTGCTGCACCGTTTGCAGGTGGTACTGACTCCGAAGGGGATTCGATAATGATAAAACTGGAAAACCTCACCAAACAATTTTCACAGAAACACGGCCAGACGTTTAAGGCCGTCGACAACGTCAACCTGAACGTGCCCGAAGGGGAAATGTGCGTGCTGCTCGGCCCGTCCGGCTGCGGCAAAACCACGACCCTGAAGATGATTAACCGTCTTATTACGCCCAGCAGCGGGACGATCCTGATTAACGGCGAAGACACCAGCGGGATGGACACCGTGACGTTGCGCCGCAACATTGGCTATGTGATCCAGCAGATTGGCCTGTTCCCGAACATGACCATCGAAGAGAACATTACCGTTGTGCCGCGAATGCTGGGCTGGGACAAAGCGCGCTGTAAATCCCGTGCCGAGGAGCTGATGGATATGGTGGCAATGGATCCGCATAAATTCCTTCACCGCTATCCGCGTGAAATGTCCGGCGGCCAGCAGCAGCGCATCGGCGTCATCCGTGCGCTGGCAGCGGATCCGCCGGTCCTGCTGATGGATGAACCGTTCGGCGCGGTCGACCCGATCAACCGCGAGGTGATCCAGAACCAGTTCCTGGAGATGCAGCGCAAGCTGAAAAAGACCGTGATGCTGGTGAGCCACGATATTGACGAAGCGCTGAAGCTGGGCGACCGTATCGCCGTTTTCCGTCAGGGACGTATCGTGCAGTGCGCCAGCCCGGACGAACTGCTGGCGAAGCCGGCGAATGAGTTTGTCGGTTCGTTTGTGGGCCAGGACCGGACGCTGAAACGTCTGCTGCTGGTATCAGCGGGTGACGTCACCGATCAGCAGCCGACCATTACGGTACGCGAATCAACGCCGCTGTCGGAGGCCTTCGCCACCATGGATGATAACGATATTCGCGCCATTACCGTGGTTGATGAGCACGGAAAACCGCTGGGCTTTGTGAAGCGCCGCGAAGCGCGTCACGCCAGCGGTGCCTGCGCGGACATTCTGCACCCGTTCCGCATGACCGGGAAAGCCGAAGACAACCTGCGCGTGGTGCTTTCTCGCCTGTATGAAAGCAACACCAGCTGGATGCCGATTGTGGACGAAGACGGGCGCTATAACGGCGAAATATCCCAGGACTATATTGCGGAGTATTTGAGTTCAGGACGTACGCGCCGGGCGTTGAATATTCATAGCGACACTTAATCCTGTATGCCGGGCAATGCCCGGCTTTTTTTCGCACGTATACCTTTTGCTAACCTCACGTTTTCCCATCACAATATTGTTTTGTCCTCACGTAATTGCGACCCATGCAACGTCTTCACGCTTACCCCGACATCCGCGCGATGTTTCGCCGACTCCTGATCGCTACCGTCACCGGCGTGCTGGCGGCGCTGGCCGTTGCGGCGTTTCGCCACAGCATGTATCTGCTGGAGTGGCTGTTTCTGAGCAACGAAAGCGGAAGCCTGGTGAATGCCGCTGCTGCGTTATCGCCCTGGCGTCGCGCGCTCACGCCTGCGCTGGGTGGTCTGGCCGCGGGAATGCTGCTGTGGGGATGGCAGCGCATGACGGCACAACGTCCCCACGCCCCGACCGATTATATGGAGGCGCTGGAAACGGGTGATGGCCAGTTTGATTACGGCGCCAGTCTGGTGAAATCGTTCGCCTCGTTGCTGGTGGTCGCCAGCGGAAGCGCCATTGGCCGGGAAGGTGCCATGATCCTGCTCGCCGCCCTCGCCGCCTCCTTTTTTGCACAACGCTGTACGCCGAAATCTGAATGGAAACTGTGGATCGCCTGCGGTGCCGCCGCCGGGATGGCCAGCGCCTATCATGCGTCGCTTGCGGGCAGCCTGTTTATCGCAGAGATCCTGTTTGGCACGCTGATGCTGGCTTCCCTCGGCCCGGTAGTGATTGCCGCCGTGGTGGGCCTGCTCACCACACGTCTGTTAAGCCCCGGCGCAAATACGCTTTATGCGGTGCACCTGAGTGAGACATTAACGGCGGCAGATTATGCGTTGATAGTTGGCGTGGGTCTGCTGGCGGGCGTTTGCGGTCCGCTGCTGATGTGGCTGATGGGGTTTAGCCACGCGCTGTTTCTGCGTCTTAAGCTCTCGCCGCCGTGGCAGCTGGCGCTGGGCGGGCTGATCGTCGGGCTGCTGTCGCTGCTGACGCCAAAGGTATGGGGGAATGGCTACAGCGTGGTTCAGGCATTTTTGCAGTCGCCGCCGCTGCTGTCAGTGATTGCTGGCATCTTTATCTGCAAGCTGCTGGCGGTGCTGGCAAGCAGCGGGTCCGGCGCGCCGGGAGGGGTGTTTACGCCAACCCTGTTCGTCGGTATGGCAACGGGAATGCTGTTTGCGCAGATAGTTGCGCTGTGGTTTCCTGGGGCTGAGACGGCGATCCTGCTTGGGCTGGCGGGTATGGCGACGCTGCTCGCCGCCACCACGCATGCGCCAATCATGTCGGCATTGATGGTATGTGAAATGACCGGGCAGTATTTTTTACTCCCCGGT
Organism: Enterobacter quasihormaechei; assembly: GCF_004331385.1. Taxonomy (GTDB): domain Bacteria; phylum Pseudomonadota; class Gammaproteobacteria; order Enterobacterales; family Enterobacteriaceae; genus Enterobacter; species Enterobacter quasihormaechei. The sequence goes on from NZ_SJON01000005.1 coordinate 11,244, forward strand.
TTGCTGGTTGCCTGTGTTGTGGCGTCGGTATTGTCGAGAACGTTACGCCACGACTCGATCTACGGACAGCATACCGCCGAAAGCCGAGAGATCGATGTAGTGCGCTAGTTCGCGCTGCTCTGCGCGAGGCAGATAAGGCAGTTCGCCTACCAGCGGGCCAGGCAGTTTTTTGCTCAGCACGTCGATGATTTCAGCGTAGTGTGCAAGGCCCGGATTGATCCGGTTCGCCACCCAGCCAATCAGCGGCAGGCCGTCATTAGCGATAGCCTGCGCCGTCAGCAGGGCATGGTTGATGCACCCTTCCTGAATGCCCACGACCATAATCACCGGCAACTGCTCCTGCACCACCCACTCGGAAAGGGGACGTAAATCGTTCATCAGGCTGCGCCAGCCGCCGGTCCCTTCAACGACAACGTGGTCAACCTTTTCGCTAAGATTCGCCAGACCATCTGAAAGCAGGCTGTAGTTGATCGGCCCGCTATGAGCGACGCTGCTTTCCTCCTCGCTCAACGCGATAGGATTGACGGCATCATACGGCAGTTCCAGAGACGAGACGCTTTGCAGAACCAGGGCGTCCTTATTGCGCAGCCCTTCTGGCGTCTCTTTACTGCCTTTTGCAACCGGCTTGTATCCTGCAACGCGTTTACCGCTCGCCGCCAGGGCCTGGAGTAACGCGCGGGATACGACGGTCTTCCCGACAGACGTATCCGTACCAGTAATAAAGAAACGCTTAAGCATGACTCATTCCACCTCTTGGGTATGCTTCAAAAAATATAAACCAGGTAAATAATTCAGTGGAGAAAGTCTACGGGAAGCGTGCGCTACCCGGCTTGAGATAGCGCAATTTTTCGTACATCTCTGGAAAAGAGTTAGCCCTGAAGCAAACGAATCAGTAATGAGCCGTTGTACATGGCATCTTTAACCAGTGCGGCACCGGCCATCGTGCCCTGGTTGGAAAATTGCGTACTTTCGACCACGATATTTTTGCTGTATGCGGGAAGCGACTGCTGGTTGATACAGGCGGAAATCGCCGGGAAGAGGATATCCGCCGCCTGGCTGAGCGGGGAGCCAATGAGTATTTTTTGCGGATTAAACAGGTTCACCATAATCGCCAGGATGCGCCCGACATTATTGCCTACGCCGGTAATGATGTCCTTCGCCAGCAGATCGCCCTGCCTTGCCGCAGTGCACAGTGCGTCTACGCTCAGCGGCTGTCCGTGCAGCGTGGAGCTCATCGACTGGCTAAGCCGCACCTGCGCCAGCTCCAGCACGCTTTCCACGCTGGCAATCGTCTCCAGGCAGCCATGGTTACCGCAATAGCAGCGTTTTCCATACGGATCGACCTGCGTATGGCCGATCTCCACCAGGCTACTGCTGCCGGCGTGTAAAAGACGCCCGTCGGTGATCACCCCCGCGCCAACGTTGTGATCAATCACAACCTGAATGACGTCGCGCGCGCCGCGCGAGGCGCCAAACAGCGCCTCCGCCATCGTCCAGGCGCTGATATCATGCTGAATGTAGACCGGCACACCGGTATGGCTTTCCAGCACTTCACCCAGCGGCATCTCTTTAACGTTCTCGTAAAAGGGCATGCGGTGCACAATGCCATTTTCGGTATCAATAATTCCCGGCAGGGTGATCGCAATTGCCGTTAAGCGTTCAAGACGCTGCTGGTGGCGAATAAAGAACTGGTCGATATGGGACAGAATGGCATCGAGGAGAGGTTGCTCTGCATCGAGCGGAAGGTCCAGCCGGTCTTCCACCACCAGTTTGCTGCTGAGGTCGCGCAGCGCGAGGAAGATTTCCCCGCGGCTGATGCGCATCGACAGGTAGTGCCAGGCTTCCGTTTCCACCACCAGCCCTACCGCCGGACGGCCACGGCTGCCCGGCTCCTGAATTTCCGTCTCCTGAACCAGATGGGCTTCCAGCATTTCGCGGACAATCTTGGTAATACTGGCGGGTGCCAGTTGTGCCAGGCGCGAAAGATCGATACGCGAAACCGGACCAAGCTGATCAATCAGGCGATAAACGGCGCCCGCGTTGGTCTGCTTGATCTGATCGATATGCCCTGGCTGACTATCAGCAACCACCTCGTACTCCCTTATTTTCGAGCTTCGAAATAAACTGAGGGCTATGGTGAAGCACTTCAATGGCCGACGTCAAATTTTTACTTAGCCATGTGATTTACTGCACATTTTTGCCCACTTTTCCCTATAATTATTGCCCGTAAGATGCGGTAAGTAATTGTGCTTTGAAACGCTGTGCCGCATGGCTCTGTTCATGATGTTTAGACCACACCAGCCACATCTCCGAGACCGCATCCTGCTCGACAATCTTCACCCAGCGCATCTCCGGCAGCTGCACCCGTTTAAACGAGGCCGGGAGAATCGACACGCCAAGCCCTGCGGCAACGAGCCCAATGATCGTCATGGCTTCCCCCACCTCCTGCGCGATAGTCGGAACAAGGCCATATCGCCGCATCAGACCCAGAATATCGTCGTACAGCCCGGTTCCCACCTGGGGGTCAAAAAAGACGAACGGCTCTTTCGCCAGTTCAGCCAACGTGACGCCAGGCCGGGCGGCAAGAGGATGGTCGCTGGGGATCATCGCCATCAGTGGTTCTCGCAGGATCACCTGCCACGCCAGGGTATCAGGCAACTGCGTGTTACGCATCAACCCCAGGTCGAGCGATCCTTCGTTCAGCGGCGCGATTTGCTCCCGGGTATTTATTTCACGCGTCTGAATATGCACATCCGGAAAGTGACGGCGAAACGATGAGAGCGTTTGTGAAACGGCGCTGATAAAGGGAGCCGAGGAGGTAAACCCGATGCGCAGCTCCCCCGTCTCACCGAGATAAAGCCGTTCCGCTCTGGCGGCGGCGTCTTCCACCATGCTCAGGATCTGTCGGCTATCGGTGAGGAACTGTTTTCCCGCTGCCGTCAGGCTCACGCTACGGTTGGTTCGCGCCAGCAGACGCGCCCCCACCTGCTGCTCCAGGATCTGAATCTGCTGGCTTAGCGGTGGCTGAGAGATATTCAGCCTTGCCGCCGCGCGCCCAAAATGCAGCTCTTCGGCGACGGCGACAAAATAGCGGAGGTGACGCAGCTCGATATTCATATTTTTAAAGTATCATTTGAGATTATTAATATATTAGACAGAATATTTACATTTTCCTACTCTGATCTTGTGGTCATACCCGTCACCAGAAACCACGGGGATGTTTAAGCAAGGATTATGTGTGAGCCGTACAACGACTATTGATATCGCGCCGGCCAGCGACATTGATGATTTACCCGCAGCACCGCAGCCGGTTCAGTTTATTAAGCGTGGTACCCCCCAGTTTATGCGCGTCACGCTGGCGCTCTTCTCAGCGGGTCTCGCTACCTTTGCCCTGCTCTACTGCGTTCAGCCAATCCTGCCGGTTCTGTCGCATGAGTTTGGCGTGTCGCCAGCCAGCAGCAGTATTTCCCTTTCCATTTCCACCGGAATGCTGGCGATTGGTCTGCTGTTTACCGGTCCACTTTCGGATGCTATCGGACGTAAGCAGGTCATGGTAACGGCGTTAATGCTGGCCTCCGTGTGTACCTTGCTTTCTACCATGATGACCAGCTGGCACGGTATTCTGGTCATGCGCGCGCTGATTGGGCTCTCTCTCAGCGGCGTGGCGGCGGTCGGGATGACCTATCTCAGCGAAGAGATCCACCCGAGTTTCGTGGCCTTCTCAATGGGGCTGTACATTAGCGGGAACTCTATCGGCGGGATGAGTGGACGCCTGCTGAGCGGTGTGTTTACGGATTTCTTTAGCTGGCGCATTGCGCTGGCCGTTATCGGCTTCTTCGCGCTCGCCTCGGCGCTGATGTTCTGGAAAATTTTGCCGGAATCGCGCCATTTCCGCCCGACCTCCCTGCGTCCGAAGACGCTGTTTATCAACTTCCGTCTGCACTGGCGCGACAAAGGTTTGCCGCGACTGTTTCTGATGGGATTCCTGCTGATGGGGTCATTCGTCACGCTGTTTAACTATATTGGCTACCGGCTGATGCTCTCGCCGTGGCATCTCAACCAGGCATTGGTGGGTTTGCTCTCTGTGGCGTATCTCACCGGGACGTGGAGTTCACCAAAAGCCGGCGCCATGACCGCTCGCTTTGGCCGCGGGCCGGTGATGCTGGTTTCCACCGCCGTCATGCTGTTCGGGCTGCTGATGACGCTGTTCTCCTCCCTGTGGCTGATTTTTGCCGGGATGCTGCTCTTCTCTGCCGGCTTCTTTGCCGCGCACTCCGTTGCCAGCAGCTGGATTGGCCCGCGCGCGCGCCGCGCCAAAGGTCAGGCGTCGTCACTGTATCTGTTTAGCTATTACCTGGGTTCCAGCATCGCCGGGACCCTCGGCGGCGTGTTCTGGCATCACTACGGCTGGAACGGCGTGGGCGGGTTTATCGCCCTGATGCTGTGCGCGGCGCTGCTGGTGGGCGCGAGCCTGCATCAACGTCTGAAATAGGTTAACGTTATTCCCGCATGAACGTAATTGTGCGGGGCTCATTTCTGACGTTAGTTATTCTTAATTCAAAATTAATTAAAATCAACGACTTATTACCATTTCGTGTATTTATCACCCTTCCCTCTCTCTGTAAGCTCATTGACTCCATTCTATAAAAAGAGGGTTTTACATGGCTATTCCAGGCAACATGTGGTTGTACGATGACGGTGGTGCACTGATCAAAGGCGGTTGCGACGTGCAGCAGAGGGAGTACAGCATTGAATTTAAGGGTTTTCACCATAATCTTTCCACGCCGACCGATAATCTGACAGGCAAACCCACGGGTAAACGCATCCACTCCCCGATGATGATTGTTAAGGAATTCGATTACTCATCACCCTATCTCTATAAGGCAGTCGCCACTGGTCAGGCTCTGCAAAAAGCCGAACTCAAGTTCTACAAGATTAATGATGCAGGCCTGGAAGCGGAGTACTTCAATATTCTTCTGGTGGGGGTGCGGATTGTTTCGGTATCACCTGCCATGGCCGCGCCGGGCGACAACAATAACAATCACCTCGAAACGGTTGAATTGCGCTACGAGAAAATTACATGGAAGCATAACGATGGAAATATTATTTTCTCTGACGCATGGAATGAGCGGGCGTCAGCATAACTGGGATCGATATGGATACAATCGAAGAAGTTAACGGCACCTACTTTTACAGAGGCCATTCAAACGTCACCCCGGGCGAGTTACTTGAGATCATTTTTCTGGAGGAGTTCTGTATAGAGTTGGGGATAGATGCAGTTTCAGGTGCGGCTATTTTGGGCGGGCAACCGTGGTTAGGTACGCGAAAGAAGCCAGGGAATGCCATTGAAGGAACAAGCGTTATTTCAAAGTATGCGCGAATGATTTTGAAGGATGTGAAAACCCCATTCGGAATTCGAGTCAAAACTCCGGTGGGTGTACGGATGAGAACAACAACAAGCCTTGCCGCTGTTATTGCCCGCTATTGTCCCTGGTTAGGTTGGGGGTCATTAGTGACCACCCTTTACAGAATTTCGTCGCGCACTCAGGAGAAATATAACCTGATCGCACGACCTAAAGACCGTATACAGTGGACATCGTTCTAATGCTGACAGACGAAATTAGCTCTAAAGTCCTTGATATGTTCAACGATGAAATTTCACGCGAACTTGACGATAACTGGAACGAGATATTGCTTGAACTCGATTCTGATTTATTCGGTTCACCAGGCGATGACCTTCACGACGCGTTAAACCGGTACGAGAAAGAATTTAACGTGGATTTATCTGCTGTTAAATGGTCTCGTTATTTTCCCTGGCAGAACACCCCATTATTAAAGCGCTGGTTTAAGCTGAAGCGGGAAGAGGTGGAATCAACCCGCATTCCGTTAACAGTAAGAATGTTTGCTGAATCTGCAAAAGCAGGAAAATGGCTCTACGACTGAATTGACAGGGGCTTCACGCCCCTGTTATCAAAAGTGCACGGTTCCTCCCTGATTCGCGTTACACTCCCCAGAACACCTCTAACAGAACGAGAACAATAATTATGCAGAAAAACGTTTCTTATCAACAACTCACCCGCACCTTCCAGCGTCTCTCCCGCTTCTCTCACCTCTCCTCCATCGCCAGCTGGGACATGTTTACCATGATGCCGCCCGGCGGCAGCGCCGCGCGCGGTGAGGCGCTGGCGGAGATGAGCGTCCTGCAACATCAGATCCTGACCGATAAAAAAATGGGTGAATGGCTGGCTGCGGCGGCTGAAGAAGATTTGAACGACGTAGAGCAGGCCAACCTGCGTGAAATGACGCGCCACTACCAGCAGGCCACCTTACTGCCGGAATCGCTGGTAGAGGCAAAATCGCTGGCAGGTAGCAAGTGTGAACACGCCTGGCGCACTCAGCGTCCGGCCAACGACTGGCAGGGCTTTTCAGCCAACCTGAAAGAGGTGGTGAAGCTCAGTCGTGAAGAAGCTCGCCTGCGCGCCGAGGCCAAAGGCTGCACGCCTTACGACGCGCTGCTGGATATTTTTGAACCCGACATGACCAGCGCCCGCCTGGATGTGCTGTTTGGCGATATGAAGTCGTGGCTGCCGGACCTGCTGGCAAAGGTTGTGGAAAAACAAGCTCAGCGATCGTTCGTTCCGCCACAGGGTCCCTTCCCGACCGCCACGCAGCGCGAGCTGGGCCTGGAAGCGATGAAAATGCTGGGCTTCGATTTTAACGGCGGTCGTCTGGACGTTAGCGCCCACCCGTTCTGCGGCGGCGTGCCGGAAGATGTGCGTATCACCACGCGTTACGATGAAGACGAGTTGCTCAGCGCGCTTTTCGGCGTGATCCACGAAACCGGACATGCCCGCTACGAGCAAAATCTTCCCCGAGCGTGGGCCGGGCAGCCCGTTGCACTGGCGCGCTCTACGGCGATCCATGAATCCCAGAGTCTGTTCTTTGAGATGCAGCTGGGCCGCAGCGAGGCATTCCTCAAGCATCTGCTTCCGGCGGTCCATGCCCGTTTCGGCAGTCAGGCGGCGTTCAGTGAAGAGAATTTCATTGCCTGGAACCAGCGCGTGAAACCGGGATACATTCGCGTGGATGCGGATGAAGTGAGCTACCCGGCGCACGTGGTGCTGCGCTATGAGATCGAGCGCGCGCTGATCAACGGCGAAATCGAAGTCGACGATATTCCCGCCCTGTGGGATGAGAAAATGCAGGCCTGGCTTGGGTTATCCACCAGGGATAATTATCGCAACGGCTGTATGCAGGATATCCACTGGACCGACGGCGGTTTCGGCTACTTCCCGTCTTACACGCTGGGGGCAATGTATGCGGCACAGCTCTTCCATGCTGCCAAAACTGCGCTGCCCGGGTTGCAGGCATCCATTGCCGGAGGCGATTTCTCGGCGCTGTTTGACTGGCTGCGTCAGAACATCTGGCAGCACGGCAGCCGCTTCAGCACGTCGCAGTTAATCACTCAGGCAACGGGTGAGGATCTGAACATCCGTTACTTCCGCGAACACCTGACTTCCCGCTACCTGTAACCGAACGCGCCGGGGTGACGCCCCGGCGTTGTACATACGGTTACACGCCGATACCAATCACTCACGGAAACCTCGAATTTACAGGGATATAGTTCTTTCAACGGCCCCGCAGTGGGGTTAAATGAAAAACCAAATTCGAGGGTATGAAAATGAAAAAAGTATTAGCTCTGGTTGTTGCCGCTGCTATGGGTCTGTCTTCTGCTGCATTCGCGGCTGAAACTACCGCCACCGCAGCGCCTGCGGCGACCACTTCTGCTCCGGCCAAAACGGTTCACCATAAAAAACATCACAAAGCGGCTAAACCTGCGGCAGAACAGAAAGCACAGGCGGCTAAAAAGCACCACAAAAAAGCGGCAAAACCCGCGGTAGAGCAGAAAGCACAGGCGGCTAAAAAGCATCACAAAAAAGCGGCAAAACACGAAGCGGCTAAACCTGCTGCACAGCCAGCAGCGTAAGAGTACACGCTTAACCGTGCCCTTCGGGGCACGTTGGTAAACCGGCGCTGAACGGGTTTGAGGTCAGCGCCGTTTTTTTATCCGGAGGGCGTATGCTGCGGCGCTATCGGTTTGAGTTCATTCTTATCCTGCTAATCTTGTGCGCGCTCATCGCCAGCCACTTTTATCTTTCCTGAATGTAGCACGCTGATTTTACTCCCACTTTCTCGCTGTCGCGTCTATAGTATTTTCATAGGGTTCACTTTTAATAATCATAATTACCCCCACCAGAGTGTGATATGCGTAAATCTGTTGTGTTGTTACTGGGAACGTTTAGCCTTTTTGCTGGCTTTTCACATGCGGATGATGGTGACGATGTCGCCATTAGCGCCAAAGAGGTAAAGACGCTGTTTTTTGGTCATGACGATCGTACGCGTGTCACCGATCCTACCGAAGCGCCCTGGGATGCCATCGGGCAACTGGAAACCGCCAGCGGCAATTTATGTACCGCAACGCTCATTACGCCACGCCTTGCGCTGACGGCGGGTCATTGCCTGCTAATGCCGCCCGAGGGCAAACCGGATAAAGCGATCGCCCTGCGCTTTGTGTCGCAAAAAGGAATATGGCGCTACGAAATCCACGGTATTGAGGGGCGGGTGGATCCGTCGCTCGGTAAACGCTTAAAACCGGATGGCGATGGCTGGATTGTGCCGCCCGGTGCGGCATCATGGGATTTCGGTCTGATCGTTTTGCGTTATCCGCCATCCGGGATCGCTCCCCTACCGCTTTTTGATGGCGACAAAGACGCGCTCACCGCCGCCCTGAAGGCCGCCGACCGCAAAGTGACGCAGTCAGGCTACCCTGTTGATCACCTCGATTCGCTTTACACCCATACGGACTGCGTGGTGACGGGCTGGGCGCAAAACAGCGTGCTTTCGCATCAGTGCGATACGCTACCGGGTGATAGCGGATCGCCCCTGATGTTAAAAACCGCTAACGGCTGGCAGTTGATTGGCGTTCAGAGTTCAGCTCCGGCGGCGAAAGACCGCTGGCGTGCCGATAACCGGGCGTTGGCGGTGACCGGTTTTCGCGACAGGCTGGAAGCCCTGGCGCAGCTGTAGGTTACTCAGGCCAGTTTAATCATAATCATGCCGGCGAGCAGTAATACCAGCCCTATCCAGCCTTTATTGTTTAAACGCTGCCCGAACATAATCCAGCCTGCCGCCAGGGTGGCGGCAATACCGAAGCCGCCCCACAGCGCATAGGCCACGGAAAGATCGATGCCTTTTACCGCCTGTGACAGGGCGCTAAACGCCCCCAGCACCGCGGCAATCGATAGCAGGCCGTAGGCTTTGCGACGAAAACCGTCGGAAAACTTCAGAAAGACGTTCGCAATAATTTCCAGAACGATCGCTAAACCCAGCCAGGCCGCGTGGATCCATTCAAACTGCTGCATGGGTCTGCTCCTTCTGCTGTTTTGCCGGCTTGCGCGTACCCGATTTAATCAGCACGATACCTGCCACCAGGGTCGTCAACCCGGCAATTTTCATTGTCGTCAAGGTTTCATCAAATATCATGACGCTGAAAAGCGTAATCAATAAAATACCAATACCTTCCCACAGGGCATATGCCACGCCCAGCGCGATTTTTTTAACCGCGAAGGAGAGGAAAATATAGGAAAGCGTAATCATGACCAGCATCAAAATAAATCCGGTGCTGCCATCACTCACGCTCGCCCATTTCATCGACAGGGTGCCGGTAATTTCAGCTACGATAGCCAGCGCTAATAAAATCCAGTAAAACATGTTTTTCTCCTGCTTGAGAATATAATCCATCGAGGCTCGCTGCGGACAGCAAACCAAAAAAATTGGGAATTAAATCAGACAGCTAAGCGCATAGCGCCAGCTCAGGCAGAAGACGTGACTATAGCGCGGAACGCCAGTGTTGTTCACCGGAAAGCATGCAGAGGGAGGTTGAAAACAGAGCAGTGTTGTTTGAAAAATACGTCCTGAACAAATTGTCCATAAAATTACAATTATCCGCGGTGTTGCTTCTCGTCTTTGCGGATGAAAATTGTCCTCAGTAGTTGAACACGCCTGATTTGTATCATAAGCCAGGAATTTACTCAAAGCCTTTTCATTTCTTTACCCAGTCTGTTTGATTTTGGTTAGTTTTTTTAATCCGCTTTCCCCTCTATTATAAATAAAAAACTTTTCAGGAACGTTCATGGCCAAACCCATTATCACCCTCAACGGGCTTAAGATAGTCATCATGCTGGGCATGCTGGTGATCATTTTGACCGGCGTTCGTTTTGCGGCCGATATCATCGTGCCCTTTATCCTGGCGCTTTTTATCGCGGTGATCCTAAACCCGCTGGTGCAGCGGATGGTGCGGATGCGCATACCGCGGGTGCTGGCGATCAGCCTGCTTATCAGTATTATCATCGTTGCGATGGTGCTGTTAGTTGCCTATCTGGGAACATCCCTGAACGAGCTGGCGCGAACCCTACCGACATACCGTTCTTCCCTGGCGACCCCGCTGCTGCAAATTGAACCCTGGCTACAACGCGCCGGCATTGAAGTCTCGGTTGAGGAGTTGCTTAAATACATCGATCCGAATGCTGCCATGACGATTGTCACCAGCCTGCTGACACAGCTTTCCAACGCCATGACCTCCATTTTCCTGCTGTTCCTGACGGTCGTGTTTATGCTGCTGGAAGTCCCTCAACTGCCTGCAAAGCTACAGCACATCATGGTGCGTCCGGTGGAAGGAATGGGCGCCATTCAGCGCGCGCTCGACAGCGTTTCACGCTATCTGGTGCTGAAAACGGCCATCAGTCTGGTGACGGGATTCGTGGTCTGGGGGATGCTCGCCGCGCTGGACGTGCGTTTCGCCTTTGTCTGGGGGCTGCTGGCCTTTGCCCTTAACTACATTCCTAACATCGGCTCCGTGCTGGCGGCGATCCCCCCTATCCTTCAGGTGCTGGTTTTCAGCGGTTTGTATGATGCGCTGATTCTGCTGGCAGGCTATCTGGTGATTAACCTTGTCTTCGGGAACATTCTTGAGCCACGCATCATGGGGCGTGGGCTGGGGCTTTCAACCCTCGTTGTGTTCCTGTCCCTGATCTTCTGGGGCTGGCTGCTTGGGCCTGTCGGCATGCTGCTCTCCGTTCCGCTGACGATTATTGTGAAAATTGGCCTGGAGCAGACCGCCGGTGGACAAAGTATCGCTGTACTGCTGAGCGACATGAGCCATAAGGCCGATTAATTCTCCATCGACAGCACGGGCTTGCGCGTTCTTCCCGCTTCGCGATAGTTGCCCAATGCCCGCTGCCATTCCGTCAGAGGGTAAAGGGTGACATCGCTGCACTGGCTGGCCCGCAGTTTCGGCCAGATGCGCTGAAACTCCGCCTGCCACGCCTCCGTGCTGAGTGCGTCCAGGTAATTACGAATGTGAAACCACGCCACGCGCGGCAACGCCCGCTGCTGCCGGAATGTCTGACCGGAGAGCAGCCCGTAGCAGACAAACGTGCCGCTTTCAGGCATCACGCCCAGGATCGTTTCCGCCAGGCTGCCGCCCGTGGCGTCGTACACCACGTCTGCGCGCGCGGCGGCAGCGTTGACTGCGGCCATATCCTGTTGCGCAATGGGGACGATCCCTAATCCGGCCAAACGTTGAGCGTGCACGGGCGAGCGGTGGATCCCGTAAACCGCCTCTGCACCCGCCTGACGAGCCCATTGCCCGAGCAGAACGGCGCAGTCAGAACCGGCAGCGGTGAGCAGCACCGTTTTACCGGCCGGAGGATAGCGGTCCAGCATCATCTGTGCGGCAAGCGGGTTGATATACGCCCGCGCGGCAAGCAGCGAGTCGACGTCGTCCGGGACAGGAACCGCGTACCCTGCCGGGCAATCGACATAACGCTGCCACGTCCCCTTTCCCCGTAACGGCAGCACCCGCTTGCCCAGCAGCGTCGGGTAAGCGGCGGGCGTTTCGGTTACTATTCCGACCCCTTCATAACCGGCTATCGCAGGCAGCGGCGTGCGATGGCGATACGCCCCGGTTATGGGGATAAGATCGGAGGCGTTCACCGGCGAAAAAAGCATGCGCACACGTATCTCTCCCGGCTGGCGCGGCGGCATGGGGGCGGTTTCCGGTTGCAGTACCGATTCAGGCTCACCAAACCGGCGATACCAGAGGGCCAGATTAAGCATTACGATCGCGCCATCCCATTTCCGGTGCGACATGTTTCAGTATGGACTCGATGACATGCGCGTTGTATGCCACGCCCAGCTGATTCGGCACGGTAAGCAATAGCGTATCCGCTTCAGCGATGGCTTCATCCTTTTTCAGCTGTTCAATCAGCTTGTCTGGCTCTGCGGCGTAACTGCGTCCGAAAATTGCCCGCGTTTTCTCATCCAGATAGCCAACGCTGTCGCTCTCGTTGCGGCCTGAACCGAAATACATCCGGTCGCGATCGTCCATCAGGGCAAAAATACTGCGGCTGACCGAAACGCGCGGCTGACGAGTATGCCCAGCCTCTGCCCAGGCCTGTCGGTAGGCACGGATCTGTTTTGCCTGCTGAATATGAAACGGCTCGCCGGTTTCATCGTCTTTTAGCGTTGAGCTTTGCAGGTTCATCCCCAGTTTGGCCGCCCATACTGCCGTTGCATTGGAGCCAGCCCCCCACCAGATACGATCGCGTAAGCCTTCTGAATGCGGCTCCAGACGCAACAATCCCGGCGGGTTGGGGAACATCGGCTGTGGGTTAGGCTTCGCAAACCCTTCACCACGTAATACATCAAGCAGTACTTCGGTGTGGCGGCGCGCCATATCGGATTCATTTTCCCCTTCCTGCGGCACGTAACCAAAATAACGCCAGCCATCAATCACCTGCTCCGGAGAGCCCCGGCTGATACCCAGCTGTAATCGTCCGCCGGAGATGAGATCTGCCGCGCCAGCATCTTCCGCCATATACAGCGGATTCTCGTACCGCATGTCGATCACGCCCGTACCGATTTCGATGCGTTTGGTTTTCGCGCCTATCGCAGCCAGCAAGGGGAATGGCGAACTGAGCTGGCGGGCAAAATGGTGCACGCGGAAATAAGCGCCGTCCGCGCCCAGCTCTTCAGCGGCGACCGCCAGATCGATGGACTGTAGCAGCGCGTCAGCCGCGGTCTGCGTGCCGGACTGGGAAGACGGCGTCCAGTGACCAAACGACAAAAATCCAATCTTTTTCATAGTGGAATATCCTGATGAAGCATTGCGTGATCCCTACTCTACGCATTCGCGGATGAGAATAAATGGTGATTATTTAACGGAATGCTTCAAATAAACTGACAGAAAACGCAGACCACAGGCATCCCTCCCGCCGAGGAGGCATTCTCCTGCCATCTCATAATGGGATATAGTGTGAACTATTCTTTTTTAACAGGTAACAACAGCAATGGCTCTGATCCCCAAAAACTACGCACGGCTGGAAAGCGGCTACCGTGAAAAAGCGCTTAAAATTTACCCGTGGGTCTGTGGGCGCTGCTCGCGAGAGTTTGTTTATTCGAATCTTCGTGAACTCACGGTTCACCATATCGACCACGATCACACCAATAACCCGGAAGACGGCAGTAACTGGGAGCTGTTATGCCTGTTTTGCCACGACCACGAACACTCAAAGTACACCGAAGCAGACCAGTATGGCACCACCGTTGTCGCGGGTGAGGATGCGCAAAAAGACGTGGGTGTCGCTACGTTTAATCCTTTTGCCGATCTCAAAGCGATGATGAACAAGAAGAAATAATATCAACGGCTTTACCGCCCATCGGCAACAATACGATGTGCCGATCGTCTTACTGTTAAGTGATATTAACAATTGCTGCTAAGTTGTAAATTTCCCCTTGCCGGACGGGACAAATCGGTTATCGTGCCAGGCAACTTTTTCGGCAATACAAGACAGTGGGATGCGCTATGGCGATTTTTGATGGTCACAATGACCTGTTGCTTAACTTATGGCTTCACCATCGCCAGGATCCGGTAACGGCTTTCTTTTCCGGTATTGAGAACGGACATCTCGATTATCCCCGCATGCAGCAAGGCGGATTTTCCGGCGGGCTGTTCGCGCTGTTCGTGCCGCCGCAGGCGTATATCGCCCGCATGGCGCCGCAATACGCCAGCGAGCCGTGGGAGCCGATCGACATTCTCTGGCAGCAGTTGACGATCCTTAAGCAGCTTATCGCACACTCCGCAGGCCGGGCGCGGTTGTGCCTGAGCGCGGCGGATATCGAACGCTGCCGTCAGGATAAGGTGCTGGCAATGGTGGCGCATATTGAGGGCGCGGGCGGTTTTGACGGCGAGGGAGACGATCTACGGGCCTTTTATGCCGCCGGCGTGCGCAGCATTGGGCCTTTCTGGAACATTGCTAACCGTTTCGGCACCGGCGTTAACGGAGCATTTCCCGGCAGCCCGGACAGCGGCCCTGGCCTCACCGCAGAGGGGATCGCCCTCGTCAGGCAGGCTAACGCCCTGAACATGGTGATTGACGTCTCGCATATGAATGAAAAGGCGTTCTGGGATACTGCTCGTCATTCCTCTTCCCCGCTGGTCGCTACCCATTCCAACGCCCATGCTCTGTGCCCGCAACCGCGCAATCTGACCGATCGGCAGCTGCTGGCCATCCGCGACAGCGGCGGCATGGTGGGCGTTAATTTCGGCAACGCCTTTCTGCGCGCCGACGGTAAACGCGATAGTGATACTCCGCTCAGCACAATCGTTCGCCATATCGACTATCTTATTAACATCATGGGTGACGATCACGTCGCGCTCGGCTCCGATTTTGACGGCATTACGTTGCCGGATGAGTTGCACGATGTGAGTGGTTTACCGCGGCTGATCGGCGCGTTGCGCGATAGCGGCTATGATCAATTTGTGCTGAATAAACTGCTGTGGGGCAACTGGCAAAAGGTATTGCAAAATGTTTGGCAACAATAGGTTGCGTTGTAAACATTACGTTAATTCCTTACATATTTTGGGTTGAGCTTTGCCCCCCTGTAGCGCATTATTTGATGACCATCACAAAACTGGCACAAACGATGGCGTTAGTGCTGTATTTTTAAAGAGGAAAAAACGATGTGGAAGAAACCTGCTTTTATTGATTTACGTCTTGGCCTGGAAGTGACGCTGTACATTTCCAACCGCTAATCACTCAGCCCGCCATTCGTGCGGGCATTTTCGTTTTACTACCTGGCCTATCTTCATGTTTATTAAAGTCCTCGGTTCCGCCGCCGGCGGCGGTTTCCCACAGTGGAACTGTAACTGTGCCAACTGTCAGGGTTTGCGCAACGGTACTCTTCAGGCGACCCCTCGCACCCAATCGTCGATCATCGTCAGCGATAACGGCAAAGAGTGGGTGCTGTGTAACGCCTCGCCCGATATCAGCCAGCAGATTGCCCACACGCCAGAACTGAACAAGAAAGAGGTTCTGCGCGGCACGCATATTGGCGGCATTATTCTCACCGACAGCCAGATTGACCACACCACCGGGCTGCTCAGCCTGCGCGAGGGCTGCCCGCATCAGGTATGGTGTACGCCCGAGGTGCATGAAGATCTTACCAGCGGTTTCCCGATTTTTACCATGCTACGGCACTGGAACGGCGGCCTGATTCATCATCCGATTGCCCCGCTCACCGCCTTTAGCGTGGAAGCCTGCCCTGATTTGCAGTTTACCGCTGTCCCCATCGCCAGTAACGCACCGCCCTATTCGCCTTGGCGCGACCGCCCGCTGCCCGGGCATAACGTGGCGCTGTTTATCGAAAACCGCCGCAACGGTCAGACGCTGTTCTACGCGCCGGGTCTCGGTGAACCCGATGACGCCATTCTGCCGTGGCTTAAAAAAGCGGACTGTCTGCTGATTGACGGCACCGTCTGGCAGGACGATGAGCTTCAGGCCGCCGGCGTCGGGCGCAATACCGGCCGCGACATGGGCCATCTGGCGCTCGGCGATGAACACGGCATGATGGCGCTGCTGGCCTCACTGCCGGCAAAGCGCAAGATTCTGATTCACATTAATAACACTAACCCGATCCTTAACGAGCAATCGCCGCAGCGTCACGCCCTCACGCAGCAGGGAATAGAAGTGAGCTGGGACGGGATGACCATCACGCTTCAGGACTAACTATGCACATTCGCGAAACGCTCTCGCCGCAAGAGTTTGAACACGCCCTTCGGGCGAAAGGCGCCTATTATCATATTCACCATCCGTACCATATTGCGATGCATAACGGCGAGGCCAGCCGCGAGCAAATCCAGGGCTGGGTGGCGAACCGTTTTTACTATCAGACGACGATCCCGCTGAAGGACGCGGCAATTATGGCGAACTGCCCGGATCCGCACACGCGTCGCAAATGGGTGCAGCGCATCCTCGATCACGATGGCAGCAACGGTCATGATGGCGGTATTGAAGCCTGGCTCCAGCTGGGCGAGGCCGTGGGGCTTAGCCGCGACGACTTAATCAGCGAACGCCACGTGCTGCCCGGCGTCCGTTTCGCCGTCGACGCTTACGTTAACTTCGCCCGCCGCGCCAACTGGCAGGAGGCGGCATGCAGCTCGCTAACCGAGCTGTTTGCCCCGCAAATTCATCAGTCGCGTCTCGACAGCTGGCCACAGCACTATCCGTGGATCAAAGAGGAAGGCTATTTTTATTTCCGCAGCCGCCTCAGCCAGGCCAGCCGCGACGTTGAACACGGTCTGGAGCTGGCGAAGAGTTACTGTGACAGCGCGGAAAAGCAGGACAGGATGCTGGAGATCCTTCAGTTTAAACTCGATATCCTGTGGTCAATGCTCGACGCGATGACCATGGCCTACGCGCTACAGCGTCCGCCTTATCACACGGTCACCGACAAAGCGGCCTGGCACACAACCCGACTGGTATAAGCATGCAAAAGAACTCAATTGTCGCCTTTCGCCGCGGCTATCGCCTGCAATGGGAAGCCGCGCAGGACAGCCATGTGATCCTCTATCCGGAAGGCATGGCTAAACTCAATGATACCGCGGCCGCCATCCTCGAACTGGTCGATGGCCAACGCGATGCGGCAGCCATTATTGCCGTACTCAACGAACGCTTCCCGGAAGCCGGCGGCGTGGATGACGACGTCGTTGAATTCCTGCAAATCGCTTATCAACAGAAGTGGATTATTTTCCGTGAGCCAGAATAAACCCGCCGTCAATCCACCGCTGTGGCTGCTGGCGGAGCTGACCTATCGCTGTCCGCTACAGTGTCCTTACTGCTCTAACCCGCTGGACTTCGCCCGGCAGGACCAGGAGCTCACCACCGAACAGTGGATCGACGTTTTCCGCCAGGCGCGGGCGATGGGCAGCGTGCAGATAGGCTTTTCCGGCGGCGAACCGTTGACGCGTAAAGATCTGCCGGAGCTAATTCGCGCCGCCCGCGATCTCGGTTTTTATACCAACCTGATCACCTCGGGAATTGGCCTGACGGAGAGCAAGCTCGACGCGTTCAGCGAGGCCGGTCTGGACCATATCCAGATTAGCTTCCAGGCCAGCGATGAAGTGCTTAACGCTGCGCTGGCGGGGAATAAAAAAGCCTTCCAGCAGAAGCTGGCGATGGCCAAAGCGGTTAAAGCGCGCGATTACCCGATGGTGCTGAATTTCGTCCTGCACCGGCACAATATCGATCAGATCGATAAGATCATCGAACTGTGCATCGAACTGGACGCCGATGACGTCGAACTTGCCACCTGCCAGTTCTACGGTTGGGCGTTCCTCAACCGTCAGGGGCTTCTGCCGACGCGGGAACAGATCGCCCGCGCCGAGCGCGTGGTCGCTGACTACCGGCAAAAAATGGCCGCCAGCGGCAATCTGACCAACCTGCTGTTCGTCACTCCCGATTATTACGAAGAGCGGCCAAAAGGCTGTATGGGCGGCTGGGGATCGATTTTCCTAAGCGTGACTCCGGAAGGCACGGCGCTGCCCTGCCACAGCGCGCGCCAGCTGCCGGTGGAATTCCCGTCGGTGCTTGAGCAGAGCCTGGAATCCATCTGGTATGACTCTTTCGGCTTCAACCGCTATCGCGGGTTTGACTGGATGCCGGAGCCGTGCCGCTCCTGCGATGAAAAAGAGAAAGACTTCGGCGGCTGCCGCTGCCAGGCCTTTATGCTTACCGGGAATGCTGATAACGCCGATCCGGTGTGCAGCAAATCGCCGCATCATCATAAAATTCTGGACGCGCGACGCGAAGCAGCCTGTAGCGATATGAAAATTGGCCAGCTTCAGTTCCGCAACCGAACCCGTTCTCAGCTTATCTATAAAACCCGGGAACTGTAGCGACAATGACCATCCGCATCGTTGAGCTGGCGGGCGGTTTACGCGCAACGCTGGTTTATCAGCCGCAGGCGGCGCGCGCGGCGGCGCTGGTGCGCGTGAGCGCCGGAAGCCATCATGAGCCACCGCGCTTCGCCGGCCTCGCGCATTTGCTTGAGCACCTGCTGTTCTGCGGTAGCGAGCGCTATCGGGGCGACGATCGTCTCATGGCCTGGATCCAGCGTCAGGGCGGCAGCGTCAACGCCACCACGCTGGCTCGCCACAGCGCGTTTTTCTTCGACGTTGCCGCCGATAACCTGTCCGACGGCGTCGCACGACTGCGGGATATGGTGCAGGCGCCGCTGCTTTCCCGGCAGGACATCCAGCGCGAAGTGGCGGTCATTGATGCGGAAAACAGGCTCATCCAGCAGCATGATGCCGCCCGGCGCGAAGCCGCGGCGCGCCACGCAATGGAACAACCGGGGACTTTTCGCCGTTTTCAGGTGGGTAGCCATGAATCTCTGGGGCAAGACACGGGATCGCTGCACGCCGCGTTGCGCGGATTTCATCGCCGCTATTATGTGGCCGGACACCTGCAATTGTGGCTACAGGGACCGCAAACGCTGGATGCGCTAGCCGAGCTTGCCCATACGTTTGCGACAGGTTTTGCTTCAGGTGACGTGCCTGAAGCCGCCCCCCCGTTACGCCTTAGCGCTGAAGCAGATTATCAGCTGGCGGTGACGGAGCGACCCGCGCTGTGGCGCTGTCCGCTAATCCGAAAAAGTGACAACGTCACCTTGCTTCGGGAATTCTTGCTGGACGAGGCCCCCGGAAGCCTGATTGACGGGCTGCGGGCGGGCGGGCTGGCAGAAGAGGTATCGCTGGACTGGCTTTATCAGGATGACGATTACGGCTGGCTGGCGCTAACGCTTGACGGCGAACGGCCCGAGGCCATAGATCCGCATATCACGCGCTGGCTGCGGGCCCTACAGCAAACGACGCAAGAGCAACAGCGGCATTATTATCGTCTGGCACAGCAGCGCTTTAGCGCCCTGTCGCCCCTTGACCAGCTGCGCCAGCGGGCGTTCGGTTTTGCACCCGGCGCGGCGCCGGTTGATTTTTCCGCCTTCTGTGCCGACTTACTGGCGGCGCCCACCTCGTATCTGGCCTGCAAAAAAATGGACGCCGCCGAAACAATTTCCAGCCAGGGTTTTTCCCTGCCGCTTAGCCACTGGCGTCGCCAGCCGGTTGCGGATGAGAGCCCCATCGCGTTTTCCTTCTACCCGCAGGCTACCCAATATTCTGCCCCAGCCCTGACGCCAGAAGCCGTTCCGCTGCTGCATTTACCGGCGCAGGCACAACCGCCGACGCTGATCCTCCGCAGGCCTTTTTATTCGCGCGTAAGCGAGTCACAGGGTGTGGCGGCAGGCAAACAATTACGCCCTCTTCTGGCTGAATTGCGCCATATCGGCGGCAGCGGCGAGTGGCAAACGGTGGAGGGTAGCTGGCAGCTAACCCTGCGGCTGCCTGACGCAGTGGTGACGGCGGAACCCATCCTCAGGGCGATTGCCGATCGCCTTTCCCGCCCCACACCGGCTATTACGCCAGCGCCAGAAGGCATCGCGATCCGTCAGCTGCTTAAGCAATTGCCTGAACGGCTGGCATCGGAACCGCCCCGGGACGGCTGGCTGGCGGCGTTAGCTGGCGGCAGCGCCGAACACGCGCACGGGTTAGCCCGGCAACTTGGCCTGCTCCGGGCGCCTGTTAACGCTAAGGGGTCGCCGTTTAGCGATTGTCCCGGCGGGATCGAACGTATCCCGCACGCCAGCGCGGATTCGGCGCTGCTGGTGTTTATTCCGCTGCCACCGGGCGCTTCGCTCGCCGCGCTGCGGCTGCTGGCGCTATGCTGCGAACCGCAATTTTTCCAGCGCCTGCGCGTGGAACAGCAAATTGGCTACGTGGTCAGCTGTCGTTATCAGCGTATTGCCGATCGCGATGGCCTGCTGCTGGCCCTACAGTCACCTGACCGTTCACCCGTGGATCTGCTGGGCTGCTGTAAACGCTTTTTGCGCGAGCTGACGCCGTGCGATGAATCCGGGTTCAGCCTATTGCGACAGCAGCTGGCGACGCAGATCCGGTCACCGAGGGATGCCAGCACCACGGCAGTGGCCGCCCTTCGCCAGCGCTATGGTTTGCCGGTGTTAACCCCGCAGGCTATCGATGCCCTGCAACAGGATGAGATCATCGCGCTGTGGCGCGAAATGACTCGCCGTCGCCGCCGCTGGCGGGTGCTTTTCGCTGGCTGACCGAAACCGCCGCTTTCCTGGTATGCGTGATTTTTAACCATAAAAAAAGCCCCGTACTAAGACGGGGCCTGGCTGCTTATTTCGCTGTTATTTATCCAGCGCGTAGGCAATCACGTAATCACCACGATCCGGCGACTGGCGTGCACCGCCGGCAGAAATCAGAATGTACTGTTTGCCGGTTTTCGGTGATACATAGCTAATAGGACCGCCCTGGCTACCCACCGGGAGACGCGCTTTCCACACTTCTTCCCCCGTAGAGGAATCAAAGGCACGCAGGTAGTAATCCTGGGTTCCGGCAATAAAGACCAGACCGCCCTGAGTGGCGAGCGTACCGCCCAGCGTCGGCATACCGACAGGCATTGGCATGCGCATTTTTACCCCAAACGGACCGGTATCCTGAACGGTACCGACCGGCACCTGCCAGACGATTTTCTGCGTTTTCAGGTCAATGGCAGACAGGGTGCCAAACGGGGGTTTCTGGCACGGAATGCCCAGCGGTGACATGAAGCGGTTTTTGTTGACCGAGTATGGCGTCCCTTTCATAGGAACGGCGCCCATTCCGGCGTTCACGGCTTCACCGCCGGTGTTTGCCACTGCGCTTTGCGGATCTTGCTTAATCAGCTGAACCCACAGACCCAGACGCATGTCGTTGACGAAAATGTACTGGTTGTTCGGATCCGTGGACAGACTGCCCCAGTTCATTCCTCCCAGCGAGCCCGGGAAACTCAGGGAAATATCGGTGCCCGGCATCGTGTACAGACCGTCGTAACGCATCGATTTGAAGCTGATACGACAGGCCAGCTGGTCAAACGGCGTCGCCCCCCACATATCAGACTCTTTCAGGGTCTCCGCGCCAATCTGCGGCATGCCCACGGAACGTGGCTGCGTTGCGGGATACTGCTCACGCGGAATATCCGCTGGTTTTACCGGAACCTCTTTCACTTCGGTGAGCGGTTTACCGGTCAGGCGATCGAGAACGTAAATCTGCCCCGCCTTAGTGCCCACCACGACCGCTGGCTTGTTGCCTTCTTTGGTTGGGAAATCAACCAGGCTCGGCTGCATCGGAATATCGAAATCCCAGAGGTCGTTATGCACGGTCTGGTATACCCACTTCTCTTTCCCGGTTGTCGCATCCAGCGCCAGGATTGAGGTGGCGTACTTGTGGTCTTCCGGAATACGGTCAGCGCCCCACAGGTCAACAGAGGAACTTCCCATCGGGATAAACACGGTATTCATCGACGCATCCCAGGACATAGGGGCCCAGGAGTTTGCGGAGCTACGTTTGTAGTGTTCGCCCGGCTTCAGAACATAGTTCGGATCCGGATTACGCGGATCGAATGCCCAGCGCAGCTGGCCGGTGATCACGTCATAGCCGCGCAGCACGCCGCCCGGCATATCGGTGCTTACGTTATCCGCAACGCGCCCGCCCACCACGACCGTGGTGCCCGCCAGGGTTGGGGCCGACGTCAACACGTAGGTGGGATCTGACACATCGCCCATCCCTTCATGCAGGTTAACGCTGCCGCTAGTGCCGAAGTCCGGACAGAATTTGCCGTTATCGGCGTCTAACGCGATCAGCTTACCGTCAATGGTATTCATCAGAATACGACGCTGGCATGCTGCGCCCGGTGCGACCTGCGCAGGCAGAACCGGCGTGGAGCCGGCTACCGTTGGCTGCACCAGCGGTTTGGTGGCATCGAAGTACGCCAGACCACGGCAGCGCATCCAGATGGCAGACTTGGCGTTGATTTCCGCTTTCCAGATCTCTTTACCGCTGTCGGCATCCACGGCGATCACGTTGTTATGCGGCGTACACAGGAAGACACGATCGCCTACCTGTAACGGCGTTTGCTGATCTTCTGCGCCATTGCCATCCGGGCTTAGCGGAATGTCACCGGTATGGTAGGTCCAGACCGGTTTCAGATCTTTCACGTTGTCACGGGTTATCTGGTCCAGCGCCACAAAGCGACTGCCACCAGCCGTATTACCGTAGTGATCCCAGTTCTGCTGTTTCGCCTCGTCTTTTACCGGCACCAGCGGGCGCTTGTCGCCGCTAAACGGCACGGTCGGATGGGGTTGAAACATCTGAACAAACGTGACGCCCATGCCGATAATAAGGACTGCACAGACCCCCATCGCCCCTTTTGTGGAGGACGGTTTTCCTTCACGCTTGCGCAGTGCAGGCCAGCTGGCTGCTGCCAGCACCATCAGCCCGGCGGGTACCATCAAACGGGAAACCAGCGGCCAGAAGTCGAGTCCGGCATCATAAAATGCCCAAATCAGGGTGCCAAGAAACACAAGGGCAAACAGCCCCACGGCGGAAGACTTGCGGCGGAAGAACTGGATTGCAGAGAGTAGCGTGATAACCCCGGCAATGAGAAAGTACCAACTCCCTCCCAGGGTAACCAGTTTAAAACCGCCGATGGCAAAGAACAGCCCCGTCACAAGAAGTACCACACCCACCAGCAGGCACCACAGGCCTAACCAGCCGAACGGGCGGGGATTATTGTCTGACATAAAAATGAATCTCCTGATTTCTTTATATAAAGCAGGGTTTTATTAACTGCCACGATGCTAAAACCCTGCACAACGCTAATTGTTCGTATGCGAAGCATAAATTAAAAAGAGAACGTAGACAAAAGCTATTATGTGGTAAGAAATGAAAACCAGCGTAATTGCATGGGTTTAGCCGGGTGCAATAAGTGAATATCGCTAACTCCCTCGCTATCGCTGGAATATATGACCAGCCAGGCGTTGCTTAAAGGATGAATATCAGGATTTCCCGACAAGGCCGTTCTTATAACCTCAGATTTTTACAGCTGAGCCTTCAGACAATAGATTTAATTACGCAATACCCATTAATAAGCAGAGAGATTAACCTGAATTAAGTTTCAGGCAGAAATTATTCATGGGTGTGTTAAACATTCAGTCATTAACAGAACTGTAAATGATACTTTCTGCATAAATGCGGATTCACAGCGTGGATAACGCAGACACTACATGAACACTTCGTTAAGACTTCAGTAATAACAACCCCAAATCATAATCACTACATGATCACTATTCATTGACTTTACATTGAGACTAGCGCATATTTTACAGCACAAATCAGCAAGACAATTTTTGGAGGACGTTTTCTATGCCCGCCCGTGATTATCCCGATAAGCGTGTCGCTCGCGGTTTAGCAAAGGAGGCCGATCTCAGGATGTTAAGCGCGCGCATCGATCCCGCGCTGATGGAGTACATCCGCATCACTGCGTATGAAACACGGAAAAGTAAGCAGGAAATCGTGGCGGAAGCGTTAGCGCTTCACCGTGAACAAAGTCAGATTGGATCGTAAACAACAAAAGCCCGAAAGATCCTCCGGGCTTCCGTTGCCGTCGGGATTACTTCACCAGCGAATTTAACGTCTCCAGCGCCTCAGGCGGTAAAACCAGATCGGCTGCCGCCAGGTTTTGATGCAGATGCGCCACCGAAGAGGTTCCCGGGATCAAAAGGATATTTGGCGAGCGTTGCAGCAGCCATGCCAGGGCCACCTGCATCGGCGTCGCACCCAGTGAATCCGCCACCGCCTGTAGCCCGGAAGATTGCAGAGGCGTGAAGCCCCCCAGCGGGAAAAACGGCACCCAGGCAATCCCCTGCTCCGCCAGCGAATCGACCAGCGCATCGTCACCACGATTCACCAGGTTGTACATGTTCTGTACGCACACCACGGAAACCATTTTCTGCGCCTCAGCAACCTGTGAAGCGGTGACGTTGCTCAGCCCTATATGGCGAACCAGCCCCTGCTGTTGCAGCTCCGCGAGGGTGCTTAGCGGCTCGGCAATCGATCCCTCCGCCGGCCCGTGGGCGCTAAACATAATCCGCAGGTTAACCACGTCCAGCACATCCCGCTTCAGATTACGCAGGTTGTCATGCACCGCCTGCGTCAGCTCCTGCGCGGAAAACGCCGGTAGCCAGGAGGCATCTTCACCGCGTCGGGCACCGATCTTGGTCACAATCGTAAGGTCGTCCCGGTATGGATGAAGCGCCTCGCAGATAAGCTGGTTGGTTACATGGGGGCCGTAAAAATCGCTGGTATCGATGTGATTGACGCCCGCCGCCACCGCTTCACGCAGCACCGCCAGCGCGGCATTTTTGTCTTTTGGCGGACCAAAAACCCCCGGTCCGGCAAGCTGCATTGCACCATAGCCAAACCGTTTAACCGTACGCGTTCCGAACGTGAACGTGCCGCTTTTATCAATGCTGCTCATGCTGACTTTCCTCATAAAAATGATCCGGATTTACAACAGGTTCCGCAACGAAACCATTAGTTAAGCAATAGTAAAATTAAAGTTTAAATTCGCTACGACGATAGTATTGATGTAACCCTGCCTCTTCTCTTACGGACGACCGCTATGCTGAAAAATCTGCACGTGATTACCGGTATTCTCTTTGCCCTCACCATATTCTGTCTGCTGCAAGTTGTCACGGGAGGGTTGTTCTACTCTGCCGTTAACAACGATCGTCACAACTTTCAGAACTCCGGGTTGCTCAATGCCCAACAGGAGAGCCTGAGCGACAGCGTTAACACGCTGATTAAAACGCGCGTCACCGTCACCCGCGTGGCGATCCGCTACCTGAAAAACCAGCGTGACCCGGCCTCTCTCGCGGCGATAAACACGCTGCTGGGTACCGCGAACGGTTCGCTGACCAAAGCCGAAAGCTATTATAAGAACTGGCAGGAGATCCCGCAGGTTAACGGTCAGGATCCCGCCCTTACCGAAGAGATGCAGAAGGCCTGGCAGCACATGCACGAGGTGATGCGCTTGTCCATTGCGTATCTGCGCGCCGATAACTATCAGGCCTATGGAGACCTGGACGCCCAGCAGGCGCAGGATAAGATGGAGGCGGTCTATACCCGCTGGCGCGCCGAAAACAACGTTCTGCTGAAAGCCGCCGCCGACGAGAACCAGAGTAGCTTTACCCAGATGCAGTGGACGCTGGCGGCGATTTTCCTGACCGTTATCATCGTGCTGGTCGTGATCTGGCAGGGTTTACAGCACCTGCTATTGAGACCACTCAACGCCATCATGAACCATATTCGCACCATCGCGAGCGGCGATTTGACGCAAAACGTCGATATTTCCGGGCGCAACGAAATGGGCCAACTGGCCGCCGGCCTGCACGAGATGCAGCAGTCGCTGGTGAGCACCGTCAGCGCCGTGCGTGGCAGCACGGATTCCATCTACACGGGCGCAGGGGAAATTGCCGCCGGGAGCAATGACCTTTCCGCCCGCACCGAGCAGCAGGCCGCCTCGCTGGAAGAGACCGCCGCCAGCATGGAAGAGCTGACGGCCACCGTCAAACAGAACTCGGATAATGCCCGTCAGGCGACGCTGCTGGCGAAGAATGCGTCTGAAACCGCCGCTCGCGGCGGTCAGGTTGTGGATAACGTGGTGCGTACCATGAATGACATCGCCGACAGTTCTCAGCAAATTGCGCATATCACCGGCGTTATCGATAGCATTGCCTTCCAGACCAACATTCTGGCGCTCAACGCCGCGGTTGAAGCCGCGCGTGCCGGGGAACAGGGTCGCGGCTTTGCGGTTGTGGCAGGTGAAGTACGGACGCTGGCCAGCCGCAGCGCGCAGGCGGCGAAAGAGATCAAAGGGCTTATAGAGAGCTCCGTCAGCCGGGTGAATACCGGCTCTGAGCAGGTGAGCGAGGCGGGTGCGACCATGAAGGAGATCGTCGTGGCCGTGACGCGCGTGACCGATATTATGGGTGAAATCTCGTCGGCGTCTGACGAGCAGAGCCGCGGTATTGAACAGGTCAGCCTGGCGGTCTCGCAGATGGACAGCGTTACGCAGCAAAACGCCGCGCTGGTACAGGAATCGGCAACGGCGGCGGCCGCGCTGGAAGATCAGTCAGAACAGCTGCGCCAGGCCGTGGCGGCGTTCAGGCTGAATGCTCAGGCTTCTCCGGCATCCCGTCCTGAAAACGTGAAAGCGCCCGCACTGCTGCGCCCGTCAACGGCAGGCGCAAATTCCTCCGACGCAAACTGGGAAACCTTCTGAGTGACGGGCGGGCGAGCCTGTCGCCCGCCTGGCTGATTAGCGGCTACGCTTGGCGTGGCGCTCCCAGTTATCTCGCTTCGCTTCCTCAGACTTACGCAACGAGACATAGCATGCTCCACTGCCGCCGTGATACGGCTGCGCTTCGCAAAAGGCTTGTACTTCGTCAAACTCGGTCAGCCAGCGCGCAAGATAGCTGCGCACCACGTTAGGGTGCGATTGCTGCTCACGCCCTTTACCGTGCACGATGATCAGGTTGCGCAGCCCGTCACGTCCGGCCTGGCGAATAAAGGAATATACCTGCTGGCGGCATTGCTCCGCGGGCTGGCGTAACAGCGTTAAGCTGGCCTGACGGGAATATTTGCCGGAACGCAGCTTATCAAATACTCCCTGCTGTACCCCTTCCCGCTGGAACATCAGCGGCTCTTCGAGGGGTAGCAGTTCAAGAAACCCCAGCGTCAGAAAGTTATCCAGCTGCTCGGTATCCATTTCCTGACGCGCCCGCGTGTTGCGGCTCTGCTGCCAGTGAATATCCGTGCAGCGTTTGAGCGGCTGGACATCCTCCATGGCGTCAAGGAAAAGTGATTTGTCGTCAGGGTTCATGGAATTCCTCCGGCTACATCTGAGTAAGTACTATACCTGCGCCCGTTGCGGGCCTCAATCACTCCGGCAATGGTTCAAATAATGATCTAAGAAGCGGAGTAATGACAGAGGCTATTAAAGTTAATCCAACCTTAACTTAAACTTCAGCCTTCATTAATTTAAACGTTTACGTTAAAAAATCGTGAAATAAATCACTTAACGTTCTTTTCTTTTAACAAAAAGCTGTTATAAATTATTAAACCTGCCCAATGGATAATGCATGTAGGGTCCGCGAAAGGATGCACGACTGTGTGTACTGTGGAGTCTGTTTGATGTCGGGCAGACTCTATTTTTTTAATATTGTTATCTTTATTAATTTCATTTTCTGGCTTCCTTTCTGAACTGCGTTATTAAATAACTTTCCCGGTGCGTAGGCATTGTCCCTTTATATTCCAGCAGCTCATTAATTGTGGTCGCCCCTGTTGCCGGATGACCCGCCCGGCAAAATACATCGAAAGGTTTTTCGAACGTAAATTCATGATCGTACGGCCCCTGATAATAAATTTTGATGGTGAAATCCAGTTCACCCTGTGGTCATTCATTCATCACTGTTTTTAGGCTTCCTGCAACGCTACAGACCGGAGGCTACTATGGATACCTACTATTCGCTGGTCCTGCCCTATCCGCTTATCTTTTTAGGGGTATGGCTGGTGATGCTTTTGGCGTGGTATCTTGTCGGCCTGCCGATTGGACCGGGGGTTTACCCGAGGCTGAATTAAGGAGTATTGATGCTGAGATTACTCGAAGACAAGATTGCGACGCCGCTGGGGCCGCTATGGGTTATCGCGGATGAAGCGTTCAATCTGCGCGCGGTGGAGTGGGAAGAGCACAGCGACCGGATGGTTGAGCTGCTCAATATCCATTATCGCGCCGAGGGTTACCAGCGCATCACCGCCCGCAATCCTGGCGGGCTGAGCGAGAAACTGACGGCCTACTTCGAAGGCGATCTCAGCATTATTGATACCCTGCCAACCGCCACGGCGGGCACCCCTTTCCAGCGCGAGGTGTGGCAGGCGCTGCGTAATATTCCCTGCGGGCAGGTGATGCACTACGGTCAGCTGGCAGAGCAGCTTGGCCGTGCCGGTGCGGCGCGCGCCGTCGGTGCGGCAAATGGCTCTAACCCCGTCAGCATTGTGGTGCCTTGCCATCGCGTGATTGGACGTAACGGCACCCTGACCGGCTATGCCGGAGGCGTTCAGCGCAAAGAGTGGCTGCTGCGTCACGAAGGGTATTTTCTGCTGTAATTCCCAGGCTATTTGTGCCTATTTTTCTTCCCCTTAGGCTCATAATCCTTAATCAATCTGTGGAATTTCAAGGAGATGGCAATACGCTGCCATCTCTTGCCTTTATTGAAGGATTGCCAGGCTTACGTCCTTACCAAAAAGATGTTAAAATTGACCAATATCAATTAAGGCTTGAGCAAACCTATGATCCCGGAAAAGCGAATTATACGACGCATTCAGTCTGGCGGTTGTGCTATCCATTGCCAGGATTGCAGCATCAGCCAGCTCTGTATCCCGTTTACCCTGAATGAGCATGAACTCGATCAGCTTGACAACATTATCGAGCGCAAAAAGCCAATTCAGAAAGGGCAGACGCTGTTTAAGGCGGGAGACGAACTGAAATCGCTCTATGCTATCCGTTCTGGCACCATCAAAAGCTACACTATTACCGAACAGGGCGACGAGCAGATCACCGGCTTCCATCTGGCAGGCGATTTAGTCGGCTTTGACGCCATCGGGAGTGGCCATCACCCGAGCTTTGCTCAGGCGCTGGAAACCTCTATGGTCTGCGAAATCCCGTTTGAAACGCTGGACGATCTGTCCGGTAAGATGCCGAACCTGCGCCAGCAGATGATGCGTCTGATGAGCGGTGAGATCAAAGGCGACCAGGATATGATCCTGCTGCTTTCCAAAAAGAATGCGGAAGAGCGTCTGGCCGCGTTTATCTACAACCTCTCCCGCCGTTTCGCGGAACGCGGATTCTCTCCGCGCGAGTTCCGTCTGACCATGACGCGTGGCGATATTGGTAACTATCTGGGCCTGACCGTGGAAACCATCAGTCGTCTGCTGGGTCGTTTCCAGAAAAGCGGAATGCTGGCGGTTAAAGGTAAGTACATCACCATCGAAAACGGTGAAGCGCTGGCGATTCTGGCCGGTCACTCCCGCAACGTGGCATAACCCGCCCGGATAACGAATGCCAGGTCGATAAATTTTCATGATTTATTGATCTGGCAAAAACTTCCCCCCTGTTTCATTCAAGATATATAGGTTACTCTTTTACTTACAGACTGTGGTGACAGTTGTAAGGAGACCTGTATGGCAAAGTATCAAAACATGCTGGTGGCTATCGATCCTAATCAGGACGATCAGCCAGCATTACGACGTGCTGTGTATTTACATCAACGGATTGGTGGCAAAATTAAAGCCTTTTTGCCGATTTATGACTTCTCATACGAGATGACCACCCTTCTGTCGCCTGACGAGCGTACCGCTATGCGTCAGGGAGTGATCAGCCAACGTACCGCGTGGATCCGCGAGCAGGCGAAATATTACCTGGAAGCGGGCGTACCTATCGATATTAAAGTGGTCTGGCACAACCGCCCTTTCGAAGCCATTATTCAGGAAGTGGTGGCCGGTGGGCATGACCTGCTGCTGAAAATGGCGCACCAGCACGACAAACTGGAATCTGTGATTTTCACGCCGACCGACTGGCACCTGCTGCGTAAATGCCCTTGCCCGGTATGGATGGTGAAAGATCAGCCGTGGCCTGAGGGCGGGAAAGCGGTCGTGGCGGTCAATCTGGCCAGCGAAGAGGATTATCACAATTCGCTGAACGAGAAGCTGGTGAAGGAGA
This sequence comes from Enterobacter quasihormaechei, assembly GCF_004331385.1. Classification (GTDB taxonomy): domain Bacteria; phylum Pseudomonadota; class Gammaproteobacteria; order Enterobacterales; family Enterobacteriaceae; genus Enterobacter; species Enterobacter quasihormaechei. Next base: position 41,375 of record NZ_SJON01000005.1, read on the forward strand.
CCCTTCAGCTTGCCGACCAGGTTAACCACACCGAAGTCCATCTGGTGGGAGCGTATCCGGTTACGCCAATCAATATCGCCATCGAGCTGCCTGAATTTGACCCGAGCGTGTATAACGACGCGATTCGCGGCCAGCATCTGCTGGCAATGAAAGCATTGCGCCAGAAATTCAGCATCGATGAGAACATGACGCACGTAGAAAAAGGATTACCGGAGGAGGTTATTCCGGACCTGGCAGAGCATTTGCAGGCCGGTATTGTGGTGCTGGGCACCATTGGCCGCACCGGGATTTCTGCCGCGTTTCTGGGGAACACCGCCGAGCAGGTGATTGACCATCTGCGCTGCGACCTGCTGGTTATCAAGCCGGATCAGTATCAGACGCCGGTTGAACTGGACGATGAAGAAGACGATTGACCCAAAATGAAAGCCCGCCGGTAACGGCGGGCTTTTTTTATTACGCTTCGCTCAACCGCTGGGCGGGTGCCTCGTCGCCGGCGTCCATCCAGGGCGCGTGAAGAACCATGCTCGGCAGCGCCAGCTTGATCTCCTGCTGATTCAGCCCTTCCAGAATACGGATGTTGATTTCCTGCTGAATATCCATGTACTTATTGTAATCCGCCGTATTAACGATATGGACCACCTCGAAAGTCAGACGATCGCGATCGAAGCCCAGGAAATGGGCGCGGTCAAACTTCGTTTCCCCGACGTCGGTAATGATCTGTTTAACCATCTCACCCACAGAACGCAGTTTATCCGGCGCCGTGTCGCTGGCGACGCCGAAGGTAAAGACGATTCGGCGCGTTTGCATCCGCTTATAGTTATGCAGCGTCTGTTGCAGCAGGATGGCGTTCCCGCAGACAATCTGCTCCCCGCTCAGGCTGCGTATACGGGTGGTTTTCAGACCAATGTGCTCGACCGTGCCGGCGACATCGTTAAACACCACAAAATCGCCAATTTCGAACGGCTTATCAAAACCGATGGAGAGCGAGGCGAACACGTCGCTCAGGATCGTTTGCACCGCGAGGGCGATTGCAATACCCCCTACCCCAAGGCTGGCAACCAGAGCAGTGATGTTGACGCCCGCGTTAGCAAGAATAGACAGCAGCATCACTGACCAGACAATGGCACGGAGGATGAGCCCCGTGATCACCAGCGTAACCGGGTTTTTATGGCTTCCCGGTGCCAGCATGACGTGACGAAGCCACGACACAACCCCCTGATCCATCCACAGCGCCACCTGAATGGCGAAGACCAGGAACCAGGCGTGGCTCACGGTGCCAAAGAGATGATCCGGTAAGTCAACGAAGCGCAGGCTGAACAACAGCGCCACGACAAACAGCAGGACGCGGCTGGTGCGGTTAAGCATATCCGTCAGGATAAAGCGCATCCGGTTGGTGGTGGGATGCTTGTCGCCCCAGGTGGTGATGCCTTTCTTCACGAAGGCGATCAGGCGCGTCAGCAGCCAGTATACCAGCAGCGTCACAATGACCACCGTGGCGACGCCAATCCAGAATGATGGCGTCATCATCAGCGCGATGATGTCGAAGCGGGACAGAAATTGCATTACACCTCCTCGTATTACACAAAGGGTAAAGTATAGACAGAGGAGAATGGCTGACCGCAGAAATAAGAAAACCGCCCCAGGGGGCGGTTTGGCAGGATGAAGCGAAATTAAAGCGATTTCAGAATCGCATCCACGCTGGCCTTGGCGTCGCCAAACAGCATGTGGGTGTTCTCTTTAAAGAACAGCGGGTTCTGCACGCCAGCGTAGCCGGTATTCATAGAGCGTTTGAAGACAATGACGTTCTGCGCCTTCCACACTTCCAGAACCGGCATGCCCGCAATCGGGCTGCGCGGATCTTCCTGCGCTGCCGGGTTAACGGTGTCGTTGGCGCCAATCACCAGCACGGTGTCGGTATCGGCGAAATCATCGTTGATCTCGTCCATTTCCAGCACGATGTCGTAAGGCACCTTCGCTTCCGCCAGCAGCACGTTCATGTGGCCTGGCAGACGCCCCGCCACCGGATGAATACCAAAGCGCACCTTGATACCGCGCGCGCGCAGTTTTTCCGTGATTTCCGCCACCGGATACTGCGCCTGCGCCACCGCCATGCCGTAACCCGGGGTAATGATGACGGAATGCGAGTTTTTCAGCATCTCTGCGGTGTCTTCCGCGCTTATCTCTCTGTGTTCGCCCACTTCTTCGTCAGAGCCGGTAGAAGAACCGTCAGAACCGAAGCCACCGGCGATGACGCTGATAAACGAACGGTTCATCGCCTTACACATGATGTAAGACAGGATCGCACCGGAAGAACCGACCAGCGCACCGGTGACAATCAGCAGATCGTTGCTCAGCATAAAGCCTGCCGCCGCCGCTGCCCAACCGGAGTAGGAGTTCAGCATGGAAACGACCACCGGCATATCTGCCCCACCGATAGACGCCACCAGATGCCAGCCGAACGCCAGCGCGATAATGGTCATCACCAGTAACGCCAGCACCTGCAAGCCTACGCTTTCGGTGCGCACGAAGATCACCAGCAGCACAAAGGAAACGACCAGCGCCGCCAGGTTCAGCTTGTGGCGGTTAGGCAGCATCAGCGGCTTAGACGAAATCTTACCGCGCAGCTTGCCGAACGCCACAATCGACCCGGTGAAGGTCACTGCACCGATGAAGATGCCAAGGAACACTTCAGTCAGGTGAATGTTAACCAGAATCGGCTCCAGGCCCGGTTCGTGGTACAGGTAGCTGTTAAAGCCCACCAGCACCGCAGCCAGACCCACGAAGCTGTGCAGAATAGCAACCAGCTCCGGCATCTCGGTCATTTCTACGCGTTTCGCCAGACGAATACCAATCGCGCCGCCGATGATCATCGCCACCAGGATCCACGCCACGTTGCCGGTGTCCGGCCCGAAGATGGTGGCAATCAGCGCAATCGCCATCCCGGCGATACCAAAGTTATTTCCCTGCTGAGACGTTTCGTGTTTGGAAAGCCCCGCCAGACTGAAAATAAACAGGATTGCAGCAACAATGTATGCGGCTGTGACTAATCCTCCAGACATATGCTACCCCTTAGCCTTTACGAAACATTTTCAGCATGCGCTGAGTCACGGTGAAACCACCGAAAATATTGATACTGGCGATCAGCACCGCAATAAAGCTCAGGAAGCTGATCCAGCCGCCGTGACCAATTTGCAGCAATGCCCCAACCACAATAATCCCGGAGATGGCATTGGTGACCGACATCAGCGGCGTATGCAGCGCATGGGAGACGTTCCATACAACGTAGTAACCGACCACGCAGGAGAGCGCGAAGACGGTGAAGTGGCCAAGGAACTCTTTTGGCGCGACGTCCGCCAGCCAGCCAAACAGGATAATGACCAGCGCCATGATGACGTATTTGCGCCACGGTGATGCCGGTTTCGCTGGCTCAACGGGCTCTGGCGCCGCTTTCGGGGCAGCCTGAGGCTGAGCAGAAACCTGAATCGGCGGTGCAGGCCAGGTGATTTCACCTTCACGCACCACGGTCACGCCGCGCACCACCACATCATCAAAATCAACGGTGATGTTGCCATCTTTCTCTTTGCAGAGCAGTTTCAGCAGGTTAACGAGGTTCGTGCCGTACAGTTGAGAGGACTGGGTTGGCAGACGCCCCGGCAGGTCGGTATAGCCGATCACCTTCACGCCGTTCGCGGTCGTCGTCACCTGATTTGGCACGGTATATTCACAGTTACCGCCGTTTTGCGCCGCCAGATCGACAATCACGCTGCCCGGCTGCATGGAGTCTACCATTTCTCGGGTGATCAGCTTCGGTGCCGGTTTACCCGGAATAAGCGCGGTGGTGACAATAATGTCCACCTCTTTCGCCTGCGCCGCAAAAAGCGCCATTTCCGCTTTGATAAAGGCCTCAGACATGACCTTCGCGTAACCATCACCGCTGCCCGCCTCTTCCTTGAAGTCCAGCTCAAGGAACTCGGCGCCCATACTCTGCACCTGCTCCTTCACTTCCGGCCGGGTGTCAAACGCGCGGACAATAGCGCCCAGGCTGTTTGCCGCCCCGATAGCGGCAAGGCCTGCCACACCGGCACCAATCACCATCACTTTTGCGGGTGGTACTTTACCTGCCGCCGTAATTTGACCGGTAAAGAAGCGACCAAACTCATGAGCAGCTTCGACAATGGCGCGATAGCCGGCAATGTTCGCCATAGAGCTCAGCGCATCCAGAGACTGCGCGCGCGAAATACGCGGCACGGAGTCCATTGCCATCACGGTGACGCCGCGTGCCGCCAGCTTCTCCATCAGCTCCGGGTTTTGGGCTGGCCAGACAAAACTCACCAGCGTGGTGCCCGCGTTCAGCAGTTCAATTTCACTCTCTTCCGGTGCATTGACCTTCAGAATAATGGGTGATTGCCAGACTTCAGCACCGTCCACGACGTCCGCGCCAGCCTGAATAAAGGCCTCGTCATCGAAACTCGCCAGTTTGCCCGCGCCGCTTTCAATCGCGACGGTAAAACCCAGCTTAAGCAGTTGCTCCACCGTTTTCGGTGTTGCCGCTACGCGGGTTTCATTGGCTAACCGTTCTTTTGGTACCCCAATACGCATAGTTTTCCCTTCCATCGGTTTTTGATGATGGTTTGTCGATAATAGCCCGCGGTTTGTATCAATTTTCGCCAGCGTGATAGCGGCGGAGAATGATTAACCCCGGAAAATAAAACAGTAACAAACTTTCTATAACCTACTGAAAATAGCGCCCGCGATCTACCGCCAGAAAACACTATTTATTACTTTATCTGTGAAAAATAAGCGATCGGGGTCACTGACAGAGATATTTACCTTAAATTCGCCTTCAGGACCGATAAATCGCGCAAGCGAAGCGGTAAAAACATGATATAGCGCCATAAAAGAACAACTCATTAACATTAAATTAACTTGTAAAAGTCATATGCTTTATCAGTTTTGCTTGTCAAACGTCTGTTTTTTCCACATATCACTAAATGTTATCGAATCAGATCCTTTGGTGAGCACAGGCTGTGAAAAATGCCGCAGACAGCGACGGGTGTTAAATGCCATAATCGGGACCGTCTCAAATTAACAACAACACCAGTACATGGTTTGCGCAAGGCGAAGGATTATTTTTATGAAGCTTAAGAACACACTCCTGGCGTCCGCACTTCTTTCCGCGACCGCCCTGTCTGCGAATGCCGCGACAGAGTTAACGCCGGAGCAAGCGGCAGCGTTAAAACCTTTTGACCATACGGTCATTGTGGGTCGCTATAACTCCATTGGCGATGCCGTCGCCGCTGCATCAAAAGCCGCCGATAAAAACGGCGCTGCCTCGTTTTACGTTGTTGACCAGTCCGATCAGGGCAACAGCGGCAACCAGCGCGTGACCGTTGCGCTGTACAAAGAGAATGCCCCGAAAGCGGATGAACAGAAAAACCGCGTGATTAACGGCATTGTTGAACTGCCGAAAGATCAGGCCGTTCAGCTGGAACCGTATGATACCGTTACCGTTCAGGGCTTCTACCGCAGCCAGCCTGAAGTTAACGATGCCATCACCAAAGCCGCGCGAGAAAAAGGCGCTTACGCGTTCTACATCGTGCGTCAGGTAGATGCCAACCAGGGTGGAAACCAGCGCATCACCGCCTTCATCTATAAGCAAGATGCGAAAAAACGCGTGGTGCAAAGCCCGGATGCGATTCCAGCGGATTCAGACGCCGGTCGCGCCGCGTTAGCGAAAGGCGGTGAAGAAGCGAAGAAAGTGGAAATCCCGGGCGTAGCAACGTCTGCTGCACCAAGCGCTGAAGTGGGCCGTTTCTTTGAAACCCAATCCACGAAAGGCGGTCGTTATACCGTTACGTTGCCAGACGGCACGAAAATTGAAGAGCTGAACAAAGCCACCGCCGCGCAGATGGTGCCGTTCGACAGCATCAAGTTTACGGGCAACTACGGCAACATGACGGAAATCTCCTATCAGGTGGCGAAGCGTGCCGCGAAGAAAGGTGCGAAGTACTACCACATCACCCGCCAGTGGCAGGAACGCGGTAACAACCTGACCATCAGCGCCGATCTGTACAAGTAACAAAACGGTTTCATAAAGGCGGCACACTGCCGCCTTTTTTGTTACTTTTTTTCTGATTTCTGCCCCACGTCATTGCATGCATCCGTCACACTCCGTAAAATCCCGCGCCTTAGTGTGATCCACCATTTTTATGCGCCTTAGCGAAATAATTATTCTGGGTTTGGACCTTTCATAACAGGAAGCCAATGGAAAAGAAACTTGGCCTGAGTGCTTTAACTGCACTTGTATTGAGCTCAATGCTGGGCGCGGGCGTATTCAGTTTGCCGCAGAACATGGCGGCCGTTGCCAGCCCTGCCGCATTACTGATTGGCTGGGGCATTACCGGTGTCGGGATTTTGCTGCTGGCGTTCGCCATGCTGCTGCTGACCCGTATTCGCCCGGATCTGGACGGCGGAATATTCACTTACGCCCGTGAAGGTTTCGGCGAGCTGATTGGCTTCTGCTCCGCCTGGGGTTACTGGCTGTGTGCGGTGATCGCCAACGTCTCCTATCTGGTTATCGTCTTCTCGGCGCTCAGTTTCTTTACCGATACGCCCGAGCTGCGCCTGTTTGGTGACGGCAATACCTGGCAATCCATCGTCGGCGCCTCGGTGCTGCTGTGGATCGTCCACTGGCTGATTTTGCGCGGTGTTCAGACCGCGGCCAGCATCAACCTGGTGGCGACGCTGGCCAAGCTGGTGCCGCTTGGCCTGTTCGTCGTCCTTGCCTTCCTTGCCTTCCGTCTCGATGTGTTTACGCTCGATTTCAGCGGCATTGCGCTGGGCGTCCCCGTCTGGGAACAGGTAAAAAATACCATGCTGATCACCCTGTGGGTGTTCATCGGTGTTGAAGGGGCCGTCGTGGTCTCTGCCCGCGCGCGCAACAAGCGCGACGTGGGACGCGCCACGCTGCTGGCCGTCCTGGCGGCGCTGGGCGTATATCTGCTGGTGACGCTGCTGTCGCTCGGCGTGGTGGCCCGCCCTGAACTGGCGGAAATGCGTAATCCGTCCATGGCCGGGCTGATGGTGAAGATGATGGGCCCCTGGGGTGACGTGATAATCGCGGCGGGTTTAATCGTCTCCGTCTGCGGCGCGTACCTGAGCTGGACCATTATGGCCGCGGAAGTGCCGTTCCTGGCCGCCACGCATAAAGCCTTCCCGCGCCTCTTTGCCCGTCAGAACAAAAACAGCGCGCCATCGGCCTCGCTGTGGCTCACCAACATCAGCGTGCAGGTTTGTCTGGTACTGATCTGGCTCACAGGTTCGGACTATAACACGCTGCTGACCATCGCCTCCGAGATGATTCTGGTACCCTATTTCTTAGTGGGTGCATATCTGTTAAAAATTGCGACCCGCCCGGCACACTATGCGGTCGGCGTCGGCGCCTGTATTTACGGTCTATGGTTGTTGTATGCTTCCGGCCCGATGCATCTGCTGCTGTCCGTGGTGCTCTACGCGCCGGGCCTGCTGGTGTTTATCTACGCTCGCCGTACGCATCAGCTTGATAACGCCCTTAAACGCCGCGAAATGGCGTTGATAGGTCTGCTGTTAGTCGCTGCCGTGCCGGCAACGTGGATGTTAATGGGATAGCGCCGCCTGTCCCATTGTTCAACTGAAAAGGAGATTACGATGGGACACACGCAGCAACGCCCAATATTAATCACTGGCGCAGGCCGTCGCATCGGCCTCGCCCTCGCCCATCACTTTCTCAATCTTCGCCATCCGGTTATCGTCAGTTACCGAACGGAGTATCCCTCCATTGAAGGGCTTCGAAATGCAGGGGCGGTATGCATTCAGGCGGATTTCTCCACGGATGAAGGCATCCTCGCCTTTGCGGAAAACGTAAAATCCACCACCCACGGGCTGCGGGCGATTATTCATAACGCCAGCACCTGGATCCCTGAAAAAGCCGGACATTCGCTCAGCGAAACGCTTGCCTGCATGATGCAGATCCACGTTAACGCCCCTTATCTGCTCAACCATGCCCTACAGGATCTGCTGCGCGGACACGGCCATGCCGCAGGCGACATTATCCATTTCACCGATTACGTGGTGGAGCGAGGAAGCGACAAACACATCGCCTACGCGGCCAGCAAAGCCGCCCTGGATAATATGACCCGCTCGTTTGCGCGCAAGCTGGCGCCCGAGGTGAAGGTCAACGCGATTGCTCCGGCGATGATTTTGTTCAACGAGGGCGATGATGCCGAGTATCGCCAGCAGGCGCTCAACAAGTCGCTGATGAAAATCGCGCCCGGCGAGAAAGAAGTGATCGACCTGATCGATTATCTGCTGACCAGCTGCTACGTCACGGGCCGAACGTTCGCCGTGGACGGTGGCCGTCCGCTGCGCTAGTGAAAGCGGCTCCAGAAGAATATGAGTACCCAGGCGCTGAGGCTCCAGCAGACCACCGCCCCGCCCAGCGCCACGGGCAGACGCAGAAACCCGGTGAAGTACCACAGCGACAGCAGATAGATAAAATACGGGATGATTGACCACATCCCGAAGACGATCGTGGCGCGCAACGCCTCAATACCCCGCTCGGAGGCCACGATATAGTGTGCGATTAACGCAAACGTCGGGAACAGCGGGATCAGCCCGGCAATGTAATAGTTCTTCGTTTTAGCCAGCACCCCAATCAGTAACACCACCAGCGCACCCAGCGCGGCTTTTATCACCAGCCCCATGCTTTTCCCTTAACAATCAAATAACAATGCTACGCAGCATAACGGAACTCCGGCTAATTGAGAAAGATTAATGGAAGGTTAAGGTTGCGCGGTGTATGTTGACGTTTTTCGCGATAACAGACGTTGTATGAATAAGATTGTTTATGTTGAAGATGAACCCGAAGTGGGGCAATTGATCGCCGCTTATCTGGGTAAACATGATATGGACGTGGTTGTCGAGCCTCGTGGCGATCGCGCTGAGGACGTCGTCACCCGCGAAAATCCGGATCTGGTGCTGCTGGATATCATGCTGCCCGGAAAAGATGGCATGACGCTCTGCCGGGACCTACGCGCGAAGTGGGACGGCCCGATCGTGCTGCTGACATCGCTGGACAGCGATATGAATCATATTCTGTCGCTTGAGATGGGCGCGAATGACTACATCCTCAAAACCACGCCCCCGGCGGTCCTGCTTGCCCGCTTACGCCTGCATCTGCGCCAGCGCGCCAGCGCCGAACGTGATGCGCCTGCGCCTTCTTTAACGCCGCATAAAGCGATGCGGTTCGGCACGCTTTCTATCGACCCGGTTAACCGCCAGGTTACGCTTTCCGGTGAGCTGATTGCGCTCTCAACCGCAGATTTTGACCTGCTGTGGGAGCTGGCAACCCATGCCGGGCAAATTATGGACCGGGACGCGTTGCTGAAAAATTTGCGCGGCGTCAGTTACGACGGGATGGATCGCAGCGTTGACGTGGCGATTTCACGTCTGCGTAAGAAACTGCTGGATAGCGCTACTGAGCCCTACCGCATCAAAACCGTGCGCAACAAAGGCTACCTGTTTGCACCGCACGCCTGGGAAACCTGATGGTGCCCGGCGCATAAGACTTTTCTTGCTATTACAGCAAGATGTTGCATAATTGTACGTATGCACTTCTCCTTCTTCTTCAGGGCACATGCCAGCAGCAGCGACATAAACCAGGAACCGCTTCTGCCGCTTGCCCCAGTTCTTCTTAACCTTCAGAGCTTCTAAGCAGTGACACGCTTCTGACAGTGACGTTGCAAGCCGTACTTCTCCAAAAAAATCTTGATATGAGGATTTAAGCCTATGAAATATGTATAGCTACGATGATGTAGAGAACATTAAAACCAACCTTGAATGGATTGTTCATCAAACCACAGCCAGCCAAATGCTGCCTACCCGGCACGACCAAAAAGCCCTCTTTAATCTTCTGGAACTGATCCAGACCTATGAAGCGCTCCTTGAACTGATCGACGAACACGGTATTTCCGTCATTGATGAGGGTATCGCGGAAGGCCTGTCGATTACCGAAAAGCTGATAGCCAAAGTGAAACGTCCGGGAGACGCCATTTAATTATTTTGCGCATTGCCATTACGATGTGTTTTTCCATCGTAATGGCAATGAAACGTTCGGACAATTCCTCAAGATTACACCGAAATGTTAAAACCTTTTCTCGATCAAAATTTAACCGACACTCTCCTTCCGTGAGAAAAAATCATAAAAAAACCCTCACCTCCGTGAGGATTATATCATTGAAATGAAAGGGAATAATCTATGCCCAAATAAAATAACGATCAATATCAATAAGTTACGATATTGATTAACTTGAAATCTCGTGCTAAACAAAATTACAGACTTATCATCCTAACCTGAGGGAAGCATAATGGCATGGCGCGTTTTAAGTTCTGTGATCTGTCCTAATACAGGCATTGTTTACTCCTGCATCGTTGGCCTTAAACTGATCAGATTAATTATCTGGTACGAAAGCGATATATATTTAGTGCCGGGAGACAGAATTCACCCTACGAAAAACGGCGTGTTCATTAATGGAGAATTTAGCCAGATATCACTTTATAACGTGTCACCCTACCGGGAAGCGCTATGGGAAGAGATAAAAAATAAAATGGCGTGCCCGTTTAATAAAGAAAGCGAAACAAAAACCTGTTCCTATTCAGTGCATTGTAACGCGCGAAAATGCCCGCACGGCTTTACCACTAATCCGTTAATAATAGGATTACGGCGTAATCATTAATATCGCTAACGAATAACCTATGCCTGCAATGCTCTGATTCGATAAGAAACCTTAATGAGTTGGAGCCCTTTCTTGTGCACACCCCTTACTTTCCAGAAAGCCCGCGCCTGGTATTATGCGCTGCTCCGCCGTTATGAATGTTGTCAGCAGATGTAAACCCTGCTTTGATAGCGTTAATGATGGTGAACAGAAACGCTAGCGTTGCGTGTCGGTGATATTTAATGAAAAAGCTGTTTGTACAGTTTTAGTGTGCAGAAAGTTCGCAACTCATTGAAATCCTGATAAATAAATATATTTCAATGAGTTAGCTAAAAACGCTTAACGGACATCTACGGACGTGCACGGTCTTTTTTGTGCCCCTATCGATGTCCCTTCTTTCAAAATGCCCCCAAATCTGCCCCCAAAATCCCCCTCTCTTGCGTAGCTCCTTCCAGTTTCGCAACACACCGCTTCACGCATCTCTACCTGATCAGCATAATCGCCACGATTCCGCTTGTAAGACTTCACCATTAACCAGCGCACGCTACTTTTTCTCCCTGCCCTATACTTTCAGTCTGACTGACTGGAGGTTTCTATGTGTGGACGTTTTGCACAAGCCCAAACCCGTGAAGAATATCTGGCTTACCTGGCCGATGAAGCCGATCATGACATCGCTTATGACCCGGAACCTATTGGACGTTACAACGTCGCGCCCGGTACCAAAGTACTGCTGAAGAGCGAACGCGACGAAAAACTACATCTCGATCCGGTGCTCTGGGGTTACGCGCCAGGATGGTGGGATAAAACGCCTCTGATCAACGCGCGCATCGAAACGGCGGCTTCCAGCCGAATGTTTAAACCGCTGTGGCAGCACGGCCGGGCGATCTGCTTCGCGGATGGATGGTTCGAATGGAAAAAGGAAGGTGATAAGAAACAGCCCTACTTCATACACCGTGCCGACGGTCAACCGATTTTTATGGCGGCGATCGGCAGCACACCGTTTGAGCGCGGCGATGATGCAGAAGGTTTTCTCATTGTGACATCGGAAGCAGATAATGGCCTGGTCGATATACACGATCGGCGGCCGCTGGTTCTGTCGCCAGAAGCTGCAAGAGAGTGGATGCGGCTGGACGTTGGAGGGAATAAAGCGTTAGAGATAGCTTCAGACGGTGCAGTGCCCGCCGATAAGTTCAACTGGCATGCGGTAACGCGTACAGTTGGAAATGTAAAAAACCAAGGGAGGAATTTGATAGAGCATATAACAATCAAATCTAATATCAGTTAGACCTGCACCTTTTAGCTAGTCTCACAATAGCGTATTTTTAAGAAAGAAATATGTTTGCCGCCATTGGACCACTGAGTCCATTTATACGGTAGAACTCAACACGAACACCAGGACTTAACGTTTGGTTTTCGCTATTGTTTAATGCAGAGATGTGTAAGAAAACATCTTTACGCCCATCCGATGGTATAATGAACCCCTTCCCACTCTTGCAGTCAAAACTTTTGACAACGCCTGTCATTTTAAGAGTCAAATAATTTCCTTTTGTGAAATCCAATTTTACTATACAGGAAAAATTTGAATTAGCTAATCTAATTTTCATAGCCTCCCAGATGGCTAAAATAAAACTTGCTAAATAGTTTAACGCGTGCCTTAATGATCTGGTTAGTTCGATGCAATGTGAATCTGACTTTTTCTAAGTAATCCTCATAACCAGGTGCTATCTCTGATATCCCTCCTCTTGAGTCCATACGTATGCCATTATGCGTTTCTTTTCATGAAGTTGTAACTTCTTAAGTGTTCAAGGGGAGTTTTTATGTCTTCAAAAATGATAGGTCTTGTTAAGTGGTTTAACGAAGATAAAGGTTTTGGTTTTATCTCCCCACTCGATGGAAGTAAAGATATCCTTGTTCACTCTTCTTCACTACAGGGAAAGACATTCAAAACTCTTTTTGAAGGACAAAAAGTGAAATTTGTTATCATTGCCGGTACTAAAGGTCCGACAGCTGCAAATGTTACGCTCTGCGATAAATAACCCCCTCAATGGCCGTTTAAGCTTATACGAATTAAAAAACAAGAAGAGTCATTTATCGTTTGCGAATATCATTACAACAGGCCAGCATATTTCAGCACCGTCAAGTTTGCTGACCGATGTGATGAAATGCAGGACTGCTGCATGAATAGTCTCAAAGCAGAAGCTAACTGCTTATAAAATATTAAAGTGCGTAAGAGGTTAGGCAGCCTCCAAAAGCATCACATCTTATTTATTGTATGAGTTTTTTAGTAACGTTCAGGGGCTTTGAACAAAGCATTACAGTAAGGGCATACTAATTGAGATCCCTTTTGTACACGATTGTAACTATGCTCCGAATCTTTTGAGCAGTTTGGACAAGGGCATTTGACTAAATAATTTCGGCGGAATTGATTGTTTTTACGTGCAGACACAGGCTTCTCCAGTTCAAATGGGCTACTACAGTACACGCTAAGGCAGGATATTGCTTGTTTTAATTTCGAAAAACAAACAATACATAGAAAAAAGCAACACTTACCGAACAGCCACGACCGCTAAATTCGTTTGGATACATGGTGATATATGAAAAAAGTAATCATTTTCTTTAATGGTAAACCAAGTAAGGTTGTCACTGTGCTTAAAGGCGTAACATCAATACTCGAACAGTACCCTGGTGGAGAAGAGATCAATCTTCAGATAATGTCAGCCGGTTTCCCCTCTTTAACAGGGGACCATGAAGTTGTCTATGTTGCATCAGATCGAGAGCTAACCTCTCAGGAAATTTTTGATGCGGCACGAAAGTATCTATAAGCTTCGGTGTTTTTTACCAACATCGCGGAAGATATTGAACAAGAAGCATTATAAAAATAATTAGAAATCATCAGCATTGCCTACCTGGTGTAGGCTTTTTTTTATATAGCAGACGATACATTTCTTTAATGTTAAACAATACACATTGTCGCTATTTTAACTAACATACCGTTCACATGGCCTGAACCTACCCATGAGATTTCTATGAAAATCATAAGTTATACGGTGTTGCTAATGTTCGAAAGCAAGCCCTTCAATCAAATGGATAACTCCTTGATTGTAGATTTCTTAAGTAGTCGTCAATATTTGGAAAAATCTGGTAGTGGAGTGAGATTTCCTCAAAACACCTACATCGGAATTGAAAAACAAATGGTTTTAGATTGGGAGTCTGAAAAAGACGGCGCAGCCAAGTTAAAACAGCGACTTTATGGCATTCTTCGTAGGATTAAAAATTTAGAGCCTACGCCTATGGTCATTTTTTTGATGATATCACCAGAAGAAAAAACCCTTACATTTGTGCCCAGACTCAAAGGTAAAAAATGAAAAAAATGGTGAGGTAGCTTCAAGGATATGGCCAGATTTTTGCGAATTCGCTGATATTTAAGGACTCTCAATTTTGTATGTATGTTTTCATCCCTCGGGTAATTGCTCATTATGAATTTTGTCCAGCCGATCATAATAACCTGAGTAAGCTAGTTTGATGCGGGATAGCCAGCCGCCGCACTCATTACATTCTATGTAGTACGGCATTCAATACCATCCTAACTTAAGTCACATATTTTTAACTGTTTGGAATTTTTTTTGATTCACACAGTCTAAAAAATAAAATCATATAAGGGTCATTTATGATAACGCTCATAATCTCTACTATCGTCGTAATAGTTCTGGCATTGATGATATTCTGTCTGGTTAAAGTTGGGATCTGCACATCTAATAATCCTGATGATCTATAATCATTTACGTTTCGCTGATTCCCTTGAGGGCTGGGAATTTCTTATACAAAGTACATACGGCCACATCATAGATAATTGCCACCTGCTTTCTGTCCACGCCGTTTGAAATCAGCCTGCCAGCCTGCGCCCATTGCTCAGGGGTTAACTTCGGCCGTCTTCCGCCTATGCGCCCTTTCTCCCGGGCTGCCGCCAGTCCTGCCCTGGTACGTTCCACGATTAACTCCCTCTCCATCTCGGCCAGGGCTGACATGATGTGAAAAATGAATCGCCCCATTGGACTGGAAGTGTCGATGCTGTCCGTAAGGCTTTTGAAATGGATGCCGCGCTGCCGGAGTTCGTCGACCAGCAGTACCAAGTTCCGCATGCTTCGCCCGAGGCGATCCAGCTTCCACACTACCAGCGTATCGCCCTCACTCAGCGTTCGAAGAAGCTTTTTAAGCGCTGGCCGGTTCGCTACCGTCCCGCTCATTTTTTCCTCAAAAACCTGTTCACATCCTGCGCGTTCGAGAGCTTGTCGCTGAAGATCTGTGTTTTGGTCATTTGTTGACACCCTTACGTAGCCAATTTGCATGTTTTTCACCCAATATTTTCTGCAAAAAAATCAGGTGAAGTTATCGGCATGGCTGCCACAGGGCAATCTATAAAACGTCGGTTTGGGAGAGAGCAACACAGCCAATTTTGGAAGCATCGAAATTGGTGCCAAAAAACCTTCTTCTGCAAGCTTTGTGGATTTCCATTTCCTTGGCACTAACGACTATGACGCGCGCATACTGTGCGGTGGTAATTCTAATGGTGCTATGGGGAAAGGTGACTTCACATTTTACGCTGGGAAATACGTTTTTATCGGTGATAGTTTTGAGTTTCGTAACCCTATTACCTGTCAGAATAGCATCAGCGCATCTGCAAAAATTGCGACTACTTCTGATATGGAATGCAAAACTAAAATCGCTGTATTGGCTCCAGCTGACAATCAAAATGCACATGTATGGTTTTATGGTACAGGTGGGGCGTCCAGAGGAGTAATTTATTCCGGCCAAACAGGGATTATTCAGATCCGCCCTGACAATAATGATAACGGCGGCTCCAACGGATACTCTTTTGCATTTGGGGCTGATGGCAAGTTCACCTGCGTTACGATGAATCAGACCTCAGATGAGCGGGTTAAATTCGACAAAGAGCCCGTCAGCGCAGCTCTGGATAAGATATGTTCCCTGACGGGCTACACGTTCGGCATTCAGCTCACAGGAACGGAGTCAGTACGAAGCGCAGGCATCATCGCCCAGGAACTGGAACAGGTTCTGCCCGTTGCTGTGAGTTCTGGCGGGACCGGCACTACGCCAGCAGGAGAGGAAATTAACGACCTTAAAACCGTGGACTATAGTGCTATGAGCGCCCTGTATGTTGAGGCCATCAAGGAGCTGGCCGAACGGTTAAAAATCATTGAAAAAGAACTGGCCGACCTTCGCGGCGCGACAGTTTTCTAACTCTCTTCATCACTTTGCAGACGCTGCTGTGAACATTTGAAAATTGAATCCGTCGGCATATCCAGACGAACATCGATCCAGCTGTTCACCGGCACGTCCATCGGTTCCCCTTTCGTTTTGACGATCTCCCCCCCATCGCTCAGCATGTATTTCTGCTTATACAAGCGGATAGTCAGTCCGCCGCTTTCAGTTTGCTCGGCTTCAACAACACCCAGCTCCCCCATGCCGCCAGGGTCCATTGGCGGCAGTAACTGCCATCCCTCAGACGCCAGGCCTGCCGAACCGGTGAGCACGTAAACCCCAACATCGAGGCGGGAAAGGGTTATTCCCTCCGCCTCAGCGTTAGCCGTACCACAGCCGCACCAGACAAAGCCTGCTTCGTCGATATCAGTGCGCTGACATTCCTCCAGGCTTTTCACAATACGGGCAACTGGAGATGCAGCCTTAAGCGTACCGTCGCTGGATTTCGTGGTGTTCTGTGTCGAATAAAGGGTATGCGTAGTAGAAAATCCAACGTTAGTTAGCCCGGAAACAGTCCCGTTTCCCTGACGATACTTGAGGCCCTGCGACGTAGAGGCTAACTGCCATGACGTGTAGCCGCCCCCTGTTGCATCATGCCAACCACGTAGCGTTAGCATGCCGGTGTATACATCTGCACCGCTTCCACCGCCCCATGCATTCGCTCCCAGCTGAATGCCGAAAGACATTCCCAGCGGGTATTGAGTAATCAGATCGTACGAAGCGAGTGTCCGGTAATCGCGATGAACCTGAGCCATAACAGCGGCTCCGTTGATGTACGACGACACCGGGGCAAACTGATTATCAACGTCTCTTGTAGCGCTGTTTCCCAAACCGAGGTTTGTGCGACCACCTTCTGCCGTTGTTGATCCGGTCCCGCCCTGGTTCAAAGGAACAGCTCCGTTCGTTTTTGTGGCAACCGTATTAACCATGTATTGCCATGACGGACCGGTGAATGAAGAACCGTCCGGGAGCGTAACGGTTATATTGCCCGATGCACTGAATAACCGCTGCCAGTTCTGTTTGTCATAATTCAGGCCACGCAGAGCTTCGGCGCTTTGTGCCACCAGCGCAGCAGTAACAAGGTTCATCGCAACGCGTGGCACGGCATACCATGCAGCGCCGCCCTGCGTTGGTCCGGTATAGTTACTGACCAGCGTCAGGGAGGTATTGCTGTTCACCGTTTTGATGGCGAGCGTATAAGGGATGCCACCAACCGTCACAACAAGAAAATCGCCGACGGCCAGCTCGGTGGTAAAGGCGGTACCGCTGCCGGTTACCGCGGCTGAATTATTTGTCAGAGTCAGTGTTCCTGCGGACATAGTTGCTCCTTTGAAGCAATAAAAAACCCCGCCGGAGCGAGGTTCAGTAAGTTAGAAGTCGTTAAACGTACATATCGGGAATGACCGGGAGTGAAATAGGCGTAACCCCGGCGTTCGCCAGCTGCCTGTCTGCCCAGCCGACATACACTCCCCTTCCGACCCTGAGAGTCCCGTTCTGCATGACCAGCCCATAGTGGTAGTGATAAATGCGACCGCCACCGAAGCTGGGGACCCTAAGCCCAAAGCGGCCAACGGGCACATATCCGCCCCCGGGAACGGTCTGCGCCGTCGTGGAAGGAACAAAATTAACGCCGAGATAAACGAACGGGCGCCGCGCAGTTGAGAACGTGCACTGGCCTGCGGCGTTATAGATATTAAATCCGGGATTCGCGGCCACCGGCGAAACGCCTCCCGCGAAGATGACCACATCAACGGTGCCGCTCATGGGCTGGTCTTCCGTGTTTGATCCATCATTCAGAAACAGCAGCCGATTTCCGTCATAGTCCAGCGTGTAAGGGCTATTCCACTTACAGCAGACCAGGTATTTGCTGCGATCAAATCCTGCAATGGTCGGAGTAACCCAGCCGGAGGTACCGACAGTTACCCTGGCTTTGTAGATGCAGTACCCGACCCTTGACGCCGTGGTGATCGCAGTAAAATCGGTGCTGTTCTGAACGAGAAGGCCAACGTTTGAGTTCTGGCTTACGGGCAGGATCTGCCAGAGTGTGCCGGAGAACGCCACGCGCTGCGGATTGGGAAATCCGGGGTTTGAATTCCCGCTCCAGTTCTGCGTGACGTTCGCGCCGGAGATAGTGACGCTGTCCAGCTTGAATATCCCCTCGTCGCTGATTACCGTCTGAGTGGGAATGAAAATAACATTCGAACCCGAAACGTAACCCTCGACCGTCGCGGTATTAACTTTTCCGATACCGCCGGAAATGGCGCCGCCATAAGTGGGGCAGCGTAATCCGGCGGTGATTTCCATCGGCTTACCGCCATCATTGAGATCGATTAAAAGTCCTGAAGGCATAAATCACCATGAGCCAACGACGATACGGCCACCGCCAGGGATATTGACGGTAATACCGTTGTTGTTGATGACGACCGTGTTATTGGTCCCGTTGAAGGCAAAATTACCGCTGGACGCATACAGCGAGCCACGGAAAGTGCCGTTGTTGAATTCAGGCGAGCCGTCTTTTGGAATATTCCAACCTTTCGCTCCAGACTGAAAATCGTTCGAACGGATGTAGTTACCGATTTTACCGTTATCAATACTCCCATCCTGAATAAATGCAGAACGGATAAACACCTGACCGTTGAAAACAAAGAACGCAGCCTGATAGTTACCCGGATCGCTTCCTGAGTAGATGCCGAACTGATCGGCAGCAAATACCACTGTCGATTTGTATGAGCCTCCAGATGGTTCAATGGACATCCCAAACCCGGTGTTGTACTTCACCCCGTTTCTGACAATACCCAGATTCAGCGTATATGACGCTTTGGCAGTGCCGTCGCTGGTCACCTCTGCGTTCATCTTCTGGTTGACAGCCGCCGTCAGACTGCCAACCTGTGACTGCACGTATGTATCGAGAGACGAGATAGCTTTTGTGTTGTCACTGATGGCTGTCTGCTGCTGAAGGATTTGGGAATTGATTTCACCAAACTGAGCCTTAACGCTGGTTGTGAGCTGCGCAAGCGCCTGGTCAACTGTGGCGATCGTTGTTTTCACAGTCAGGATTTCGGCGTTTACCTGCCCCAGTTGTTGGAACTGGCGATCCACAGTCCCTTTGTTCGCCAGCGCGTTTTGCAGAATGCCTTCGAGGTTAGTATCCACGCCCTCGGATATATTCTTGAACGCATCAGAATCGCGGACAGCATCATCGATATCGCCAATAAGGTCTGCTGCTGACTGGTTAGTTACCCCCGTAATCCAGTCAGTCCATGCCCCGACATTTCCAATGCGATCAACGAGTCGCGCACGATACCACTGGCGAACGCCTGCCTGCATTGGACCATGAAGATAGTTAGACTGCGGATATGGTACCAGGGAAAGCAGTTGAGGATTTGAATGGTCATCAGACGAGGAACGCTGTATCTCGGTATACTCTGTGTCACCGGAATCAGCAGGGAATCCCCAGCTGAGCGCAATGTTCCAGACAACATCATCTGTCGCCTTAAAGCCTACTGGCTTTGGCACATCTCCCTGACGGCCTTTCAGGTGGGTAAGTGCAGAAGTTGCCCAGAGACTTGATGCACCGCCAGAGTTGATCGCACGTACGCGGACCAGATAATCCCCCTCGAAGATGCCAGGCACTTCGATATTGCGAAGACCGGTCTCCGGTACGTTAACCCACTCATTGTCGCCGCGCTTCCACTGCACCCGATAGGCTATGACATCCGCCTGTGGTTTGCCGTTCTTGTCGACCGGCGCATCCCAGGATGCCGTCAGGGTAGCCACTCGCTGCCCCTGGCGCACTGCGTCATAGCTCGCTACCGCGATATTGGTCGGCTGGTTAACGAGGCCGGTTGGTATCAGACTGATTGGCGGCGTGTCCAGGCGGGCATTGTTATCGACCGCATCATATTTTGATGCGTTATATTCGGCCCCGGTGATTGTGAAGGTGTTTTCTTCATCATCAAATCTCAGGTTCGTAACGCGGAAGTATTGCAGGCGCAACTGCCCGGCATCGATGACGAATACAGCGTTGGGTAACGGCTCTGCCGTGAAAGGCGTGGCGACCACCAGCTGCGTGCCGTTTACGGCCTGGATCACCCTGCTTTCAACGGTACCGCCCCGTGTGCGGATCATCAGTGCGTCACCCGCAACGGCACTGGTTCCCCGATCGGTTGTCACAGCCTTCAACCCGGCGTTATATCCGGTTATACGCCCGCCATAAACACGCCCCGAAAGGCGTTCGTCAGCAAATGCAAACACGGTACCCGGCACGTAGACATAGCCATCAAGCCCGGTCTGTAGCGTAATAATCCGGTCGAGTGAGTTGGAATACACCGCCCACCCGCCACGGCGCTGTGCTTCGCTCTCGCGCGTACAGCCGATTGCGGTGATCTGCGTCTGCTTAAACTTGAACTGCTTAACCAGGTCCGGGAACATCACCGCTGTTGTGCGGTCCTGATAGTGATTGTCAGGGTCGCTGAAGTTAATCAGCGCGCTGGAGTAGCGGGTCTTTTCACTGCCGCTCGAGTAAACCGGTTTGCCCACCACCGAAGCGCGGGTAAGGATTTGCAGCTTCGACGTATCTGCCGGCATGTCCGAGACAACATTGAACATGTTGTTGCCCCAGAACGTCATGCCATTGAACCCTGCGGCGATGTCTTTGATTACCTGCCACGCATCAGCCTGCGACTGGATGTAGACATCAAACATGAAGCGCGGCTCGGTACCGTCACCACCCTTCCCGTCAGGTACTTTTTGATCGCAACGCTGGGCAATACGGTAAAGCTCCCACTTATCCAGCATCTGCGCCGTGACGCGTCGGCCAAGACCGAAACGCGGCTCAGTGAGCACATCGAACCAGATCCATGCTGGGTTATTCGTCCAGCCCCACTTAAACGTCCCGTCCCATGTGCCGCTATAGGTTCTGGCTATCGGATCGTAATTCGAAGGGATGCGGATAATGCGCCCCTTAGGTTTACAGGAAACCTTCGGGATATTGTTGAACGATTTGGCGTTGAACGACACATACAGCAGCGCCGTATGGGGATAACGCAGGCGCGCATCAATCACCTCAGTGATTGCCTGTACCTGCGTTTTATTCTGCAACATCTGGCTGGTGCTGTCGTCGGTGTCGCGTACCACGCGGATCTGCCAGCCTGTACTGGCTTTCGGAAGATTAATGCGATGGGTCAGTTCATAGAGAGAACTGAGTTTCTCTGTCACGGTTCTTGTCATGACCGTAGAGAACGCACCACCATCTACAGCAAGATCGATATGGTACTTTACGGTAGTGCCGACAATATCCCCGTCGTTTTCCTGCTGCTGCAAACCCGGAATACCAATGCGAACGAGCACAGCGTCAATCTGGGTGTTACTCAGCGCGCGCGTCCAGGGCGTGGCTTTCGTCAGAGATACGCCAACCGTAGTTTCGTTCTCCACTGCGGGAAAACCCGGAATCGGTGTCTGGGTCTGTGTTCCCGGCCGAAATTCCCAGGAAACGTTTTCAAAGTTCATCGTTCCGTCGGCGTTTCCCAGCGGCGTACCGTCCAGGAAAATGCTGGTCGCATCCAGACCTCCAGCAAACTCACCTTCCCCGAGCGCCAGCAGCATGCGGCAGCGTGCCATTGACTGCGCCGAATCAGGTTGTTCTACAGGTGTGTGCTGTTTCTGGCTGCCACCCTTTGCACCAGTGATCGCTTCCATATTACATCCATAAAAAAAGCACCCGACTGGGTGCTTGATATTCAGAAAGGAGTTATCAGATGTCTTCGGCGACTATGCCAGCGCTGATGATGGCGCCGCCAATCTCGCGGACGCCATAGAGAAGCGCGACCGGGTTTCCCATTGCTGTGGTATTAACCGCACCGCCAAAGGCGTAACTTGGTTTATTGTCAGCATCTTGGCGCATCTGCAAACCGCTTGGTTGTGGAGATAGCATCTGGTAGACGCCACCGGCCATGGAGCTGACGCCACCAGCAATTAGCCCACCAGCCATAGTCGCCCCAATAACACCCCAACCAGCCGGACCCAGGGCGAGTCCTGCAACCACCATCACGGCGCCGAGGATGGTCTGAAACAATCCGGCTTTTTTCGAACCTTCGATAATCGGCGCAATGCGGATATCACTGTCTCCTGTCAACTCCTGGAAGTCCTGAGTGCCGATATTCCTTTTCCCGCGGAACACGGCAAAGGTCATGCCGTTTTTTTTGGCATTCATCAGATAGTCTTCCAGCCCGTCGAAATTGATGCACAGGGCTTTTACCGCTTCGGCAGATGTCTGCACTGCCAGTTTGTGCACGCGCCCGAACCGGGCGCCCAGGGCGCCATACAGACGAATGGTGATTAAACGCGCCATGGCTTAATCTCCTGTGGCAGGTCTTTGTGACGAACGCAGATCATCGTGCGGTCTTTGAAATAGCCGCGGGCATACGGTGTAATACATGAAGGCTGGCCGTAAAGGTGGTGGAGCAGTTCACCTTCTTCAGTGATGATGCCCGCGTGGTTCCACTTATCCGAATCAACCTGCATGATGACCATGCAGCCTGGTGCCGGATCGCACTCGACGAATCCTTCCCGCTCCCAGTTTTCGAAATAGAGATTGTCCGGGTACTGGCTTTCCCACCACGGGTAATCGACGCGAAAATCGTTCAGCGTGACGCCCTGAATGGCGTGCCATTCCATAATCAGCCCCCAGCAGTCATTCGAGCCCAGGATAAACGGACGTCCGATAAGCGGCACCGCCTCCGGCATTATCTCGGCGTATTCATCGCTGTCAGGTGAGTAAATACCCCAGATCACGCCGGAGTTATTGCACTGCTGGCGGTCGAGATCGGACGGAATAGGCCGGGCACCGTCACCCGGGTGGGAGTGGATGACGCGAATAATCGTCCCGATATCTTCGGCGTTAGCCCAGTGCTCGCCGTCGATGCGAAAATGCTCTGTCGGATTTTCGTGCGTATTCGGCACGGGAATGTAGCGCTGGCGACGGCCAGACTGAATAACGAAGCCACAGCACTCACGCGGGGATTCCTCCAGTGCATGCGCCCGGATAGCTGCCATTATGGTTTTATTCATTGGTACGTCCGGTTATCGGGTGAAGAGAACGGTTGCCGGGAAGCCACCAAAATCGAGGATTGCCGCGTCAGGGTCTGCCAGGCCAGCGCCAAATCGTTTACGGCAGTCACTGAGGCAACCGCCACACACATCAAGGGCAGGATCTGATACCTGATTCCCTTTAGCGTCGAAATACGCAGTGCCGTTATAGGTGCATCCATCGCCGCTGCGATACTGACCGCGCAGCGCCCATTCACAAAGCGATGTGATTTGTCGGGTGGGGATCACAAGGCTCTGCAAATCGGCTGGGCTGCTGAGTGCCCAGGTAACCACCTCATCATCTTCGGAGGTTTTGGTGTCAAGCCAGAAGGTCTGAAGTGTGAACATTGATGAATCAGCTGTAGGGTTTACGCCACCAGGGTAATTTACGGCATCGAGATAGACCGCATAGGTATCGATAATGCTCACTTTTGCGTTAACCAAGTCCTTAAATTGCAGGCACAGCGCAGTGATATGGCCGTCAAGGTTTGAGACGCTCAGGGTGGGCTCCGCCGCCTGGTCTGTTGAAAGCTCCAGGCCTGAAACCTGAAACGGCCAAAAATCGTAGGTGTTGCCACCGAAGACGATTGGCTTGGGTCCGAGCTTTTGTTCATCTCCATTGGCAACATCGATCTCTTCGGGTGTATGGGGGAAAGGTGCGTAGTGGAATCGGTGGATCCCGCCACTGAACTCTGAGGCGTCAACTTCAACCAGGCGGACCCTGCCACCCGGCGCCAGCATCGCCGCCTGATCGACTAATGCCATTATGCGTACACTCCGTAAGCCCGTTTGATGGTGAACGTCAACTCAGCAACTTTGCTGCTGATCTGCGTTTTACGAACGGAATCGGCTACGACGCGGTAAAGCCCCTTCTCTTCGCCTGGCGGCGTAATGATGAAAGCTTTCACGGTATGAGCGAGGAGAAAATCACGAATCCTGTCCACTTCCGACTCGTTGCCCGTGTGCTTCATAGGGACCTGAATAGCCGTGGAGTTAATACCGTTATCGGCCACTTGCTCATAGCCATCGCCGAACTGCGCCGCGCGAACTGCCTGGCTATATTCAATCGCGCCAGCACCGAGCTGAGAGCGCCAGCTATATGTTTCAACTGCCATATTTACTCCATAAAAAAAGCCCCGCATGTGCGAGGCTTAATATTGGTTGAAAGCATGGGAGTGAGAGTTATCAGACCATTTTGATTTAACTTCCATTCATTTCTACAAGCCGGTAATCAGTCTTCCCATCCTTGTCTTCAATACATTCGGCCCTGAATTTCTGCTCTAGTCCAAATTTATTTTTGGCGCTAAACTCCTGCGTGGCGTAAAACTTACCGTCATCACCGAGCCATCTGTTCGAGCCAAACACTGACATATCCAAGGTGCTTTTGTTAATGACTGACATCCTTACGTAAGCTTCACAGGCATTGCGAAGCTCATCTAGTTTTTTATCCGTAAGTTCCTTGGCTTCTTTTTGCTTCTTTTCTTGTTCTGAAGGTTTGTTAACCAGCGCTGCAATAATAATCACCACAACCAGAAGCAGTAATAGCCCAATGGTTCTTAAGATCTTCTTAAAGATTTTTTTAAACACAATCATCCCCTGATTCTTATGGTTATCATCATATTAACCAGGGGATGACGTAAACACTACCTGCCTTTACTAAAGTTGTAGATCATGCCTCCAGGCTTAAGGTGCTTCTGTATAACCCTTGCGGCTGCATTCTGCATTTCATCAGCAAGAGCACGCCCCATAACATCACCAGAACTGCTGGATTGCGCAGTAGCATTCCCGTTGGCGTCAACGTTTACGACAGTATTGATTACGGGTGCAGAACCGCCACCGGATCCAGAACTGCTGTTTAACCCGTACATTGGAGCACGACCAACGAACCCGCCATCTGCATAGCCCTTAGCGTTACGCATCAGCGCATAAAGATTACCTACACCCAATGCAGACGTTGCCTCTTTGGTGAATACAAACTCACCGCCGTGAACGATGCCTTTTGGCTCGAATTTTCCGCCGTCACCAGTGTATCCACCAGAGTCGAAAAGACTAACACCAGAACTCGCCGCATTGGTATAAGCTCCGCTGGGTGTATTGCCGGTACTGACATCACCAGTAATCCATCCCATGGCTTTCTGTACCGCCCAAGCCACAAGCAATCTGTTGATGATCTCAACAATCATTTTGAGGATGGATGCCGCAAACTGTCTGAAAGATGCCGTTCCTGTTGTAACAAGGCTGGTCATCATGTCGGAAATACCCCCGAGGGCAGTTTGCGCTGCCTGCGACACTGAGGAATAAACGTTCTGCGCCGTCTGAAGATATTCATTCAGCCCATTGACAGCACCAGCTCGCCAGTTCTGTTCAAGCGAGTCCTGCGCTTTATAGGTTTTGCGCATTTCAGAAAGCGCTTTCGCCTGAGCCTTAGGATTTAGAGAGTACTCTTTCTCGATACGATCGAGTTCCATCCCTCTCTGAGCATCTCGAGATGATACCCCTGTAGCGAGTAAAGCAACCTCGGCACGTTTAGCCTCTTGCTGACGCTGCAACTTCTGTGCACTGTCCATCAGATCATTCATCTTTTTCTGATGCTCAATCTGCCGGGATAAACTGGCCTCTTTCTCGAGGCTCAGCCGAATTTCCTTTTGGTGCGTAAGAATAGATTTTTCATCAGCTGTGAGTAGTTTCTTCTCCTTGAGATCAGCAATTTGCTGATTGAAAGCCAACAACCGTTTTTCACCATCAGTCATTGATTCCGTTTGCACTGACTGTTGACGCAATACCGCCAGGCGTTGTCGAGACTCCTGAAGCATTCGGGTTGCGGCATCAATACTGATCCTATCAGCTCTTACTTTTCTTTCTGATTCGTCAGCAAGCTTACTTACTGCGCTACGGGATTCTCTGCTGGTTCCCCCGTCTCCCGTTACACCAGAACCTCGAGCTTCAGCTTCATAATTTGCCTGCGCATTAGGTGCGGTGATGCGCTTCCACAAAATGTCATAGCGCTTTTTGTTCGCTTCAATTTCCTTATCAGCATCAGCCCCGGCCTTTTTCATAGCCGCGACATCCATGCCGAGGAAATTAGCTAAGGCACCCCCACCAGGTATTTTTTCAGCCCAACCAGCGATCGTCCCGGTAAATTTGGCATCCAGAGAAGTGATATTGAGGAATAGGTCGTTAATCGATGCTTTTACTAATTCAAAAATATCGATAACCTGATTGGCCCAGGCGCGAAGAGTTACCCCAATCTGCTCAAACACGTTTGATGCAGTTGTTTTTACAGTTTTCCATGCCCTGCCAATATTATCTGTAGCTTCGACGACTTTTTTGCTGCGCTCCTCCATAACGCCAGCATAAAGGCTTACCGCCTCCGTAACCGCGGCCTGCTCTCCTTTCGTCTGTTTAAGCTGGATCAGATGTTTCATTTCAGCTTCTGTCAGGAAGCCGTATTTTTCATTGAGTTCCGCCAGCCCTTTAATTGGATCTTTAAGAATCTTACCAAAGTCTGCCATGGAGTCTTTGGTATCAATGCCGGCGTCTTTCATCACCAGCATTGCCTTTGCGATCCGCTCCATTTCAGGGCCACTCGCTTTCCCCTGATTATTCAGGTCGATCAAGGTATCAGTGACTTCTGAGACTGAATTACCGGTTTCCGATGCAACCCTCGCTGCAACTGAATTCAGTTGTTCAAGCGATTTGAAACCTGCGCCCCCCATCAGCAACACTGATGACGCCGCCCGATCGAATTGCTCGGATGATTTAAAAGCCGCAGCCCCCATCAGTGCCAATGTTCCAATGAGTCCACCGATAGCGATGCGCGCAGGTGTTATCAATGACGTAACAGCCTTCAGCGCATTACCAACACCTCCAAAGGAGTCGCGGATCTGCCCCCCCTGCTGGATGGCCACCATATACACCGGCATACCTGAGGCGAGAGAGGTCACTACGTCGGTGATCTGCATCGGTAACTGGCGCATTGCGTTACGGTACTGACCAGCGCTAATTTCACCACGCCTCCAGGCATCCTCCTGTTCCCGCAGTTTTGAGATGAACGGTGCAGACTGGTCAGCTACACCCAACTGAGCAGCCTTCATTTCCAGAATTTCAGCGCGAGTTTTCCCTACTGCTGAAGCCTGCTCCTGCAATGAAGCAACGAACGCCTCTCCCGCCTGCGCTGCACGTTTCGCTGAGGCCTCCTGTTCGAGCAGCGTACGTCCTTCTTCCGTGAGGGTCATGTGCGTGCGTTGGAGCTTATTTCTGGTGTCGTCCAGTATCGCACCATAATCGCGGAATTGCTCTGTGGGCAGCAGACCTTTTTTATTGGCCTGCGTTAGCTGCGCGTAGATCTTATCAAGCTCTTCGAATGCTTTATTGGTGGGATTGATTCGGTTAAGGAGGTTCTGTAATTCCTGCTGCTGCTCCTTCAGGCTTTGGTTTTGTTGCTTACCCGACTGAGCGCCAGCCCGAAAAACACTGTTAAGATTATCCGCCTTTTGAGCAGCACCCGCAGCTGTTGCCTGGAATTTATCAAGCTCCTGATTCCCTCGCTCCAGTTCACTGGTATTTACTTTCAGGGAGATCGTTGCGATATCAGACATTCGGTATCTCCGGGTATAAAAAACCCGGGTAATCCGGGTTAATGATTTTGATTTTTATGGATGGTTCGGAGGGCTGCGGCCTCCATTACTCTCACATCCTGTAAAGCGCCTGCCTCGTCGTCGATACCGTGAATCCTCATCATCCAGGGCAAGACGTTATAGTCCAGCCCGGTCACCCCACCGATACCAGTTCTCCATTGTGTAAACATGTCTCTGAAAATACAGAATGCTGGCCACACATCAGGGAGGACGTCTATTTCAACATCGTCCAGATCGTCCAGGGTCATGCTGAATGCAGCTAATTCTTCAGCGGAGGGGTCAGGCGTAAAACACGCCTCGGCAAGCGCTATGAGTTTTTTTCGCGGACGGCGTACAACTCTTTCGTATAAGCGGAAACAATGGAGTCGAAAGCACGGGGATAATTTTCAAGCAGCAACGCAAGATTATCCCGGTTGTATTCACTGTCGATATTCCAGCTTTCAATAATTTCAGCCAGATAATTCAGGGGAGCATCTACCTGATCGGCGCTGCCATCCACCAGTTCGGCGGCACGCTTCAGGTTATCTTCCATATCTTTCAACTGCTTTCGGGTTTTATGGCGGACAATCAGAGTAACCACCCCGTCGTCTTCACCAGGGCGTGGAATGCTCACCGAAAGTTTAAAAGTTGGTTTAGGGTTTAACGTAAATTTTGTAGCCATAATAAAAATCCTTGAAGCCCCTTTCGGGGCTGGAAAGTGAATGGTTAGCTGCCCGGAGTGGTGTCTGCGTCTTTGTAGAATGTGGTGCCTTTTGACTGTACGGCAAACGCGACAGTGACTGTTTCAATCTGGTTGACTACAGGGTTTGGCTCACCAGAGAAGGACGGCACCACTGACCAGTAACGTGTTTCTTTTGCTTTAGGCACGTACATGTAAACAGCGATAGTGTCGCCAGCAAGATCGGCCTCTTTCAGAAGCGGGTAGAACGGCTGGTCAGAGTCGTGGGCGACCGTATAAGTCTGCGTTTTTGCAGATTTATACGTCGGCAGGCTTCGCTGCGTGTCATCTTCCAGGAACTGGAATTGATAATACTGCTGCTCGCCACCAGCAGCGGCTACTTCAGTGATTTGAGGGATCTGCACCCAATCAGCAGACTCAACCACCCTGAGGGATCCAGAGCCAGAGCCGGTCGGGAAAATTTTGGTGTTTGAAGTGTTTACACCACCAATTGTTGCCTGCGAGCCGGAGACTGCTGTTACTTTACCTACCAGATTATCCAGTGCGGTCCATGGGGAACTCAGCAGAACGACATCGCCTACTTTGACTGTTCCACCATTGAGCGTTAATACAGCGTTTGCTGCGTTAGAAATATCCGTGATGGTAATTGGGTTGCCTGAAGCTGGCGCCACAAATACCGTTGCGCCATTTGGTAGATGGAAAGCCATCTTTTACCTCGCATATAAAAAAACCGGCCATTAGCCGGTTGTGGGTGAATAATAGAAGTTGAGGGTTAAGTGCTTATATCAGCACGGTAGTTGAAACTTACTGGAACGGTGTAAGACACGGGTGTAGGGATGCCGCGGAATATGCCAGGCTCGCTGCTAATCCAGAAGGTGAAATCCCTGCCCTCAACCTCCAGCCCCTCGGGGAACAATTCCGCCACTCTGCCCGCCAGGGCAACGACGGAGGTACGGCCGGAGCCGGCTGGCGCCACGACATTAATCTGGTACACGCCAGAATAAGTCCGGCAGCGCAAGCCGAGATCGATTGTTCGCGGCGTAACGGGCATATCGTGAACGGCCAGGTACATCTCGTTAGCAGGGGGTGTAAACGGCACGTTCTCCCATGCAACCTGAATACCTTCTGCATCAGCCCATTCACCAAGCCTTGCGGCGAGTGCCGCGGCAATATCTGGAATCACTTGGGCACCTCTCTTACGGCTTCCTCAAAGAAGCGTTGAAACTCAGCGGCAGTTATGCGAACCATGCCGCCAGGCGCCTGTGTTGAATGCCCCATTTCAAGTGGGTAGGCATAGGGCACGTTGTTGCAGAAATAAATGGCCTTCATCCCGACTTTGAACAATGACAGCGTGTAGTTCCCGGCTGCTTTTGTCAGGTCGCCGGTCTTGTCTATTCGCCCTGTTTCATCAGTTGTAGGAGCATCAAACGATACCTGCCAGTTACCGCGAAAGCGTCCGCCCGTATACCCCGGCGGTGCTTTGATATCCATCCCATCCACCACCCGGGCTTTTTTCTTCAGTCGCCCGGTTTTGGTCAGGTTGTCGGGATTTGCCCGCTGCGCCTCGTTATGGTCGTAAACAGCGCGATTATAGGAAACGGCTGTCTGGTTAACTTCCCACAACTCCGGGTTGCCCACTGGGGACATCATCACCAGTTGGTTTAGTATTTTTATGCCGACGGCGCGCACCACAGCTTCTTGATTCGCTTTGGCCTTATTGACGAAGGCTGTGATTTCAGCGAGGAATGCCGTGTTCTCGCCCATGTTAAGCCCTCAGTTGCGCTTTGTAGCAGAGTACCAGCGAGGCAGGTTTTGCAGGGTTGGGGTTCACAACGCGGTAGGCTGTGCCGTCTATATCAACCACATCGCCGATTTTAATTTCCTGCTCTGCGGTAAAGACGATTCGAACATCACCGTTTACGATGACCGATCCATCAATTTCGCCTGGCGTGTATTCCGTTTTAACGCCGATCGCAGTGAACTGAACATCATCCGTTTTATGCTCGACTCCACCGATAACCGTTACTGAACCCTTGCGGATGACGATGTATAACGCTCCGTTCTGCCTGAGCATGCGCGTTGTTCTGGCCTGCATACGTTGGTAATCAATCGCCATATCATGCCCTCTCTGCAAATGCATTGATTGCGTAGCCACGACCACCAGCAAGGTCACCCAGCATCCCCATCACAGCAGGATAAGACGGTGTAAAGACTTCGCCATCTGCGACTGCATAGGTCATAGTGACAGCGCCTTCCACACGCTCAGTCTTCACAGCGGCTTCGCGCACGCTGGTGAGTAAATCGCCGTCGATTGCCTCTACCGCCAGCATGCACTGCGCGGTTATAACCTGACGTGGAACTTCATCCGGCGGGAAATCATGTTCATCCAGAACGACATTCTCGCGTGGCCATGCCAGAGCCTGTCTCGGGTCAGCTTTTGAGCCAACCCAGTCCAGCCCCTCCAGGTAATCCATTGCCTTAATCAGCAAAGGTGTAAGCTTGTCAGGCAGTTCAATACCGCGTATTTCCGCAAATGAGGCAAGGTCCTCTTCACTGGCGTAGCTATTAAAACCCGGGTCTGTTGGGTCGGTGATAATCATAGTTCCTCCAGGGTGCCGGCTAATGACCACGCACGCCGGGCCTCAGTTCTGGGCTTACCATCCGGATGGCGTTCAACACTTGGCCCGTCTGCATGCTCAACCAGAGATTCGGACAGATAAACCACCTCCCGCCCCCAGGCTCTGCCGATAGCAAAATCGGCTGCGAGATGATGCGGCCAGCGCGCCAGAATATCCGCCAGCTCGTTCTGGGGGATGCTATAGCAAACACCGTGGATCAGGGTTGGTAGGGTTAAGGTTTCCCTGCATGATGACAACTTTGCCGCAATAGTTGGTTGCCATTGCGGAGGCCTGCTGGTACCGAGATAGAAACTGATGAGAGAATCAGGGCATCGGGCCAGCCAGTGACTTATCTTGTTTATGAATCCGTGAACAGGTATCGCGTCGTCTTCCAGCACCACTACCCGGCAGGTTTGTTCTGCTGCCCACTCCAGCGCGCGGCGATGATTCCAGTTCGCACCGTGGTTACCGTCATCAATCAGCAGATGAGCATCCAGCAGCGCAGCAAGACGTTGTGCTTGTCCCGTCCGGGTGTGGTGACCAACCACAACAAACTTCACTTGTGTTTCCACCACGCTGCCTCCTTACCGATGCCCTCAGTTTTGAATACCGTGTGAACCATAGGGCCGGTGATCAGCCTGTCAGCGAATGACTTCGCAACAATGCCGAACGCCAGCATGTCGCCCACCGCGGCGCCAGCCTGTTCTTTCTTCCAGAAACGATAGCTCTCGATCCGATAGTAAAGACGGATGATGCCGTGAGCGAACGCCATCACATCAGCGCGGGTCCCCCCCAGCAGCCCAGCGTTAAGCATCACATCGTTGCGGTGCTTTTCAATGAACTCCTGATAGATGCGCTCCGGATGATTTTGCTTTGCCCAGGAATCGACGTAGGTCTTTGGTTCAGAACCGACGTACACCTTCCCTGCCTCCATTTCTTCCCACGGCGCGCGAAGCATTTCGACATCGGTACCATCGGTACACCAGACGAACCGGTATTCAGGGTGAACTCGCAAGTGCTGCCAGATGTGCAACCAGCGACGAAAGTAGACATTCATCTTCACGTCAGGAACGCGACATAGCTCAACATCTGCCGGGGCCGTCAGTAATTCATCCACCAGCGCTATACGACCACACTGGCGAAGCGAGGCCGCCCATTTGCTCAGCATGCCAGGCGAGGCCGCCATTTTTGTGCCGCGCTGCGGGTCAGGCTGACTGGTAAGCAGGGTTGTGATAACCACGTCGCGCTGCTGGTGGTATTCAACGTAACCAGTAAACCCGGCATCACGCCGTTCGTTGTGGATCTTCACGTTACGTTCCACCAGCGCCTGTCGGTCGGGACGCGGTACCGAACGCTCTACGGCTTCATACTCATCGAGAGAATGGATTAGCTTTTCTGAACCGACCACATCACCGTAAGCCCACGTCGTCAGGCCAGCGTTATGGATACGTAGCGCGAGGTCACTGTGTTCATACATACCACGGCCGTATATCGGATCGAATCCACCTACTTTCTCAATGGCGCTGCGGTGGTAATACAGCATCACGCCGCGCTGCCCGGTGTAAGCCACATGCTGATCGTCACGGTAAAGCTCAGAAAGGTCATTCAGCTTGTTCGTGCCAGCAAGATCCAGAAACTGGTAAGCCAGGTGCGGTTCGGGTGATTCGATGTATGGAAGGTGCCAGTTATCAGCGATGGGCCAGGCGTCATCGTCCCAAAGGAAAAGATGCTCACACCCGGCGTCCATAAGCGCGGTTAAACTGGCGTTCTTCGAAGCAACAATGCCAAGTGATGTTTCATGGCGACGCAGCTGCACGCCGTCTGGTACTACGGCGGGAGGTTTAGAGCCGTCGTCGATAACCACCACCTGCGCATCGACAGGAAGATGTTTGGTATGCTGCTCAATGGCGCGCTTTAAAACGTCTGGCCGGTTATGGGTAGTTATGGCAATGCCAATCCGTGACGCTGAAGCGCAGGCAGGCACAAACGGGACACCATCAATAGTGACCTGCATTTGATTTCCCTTTTAGACGTGAGCCTGTCGCACGGCAAAGCCGCCGAAAGTTAACGGTTTGCCCAGGCTCACAGCTGAAAGACTTTCTTCGATGTGCGCGTGCGATGCGCATAAAAAAGGGGCCAAAGCCCCTTTGTGATGATTAGCTACCGCCGCCGAGTTTGATGAGAACGCCCGCAGTGGATTTGTTACTGGTGAAGTGTTTTTTCCAGTTCCCCGCGGTGCCGATGGCGGTCAGGTCAGGGTTATCACCTTTGGCGGTATCCCAACTGTAGCCCAGCAGTTCAACGTTCACGGTACCTTCAGCTCGGTAGCCAATCGCAAGGTTTTCCTGATCGTTGATATCGTAGGAACGGAAGCCCGGCGCCTGAGACTCGGTAACAGTCACTGCGCCGGCCACCAGCCCAAGGATCGCATCAGCGTCCATGGTGTCGGTCACCAGCACAGGTTTACCCAGCGTGCCAGGCTGACCGCCGTAAACCACCACGCCCGCTTCTTCGTAGATTTTGTTGGCAATCGCCTCATCAACAATGTCGAAGTAGGTCGCAGAGTGCATCACGAACAGAGCCACGCGGTTAAATTTGTCGCCGTATTTGCGCAGGCCACGGGTCAGGGTCTTTTTACCGTCGGTCGCAATGTCGGCGGTTACGACCATGTCCGTGTTAGCACCAATCGCCGCAGTCAGCGCTTTCAGGCCATATTTCACGTAGCCTTCCAGCGTGGCATCTGCCACATCAACGCCGATCACTTCGGAGAATTCGTCTACAGAGCGGCCGCGGCGTTTGAATGCCTCTTCGGTGGTTTCATACGGGCCGTATTTCCACGGTGCTTTGACGGATACGGATTCACCGGCGCCAATCTTCTTGCCAGTCACTTTATCGGTGGAGTTCGTGTCACGCGATTCGATAGAACCGCCCACTTTGTAGAAGGCTCGCTTGCGGAAATCGCCTTCAATCAGTTCATTATCCAGCAAAATCGCACCGTTGGAGGAAGCGTTGAACACTTCCAGGTTGTCCTGGCGACGCTCAAGAAACGCGGTCTGCGCCAGATCGTCATAAATAACCAGGTCGGAATTAACAGTCGTTGCCATGGTTTGAATCCCTTATTTCGGAAGTTTGAGGAAGGCCTGCTGGCCGTGTTTGCGGATGTAGTCCGCTTTGTCGCTGGCGCTCATTTCGGAACGTTTCAGACTTCCACCACCGTTTGGCTTGTGTCCGCCCGCGCCTGTGCCTTCTGCGCGCGGGAACAGATGCGGAGCCGTCTCCTTGAGTGACTCCGCCCACTCAAGCGGGCTTAGTGGGGTTTTGCCATCTTTGCCGAACAGAACATCGCCATTTGCATCAACCGCTACGGCCTCGCCTTCGTCGTTGAGCTGGAATGTGCCTTTGGCACGCAGAATAAGATCGTCAGAAGCTTCAGGCAGCGCGCCCGCTTTGGAGGCTGCTGCACGGATTGCATCCCCGAGAACCCGATCCCGGAATTTGTTGGAGAACGCTTCAGCTTTTTCCGCGCGTTCGTTTGCCGCTTTGATCTGCTTATCAACGTCAGCACGCAGGCGCTCGGTACGCTTATCCAGCACCTCATCAATTTTCCCGGCGGCGATAAGCTTCGCCTCTTCATCGTCAGAAAAACGCTGGAGAATGCCGCGTACAGCGTCTGGATCGATACCGTCAAAGCGCGACAGGTTTTCTTTTTGCTGCTTGATGGTGCCCAGCAGCTCAGAGTTTTTCGATTTCAGGCCTGTGACTTCACTGGTCACACGCTCATCAATCAGCTTCTGGATTTCGGGGGTGATTTCGATACCACCGCCACCACTGCCCTCACCGTCGTTTTCAGGTGCGTAATATTTCAGAAGCATGTTTCGGATTAACATAATTTCCCCTCGGGATTTTGTCGGGCCTCGCCCATAAAAAAAGCCCCGGCGGATGCCAGGGCTCAGAGTGTTTGTTTAACGCTTAATCAGGGTTGTTTAGCCGGGTGTAAACCGAGCCGATCAGGACGCCAATCATCCTGCCTTCAGGCGTAGCCTCGCCAGCCTCTTTGCAGATAGCATCCAGTTGTTCGATAACGTCATCCGGCAAAGGCTCCATATGAGCCAGCTCTGACGCTTTTTTCAGGAACGGGAGTGTTGTTTCAGCCACTTGAGGATCTCGGGGTTGATAGTGTCATTCTGGCCGCTCATATACGCCGATACGATCTCAGCAAAAAGTTCTTTCGGTGCTTCTGCGGCATAGGCGCTGAGAGCACGCCACCTGCCATCATCATAAGCACTTTCAACCAGTGCACCAACTTCAGGCCGGGAATAGTACAGATGATGTCCAAGTTCATGCCACACGGTGCCCTTCACCGATGCCACCGCAACATACGGCAACTCCGCAGGCGAAACATCCAGTACATCCTGAGGCAACGTGGACGACGCAACTGATGGCCTGACCATCATTGTCATATCGATTCCTGCGCTGTTCTTCAGAATATTTTCCCATTCACCGCTGTCCATCGCCCACCTGGAAAGGTGCACGATTCGTGAGGATGATTCATAAGCGCCAGCAGCAGACGCCGGAACATCCAGAGTGTTACCGAACGCCGAGACGGGTTGGAGTCCAAACCGATGGATCACATCGAAAGCAGCCTGCGCCGCCTGTTTCGCCTCATCCAGTGATACACCATCCGGGAACTTCACATCCTGCGCCACACGCCCGGTCATCCACTCCACCAGCTCATCCAGGGTACGGGAGGATTCAAGTGTCGGGGCTGCCCCGGAACGCTCCTGAAGCTGTTCGAGGCTTATCCATTCCCCCTTGTCCGTGTACATTTCGCCAAGGTCGATTTTACCCGCCCGGAACATCCGTCCACGCTCAACCCCCAGAACCTGATCCTGTCGCTGCGCCGATTGTCGCCTCAGCCATTCCAGATACGTGGTTTTCGCCGGTACCTGTCCGTCCATGCTGGCGCGGGTACCATCGTCCATTTCATCGATATCGATACCAAGTTCGCGCCACGACTTAAGAATCAGGGTTTCGGTAGAACGGCAGCAGAAATGAATTTTCCCGGGCCCTTGCAGGTAAGGTACTTTATGCCCGATCGGTTTATTATCCAGCGTGTATCGCAGCAGGTCGCGAATAATGCAGTCGTGGCTGGTTTTATTGTCCAGCGTAGACAGCCACTGCTTACCCTTCACGATGTCGCTGTTGGCGCTGGTGAAGCTGTTGCGCGCGGTCGCAGCCAGATGATTCACGGCTGTTTTAGCGATGCTTGCGGCGTTTGCCCTGCTCATCTGGAGCGCGCCGTCGCGATAGTCTTTATTGGCATGACCGCGCACACTTCGGGAGATGGTTTCAACCGTGTCGCCAGCAAGGTAGCCACGGCGTACAGCGTTTATGACCCGCGCCAGCCTGTCCGATTCCAGATTCTCCGCCCACTCACTCAGCAGGCGCCCCTGAAATGGCTGAGCCATCGCCGCGGCATAAACCATATCGGCGGTGATTCCCTGTAGCGGGTAGCGTGCCAGCACCTGTGAGGGAAGAAGGGAATCGAACAGGCTCAACTGATAACTGACCTCGTTCCTTGAAAGCGCCAGCAGTTCCCCTTCCAGACCGGACTGCATTGAAGCCACAGCCTGATGGTTAAGTTCGCGTACGCTGCCGAGCAAGCTTTCCAGACGTGTAACCGTGAAGCTATCAGCCGGAAGCCGATCCAGTGCATCCAGCAGACGGGCATATAGTTCAGCATCAGTCTCGTTAAGCAGCTTCACCATCCGGTTAGCGACACCTGTCGCATAGCGGCTAATCCAGACGGAATGAGCAATGGCCTCATCCCGCAAACTTTCGTTGACTGTTGCCATATCAGCCCCCGGTCAATGAGGGCGCCTGATTGCGGAGCGCATCAATCACATCATCCGGGCTGTCTGCCGGGTTGATGAGGTCGAGTTTCTGAAGTGCCCGGATCATGTCAGTATCGCGCAGTGCGCCGGACTGCCAGGCGTTCACAATGGCGGTGACCATCCCGGATTCGGCAACCTTCGCTATAAATTCCTGGTTGATGATGTAAGCTGGCTCATCCCCATTAATGCCCAGGTACTTTGCACACCAGCCCAGCGCCAGCGTGTAAGCCTCAGAAACGTTCGAAACGCAGATACCTAGCACCGATGTTGATGATGTCTGCTCACCGCTCGCCTGGGTAGCAGTCTTGGCCGTGGCGTTCTGCTCAATCAGTCGGGCGCCCAGCTGCACCATGTAATCGCGCTTGCTGTCCATGGCCTCTTTAGCCAGCATGTTCGGCTGCGCCTGGGCATAGCCAAACGAGCCTTCTCTGGGAAGCATTAGCGGTGAACGGGAACCAATTTTTACTCCGGCCTTCTCAAGGTAATCGCGCCAGTTGGTATCAAGCCCAGTCATATACGGCTGCACCTGACCACAGAACCACACGCTGTCCTCATAGTCAGCGCTGTTTCGATAATGGCCATGGTTTATCTCCACCAGCGCGGCCAGCGGTGAATCATCGATAGTGGGATCGTTGTTCTGGGCGCCGACAAAGGTAAACGGAATTTCATCCCAGTAGTCCTTTCCTTTAGGCTTCGGATGATATTCGCTGTCGACGGTGTAGGTTCCGCTTGCTGTGCCATCAGCCCGGCGCCATACCCGGCATATGAACCGCCCTTCTTCCAGCGCCAGCTCCCGGTACTGTATTTCATCCTTGTAAGCATAACCATCCGGCTCTTCTACGCATTCACGCAGGACCACCAGCACCAGCTGATCGCGCCCGTTAATTCGCTTTGTCCGCCAGTTGATGATGTTCTCTGCCGGATAGCGGAGGATGATCGCTTCGTCGGATGCTTCTGCATAGTCAACATAAAGCCCCTCTCGCGCCACCTCCAGCACGTTCTCGGCCACCAGCTGCGACTGTTGATAGATGCTGGTACCAGCACCGTCAGCATTATCCAGCAGGTATTTCAGCTTTTCAGGACCGTTAAAGGTGGGATCCTTTCGATATGCCATGCCAAGCATGCCGATCTTCGTATTACCCGCAATGGCGTAAAATACAGCGCGGCGCAGATAATCTTCATTGCGTTTACGGTTGCGCGTGGATTTATCGGTTGGATCGAGATAAGGCAAATACTTATTGCCCGCCGCTTTTACGGCCTCAGCTCCTTTGCAAAAATCTCTATATTTCCGCCAGGCAGCAGAAGCCGCCCGGTGTTCTGGTCGAACCCAGGTGATGTCGTCGTTTGCCATATCAGAAAGTGGTGTCCATGGTGATTGAGTATGCGGGTTTCACGATGGGGTAATCCTTCACAATGAAGTACCCACCAGCATCATTGGGGTGATCGTTATCAGCTTTTTTGTCCGGCTCTCCGTTCGCTGCCCAGACCTGTTGTTCGAGGCTTTCGGTGTAGACCGGGCAATTCTGGACGTTCACCAGATAACGGCGCTCGCCGTTGGCGTTACAGAACATGGCGTTCATCGAGTTGATGCGGTCTTTAACCGGCGGGTTGGCATCATCAACAATGACGCTGAATCCGGCATCGTTGAGCTGAGCGATATCGGTCTTGCTGGCGTTCTGGGACTTGCGGGAGTCGCCAGAGGCATCCGGATAGATGTAAATCTCCCGGCTCTTCACGTAGCGACCATCCTCGTAGCGCCAGAACTCTTCCTGTATACGCTTAATCATCGCCGGCGTGTCGTAGACCTTCACCAGCTCGCGAACCGCTCGCGGTAACCCGTTACGCTTTACGTGAACAATCGCGGCCATTTTTCCAACGTTGAAGTCCATACCGATAAACAGCGGATCCCCATCCTTAATCTCGTCAGAACAGTTGTTCAGCTTACGGTTAAAGGTGTGGTAAATGGTTCCGCTATTGAGGTTCGTGAACTTCCCGCGCAGGTATGCCTGAATCAGTTCATCAGGATAAGAACTCAGCAGCGACGGGATGTAATCCGGGGGAAGGTTCTTCGCGTTGTCGAACGTGCTGGCCTGAATCAGCCCGTACAGAGCAGAAAGCTCAGGTTTTTCACGCACCGCTTTTACGAACTGCTGGTAAACGAATTTGAAGCCTTCCGGCGTTGTCGTGACATCGATGCCGTTACGCAACCCATCGACCTTGTAACGCATACGGGCGATGATTTTTCGCCAGGCCTGCTGCGCTTTAGCAGCCGCCATGACGTCCAGTTCATCCACCATCGCATTACCGATTTTAAAGCCGACTATCGAACCTGGCTTCTCCATCGAGCGGCAGATTGTTGTCCCGCGGTACCGTCGCCCCTCGTAGAAGTGAACCTCTTTATTCCCCTCATTGATTTTGACGCTCAGTCCCCAGTCAAAAGCCACCTCTTCAATTGTCGGGTAGAAGATGTCACGAATCTGCGGGTACGTCGGCGCGAAATAACCTTGGTTAATTTTAGGGTGCTCCCACATCCCCTTACAGATGCCGCCACAACCCACCCACGTCTTACCGGAACCGAACCCGGCAACGTAGGCTTTGAATTTGTGCTGCATCGCGAGGAAACGCGCCTGAGGAATGTTAAGTGTCGGGCTGATCCCCATCTTCCGCCCTCGCGTCCACTACGTTGATATTGATCTGCACTGGAGTCGGTTCGTCATCATCACCATCACCGGCCAGCTCTTTGCGGAGTTTTTCCACCTCCAGCTGCCGGCGGTCGATTTCGATTTGCTGGAGACGCTGCGCGAATTCGCTATCCGCCAGGCCAAGCCGCTTCATTACCGCTTCGAACATTCGCTCACGGCTGATAGTGGTTATCTCGACGCCATTCTTGCCGATCTTTACGCCGGAGTAAGCGAGCCGAGAAGTTGCCGGGAGCTTGCGTGTATCCGGGAAATAAGGCTGGCCGATGCCGTCACCGTTACAGCGCGGACAGCCAGGGTTAGGCTCTCTGGTGTGATCGTAGCCATAGCCGCCTGTATCTTGCGGCAGCCTTGCCCCTTCCCGTCCCTCCGCCTTTGCTGTTTCCTCTTCGAACTCTACAGCGTCACGCCACTGATAGTGGTGGCCGAAGCCCCAGCAGTAACGACACGCACCGCGGCGATACTGCGAAAGTTGGTTTGCATCGAAGGTGGCAAGCTGCCACATCTGTGCGAGGACTTCATCGGCACTGCCAAGCGTGCGCTCAATGGAGGCTTTTTGCTGCTGCGCAATTGCCTGCGCAACGTTAGGATTCGCTATTAGCTGACGACCATAGTTTGGGTCACTATAGCCAGCACGTGCAGCGGCTGCCGTGGCGTTATTATCCTTCAGGTATTCAGCAATAAAGTGCTTTACCTTCGCGCTTAGCTTTATAGCCACCAGCTCATCTGCGCTTTTATCATTCTGCGCAGTGCGCACTATCTTTTGCGGGTAAATTTTTGTATTTTGCGCAGCAGTTTTCTTGATATAGCGGCGAGCAGTTACATAATAAAGATTATGTGTCTCGCACCATTTCTTAGGGGATATGCCAGTAGCAGCGTGATCAGACAGGAACCGCTTCTGCAGCTCGCCCCAGTCCGGCTTAGCCATTGTCACCTCTAAACTAAATGAACTTTAGACGTCACTCACAGCTTCAGTGTTTGAAGCAAGGAAGTATTTTTCTCAAAGAAATCTTGAAATGAGGATTTAAGCTTATGAAATATGTATAACTATGATGATGTTCACAAAATCAAGGCCAATCTCGAGTGGATAGTGCATCATGCCTCTGCCCGGTCACATTTGCGCACTGAGCATGACCAATTAGTGATTTCCGATCTAATGGAACTCATCCAGACTTATGAAACTCTTCTGGACCTTGTAAGCAAATTTGGTGCTTCCGCCTTAAATTCGGAAATCATAGCGGGTCTATCAATCACAGAAGAATTCATTGCTAAAGTTAAGCGGAATGAGGGTGCGATGTGAGCGACCAACACATTGTGAGGCGATTGATTTGTGTTTTGAAGCTTCAAACTGGTGGATTGCAGTTTGAAGCTTGGGCTATTTAATTGCCGTACATCCGATTGAAAAGCGCATTTTTCATCGCATCAGAATCAATCGGATCCAGGTTTAACCAGGTCAATGTCTCTTGGTTCTTTTCTGCATTGAAATCAGAAAACACACCATGGATATCACCGTTATCAGGTGAGTAGAGAACAGCAATATTCTGTTCTGGACAACTATGAGGTTTACACCCTGACAGTGCAATATACTTTTTGCCTGCAACTGTAACTTCGGTTGATGGCGTGCTTGTGCCACCACTTTTTACCCATTCAGGTAATTTGTTTTTACTAATAAGCTGGGAGTAGCTTTTAGAGGTGCTTTTTGCACTGGCGAAGTCAGAGAGATACTGCCCCTCGTCAGCAACAGCACTGAACGAAACCAAAGCTATAGCAGCGATAATCACTTTAACCTTCATGTTATTCCTCGTTCCATAAAAACACTTCAACTCTATACCTTTGCCGTCGCTATGTCAGCCTTATGGATGATCAGAGTATTTAATGATACTGCCCAGCACAAATGGTTAGGTAAGGATTATCTTAATCACTAGCGCTTATGCTTGTTGATTACTGGCTGACTGCCAAGCTCTTCAAGACTCTGATGAGGAGATTGCCAACTTCAGGGAACCATCGATAAAAAAGAGCAAGTAAAACTGAGACTCCTCTTGCCCTCCTGGTTGGGGGGCATTTTTTATCACTTATTCGCGATAAGTATTACCCAGCCTACCAGTTGATGACCTGCGGTTCGTATAGATGTGGTGCCGGGTGCCTCCCGGTGAGCCTTTTGGTTAACCAACCATGACCCGCTTGCTTCAGAAATTCACGATGCCCTCATGAAGAAGAGTCGTCAGGTTAATTAGCCCCGCCGCTGAGGGGGATTCACCACGGTCTAACTGTAACACATGAATGCCGATCGAGTGCGGAGTTGTGAGACTTTGCTACGGTTAAAGTCCAGAGGAGAGACTGTGTCAGAGCCTCATGGATGAGGTTCTATCTTGTATGGCAATTCGCATGCCACGCTTTGTTATGCGTCAAGATGTCGCGCTTTGTCTGCCGATCCAGAACGTCGATGTCGTGATCAGTCAGGTAGATTGGTTTTACCCAGTCACAGGAGGTTTTAACCACCACTGGGATGCTTCCACATTTTACGCTGCTCGCGATAAACGATGCGTAGGTAACCTTTTTGAAGCGCGTTGTATTGAAGCAGGTTGGTAATCCGCCAAGCTGTAGATACAATGGTTTGACATATGTTAACGTCAGGACGACCTGCTCATGATTTTCCTTTATTCTTTTATTGCACTCTCCTCTCTGACAGCATTCGTCTTACTATGCTTTTTTGCAATTTATCAGTTTTCTGTTAAGGGTGACGTTAGCTTCTACGTAATGCTCTTCGCTTTGATATTCCTTTGCGTATCATTTTACGGAGCGGTGGGTTTTACTTACACAAAATTAAAAGATGCCGGAACCATCATAAAAATTATCTAAATATGCTAAGGCCGCATCTCAAATAAATGTAGAAAGACCTTATTAAGCCCACCAGCAGCTGAGCTTTGTAATTGCTGCCACTTCCCGGAGTGACCACACTCCTCCCCTTGAGCTGCTGTCGTTTCATCGACACTTAAAATCGGTACGCGTCTGGCGTTCGCGCTGCCCTATCGGAGCATTTCCCATTATTAACCCTCACATCGGTATGCTATACCTGCTCGCCAATACGCGACTCGGGGCAGCATCATGGCTGCTGCATGGCCTTATGGCTGCGGTCAACCCGCTTACTGCTTCAAGGTCTTTAGCCCATCTACCAGTGAAAACAATCTGAGGAAATTCTTAATATCCCACGCTTACGTTTGTTGTTATCTGCCTGGCTGCCAGGCTATACATGACTCTGATGCGGAGAATGCCAACTCCGGGAAACATCAATAAAAAGAGCAACGAAACTGAGACTCCTGTAGCCCTCTCTGAGAGGGCTTTTTTTTGCAAAAAAAAGCCAGCTCGGACAGAACTGGCTGGGTCTAGCAGTAAGTAGGTATTACTTCGCACTCATTTCGACGTGTACCCTATTCCTTTAGTCAAGCATTCAGATGCCGGGTGCCTCCCGGTGGACTTGCATCACTCTGCAAACCCGCAACGTTACGTCCAGCAGTGACTGGTTGCCCCTCCGCTCAGGGGGATTCATCTGTATGGCAGAGATATCGAATCACTCGTGCCATTAAAACGTAGCTGACAGACAAAATAAAGTTGTGAGCATTGTTAAAATTCTTCGCTAATCATTCATTCCGTATACCCATCAGGCATTAGAAGAAAGTAGATTTTCGTTCCTTTGAGTTATTTATTTAATACACCTTTTTACTTTTGAGAAATGGATTACATTTACATTCTCTTGTAATGATGACCCCTTTGGTCTCCCTTCCGAGTTGCAGGATTTCATTTCGGAAGGGACTTTTTCCTTTCCCGCCTTGATAAATACTCATTGTTTTCTAGACTCTTACATAGACTTTGCTATGTCAGGTGAAGTCGTCGTTCAGGACTACCCGTGTGCTCAAGGATGAGCCACCCTGATTTGTTCAAGCTTTTCCCTGCCATTTAATTTTCTCCCCCCAAAGAATTGTCCATTCGTATTATGGAGTACTCAATGTTTGCTACGGTTAAAGTCCAGAGGAGAGACTGTGTCCGAACATCAAGGATGAGGCTCAATTTTTCCCGCAATTTGCTTTCCATGCTTTGTTATGCGCCAGGATGTCTTTCTTCGTCTGGCGGTCCAGAACGTCGATGTCTTGATCCGTCAGGAAGATTGGCTTCACCCAATCACAACCGGTATCAACCACCACCGGGACGCTTCCATTCGTTACGCAGCTCGCGATCAACATCGTCGCCAGGCATATGATTAACAGTCTGATGTACATTGCTGGCCTCTTTCGTTGTTTCTACCCTGCGTTCGGCTGCTGCGACCATTGCCGCTGCGTTATCTTCGGTTCGCTGCTGGTCGGCTTTAGCTTCTGCTTTGCTGGTGCCGCGAATATGGCCCAGACCAAAAGCGCCGGCGATAGCGGAAATGACCAGTGCGGCCAGCCCGATTATTGTCTCGATACCCACACTCACCTCATACCAGAACTGATTTCGCCAGGTTAAACAATGCACGGCGTTTTTCCAGCCCGTTGCGGCCGCCATTGATTAACAGTGTCACGCGCTCAACGTCGCCGGAATGAAGAAGGCAACCGCGGGAGGCATAAAACCATGCGGCTGAGCGCGCGGCGTATTCATCCTCTTCAAGCAGTTCCGGGTGGGTTACAAGGTCCAGTTTCAACGCCTGGCCACAACTGCGATAGTTACTCAGACCAGTAACCTGTTTCAGCCCGCGACCGCGATATTTCCATCCATCACCGTCAACCTGATTGCCCAGGTGTTCTTTTCCCCACTCACCACCGTATACCAGATTAGCGATCGCTTTCTGGTTCGCCGGTTGTGTTGTCGTTCTGCCAAGTGCAGCGGCTTGCTGAGATGTGATGCGGTGGCTGCCGAACGTCGGCACCAAGTTTTCTGCCGCATAATTAAGATTTTCCACCACACGGGTAAATCTGGAGCTTTCGTGCCCCATCTGGGCAATAAACATCGCCTGATCAAGCGGTGTGGTTATGCCGTACTCCTTCATAGCGGCGTCGATATGCGGAAACCAGCGCGCAGCTAACCCGGCGCTGATA
Source organism: Enterobacter quasihormaechei (assembly GCF_004331385.1). GTDB lineage: Bacteria > Pseudomonadota > Gammaproteobacteria > Enterobacterales > Enterobacteriaceae > Enterobacter > Enterobacter quasihormaechei. Next base: position 86,088 of record NZ_SJON01000005.1, read on the forward strand.
CCAGCCGCCTTCTGAAATTGTGTTTGATTCATTAGTGTCTCAGATGATCAACCAGACGTGCAACGTTGCCTTTGACGGCCACCTGCACGGAAAGGAATATGATGTTTGCCGCAATGGTGGCCCATGATGAATGCGGGTAAATCCCACACAGGTACGCCAGCGGTACAGCGCTGTAGGTGACGGTAATCAGCCAGGCTAAACGCGAAATCCATGGCCGATGCCGCGAATCTCCACGGCGATAAAACATCAGAGTAATCACAACACCGGCGCAGAGCAGCGCGTTGATAGTTGCTGTTGGGTCATTTAGTACCACCCGAACCTCCCCGGCGCGTTATCAGCGCCACCAGCGAGCCGATGTCCTGCTTGTTCAGGAACGTAAGGATTTGAACGGCCAGCGCAGAAACAATCACGGCACCGATGGCATCCAGTGGTTTATCGCTATATTCCGTCCAGGACGCGAGTTTAGAACCAACCAGACCAGAGCCAAGAATGCCGACGATATACGACACGACGAAGTAGGCCAGCCGGCGCAACACACTCAGGTCAGCTGCTGTCGCGATGTAAAATACGGCGCCTGCAAATGCACCAAAAACAACACCGTAGTCTGTCCCGGTCAATAAACCGTAGACACTGGCTCCGGTCAAAGCTAAACCGGCCAGCCCCGTGCCAGAAAATGGATCGGACATCGGCCCCCCCTCATATTGCTGTGAATCCTCTCAGTAAATTTGAGGGGAAATAAAAAAGGCCGCCCTGAGGCAGCCTGTGTTCTTCGAATTATGTTCATAAAGGTGGGGGTATGGGTCCTTCCAGAACGACCGCTTCACCGTTATGGCAAAGATCGTAGCCACGAGTTAGATGCCAGACGCCTCTGATTATTTTTCCTGTAACCATATCTTCGGTTTTACCGTGCGAAAAGTAGGCGATCTGGACACAGTCATTGTGTCTAATCCAATAATATCCCTCTTTCATAATTCACCTCTTAAATTGTTTCATTTAGAAGTGTATATGACGATTCAGAACCTGGTGGTCGACAAAACGTTTATTTGAGGATGAGATGCCGGGTGCTTCCTGGAGACTTATCTCTGCTCGTCAAAGTCGCGTACATACCTGCACATAGCAATTAACAAGACGTTCCACCGCTTAGGTGGGATTCACAACATTCATAACTAAACAGGTACATTCATATGATCAATAGACAAGTAAATCATGCAAAAAAAAGCCTGCTCAAATAGCAGGCATAAATAGCTAAGTTGGCAATAACTGAGGGTGTGGTGCCGGGTGCCTCCCGGTGGAAATGCTTACAGAGTTCATCTCCGCGCGCTGGTTGGACACTCTGGAGAAATGTCCTGCTGAACCGCCCCTCCGCTTAGGGGGATCCACCACAAAAACGCTTTCAGAAACATCCATTACGCAGGATGCTTAAGAAGCATATGTGCAGTATGAAAAATCTGCCACATAATCAGATGAATATATTCATTTCATTGGCACAGACAGTGGGCCTTCAATCACTTCAGCCTCACCGTTGTGGCAAATATCATCACCTCGTGTCAGATGCCAGACACCAGTTATTGTCTGGCCCGTTTCAAGGTCCTCGGTGACACCGGCGGTGTAGTAAGCGACCTGCACTATGCCGTTGTGCTGTATCCAGTAGAAACCTTCTTTCATTGATATCTCCTCATAGTGAGGATTTGATTATATGGCAGCGGTGTGAGTGATGATGTTAGAAATACTAAATCGTTAATTAAGTAATTCTCTGGTCCGCCATCGAGGATTCGAACCCCGAACCACAGAGGTAGAAGCTCCGTGCTCTTTCCAGTTGAGCTAATGGCGGAAAAAAAAAGACCAGCAATGAGATGCTGGTCATGGGTCATGCAGTTTTCTCTGCGATGTAGGTGTATCCCCACCAAGTGTTTTCAGTATCGAGAGCATTATCAAATGCCTATTAAAAGATAGTTCCTTTGATGAAACATATGCCAAATAGTTGCGCTTCCCGAAATTTCTAAGAAAATTCTTGGCCCAACCATAAACACAAACACCTTCTAGAGTGAGCTGTTTGTGCAAGAGGTAGGTCATAAAGCAAAAAAGCTGCCTTTGGGCAGCCTAAAGATAAAGAAATTAAAGTTGTGGTGCCGGGTGCCTCCCGGTGACTCTGCGCTAGACCACAGAACCGCGTTCCATAAACCCGACTGGTTTTGCCTAGCCGCCCCACCGCTTAGGGGGATTCACCACCTGAGCACTTTACGCGGCATAACGCTTAAAAGATACATTTTATTTACTATTTACAAAGAAACAAAAATCCCGCCGTAGCGAGGTTCAGAATTTTTAACTATGGATATATAAAGCCCATCGTTAGACTAAAATTACCACAGTTTAGGGAAAAGTAAATAGCTCACGATAAATTCACGCCCTATTTTGTTATCTGCTTGAACTGCGCATCAGCCCAAGCCTCTTCTATGTCAAACTTGGTGATCAGATGATCGTAAAATGGTTTAACAGACTTCTTCCAGGAATCGAGGCTGATTGCATCAGTTATCTGACACACCGCTGCGTATGCCTCGGTAGATGGGATTCGTTCATATCCACGGCCACTACAGCGTTTGCAATCAGCCAGAACCGGGATGCCCTGGTGTTCTGTAAGAGCCTGATTGATGGCTTTCCCGCGTCCATGACAATCTCTACAGGCACAACTTACAACCTTCTTACCCTTACACTGAGGGCAGAGAACGCGAGCTATCTCCCTGACATGTCTGCGTACCTCGTATTCAGAAGGTCGAATATTTTCGACGCCCATATTCAGGGACAACCTCACGAACTTCTTCTCTTTTGCCGGAGTGTGAGACTTCGTGCTGAAAACCTCCGCATCAACAAACCCTTCCCCATTGCAGCTATCGCACTGCTTCACGCTGGCGGCGCTGCGGGAATAGTCCTCGAACGCGATGGTGGCCAGCTGGTGCATCACCATCGGTTTAATCTCTGCATCAAGCTTCCGCAATGCCGCAACCCGGTCACATTTGGTCAGCGCGTACTGGGCCAACAATTCAATTGCCCTCTCCCGGTCATTATTGCTGATCCCCGTCTTCCCGAGAAAAGCGCTATAACCCATGGCGGCCCGTTCCTGCGTCATGCCTATAGCGGCCATAATATCCGTTCCGGTTAATGAGTCTGACGCAGTAGCACGCGGAGAGTCGCTAATCATTGTCGATTTGGCGAAGTGGTATTTGAGGGTATTTTCAAGATTCATGCGGTCTCCAGCTCGGTAATGGTGAGTTCTAATTTCCCGCCCTTAACGACAGGCATCTTCACAACGCGATAGTCGACTACCTGGCAGTCATCCAGCCAGAATTCCGCCTTGGTTAAAGCGTCGAATGCAGCTTTTTGGAGGTTATCCAGATCGCGGCGCCGGCGGTCGGGCATATGACATTCAATTCGGATTTTGAGTGGTGCGGCCGTCCGGATATTAAGCCGGGCGCTTCGAATGGCACTGGCAACCGCGTAGCGATACGCGACGCCTTCAGCGCTAATGTGCGTGCGCCCGCGGTTGTGCCGGTAATACCGGTTGTTGCTCGGCGGCCAGGGCAAAGTGAATTGATATGTCTTCACATTCACCCCCACATCCGGTTTCGCCAGCGTATATCCGGGCGTGCTGGTGTATTTGAGGTCGGAAGGAATGCACTGACAGTCCAGGTCACGTAATCCTGGTTAAGGCTGCGCTCCACTCTCACACCGCGCGCTCTGTAACGCTTAACCAGTTCGTCGGCCTGTTCGGTGCTGCATTCGGTATGATGGAACCAAGAATGTTGCATGCCCATCACCCCGCAAAGCCAAGCAGCTGCGCGGCGACATTTTCGGCCTCATCGCGACTGCGGAATGAACGAGACAGGACCCAGCGCCAAAGAACATCGAGCGCAGCTTTATAAAGTTGCTGGAACTCGAGTTCGTCCATGTTGGCGAATGAGATGCTACGTGGATGCTTTTTTAGTGTGCCGTCAGGTAGCTGAATAGCATCAAAGTGCCCTGCCTCGACGATTACCCATGAGCGGTAAGCATCGAAGGATTTGCACAAGCTAATGCCATTTGTGACGCGCCGGTAAGCAACCTGCTCAAGATACTGCTCGGCAGCGTCGATCAGCGCGCCCTCATTCCCGCCATACGAAGCCAGGAACTTGGCGTAGCCGGTTATCAGCTTCCGCTCGTTACTCGAGATAGCCCCGCCGGCTGGTTCCCAGTATTCAAAACCGAGGCTGAGAAGCGCGAAAAAGCGCCGGTGAAATACAGGGTTTCGTACCCGCCTGAACTCGGCAACAAGAACATCGCCAAGCCGGGTTTTGGTTTGCAGGATATCGCTGGTCTCGGGCGTAGCCGGGATCAGTATTCCTGAGTGGTGTTTTATAAGTTGTAATTCTAGCGCCATGGTTATCTCCGTGGCGCATCAGGTATAGGTTGTTCAGGCCTATGAAAGAATAATATCAGACGGTGGTGTAACTCGGTACCCCAGTCGTTTTGCAAATTGCATAAACCCGTTGAGAGTAAAGATTTTTTCCTCGTCGAGTAACGGTCGTAATGAAACTATTCCATTTACTCGATAAACCAGATATCTCCCTTCCGCCGGGAAGCTATAAATAACTGCTTTATCGGCCCTTCTGACCACGTCGTACCATTGATCATCTGCATTAAAGGCTTCTGCACTACACACTATTTCCCCCAGAGCGACGTATTGACGCAATAAACAGTAACCGGGAACAGCCAGGGGAACGCAAACAGCGATACTCTTTGAAACTGCTCCAGTGAAATTCACGCGATTAATAAAACCACTCGTCCGCGCTTTTCCAGTTCTTCTGCACGTTGTGTTCGACCTCTTTCTTGTCGCCCCCGAAATCAGCCAACCCATCATTGCCGGCACGCTTAATCGTAAGCTGGTAATCATCGAACTGCTTACTGAGTCTTTCGAGCAGTTTTGACTCAAGTGCAGGTATAGCCCTATCAGGAAGTTTCTTCATGCGATCAATGGATAACTCGATTTTCATTTTCCCCTCCGCAATGAACAACTGTATGCATATACAGTGCATTTATAAACGTATCTCACGGATTTTGCAACGATTAATGAGTGTTAGGACGACGGAGCGCTTGCAGGCTTGTAGGTATCTGTTTTATGGACGATATAGTAGGAATCTCGGATTTGGCCGTCAAAAATCAATAGTTATGTTGAATAGCTTTAAGTGGAGTTTTGTGCAGTTTCGCTACAAGATTTTGGTTTTGAGGTGAAATTAATAGAATGAAAATTCGGAAAGGCTATTATGGAGCTTGCTGTTATTGAGAAAAAAATTAGTCAGCAAGCTCTGAAACGACATGAAGCATTACCAAAGCGTAATGTGATCCAACCGATTATCGAAATTCACTGAGATGCAGGCACTCTATCATCCTGACGTAAAGCCTCGATCCCGACTTTCTGACCATAAGAAAGTTCAAGTGTATTGCCATCAGGATCAGCGAAGAAGACATAATAACCTACCGGTTCGCCTGCCTGAGCCGGTTCTTTTCGCAAGATGCCCTCCATTCTAGCCATCGCTACCTTATTGTCGATTTCTTCAATGCTTGAACAAGCTACTCCCAAGTGACCAAAATTACCTAAAGGGGTGTCAGTCACAGCATCAACCTGGACAAGGACAAGCGCAAAAGGGCGAGCTCGGTCACTTAACCACGCGACTTTACGTGCCTCCGGAAGATCAGGCTCTCGCCTATGTACGACTTCCATACCAGCATAACGGCTGTAGAAATCAATACTTTTTTCCAAATCTCTAACAACAAACGCAACGTGCGTAAAACCGACATCAATCTCTTTCATTAGGCTAATCCTTTGACTATATCGAGAATCGCCATCTTAAAAACTCAAGCTAACTTGAGGTCAAGTGCCTTTCATTCAATGCTTTTGCTGGATTTCTTGCACGTATCGTTCAATGTCGTTCAGGGTTGCAGCCTATGCTAACTAGCTCCAGCAAAATGAAGATAAGGCCCGCTACGCAAAGAAGAAGAGATAAAGTTAAAGCCACAATGAAAACCATTAGAACCTCCATGTGATAATTTTTACTATCACAATCTTAGAATCAATTTTTACTTTGTCACGTGTGCATACCAAGCAAATTTACGTTGCAGAATCGTGCATTTCTTGCAGGATTAAACCACATTAATTTACTGGTTTTTTTTGTGAAGCATTTTACTCTTCATGGACAATTTTAACGTTACCGTACTCGAATTTGTAAATTTTTCAGTTAAATAGCCCAAACTGATCTTTCTTATGCTACTTTAGAAGAAAATCCTTTAAAGTGTGCAACTATGCTTACCACTCTCATCTATCGAAGCCACCTGCGAGCTGATACACCAATTCAATCCATTATTGACATGGTCAGTGAAGCAAATTCCCGAAATGAATGTGCGGGGGTAACTGGTGTTTTACTTTTCAATGGGATTCATTTCTTACAGCTTCTGGAAGGTGATGAAGCAGCTGTAATGCAAATCTATGAAAAGATTTGCCTGGATACACTTCACTTCAACATTGTAGAACTCTTATCCGATTATGCCCCCTATCGACGATTTGGCCGCTCAGGCATGGAATTAATTGATATAAGACTATTCAGTAAAGAAGAGTGTCTGGACAGGGTTCTTCAACGTGGAACAACCCAACATAAAATGCTTTACAACGACAGAGCCTTAAGGTTTTTCCGTACATTTATAGATTCTGCTGAGACAGATAGCTATTATGAACTTCCTGATAGGTTCAGTTGGTTTTTTTCATCCGATCAAATAGATGTATCATCAGTTGATCCCGCCATTATCGAAGATATGTATGCAGTTATAGACCCTCTCGCTGCCCAGATCCATTCTTTTGTCTTGAATGCTAAATCAGATAATGACGTTATAAAAGCCAATAATTTACTTTTTGATTTGGAATCGAAGAAAGATTTGTTAAAAATTGCAGGGGGTTTCATTACCTCTTCACAACGAGTATCAATAACACTCCTGCCTTTAACCTTACTGAGGGTACCGAATGCGATTGAGATTTTGCTCGATTACATCAGAGAAAGTAACTTACACCCAGAACAAGTTTTAGTTGAGTTTTCTGAGAGCGAAATAATCCCTGAAATTGATGAGTTCGCGCATTCCGTGCAGATTCTCAAAAGCTGCGGTTTAAGTGTTGCTATTAATGACTTTGGTGTGGGAAATGCAGGTTTATTGTTTCTTTCGAAATTTCAGCCTGAGAAGCTCAAAATACACCCTCAACTAATCCATAATATACATAAGGACGGCTCTAAGCAGGCGATACTGCAAAGTTTAATACGTTGCGGCGAACTTTTAGAGATAAGGATTTGTGCAACAGGTGTCGAACAACCAGAAGAATGGATGTGGCTAGAATCCGCTGGTATATTTTGCTTCCAGGGCAATCTTTTTTCAAAATATGATAAAAATGGATATTTGAAGATCTTCTGGCCAGAATCTAATGAATTCATAGAATGTTAAAAAAAACTTGTAGACTTATTACTTTTTCATAGGCTTAACGCAGTCATAATCGATGGGTGTCAAGCTGGAAGCGGATAAACTAATATATAGTGAAAAGTCAGCGGGCCCGGCGGGTGCACAAGCAATGCTTCAGTACTCAGCTAAAATGCGGTAAACGGCGCAGGCTTAGATATTTGGCCTCAATTTCGTTTACGAAGAACCAGTTCATCCCTATACCCTCCTACCAGTTTTCATCCAGTCATATTTGGCTTTTATAGCTCAGCTGGTACCGACCGGTAAGCGATACTTGGGCAGCAAACGCTGCCGCGCCTATACAGTATTGGCTTACCTTTTATCTGAAGTGCTCACGCTTTCATCCTCTTTCCCCTTGCGATGTTAATTCTCTCAACGCATTCTCTTAATGCTTTGACTTGCTCCGAAGATAGCTCAGATTCATCAATTGTGGCTAGAAGTGCGTTGAGGGAGCGCTCAATATCGTTTTTAGTCAATCGTAAACAGATAACCTTAACCCAACGTGGCGAGAACTTGCTGAGGCCGATTGCTCTTGTAATGCGCTGTTTCATGAGATGCCTCTTTACCGCCAGTGGTGGCGATTTGTAACTCGGTTATAACACACGTGGAGAAGACTTATGTGACTATTTCGCCTTAGAAATTTCTAAGGGTCGTTTAGCCAGGGTAACCGGGCTTTCAGTGAACATCTAAGTTGGTTTTCCAGCATGTCACAAAAGCGCCTCGTCATTACCCGAAGCGGCTTATCACGCGAAGGTAGTTTTTACGGTCATACACAGGCTGGAATGTCAGCTTTGTGCCAGTAGCGAAAGTAGTTAACAACCATCAGTGTTGTTTAACGGGGAAAGGATCACTACAACCTCTCAAATAAAGCGTTGCTCGATGCAGGTTTATTGACGTCGGGCACAACCGCTTGCCCGTTTCATTTGGTTATTTTTATCTTGCTAGCCTTTTTTCAATACTGCCATAATGCATTGATAACAATATAATAACATCATCTCGGGTCACCACCTTTTGCAGGGAGAAGAATGAAGATGTTGCGATCGCTACAGGCGCTCTGCCTGATGAGCTTTTTTCTGGCGGATGTGCGCGATGGGCTCGGCCCCTTTCTCGGCATTTATCTCACTGAACAGCACTGGCGACCGGATGATATTGGATTTGTGATGACCGCAGGCGGGATTGCGGCGCTGCTGGCGACGGTACCCGCAGGGATTATGATCGATGCCACGCGCAAAAAGCGCCTGCTGCTGCTCGCCTGCTGCGCGCTGGTCACGCTGGCGACGCTCATGCTCTGGTACAGCACCCGTTACAGCATTGCGATGTTTTCGCAGATTGTGTCCGGGCTGGTCGCCGCGCTGATTGGCCCGTTGGTAGCGGGGATCACGCTGGGCCTGACCGGCCAGCGCGGCTTCACGCGGCAGATGGGCCGCAACGAGGCGTTCAACCACGGCGGCAATATGCTGGCGGCCGTGCTGGCAGGCGGCGCGATGTGGCTGTGGGGCATCGGCGCTGTCTTTGTCCTGATGACGGGCATGGCGGTTTTCACCGCGCTTAGCGTACTGGCGATCCGCGAGCAGGATATTGATCATGACGCGGCGCGCGGCCTTGAAACCGGCGATAAGGCGCAGGTGGTGCCGCAGCTGTCAGTGCTGATGCGTCATCCTGTGTTGCTGACGACCGGGATCACGCTGCTGCTGTTTCACCTCGGAAACGCTGCGCTGCTGCCAATGCTCAGCATGCGCGTGGCTGCTACCGGCAGCAGCCTGTGGAGCCCTGGAATCTACGCGGCGGCGACGGTAGTGATTTCGCAATGCGTGATGATCCCGGTCGCCCTTCTGACCTCCGCGCAGGCGCAGCGCTATGGCTACCGGCGGCTTATTCTGATTGCGCTTATTGTGCTGCCGGTGCGCGCCGCCCTGGCCGCCAGTTTTGCCGGGCCGTTATCCGTTATTCCGGTGCAAATTCTGGATGGCGTTGCCGCTGGGATCCTGGGCGTGGCGGTGCCGGGCTATATTGTTAACGCGCTACGCGGGTCCGGGCACATCAACGCGGGGCAGAGCGTGATTATGCTGATGCAGGGCGCGGGTGCCGCGTTTAGCCCGGCGCTGGCGGGCAGCATCGTCGCGCATTCGTCATGGCGCATGGCATTTGCGACGCTTGGGGGGGTGGCGCTTGCGGCATTAATTGTCTGGTGGCGCGCGGCCGGACGGGTATCGGCTACGGCATAATGACCGCCGCAAACCAGCTGCTCAGTATATACTGTTGATATTGCGTTCTTCTTTGTGAGAATGGCTCATGATCGCTTCCGTTCTTATCGCGCTTGTCGCCGTCATACACATACATATTCTCGTGCTTGAGATATTTTTGTGGGACACGAAAACAGGCCGCAAGGCTTTTAATCTCAGCGCTGATTTCGCCCGAGACAGCCGGGTGCTAGCCGCCAATCAGGGGCTGTATAACGGTTTTTTAGCGGCGGGATTGTTCTGGGGGCTGTGGCTGGGCGACGGTGGTCTCCAGTTTAAATTGTTTTTTCTAGTATGCGTGCTGATTGCGGGTCTGTTTGGCGCAATCACCGCCAGCAGGATAATTCTTTATGTGCAGGTGCTGCCCGCACTGCTGGCGTTAATTGCGCTGTGGATGGGACTATAACGGCGCAGGCCGCGCATGTGCCTCATTCAATAATACTTACCTGCGACTGGCTGTTCTACCAGGAGAACAGCACGAGATGCCAGAGCCTTGGCTCTTTGCGGGAAGGGTCGATTAATCTGACGTGTTCCCTGATAATTCACACAGAAGGCTGTTAGCAATGTCCGTTCCTCGCTCAAAGCAGACCATTTAATCCCTACGCCCTCCCATCGGCTTTCATCCGCTCATACTTGGCTTTGAGCAACTCAGCTGGCGTTGGCCCCTTCTGCGTCAGTGGCGCAGCCAGAGCCCGTCGAACAGGCGGAATCGGCTTCCCAGCCAGCACCCGCTTTTCCCACTTATCCAGAATATCTCCGGCTTCACGCTCGAGCTCTTTATGACTGAGTTGCCCATCAGTTCCGCGGCGCCGTAGTTCGAGGCAAATGTGGTAATAAACCGGCTTAGGCCACGGATACAGCTCGCTGCTCGGGTACCGGAACACCAGCTTACGCCACTTCCAGTATTCAGCCATGACGTCACCGGTGGTGATTCTCAGCACGCAGCGCCCTTCCCTGCACCACTTGATGAACTGGCCAGGTGGCGGCAGGAATGGACGCTCCTGACGACGCACCATGCGCATGCCTGCTTCAACCTGCTCCATTGTGGTTATCCCGTTTTCTTTGAACGCCAGCACCCATTGCCGGCGAATCTCGTTCACGTCTTCCTGGCTGCGATTAACCAGGCTTGCCGGGAACGCGGCGGCCAGCTGTACGAATAGCCCATTGATAATCTGCGCCACCTGCTGCGTTTGTTCGCGCTCGGTGTACTGCTCAGGCAAGTTATGGGCCACACGGCGAGCCTGTTCCCTGTCAAAATTGCGAATGCTCTCGGCAAGGTTTTTCATTCCAGTACCCCGTCAATCCAGTCGGTGTTATGCAGGTCGATACCGCTCCGGAAAGGTTTTACCGCCCCGGTTGCGCGCAGCCGTTTGGTGGTGAGCTGATCCCACTGTTTGCGAAGACTCGAAGGGCTCAGGATGTTGTCTTTCCAGAACTCGTCCCTGTTGGCCCACTGGAACAAATCGCAGATTTCGTAGTGCGTGCGCTTGTCCTGGACGCGCATCAGCCTGATGGTGTTTGCCCATTCAGCCCAGTTTGGTTCGGATAGCGAAGCGTTGACGGTGAGAAGCCTGTCGTAAATCCAGCGAGCGGCCTTGAGGTCGTCAGCGGATCCCCATGATTTACCTGCCGGGGTGTATATCCCGGCGGCAGCTTCTGGATGGCGCGAGAGAAACTTTTGAGTTTTCTGGTTTCGGGATTCGTCAGAATTCCGAGACGAGGATCTTTTAATATTGTTCTTGTTATAGTCTTGGGTGTCTACCGTTTCCGGGAAGGTTTTTCCCGTTTTCGGTAACACTTTTCCCGATTTCGGGAAGACTTTTCCCGTTTTCGGTTTGTCTAAAATCCAGGCAGAAAGGTCAGTATTTATACCAACAGTTTTCATAACGCCCTGCTTTTGACTGAAGATAATTTTGCGTTCTGCGAGCGATTTGAGCGCATCAGAAACATGCGAATCACTCAGCCCTGTAAGCTCAGCGATAACCGTGTTTGTAACGCGGTCCTGTTTCTTGTTCCAGCCGTAGGTAAGCCAGATCACCGCCTCAAAACACTGCCACTCCCGGCCTGACAATCTCAGGCGTGGCTTAAGCCGCTGGATCTCGTTAGCGACCTTGGTATATCCATTCGACAGGTCGGCCATACGACCTCCCGGTTGTTCGGTTCTGTGGGGGAAATTGATAATTTCAGCTGTGTTTGACATACTTAGCTCCGCAATTACACTCCGTTTTTGCAACTGAAAGCCGTTGGTGTTCGAGCACCGCGGCTTTCGCCTTTTCCGAAGTCTTCACATTGCCCCCAGCATGGTTGTGACCATTGTCATTAGCGGGCCTAACTGCTCCGGCATCAAACGGAACAGTGATGCTATTCCCTCACTCAGCTCTTTGAGCTTCTGATGCTCTGGTGCGTCCAATAATATGGCCTGTTTTGCCTCTGCAACTTCCTTCTCGGCTTCTGCCAAGCGAGAGTTCTTACAATTGGTTCCAATTAGACGTCTACGATATTCCAATGGCAGAACGGCTATGATTGCCGGTGTTAGCTTTCGAATGTTTTCACGGTATTGCTCAGAGTCGAAACGGTTATCCAAGTACCGAAACAATTTCTGACGCGCCCGACAATGGTCTGATGGGAATTCGATACCCTTCCCCCGCTGCTTGCGCCACTCTTCAACGATGTGAGCTGAAACGGACTCCTGCCCAACTGCTGCTGCCCAAGCGCGCACCGCGTCTCGGATGGCGTCGTGGTTATCAAAGTGATTTGGATGAAATCGGTTTATCAACGTATCCGGTTGAAAACCACTATTATGTTGGAATGTAAGTGGATGCATTTGCTTTCTCTTGATTAAATGAATGATGTTTATCTAAAAATCAGTGACTTAATTTGAGTTCACGATTATTAACAAGTAATGTATTGAAGTTCGCTATCCTGACGTCTTTCCATACAGCAACCAGCCAGGGTCGCAATCTAGAGCCTTAGCGAGTTCAAATAAGTAACGAGGTCGCTTTGTTACTCCAGCCTCGATTAACTGAATTGACTGCTGCTTGACACCTGCTTGTTCTGCCAACTCAGCTTGTGTCATCTCATGCTCAAGTCGCTTCATCTTTAAACGTTCTTTGATAGTTTGCATTGCTCCCCCTTATACAATCTTTCTTGTATTTAATTACAAACAATATTGTTTGTCAAATACAGGTTTTCTTGTAAGCATCTCTTTGTAAAAATGAGGTGAAATATGACCATCGCAAACCGAGTAAAGGCTAGAAGGGAGCAGCTTGGGCTGACGCAGACAGAGCTTGCTGAAAAAGTTGGAACATCACAGCAGGCTATCGAACAATTAGAAGGCGGAAAGACAAAAAGACCGCGATACTTACCTGAGTTAGCTTCGTTTTTTGGCGTATCTATTGAATGGTTGCTTGATGGATCAAGTAAATCTAATTTCACCTTCGTAAGTAAAAATGAGCCGAAGGGGAAATATCCATTGATCAGTTGGGTTAATGCAGGCAGTTGGGCGGAAGCATGTGAACCGTACGACTTGAGTCAGATTACTGAGTGGATTGAGACCGACACGAAATTACTTGGCAATGGTTTTTGGTTACGAGTGGAGGGTGACTCGATGACATCCCCCGTTGGTCAGAGCATTCCAGAGGGTCATCTTGTTCTCGTTGACACGGGTCGCGAAGCCAAAAACGGCAGCTTGGTCATAGCGAAAATGACTGATGCGAATGAGGCAACCTTTAAGAAGTTAGTGATTGATGGAGGGCAAAAATACCTGAAAGGGCTAAATCCCTCATGGCCTATGATGCCTATAGACGGGAATTGCAAAATCATTGGTGTTGTTATTGAAGCTCGTGTGAAATTTATATGACCAAGACAATAATTGGCCTGTTTTTACTCGTCTTTTCAATTAACGCTTACGCAAAGTGTTGGATCGTGTCTGACCTTCAAGGTAAGTCTTCATTCAGTGATGATGGATATGAATTCATCGATGACGCAATGTCGGGTGTTGCTTACAAGCTAATCATACATGGTAAAAAAGCATTTTTAACTAACATGAATGGTTCCCCTGTTTCTGATGTTGCTTACGTTCCTTTGTCGTACAACACTATGGTAGGTAGTTACCAATCAGGCGGTGGCATTACTGTTGAGACGTGGTCTATAACAGAAGACAATAAAGTTATGTACTCAAAAGTCATGAACATCCCTAGTTTCCAAAAGCTTACGTCAACAAAGGCTTTTGTTGGTGATGTTGCTGGTACTTGCAACGAGTAACGCTTTTCCTTTCCCTTTAAAATCATAAAAACAAACTATTTCCCATTTAAAAACAAAGGGTTTGTTTTTGTGACTCCTGAAATTACAAATTATATTGTTTACTCATAACAAACTATCTTGTATTGTTGTTCTATCGGTAGCTGCTTCGACCATTTTGCTTAAAAGGTTGAGGTTTAAGAACAGGCGGCCATAACGGCCAATATAAAGCGCATCAGGTGTAAATGTTCCGCTGGCCGGCGATAAGGCAAACGAGGGTGAGAATGATTGATTTCGCACGCAAACCAGGACGGCAACAGGCTGTAAAGCTGAACTTCTTCGAAGTGATTCTTCGCCGCTTATGCTACCTGCTGGCGCAAAAGGGGGATTCAGATGTGTAACTCGACGAAATGCGGGTACTGCGGCAAGCCGGTTGAACCGGAGGAAGTAGTTAAAAGCACCCTTCTCTATCGCAACGGCTCACAGCTGGCGCGCAAAGAAAAAGAATACTGCTCTGAACGTTGTGCTTCGTACGACCAGATGGCCCACGAGGCATAACGTAAAAGCCGCGCAAGGCGGCCCGTACGTCCGGTGCTCCCGACCAAAGTTACACCGGAAAACTACTTAAACAACCAAAGTTCACCCAATGGGCGCTATCTCTGGCCCGGGGATCTTACATCCAAAAAAGAGGATCTCACATGGAATTTTTCTATGTAGTTAAGGCTACGCAGAAATCTGGCAAAGAAGACGCAGTGATTTGGTTCACTGCTAAATCAGAAGCCCGTGCAAACCTACAGCTCGATGTTGAGCTGGAAGATGCCGGTATTGAAACCGGCCGCGGTAAGGATTATGCCAAACCGGTTCGCACCGATTTCCCTGTTTACAACGACCTGCCGGAAGAAAGCACAGTGGATTACACCTGGTGCAAACGCTACGCCCTCCAGGACGATGGACGCTCCTGGCTGCCAAAGGCTGGTACTGAGTCGACTGGTGCCGTGGACATAACTGCCGCACCGGAAACGACCGTTAAAGTCGAAACTATCGTCGAGAGTGTCCCGCTTGAAAACCGCACTCCAGCGGTCCGTTTTGCTGTCCACCTGATCAGCGACAAATACCAGTCAAACATCACTAAAGAGCAGCAGTTGGCTGCAAGCGAAATGTCTCTGGATGAAGGCAACACCTATCTCCAGAATCTGCTGCTGGCGAAGAACGACATCCCTGAAGTTGCCGAACTCAGCCTGAACGCTGAGTGGAAACTGGTTCAGGCGATTAAGCAGGTCTTCGCGCCAGATGAAGAGCACGAAGTAAAGCTACTTACTGCTTTCATGGCCGACTGGTTGAGAGTAGATGCCGGCGACCGTAATGAGGTAGTGAGAGAGTGGAGGAACGGAAAGCTTACTCTGCTCAAATCAGAAAGAACCAGCGACGCCGATTTTACAACCGATCAGGTTCCAGAACCTGAAAACGGTATTCAGATTGACGAGAATGATGACGAAACCACACGTTATCCGGTCGTTCGTATGCCATTTCGCAAGCAGCTACTCGCTCAGTTCACCGCCGATGAACTGCGCCACCACTTAACCCGCGAAGAATACGAAGGTATCAGCGCGCTGGAAATGGACACAGACAACAGCTATGTCCAGAACCTGCTGCTGGCGGCAGAAAACTGCGAAGAGGTGAAGGGTTACGATACCAAAGACCTGTGGCGCTACACCGACGCCATTCGCAAAGTGTTCAGCCAGGAGAAGCGTCACGAACTCGCTTTGGTTCTCCGATTCACCAGAATCTGGGCTGCGACTGATTACATTGACCGCGGCACCCTGGTGCGCGAATGGGTTGAGGGTAATCGAATTTCTGAAGTAGGTTCTCCTGCACCTTTAGAACCAGAAAAACCAGAAACAACCGAATCCTATAAACGCGCTGTTGCCCAGAACATGGCGAACTTGAGCATTGAGATCGCGATTGCTCAGCTTTACCCAGATGCAGTACCGGGGCAAATCAACCGTACGCAACTCCTGGCCGCCAAAGAACTCGCTGACAAAAAAGATGAGTCGCACGCCAAGGCGCTCAAGGTTCTTAGTAAAACCACCGACATCCTCGACTACGACGCCAACAGTATTTTTGGAGTTACCCGCGCTATTTCATGGTCTGGAGAAGAAAGCACAACCAAACTGCGTAGCCAGGTGCGTGAGTGGTTCACGGCGAACGGCATCTATGAAAGCGGTGAGCGCTCTAAAGGCTATCCAGAATGGAACGAAGACTCCCGCGAGGTTCGTCATTCCACAGTGGAAGAACCAAGTACTCCAAGCCAGACAAAGGTCGCAAGCCTTGGAAGCGGCGTGTTCTTCATCGATGGCCTGATGGATGGAAATACCGAACCGGTCATCAATACCAACTCAAATGAAGTCGAAAAAACGGAAAACACAGCGGAGACCACCAGCGATGTGCAGATGGAAACGGCTAAGCCAGAAAAAGACGAAGATGTTGGTTCGGTACCACCGAGCGAAAGCACTGATGCAGCTAATTCGCAGACAAATTCCGTAGAAGCAGACCAGTTGCACGAAACAACAATTGACGTTCAGGAATCGAACCCAGAAGTGGAGTTCCCTGCATACTTCGAACCTGGCCGCTACGAAGGTCTGCCGAATGATGTTTATCACGCAGCAAACGGCATCAGCTCAACTCAGGTGAAAGATGCCCGTGTGTCGCTGATGTACTTCAATGCGCGCCACGTTGAGAAAACCATCGTCAAAGAGCGCTCTGCGGTGCTGGACATGGGCAACTTGGTACATGCGCTGGCGTTGCAGCCTGAACAACTGGACGCAGAATTCAGCGTTGAACCGGTAATCCCGGAAGGCGCATTCACAACGGCCGCGACCCTGCGCGCCTTTATCGATGAGTACAATGCCAGCCTGCCGGCGCTGCTGTCTGCCGACGACATTAAGGTGTTACTGGAAGAGTACAACGCCACCCTGCCGCCGCAGGTTCCGCTTGGCGCTAACCTGGAAGAAACGGCGCAGAACTATATGGCGCTGCCAGCTGACTTCCAGCGTATTGATGGTGACCAGAAGCAGACGGCGACGGCAATGAAGGCTTGCATCAAAGAGTACAACGCGACCCTGCCGACGCCGGTTAAAACCAGCGGCAGCCGTGACGCGTTGCTGGAGCAGTTGGCAATCATCAACCCTGACCTTGTGGCTCAGGAAGCACAGAAACCGGCGCCACTGAAAGTGTCCGGTACCAAAGCAGACATGATCCAGGCCGTGAAGGCAGCCAAACCAGATGCCGTGTTTGCCGACGAGTTGCTAGATGCCTGGCGCGACAACCCGGAAGGGAAAGTACTGGTCACACGCCAGCAACTCAGCACCGCGCTGGATATTCAAAAAGCTCTTCTGGCACACCCGACCGCTGGCATGCTGCTGACCCACCCGAGCCGCGCCGTCGAGGTGAGTTACTTCGGCTTTGATGAGGAGACGGGCCTGGAAGTTCGTGTGCGCCCTGACCTTGAGATCGGCCTGGACGGCGTGCGTATTGGTGCTGACCTGAAAACCATCAGCATGTGGAACGTTAAGCAGGAAAGCCTGCGCGCCAGGCTACACCGGGAAATCATTGAACGTGATTATCACCTGAGCGCGGCTATGTACTGCGAAACCGCGGCGCTGGACCAGTTCTTCTGGATTTTCGTCAACAAAGACGAGAACTATCACTGGATCGCCATCATCGAGGCATCCGCAGACCTTCTGGAACTGGGCATGCTCGAGTACCGAAAAGCAATGCGCGCTATAGCAACCGGCTTCGACACAGGGGAATGGCCAGCGCCAATCATCGACAATTACACCGACGAACTGAACGACTTCGACCTGCGCCGCCTTGAAGCGCTGCGCGCTCAGGCTTAAGGGGGATTTATGCAAAATACTAATGTTACGGTTACTGACCAAAACACCGTTGTTAACTCAAACGTGGCTTTGTTCGATTCCCAGTATCTGAACGCCATCAGCACGTTCGCGCAGATCATGGCGCAAGGCACCGCGACTGTTCCTAAACACTTACAGGGTAATCAGGCCGACTGCATGGCGGTAGCAATGCAAGCGGCACAGTGGCAGATGAATCCCTTTGCCGTGGCGCAGAAGACGCACCTGATTAACGGTGTGCTCGGGTATGAAGCTCAACTGGTTAATGCCGTCATTTCACGCAGCGGCGTGCTTGCCAGTCGTTTTGATTATGAGTGGTACGGTCCATGGGAAAAGGTTGTAGGAAAATTCCATATCCGCAAAGGCGACAAAGGTGAGTACCGCGTCCCGGGCTGGACCCTGGCTGACGAAGCCGGGATCGGCATCATTATCCGCGCAACCCTGAAAGGCGAAGATCAGCCGAGGGAACTTGATTTACTGCTGGCTCAGGCCCGCACCAGAAACTCTACCCTGTGGGCTGACGACCCTCGCCAGCAGCTGGCGTACCTGGCTGTCAAACGTTGGGCGAGACTGTTCTGTCCGGATGTGATTCTGGGCGTTTATACCCCCGATGAATTGGATGATCGCCGTGAAGAACGAGAGGTAAACCCTGCCTCAGCGCAGCACGTAAGCCTTGCAGACATTTCAGGTGACAACGTCACTACAACGCAAACGGCTCAGGAATCAGCTCAAAACATCGATGCACTTGCTGATGATTTCCGCGACCGCATCGAGGCGGCTCAGGATGTGGATAGCGCTAAAGCTCTGCGCGCAGATATTGAAACAGTGAAAGCAACGCTGGGTTCTGCCCTGTTCACTGAGCTGAAAAACAAGGCCGTGAAGCGTTATTACCTGGTTGATGCACGGAACAAAGTCGAAGCAGCCATCAATTCCTTGCCACCTTCAGATGAGCCCGATGCAGCTGAGCGGTTCGCAGAAGTAGAGCGCGTTCTTGCATCATCGAAACGCCATCTGGGCGACGAACTGCATGGTCAGTTCAGCATCACCCTGGCGGATATGAAACCGGAATACGTGGACTAACGAGATCGGGAGGGGAAACCCTCCCTCAAGGAGAAGAAATGCGACTGATTAATCGAGGCAGTAAGCAATCCCCTTTGGCTCGCCAGGCATGTGGAATCGCACTCGCAGCCCACCAGCAAAGATATGGTGACTATGGGCGCAGCAAGATGAAAGAGACCTATACGGTGAGAGTGGAAGGCGTGAAGGTCTGGGTTGAAGTGGTCAACTGCAAGGCAAGCTACGTGGCCACAGCCATGACCGGCATGCGCCGACTTCGTTCCCTGCCCGGCCAGGCAAACTGAAACTGAAATATCAACGACTAAAGACCGGCATATCTATACTCATGCCGGTTACCTGAGGTGAACCATGTCGCAGGTAATTTACGATTCAGAATGGGGCGTTGCTTCAAAACTAAAAGAGAAGACAGGCCTTACAGATCGTCAGATTAAAAGCTATCGCCAAACCTCCTGGGTAGAAGGTGTTCATTTTAAGAGAATCCCATTGGATGGAAGCAGCTCCGAAGAGCGAGGACTTGTCTGGTACAACATCCCAAACATTAACAGGTTTGTGAAGGAGGCATAATGGCTGCAATGCCAACGGGTGTTGAGATCCACAACAATAAAATACGAATTAGTTTCAATTTTCAGGGCGTTAGATGCCGAGAAACACTGAAAGGATGGATCGTAAATGCTTCGAATCTCAAAAAAGCAGGGAATCTAAGGGCCAAAATTGTAAGCGAGATTCAACTGGGCACTTTTGACTACCGGGGCATGTTCCCGGAGTCAAAAGTAGCAGCAAAGTTTTATACATCTAAAAACATTACGACGTTCGCCGAACTTGCATCAACCTGGTATGAAAACCATAAAATCGATCTCTCACCCAATGCCACAAGAAGCTATGGGATAGCTGTAAGAACGTTAACAAAACTAATCGGCCCTGAAACGCTGGTTGCATCCATCACCAACAGCGACATTCTGGGCTGGAGAAAGGAATTGCTCACTGGTGAGACTAACTATGCTCCCGAAAAGAGGAGAAACAAAACCGGCCGAGCCGTTAGAACAGTAGATTATTATCTGGCCATCCTGCGACAAATCCTCGACTATGCGGTTAAAAATAAAGTCATTTCATATCAACCATATGTTGGGATAAAAAGGCTTCGCAAAGGGCAATCAAAACCAGATCCACTTCTGAGGCATGAGTTTGAGCAGTTGAAAGAGGCTGCTCCGGCTCAGCAGAAAAACATGTGGCAATTTTTTGCTTACACTGGCGTTCGGCCCGGCGAGCTTTGCGCTCTTGCCTGGGAAGATATCGATCTTAATTCCGGCGAAGCTAACATAGCGCGCAATCTAACTCAGGAAGGCTTGTTTGGACCACCCAAAACTGAAGCTGGATACCGGAGGATAAAGTTACTTGAGCCGGCTCTGGAGGCTTTGCGAGCTCAAAAGGTGCTAACGGGAGGTTCCCCAAAGGTACCAATCACTTTTCACCACCGGGAGTTCGGAAAAACAGAAACGCAGAAACTGCATTTTGTGTTTATGCCTCGACCTCAGAAAGGCAAGCAGGCAGCCTACTATTCAGTTAGTTCTATTGTGTCACTATGGGATATTACGGTAAGACGATCGGGCATTCGCCGCAGACGCCCCTATCAGTTGCGTCATACATACGCGTGCTGGATGTTGTCGGCAGGTGCTAATCCTGCTTTTATAGCGAATCAGATGGGTCATGAGAATGCAGAGATGGTCTTCCATGTATACTCTGCGTGGATAAATGCTCTCGATAGCGATCAGGTATCATTTTTGAATCAGCGCTTTGGCGGATATGCTAATGCCCCTATAGTGCCCCTGAAGCTAAAAACAAAGTAGTTAATTTATTGATTTTCCGGTGATATTTAATGAAAAAGCTGTTTGTACAGTTTTATCTTCTGCTGTTTGTCTGCTTCCTGGTAATGACGATGCTGGTCGGGTTGGTCTATAAATTCACCGCAGAGCGCGCGGGCAGACAATCCCTGGACGACCTGATGAAAAGCTCCCTCTACCTGATGCGCAGCGAGCTGCGTGAAATTCCCCCGCATGACTGGGCACGCACCTTAAAAGAGCTGGATCTGAATCTGTCGTTTGACCTGCGCATCGAGCCGATGAAGGATTTTGATTTAGCGCCGCCCGCGATGCAGCGCCTGCGCGACGGAGACATCGTGGCGCTGGACGAAAAATACACCTTTATTCAGCGTATTCCACGCAGCCATTATGTCCTGGCCGTTGGGCCGGTACCCTACCTCTATTACCTGCACCAGATGCGCCTGCTGGATCTCGCCCTGCTGGGCTTCATTGCCATCTCGCTCGCTTTCCCTGTTTTCATCTGGATGCGCCCGCACTGGCAGGACATGCTGAAACTGGAATCCGCCGCGCAGCGTTTTGGGGAAGGTCATTTCACTGAACGCATACACTTCGACAGCGGCTCCAGCTTTGACCGCCTCGGCATTGCCTTTAACCAGATGGCCGATAACATCAACGCCCTGATTGCCAGTAAGAAACAGCTGATCGACGGCATTGCGCATGAACTGCGCACGCCGCTGGTACGCCTGCGGTATCGTCTGGAGATGAGCGAAAACCTGACCGATGCGGAATCCCAGGCGCTCAATCGGGATATTGGCCAGTTAGAAGCGCTGATTGAAGAGCTGCTGACCTATGCCCG
Organism: Enterobacter quasihormaechei; assembly: GCF_004331385.1. GTDB lineage: Bacteria > Pseudomonadota > Gammaproteobacteria > Enterobacterales > Enterobacteriaceae > Enterobacter > Enterobacter quasihormaechei. Next base: position 107,752 of record NZ_SJON01000005.1, read on the forward strand.
CCTCGATCGGCCTCAGACAGAATTGCACCTGAGTACGCCGGATCTCCCCGCCTGGTTACAGACGCACATTAACGATGTGCAGAGCGTTAATCCTCAGCGAAAACTGCTGACGACTATTACTCCCGGGGCGTACGGCGCGCTGGACATGCGCCTGATGGAACGCGTGCTGGATAATCTGATGAACAACGCCATGCGCTACAGCGAAACGACGCTGCGCATAGGTTTAGATTTACAGGGGAGCCAGGCGATTCTGCATGTGGAAGACGATGGTCCCGGCATTGAGCCAGCCGAGCGTGAAAAGGTGTTCGAGCCGTTTGTGCGCCTCGACCCCAGCCGCGACCGTGCTACCGGCGGCTGTGGTCTGGGGCTGGCGATTGTCCGATCCATTGCCCAGGCGATGGGCGGCACGGTTCGCTGTGAAGCAAGCGAACTGGGAGGGGCCCGCTTCGTCTTTAGCTGGCCGATCTATCACAACATTCCCCTTCCCGTACCTGCCTGACCTAAACCGCACGCTGGCCTGACCCGGCATGTTGTGCTATACCTTTAGTATGTTGTAACTAATTAAGGGCGATCATGGCGACTTACGATCTCATCGAAAGGCTGAACACCACGTTTCGGGAAATAGAGCAGGCGTTGTTGACCCTGACGGGGCAACTACAGGGCTGCCGCCTGCTGGCCGCCCGCGTCTTTTCCCTGCCCGACGTGGCGAAAGGCGCGGAACACGATCCGCTGAACACCATCGAAGTGACGCAGCATATTGGTAAGGCTGCCCTGGAGCTGACGTTGCAGCACTATCGCCGCCTCTTCATCCAGCAGCAGTCCGAAAATCGCAGCAGTAAGGCCGCCGTTCGCCTGCCCGGCGTCATCTGTCTGCAAACGGATACCGCAACGCGTGAAGAGATTGAGGCGCAGATTACGCATATTAATGCGCTGAAAGCCGCCTTCGAGAAGATCGTGACCGTTGAGTCCGGGCTGGCGCCCGCAGCCCGCTTTGAATGGGTGCATCGCCAGCTTCCGGGGCTGATCACCCTGAACGCTTACCGCTCGCTGACGGTACTGCGCCACCCCGCCACGCTGCGCTTCGGCTGGGCCAACAAGCACATCATTAAAAACTTCACGCGCGATGAGATCCTGGCGCAGCTGGAGAAAAGCCTGAAATCGCCGCGGACGGTCGCCCCGTGGTCGCGGGAGCAGTGGATTGAACGGCTGGAGCAGGAGTACCACAGCATTGCCTCCCTGCCGGCTGAGACGCGTCTTAAGATAAAGCGTCCGGTGAAGGTGCAGCCTATCGCCCGCGTCTGGTATGCCGGACAGCAAAAGCAGGTGCAGTATGCCTGCCCAACGCCGCTGATTGCGCTCTACGATGCCGATCGGGGTGCGGTAGTGCCGGATATCGGGGAACTACTGAACTACGATGCCGAAAACGTTCAGCATCGCTATAAACCCCAGGCGCAGCCGCTACAGCTGATTATTCCGCGGCTGCACCTGTATGTGGCGCAGTGATTACTTAAGGCTGCCCACCATCGCTTCCGGGCGGACCCAGGCGTCAAACTCGGCGTCCGTCAGGTAGCCCAGCGCCAGCGCAGAGGCTTTCAGGGTAAGCCCCTCTTTGTGCGCTTTTTTCGCGATTTCGGCCGCTTTGTCATAGCCGATATGGGTGTTCAACGCCGTTACCAGCATCAGGGACTCATTCAGCAGCTGGCTGATTCGCTCGCGATTTGGCTCAATGCCCACCGCGCAGTGCTCGTTAAAGCTCTCCATGCCGTCGGCCAGCAGACGAATCGATTGCAGTACGTTGTGGATCACCATCGGGCGATAGACGTTAAGCTCGAAGTTACCCGACGCGCCGCCCATGTTCACCGCCACGTCATTACCCATCACCTGGCAGCACAGCATGGTCATGGCTTCGCACTGCGTTGGGTTCACTTTACCCGGCATAATGGAGCTGCCCGGCTCGTTTTCCGGAATGCTGATCTCGCCGATGCCGCAGCGCGGGCCTGAGGCCAGCCAGCGGACGTCGTTGGCGATTTTCATCAGCGAGGCTGCCAGCCCTTTCAGCGCGCCATGGGTGTGAACCAGCGCATCGCAGGTCGCCAGCGCTTCGAACTTATTCGGGGCGGTAACAAACGCCTGCCCGGTGATCTTCGCCAGCTCGTCGGCCACGCGCACCGCGTACTCGGGATGGGTATTTAACCCGGTGCCAACCGCCGTTCCGCCAAGCGCCAGCTCCGCCAGGTGCGGCAGGCTGTGTTCGATATGCTTAAGGTTGTGCTCCAGCATCGCCACCCAGCCGGAAATTTCCTGGCCGAGCGTCAGCGGCGTGGCGTCCTGAAGATGCGTACGACCAATTTTAACGATGTCGCGGAAAGCCTGCGCTTTCTCATTAAGCGTCGATTTGAGCACGTTGAGCTGCGGAATAAGCTGCTCGCGGACAGCGATGACAGCCGCCACGTGCATGGCCGTCGGGAACACGTCGTTGGAACTCTGGCTTTTGTTCACGTCATCGTTCGGGTGAACCTTACGCTCCATGCCGCGTGCGCCGCCAAGCAGCTCGCTCGCGCGGTTCGCCAGCACCTCGTTCATGTTCATGTTGCTCTGGGTGCCTGAACCGGTCTGCCAGATGGCGAGGGGGAATTCGTCGGGATGCTTGCCCGCCAGCACTTCGTCGGCGGCGTTAATGATGGCGCTGGCCTTATCGGCATCCAGCAGGCCCAAATCCTGGTTTACTTTGGCGGCTGCGCGTTTGGTCAACGCCAGCGCCTGGATGAGCGAGACGGGCATTTTTTCTGTCGAAATGCGGAAATGCTCCAGCGAACGCTGGGTTTGCGCGCCCCATAGCTTGTCGGCCGGGACGTCGATGGCGCCCATAGAGTCTTTCTCGCGGCGATGCATTGTCATTACTTACTCCTTGATAACAAAGATGGGATTGCTCACATGCTTAAGAGATAAGTATTGATGACTTCTGAGAAACGTTATGGCGCTTTGTGCGCTCTTTTTGACGTTGGGTGGCGCTTACCCGACCTACGAGAGTGTAGGCCGGGTAAGCGCCACCCGGCAATTTACAGAATTACTTCACACACGCCGAACACTGAGACGACTGGATCTGTTTGAAGAAGTCGTTACCTTTGTCATCCACAAGGATGAACGCCGGGAAGTCTTCCACCTCAATTTTCCAGATCGCTTCCATACCCAGCTCCGGGTACTCCACGCACTCCAGGCTCTTGATACTGCCCTGCGCCAGCACCGCTGCCGGGCCGCCGATGCTGCCGAGGTAGAAGCCGCCGTGCTTGTGGCACGCGTCCGTCACCTGCTGGCTGCGGTTGCCTTTCGCCAGCATGATCATGCTGCCCCCGTTGGCCTGCAACTGGTCAACGTAAGAGTCCATACGGCCCGCCGTAGTGGGGCCTAACGAACCGGAAGCATACCCCTCAGGCGTTTTTGCCGGGCCTGCGTAGTAGATCGGGTGATCTTTAATGTACTGCGGCAGCCCTTCGCCGTTGTCCAGGCGCTCTTTCAGCTTCGCATGGGCGATGTCGCGGCCCACGATAATTGTCCCGTTCAGGGAGAGGCGCGTTGAAACCGGATACTGTGAAAGCTGGGCCAGGATCTCCTTCATTGGACGGTTCAGGTCAACGCGCACAGCTTCGCCCTCACCCGCTTTACGCAGCGCTTCCGGGATATATTTACCCGGGTTGTTCTCCAGCTTTTCGATCCAGATGCCGTCGCGGTTGATCTTGGCCTTGATGTTACGATCCGCAGAGCACGACACGCCCATGCCCACCGGGCAGGATGCGCCGTGACGCGGGAGTCGGATCACGCGAATGTCATGCGCGAAGTATTTCCCGCCAAACTGCGCGCCCAGCCCCAGATTCTTCGCTTCGGTCAGCAGTTCCTGCTCAAGCTGCACGTCGCGGAACGCCTGACCATGCTCGTTACCTTCCGTTGGCAGCCCATCGTAGTATTTGGTGGAGGCCAGCTTGACGGTTTTCAGGGTGCTTTCAGCGGACGTACCGCCAATCACAAACGCGATATGGTACGGCGGACAGGCCGCGGTGCCGAGGGTGCGCATCTTCTCGACCAGATAGTTCTTCAGCTTGCCCGGAGTCAGCAGCGCTTTGGTTTCCTGGTAAAGATAGGTTTTGTTGGCTGAACCGCCGCCTTTGGCGATGCAGAGGAATTTATATTCGTCACCGTCGACGCTGTAGAGGTCAATCTGCGCCGGCAGGTTAGTGCCGGTGTTCACCTCTTTGTACATATCCAGCGCCGCGTTTTGCGAGTAGCGCAGGTTATCTTCGGTGTAGGTGTTGTAGACGCCGTGCGCCAGCGCCGCTTCGTCACCGCCGCCGGTCCAGACGCGCTGGCCTTTTTTACCGGTGATAATGGCCGTGCCGGTGTCCTGGCAGGTCGGCAGAATGCCTTTCGCCGCGATATCCGAGTTACGCAGGAATTGCAGCGCGACGTATTTGTCGTTCTCGCTGGCTTCCGGGTCGCTCAGGATATCGGCAACCTGCTGCTGATGCGCCGGACGAAGCATAAAGGAAGCATCGTGGAAGGCCTGCTGCGCCAGCAGCGTAAGCGCCTGTGGGTCAACTTTGAGGATCTCCTGCCCTTCAAACTCAGAGACAGAAACGTAATCGCGGGTTAACAGGTAATACTCGGTCCGATCCTGACTGAGGGGGAAAGGATCCTGATAATGGAAGGGTTTATTCGACATTGTTCTCTCACTTACTGCGTCGGTCTGTTTATTCAGGGCAGATGTTCCGCTGCCCGGCTTAAAAGCGAGTCAGCTTATCCTACACAATTTTTTAACAAAAACTGAGACTAGTACGACTTTTTACATCCGCAGGTTACTTCCATCCGGTTTATTGCTTTAATACCCGGAGTTAATTCCACATTTGAATCAGGGCTTGATAATGCAAAAACTCATCAACTCAGTGCAAAACTACGCCTGGGGAAGTAAAACTGCGTTAACGGAACTCTACGGTATCGCCAACCCGGACAATCTGCCGATGGCAGAGCTGTGGATGGGCGCGCACCCGAAGAGCAGCTCAAAAATAGAAGATGCCAGCGGCCAGGTTCGCGGCCTGCGTGACGTCATCGACGCCGACAAGGCTGCGCTGCTCGGCGAAAAAGTGGCAAATCGTTTTGGTGAATTGCCGTTTCTGTTCAAGGTACTGTGCGCCGATCAGCCGCTCTCCATTCAGGTTCATCCAAACAAAAAAGCATCTGAAATCGGGTTTGCCAAAGAAAATGCCGCAGGTATTCCGTTAGACGCGGCAGAACGTAACTACAAAGATCCTAACCACAAGCCGGAACTGGTGTTCGCCCTTACCCCTTTCCTGGCGATGAATGCCTTCCGCGAGTTTTCCGAGATTATTTCTCTGCTGCAACCGGTCGCCGGGGCGCACAAGGCTATCGCCCACTTCCTGGAGAACCCTACCGCGGAAGCCCTGAGCGCGCTGTTTGCCAGCCTGCTGAATATGCAGGGCGAGGAAAAATCCCACGCGCTGGCGGTGCTGAAAGCCGCGCTGAACGGCCAGCAAGGTGAGCCATGGGAGACCATTCGCGTGATTTCCGCGTTTTACCCGGACGACAGCGGCCTCTTCTCTCCGCTGCTGCTGAACGTGGTGAAGCTCAATCCGGGCGAAGCGATGTTCCTGTTCGCTGAAACCCCGCACGCCTACCTGAACGGCGTGGCGCTGGAGGTGATGGCTAACTCCGATAACGTGCTACGCGCGGGCCTGACGCCTAAATACATCGACATCCCTGAGCTGGTTGCCAACGTGAAGTTCGAGGCGAAACCTGCTGCGGAGCTGCTTACCCAGCCGGTGAAAAACGGCGCAGAGCTGGACTTCCCGATCCCGGTTGACGATTTTGCCTTCTCCCTGCACGACCTTAGCGCAGACGAAACTGCCATTGCTCAGGAGAGCGCGGCGATCCTGTTCTGCGTGGAAGGTGAAGCGACCTTTCATAACGGTAGCGAGCGTCTGGTGCTCAAGCCGGGGGAATCCGCTTTTGTTCCGGCAAACGAGTCGCCTGTCTTGGTAAGCGGCACTGGCCGTCTGGCGCGCGTTTTTAATAAGCTTTAGGGACTTACTGAATTTTTTAACAACTCTTGCTAAGCTAGTAACAGGCGTTGTAACACCAGGCGGTTTTGACCGCCTGGTTTCATTTTAGGGATAATCGCAATGAAAAAATCGGTCGTAGCGGTAGGAGTGATTGTTGCTTTAGGCGTGATCTGGACGGGTGCTTCCTGGTATACCGGGAAACAGCTGGAAAGCCGTCTGGCAGAGATGATGGCGCAGGCAAACAGCGAGATTAAGCGCAGCGCGCCTGAAGCAGGCCTGGAGCTGAGCTACCAGAATTACCAGCGCGGCGTGTTTACCAGCCATATGCAGGTGGTGGTGAAGCCGGTTGCGGGTAATCAGAACGCCTGGCTGAAACCGGGCCAGAGCGTGGTTCTGGATGAGGTGGTCAGCCACGGTCCGTTCCCGCTGGCGCAGTTGAAGAAATTTAACCTGATCCCCTCCATGGCATCAGCCAGAACCGTACTGGTCAATAATGAGGTGACGAAGCCGCTGTTCGATATGGCGAAAAATACGTCGCCGTTTGAGATCAATACCCGCATCAGCTATGCCGGCGATACGCATTCCGACATCGACCTGAAAGCGCTGAATTATGAACAAGGCACCGATAAAGTCGCCTTCAGCGGCGGTAATTTCAAGCTTGACGCCGATCGTGACGGCAAGAATGTCTCCCTGACAGGCGATGCTGAAAGCGGCCTGGTGAATTCAGTTAATGAATATAACCAGAAGGTTCAGCTCACCTTTAACAACCTGAAGGCCAGCGGCAACAGCCGCATGACCGATTTTGACGAGCGTATTGGCGACCAGAAGCTGAGCCTCGATAAGATCGCCATTGCGATTGAAGGCAAAGAGATGGCGGTGCTGGAAGGCATGGATCTGGACGGCAAGTCGGACGTGTCCAAAGACGGTAAAAGCATCAACACCCAGCTGGATTACAGCCTGAAAAGCCTGAAGGTTCAGAATCAGGACCTGGGTACCGGCAAGCTGTCACTGAAAATCGGCAACATTGACGGCCAGGCATGGCACGAATTTAGCCAGAAATACAGCAAAGAGAGCCAGGCTCTGCTGACCGATGCCGCCCTGCAACAGAATCCGCAGGCGTACCAGCAGCAGGCGATGAGCGTGCTGTTTAATAACCTGCCGATCCTGCTGAAAGGCGAGCCGGTAATTACCGTTGCGCCACTGAGCTGGAAAAACGACAAGGGCGAAACCAACTTCAACCTGTCGCTGTTCCTGAAGGATCCGGCAGCCGCTACCGGCGAGCCGCAGACCCTGGCGCAGGAAGTTGACCGCAGCGTGAAGTCGCTCGACAGCAAGCTGACTATCCCGATGGATATGGCGACCGAGTTCATGACGCAGATTGCGAAGCTTGAAGGTTATGGTGAAGAGGATGCAGGCAAACTGGCGAACCAGCAGGTGAAAGGCCTGGCGGCGATGGGCCAGATGTTCCGCATCACGAAAGTGGAAGACAACACCATTTCCACCAGCCTGCAATATGCTAATGGTCAGGTAACGCTCAACGGCGACAAAATGCCGCTGGAAGATTTTGTCGGCATGTTTGGTATGCCGACGCTGGGCATTCCGGCACCGGCTGAACCGGCAGCGCCGCCGGCAGTACCGCAGCAGTAAACGACAAAACCCCTCGCACGAGGGGTTTTTTATTGCCGGGTGGCGGCTGCGCCTTACCCGGCCTACGATTCTGAGCCTGCGTCACTTCACCGTCACTAACCGCGCCGCCACAATCTGATGCCCGGCCTGGACGTCCGCCTTCTCGATCCGCTGCATGATCCTGTCCGCGAGGGTGTACCCCATTTCACGAGCCGGCGTCGTCGCCCAGACGATGGGGAGATCGTCCAGCGCATTTTCACCCACATCGGCAAACGCCCCGAGCGCCACCTGGTGACCAAAGAAGGTTTCTACCCCGCCCTCACCGCTCTGGCGTCCGGCGCGGATCAAGCCGAACCACGCCCCCATCGCAATCACATCGTTATAGCAAATCACCGCGCTGATTGTCGGGCTGGTGCGGAGCAACGTGCCGATGGCTTCTGCGGCTTTCTTCTGGCTGGATTCGCACTCCACCACCCATTCGCTGTGAAACGGTAGGCCGTATTTGATGAGCGTGGAGCAGTAACCGCCCACCCGCTCGGCACGCGTGAGGGACGAGCTTTTACCGCCAAGCCAGGCGATACGCTGATGGCCGCGATGAATAAGATGTTCGGTCAGCATTTGCGCGGCCTGCATGTTATCCGGGCGAAGGGTATCGGCTTCGTCGAGATAGCTGGCGCGCGACGCAAACACCAGCGGTACCCCTTTTTGCGCGGCGCGCTCACAAAGTTCGCTGCCCACGCCGGACGCACCGGCCACTATCACCCCATCCACCCCTTGCGTCAGCAGCATATCCAGCCTGGAGAGCAGCTGCTCCGGTTCGCGCCCACCGTGGAGCAGAAACACCATTCGCCCCTGCGCTTCAAGCGCCTCGGTAAGCCCCGCGGTCAGTTCTGCATAAAACGGCGAGGTGAGGTCGCGAACGATCAGCCCTATCACCCCGCTTTGTCCGCCGCGCAGCGCCGACGCCTGGCGATTTCGCACAAAGCCCAGCTGCTCAACGGCCTCGTTGACGCGCTGACCCGTTGCAGGAGAGATGCGCCCCTTTCCGCTCAGTACCAGCGAAACGGTGCTGACGGAAACCCCCGCCGCCAGCGCGACATCGTTGATGGTGATCTTTTTCGCTACAGCCATGTGGTGGCGTGACTCCCTGATAATGAGAACGCTAAAACGTTTTATCAATACGTTATCTTTATACTACCAGTAAAAGCCTGAGAATGTGATTTAGCGCGCACTAAAGTTTGATAAAACGTTTTATCTTCTCGCTGCATCGAGGCCGTTAAATCTCTTTCTACCATTTAAGGAGTCGTTTTATGACGACGAAAGCAGCACAAAAAATATCGCTGTGGGAGTTTTTCCAGCAACTGGGTAAGACCTTTATGCTGCCCGTGGCACTTCTCTCCTTTTGCGGGATCATGCTGGGGATCGGCAGTTCGTTAAGCAGCCACGATGTCATTACCCTGATCCCTTTCCTGGGAAATCCGGTACTTCAGGCGATCTTCATCTGGATGAGCAAGGTCGGATCGTTTGCCTTCAGTTTCCTGCCGGTGATGTTCTGTATCGCCATCCCTCTGGGCCTGGCGCGCGAAAATAAAGGCGTGGCGGCCTTTGCGGGCTTCGTGGGCTATGCGGTCATGAACCTTGCGGTTAACTTCTGGCTGACCGCGAAAGGCATACTGCCGACGACCGACGCGGCCGTACTGAAAGCCAATAACATTCAGAGCGTGATCGGCATTCAGTCCATCGACACCGGGATCCTGGGAGCCGTGATCGCCGGGGTGATCATCTGGATGCTGCACGAGCGCTTCCATAACATCCGCCTGCCCGATGCGCTGGCCTTCTTCGGCGGCACCCGCTTTGTGCCAATTATTACGCTGGTTGTGATGGGGCTGTTTGGCCTGATCATCCCCCTGATTTGGCCCGTTTTTGCGATGGGGATTGCCGGTATTGGCCGCATTATCAACGGCGCGGGTGATTTCGGACCGATGATTTTCGGCACGGGCGAACGTCTGCTGCTACCGTTCGGCCTACAGCACATTCTGGTTGCCCTGATCCGCTTTACCGAAGCGGGCGGCACCATGGACGTCTGCGGCCACTCCGTGAGCGGCGCGCTGACCATCTTCCAGGCGCAGCTGAGCTGCCCGACCACGCACGGCTTCTCTGAAAGCGCGACCCGTTTCCTGTCACAGGGTAAAATGCCTGCCTTCCTCGGCGGTCTGCCCGGCGCGGCGCTGGCGATGTACCACTGCGCCCGTCCAGAAAACCGTCATAAAATTAAAGGCCTGCTGATTTCCGGCGTGATCGCCTGCGTCGTAGGCGGCACTACCGAGCCTATCGAGTTCCTGTTCCTGTTCGTAGCGCCGGTGCTGTACCTCATTCACGCCGTGCTGACCGGCCTGGGCTTCACCGTGATGGCGGTGCTGGGCGTCACCATCGGCAATACCGACGGCAACGTGATCGACTTCGTGGTGTTCGGTATCCTGCACGGCCTGTCTACCAAGTGGTATCTGGTGCCGGTAGTGGCGGCCATCTGGTTTGCGGTGTACTACGGGATCTTCCGCTTCGCCATCACCCGCTTTAACCTGAAAACGCCAGGCCGCGATGCCGATACGGCCACCAGCGTTGAACAGGCGGTAGCCGGAACCGTGGGTAAATCCGGCTATAACACGCCGGCTATTCTGGCGGCGCTGGGCGGTGCGGATAACATCACCTCTCTGGATAACTGCATCACCCGCCTGCGCCTGTCGGTGGCAGACATGTCGAAAGTGGACACCAACGCCCTTAAAGCTAACCGGGCTATCGGCGTGGTACAGTTAAATCAACACAATTTGCAGGTCGTCATTGGCCCGCAGGTTCAGTCAGTGAAGGATGAGCTGGCAACCCTGATGCGAACCGTCGAAGCCTGATGCCTCGCCCCCCTCGTTATGAGGGGGTTTTACTTTACGGAGCACCGTCATGTTTGATTTTTCTACCGTCGTGGATCGACACGGCACCTGGTGTACCCAGTGGGATTATGTCTCCGACCGTTTTGGCGCTGCCGACCTGCTGCCCTTCACCATCTCTGATATGGATTTTGCCACCGCCCCCTGCATTACCGAAGCGCTGCACCAGCGAATTAACCACGGGGTGTTTGGCTACAGTCGCTGGAAAAATGACGACTTCCTGGCCGCCGTAGCGCACTGGTTCCGGCAACGCTTTAACAGTCAAATTGATAGCGAAACCGTGGTGTATGGACCGTCGGTTATTTATATGGTCTCTGAGCTGATCCGCATCTGGTCCTCGCCTGGCGACGGCGTGGTGGTTCATACTCCGGCTTATGATGCGTTTTACAAAGCGGTCGACGGCAACCAGCGTAACGTTGTTTCCGTGCCGATGCAGAAAACGGCGCATGGCTGGGACGGCAATATGGCCGCGCTGGAAGCGGCGCTGGCAAAACCGGAAAACACGATTTTGCTGCTGTGTAGCCCGCAAAACCCGACCGGCAAAGTCTGGACGCGGGACGAGCTGGCCACAATGGCGGCGCTTTGCAGACGATACGATGTGGCGGTAATCAGCGACGAAATTCATATGGATATGGTATGGGGAACGCATCGCCATACGCCCTGGAATGAGGTGGCGAGTGGCAAATGGGCGCTGCTGACCTCGGGATCCAAGAGCTTCAACATTCCGGCGCTGACGGGCGCCTACGGGCTTATCGCCGATAACGACAGCCGTAACGCCTATCTGAATGCATTAAAAGGCCGGGACGGGCTCTCTTCCCCTTCCGTGCTGGCGCTGACCGCACACATTGCGGCTTATCGGCAGGGCGAACCCTGGCTGGATGCGCTGCGGGCATATCTTGCAGAAAATCTGCGCTATATTGCTGACGAACTGAATACCGCCTTTCCGGCACTCAGCTGGCAACCGCCTGAGGCTACCTATCTGGCCTGGATCGACCTCAGTCCGCTCGGTATTGACGACAATACGCTGCAAAAGGTGCTGATTGAGCAGCAAAAAGTGGCCATCATGCCGGGATATACCTATGGAGCAGAAGGAAAAGGCTACGTTCGTCTGAATGCGGGTTGCCCCCGTAGTAAGCTTGAACAGGGCGTTCAGCGCCTCATCGCGGGCATCAACACGCTGCTGTAAATTATTTGCGCAACGGAATATTCCCTTGCGCAAATAGCTTTTTACCCCGTTTTGTTTTTATAATATGGCGCACTTTAACCAGCAAAGAGTGCGACCATGATTGATACACGCCTGCCTTTAACCGATATTCACCGCCATCTTGACGGCAACATTCGTGCCCAAACCATTCTCGATCTTGGCCGCCAGTTCAATTTGACGCTTCCTGCTGAAACGCTCGAAACCCTGATCCCCCATGTCCAGGTCACGTCGAACGAGCCGGATCTGGTGAGTTTCCTGAGCAAGCTCGACTGGGGCGTGAAGATGCTGGCCTCGCTCGATGCCTGTCGCCGTGTCGCCTTTGAAAACATTGAAGATGCCGCACGCAACGGCCTGCACTATGTCGAGCTGCGTTTCTCCCCGGGCTATATGGCGATGACCCACAACCTGCCCGTGGCGGGCGTGGTTGAAGCGGTCATTGAAGGCGTGCGTGAAGGCTGCAAAACCTTTGACGTTCAGGCGCGTTTAATCGGCATTATGAGCCGTACCTTCGGTGAAGCGGCCTGTCTTCAGGAGCTGGAGGCGTTACTGGCGCATCGCGACCAGATCACCGCCATCGACCTCGCCGGTGACGAGCTGGGCTTCCCGGGCAGCCTGTTCCTGTCTCATTTCAACCGCGCACGTGATGCCGGCTGGCACATTACCGTTCATGCGGGTGAAGCCGCGGGGCCGGAAAGCATCTGGCAGGCCATTCGTGAGCTGGGTGCGGAACGTATCGGTCACGGCGTGAAGGCGATTGAAGATCGTGCGCTGATGGATTTCCTCGCAGAGCAACGTATCGGAATTGAATCCTGCCTGACCTCCAATATTCAGACCAGTACGGTGGCATCGCTGGCGCAACACCCGCTGAAAACCTTCCTGGAACACGGGGTTCTCGCTTCACTGAACACGGACGATCCGGCCGTTCAGGGCGTGGATATTATTCATGAATACACTGTCGCCGCACCGCAGGCCGGACTGAGCCGCGAGCAGATCCGTCAGGCACAAATCAACGGGCTGGAAATTGCCTTCCTGACGCCTGAAGAGAAACAGGCGCTTCGGGATAAGGTGGCGACCGCATAAACCCTTTGCCGGGGGGCGGCTACGCCTTACCCGGCCTACAAACGTATTTAACACCTATGCCAGACAGAGCGTGGCGCGATGTCTGGCAGATTCGATCCCCAGCTCGATGAGCTCCATAATCTGGATGGCCTGGCTCGCCGGAACCGGATTTTCACCTGAACCGTTCAGCGCGTCACGGATTGCAGCGTAGTAGGCCGGGTAATTCCCCGGCAGGGTCAACACCGTTTCCTCAACCAGCGTCTCGCCCTCCGCACGCGTCACCACCCCGTCCCGCATGTCGTAGCCCCAGTCCTCCTGCGGTAAGCGTTCGCCATTTTTGAGGCGCTCTTCCTGGGGATCCAGGCCGAACTTCACGTAGCTGCCGCGCGCCCCGTGAAGGATATAGCGGGCCGATTCCGCAGCCGCAAGCATTGTCCCGTGCAGCACGATGCGGCGCTGAGGATAGCTTAAAATCGCGTGAAAATAGTCGGTTGTCTCCGCGCCCGGCCTGAGCTGCGCTAAATCGACCGTCATGCTCACGGGCAGACCAAACAGATGGACGGCCTGATCGAGCAGATGCGGCGCTAAGTCATACCAGATGCCGCTGCCCGGCCCCGCCTGCTCGCGCCAGCGGTCACGCACCTGCGGACGATAACGATCGAAGTGCGATTCAAAATAGGCAATTTCCCCGAGCGTGCCTTCGCTCAGCAGCGCTTTCACCGTCAGGAAATCGCTGTCCCAGCGCCGGTTGTGAAAGACCGACAATAACCGCCCCAGGCTTCGCGCCAGCGCGTCCAGCTCTCGCGCCTGTGACAACGTCACGGTAAAGGGCTTATCGACGACAACGTGTTTACCCGCCTCCAGCGCCGCTTTCGCCAGCGGGAAGTGGGTGTCGTTAGGGGTAGGGATAACAATAAGGTCAATATTAGGATCGTTAAACAGATGCTTAGGCTCCGTCACCACCGGCACGGTGGGCCAGTCGGCGTGGACTTTGGCTTCATCGCTGCTTGAAATAGCCGCCAGCGCCATGCCCGGCGTGCCGGCAATCAGAGGTGCATGAAAGGTTTTACTTGCGTACCCGTAGCCAATAAGACCGACGCGGATGTTTTCACTCATCGTGTGCCCCTCGCTGTGCGCTTATTTATCACTGGCCCTGTGCTTATCGCACAGATTAATAATGTGCCCTGTGCGTTAAAATAGCATCCCGCGGAAACGTTTTTTTGTAACGCCGCATTAAAGGAGACATATTGTCACGAGGAATCGTTCCCAAAGCGCTTGCTCTGGAGAAAAGGGCGCTGTAACATTTGTAATCTGTATTTATGGATAAATTACAAACACAAATTATGACGTCAATAATTAATCGAATCATTGAATTAGCGGGATGGATTGTCCTTGGGGTTTCGGTCGTGTTGCTTGGCATTGCCAGCCATATCGATAACTACCAGCCGCCGGAGCCCGTCACTGTCGCACAACAAAAGTAAGCCATACCGTCATAAAGCGTGACACATTACGTTATGGTACGTATTGCCAGCCGTAATGAACGGGGTTACCCTTCTCTTCCAGGCATCTGCTGATGCCTGATTCTTCGCAAAGAAAACTCCTAATTTCGTCGCGTTACCCGAGTGGACAGTTTACGTCTTTATTAATCCGTTTATTATTCGAACGCATTACCTTTATGGGTATTACCCTTTTATATGGAAACTTATTAATATGACAGTTCAGGACTATTTATTAAAATTTCGCAAGATCAATTCCCTTGAAAGCCTGGAAAAACTGTTTGACCATCTGAACTACACGCTGTCGGATAATCAGGACATCATCAATATGTACCGCGCTGCTGACCATCGTCGCGCCGAACTCGTCTCCGGCGGTCGTCTGTTCAACGTGGGGGAAGTGCCTAAGTCCGTCTGGCGTTACGTTGTATAAGAAAGTAGCCTTCGGCGCGAAATGTTATATACTCTCCGCCCTGCAAATTTCTGTATAACATTTCGCGCAGACTATGGGAGAGCGTATGACCGCATTGCCTGGAGAAAGAATTGGGGGCTGGTTAATCGCCCCGCTGGCATGGCTGCTGGTGGCACTATTAAGCGCATCGCTGGCGCTGTTGCTTTACACCACCGCACTGGTTACGCCTCATGCTATTCAGACGCTGATGTCCCAGAGTGCGCTTAATATTGCAACGTGGTTTGTGTCGTTCGTTTTCGCGATCGCAATGTGGTACTACACGCTGTGGCTGACCATCGCCTTCTTTAAGCGCCGCAAAAACGTGCCGAAACATTATATTATCTGGCTGCTTGTCTCCGTGCTGCTGGCCGTTAAAGCGTTCGCTTTTTCGCCAGTATCTGACGCGCTGGCGGTTCGCCAGCTCCTGTTTCCGCTGCTGGCAACGGCGCTTCTGGTGCCCTATTTCAAGCGTTCGACGCGCGTTAAGAAGACCTTCGTTAACCCGTAATAACCTTACAGTTAACCTGTTGTGGCCTGTTGTCGTTTATCCGATAATAGGCGGCTATTTTATTTCAGGCTAAATAATGACCGATTACTTATTGCTCTTTGTCGGAACTGTGCTGGTTAATAACTTCGTACTGGTGAAGTTCCTTGGCCTGTGCCCGTTTATGGGCGTCTCCAAAAAGCTGGAGACGGCAATGGGCATGGGGCTGGCTACCACCTTCGTGATGACGATGGCCTCCATTTGCGCATGGCTGATTGACACCTGGATCCTGATCCCGCTGGACATGCTTTACCTGCGCACCTTGTCCTTTATCCTGGTCATCGCGGTCGTGGTGCAGTTTACCGAAATGGTTGTGCGAAAAACCAGCCCTGCCCTGTATCGTCTGCTGGGCATCTTTTTGCCCCTCATCACCACTAACTGTGCGGTGCTGGGCGTGGCGCTGCTCAACATCAACCTTGGGCATAATTTCATGCAGTCGGCGCTGTACGGTTTTTCCGCGGCGGTCGGTTTCTCCTTTGTTATGGTCCTGTTCGCGTCGATTCGCGAACGTCTGGCAGCGGCGGATATTCCCGCGCCGTTTCGCGGTAACGCCATCGCCCTGGTGACCGCCGGTTTAATGTCTCTGGCCTTTATGGGCTTTAGTGGTCTGGTGAAGTTGTAATGAGTGCTATCTGGATTGCCATCGCGTCCATCAGCGTACTGGGACTCGTCTTTGGCGTCATTCTGGGTTATGCCTCCCGCCGTTTTGCGGTAGAGGACGATCCGGTTGTTGAAAAAATTGATGAGCTTTTACCGCAAAGCCAGTGCGGGCAGTGCGGCTACCCTGGCTGTCGCCCTTACGCTGAGGCGGTGGGCGTGCAGGGAGAAAAGATCAACCGCTGCGCGCCGGGTGGCGAAGCCGTCATGCTTAAAATTGCCGCGCTGCTTAACGTCGATCCGCAGCCTGTCGACGGCGATGAACAGGCGCAGGAGCCGATCCGTGCCCTTGCTGTGATCGACGAAGCCAACTGCATCGGCTGCACCAAATGTATTCAGGCGTGTCCCGTAGACGCCATTGTGGGCGCTACGCGCGCGATGCACACCGTTGTGGCGGATCTGTGCACCGGCTGTAATCTCTGCGTGGCGCCCTGCCCGACGCAGTGTATAGAACTACGCCCGGTTGAAACGACTACCGAAAACTGGAAGTGGGATCTTCAGACCATTCCGGTTCGCAATATTCCTGTGGAACAACATGCTTAAGTTATTTTCTGCTTTCAGAAAAGAGAAGATCTGGGATTTCGATGGCGGTATTCATCCGCCGGAAATGAAATCGCAGTCTAACGGCACGCCGCTGCGCCAGATCCCGCTGGCGACCCGTTACGTTATGCCACTCAAACAGCACATCGGCGCTGAGGGTGAGCTGTGCGTGAAGGAAGGCGATAGCGTTCTTCGCGGTCAGCCGCTGACCTTTGGTCGCGGACGGATGCTGCCGATACATGCCCCGACTTCCGGTAAGGTGGTGTCCATTGCCCCCCATACCGTTGCCCATCCGTCGGCCTTGTCTGAGCTGAGCGTCATCATTGAAGCCGATGGCGAAGACCGCTGGATCGATCGTGACGGCTGGAGCGACTACCGTGCCCGCAGCCGTGAAGAGCTGATTGCACGCATTCATCAGTTCGGCGTGGCGGGTCTCGGGGGCGCTGGCTTCCCGACCGGCGTCAAGCTGCACGGCGGCGGTGATAAAATCGAAACGCTGATTATCAACGCCGCCGAGTGCGAACCGTACATTACCGCCGATGACCGTCTGATGCAGGACTGCGCGGCGCAGGTGGTGGAAGGTATTCGCATCCTTGCGCATATTCTGCAACCCCGTGACGTGCTGATCGGTATTGAGGACAATAAACCGCAGGCCATTTCGATGCTGCGCGCGGTGCTGGCCGACAGCCATGATATTGGTCTTCGCGTGATCCCGACGAAATACCCGTCCGGCGGGGCAAAGCAGCTGACGCAGATCCTGACCGGTAAACAGGTACCCCACGGGGGCCGTTCGTCCGACATCGGCGTGCTGATGCAAAACGTGGGTACCGCTTACGCGGTGAAGCGTGCGGTCATCGACGGTGAGCCGTTGACCGAACGCGTCGTCACGCTGACCGGCGAGTCCGTCTCCCGTCCCGGTAACGTCTGGGCGCGTCTGGGTACGCCGGTACGTCATCTGCTTGAACAGGCGGACTTCTGCCCGGGAAGCGATCAGATGGTCATTATGGGCGGCCCGCTGATGGGCTTTACCCTGCCGTGGCTCGACGTGCCGGTAGTGAAGATTACCAACTGCCTGCTGGCCCCATCCCCATCGGAGATGGGCGAAACGCAGGAAGAGAAAGGCTGCATCCGCTGTAGCGCCTGCGCGGACGCGTGTCCGGCAGATTTGCTGCCGCAGCAGCTGTACTGGTACAGCAAAGGCCAGCTGCACGATAAAGCTCAGGCGCACAACCTGGCTGACTGCATTGAATGCGGTGCCTGCGCCTGGGTCTGCCCAAGCAATATTCCGCTGGTGCAGTACTTCCGTCAGGAGAAAGCCGAAATCTACGCGATCTCCATGGAAGAAAAACGTGCCGCTGAAGCGAAGGCCCGATTTGAAGCGCGCCAGGCGCGACTGGAGCACGAGAAACAAGCCCGTCAGGAACGGCATAAGCAGGCCGCCGTGCAGCCTGCGGCCAAAGATCAGGACGCCATTAACGCAGCCCTGGCCCGCGTGCGCGAGAAAAAAGCCACTGCCGCCCAGGCGGTAGCGATCGTGGCGGGACAGAAGCCGGATAACAGCGAAGCGATTGCAGCCCGCGAGGCGCGTAAAGCCGAAGCGCGCGCACGTCAGGCGGAGAAAGCGCAAAACGTCAATCCGGAAGCCGACTTCGACCCGCGTAAAGCGGCGGTGGAGGCGGCTATCGCCCGTGCAAAAGCCCGCAAAGCCGGACAGCAGTCGGTAGTGGTTGAACAGGAAGCGACGGATCCGCGCAAGGCGGCCGTGGAAGCGGCTATTGCCCGCGCCAAAGCACGTAAAGCAGCGCAGAGTCAGCCTGCCGAAGAGAGTGAAGCGCCCGTCGACCCGCGTAAAGCCGCCGTTGAAGCGGCCATCGCCCGCGCGAAAGCACGAAAAGCGGCGCAGCAGGACGACCTGCCTGCGGCCGCTAACGACGATCCACGCAAAGCCGCAGTCGCCGCCGCGATTGCGCGCGTTCAGGCAAAGAAAGCCGCGCAGCAAGCCGTTAACGAGGATTAAATGGTTTTCAGAATTGCAAGTTCCCCGTATACCCATAACCAGCGCCAGACATCGCGTATTATGATGCTGGTGTGCCTGGCCGCGCTGCCAGGTATTGCCGTTCAGTGTTGGTTTTTCGGCTGGGGTACGCTTTTCCAGTTGATTCTGGGTTGTGCCAGCGCCGTTGCAGCAGAAGCCGCGATCCTGAAGCTGCGCAAAATGGACGTCACGCGCATCCTGAGCGATAACTCAGCCCTGTTGACCGGTCTGCTGCTGGCCATCAGCATTCCGCCGTTCGCCCCGTGGTGGATGGTGATGCTGGGGACGGTATTTGCGGTGATTATCGCTAAACAGCTGTACGGCGGGCTGGGCCATAATCCGTTTAACCCGGCGATGATTGGCTACGTGGTGCTGCTGATCTCCTTCCCGGTACAGATGACCAGCTGGCTGCCGCCGCATGAGATCGCCGCCACCGTGCCCGGCTTTATGGATGCCCTGCACGTTATCTTTACCGGCCACACCGCGCTGGGCGCGGATATGAACGCGCTTCGCATGGGCGTGGACGGTATCAGCCAGGCCACCCCGCTTGATACCTTCAAAACCTCCCTGCGCGCCGGTCACAGCGTTGAGCAGGTGATGAAATCCTCCATTTTCAGCGGCGTGCTGGCGGGCGCTGGCTGGCAGTGGGTCAATCTGGCCTACCTCCTGGGCGGCGCCTTCCTGCTGCAACAAAAAGCGATCCGCTGGCATATTCCGGTGAGCTTCCTGGTGACGCTGGCCGTCTGCTCGACGCTCGGCTGGGTTATTTCACCGGATTCACTGGCCAGCCCGCAGCTCCATCTGCTCTCCGGCGCGACCATGCTCGGGGCATTCTTTATTCTGACCGATCCGGTCACCGCCTCCACCACTAACCGTGGCCGTCTGATTTTCGGCGCGCTGGCGGGCCTGATGGTCTGGCTCATTCGCAGCTTTGGCGGCTATCCGGACGGCGTGGCTTTTGCCGTGCTGCTGGCGAATATCACCGTTCCGCTCATCGACTACTACACGCGTCCGCGCGTGTACGGCCATCGCTAAGGGTCACGCCATGCTAAAGACAATGCAAAAACACGGCGTCACGCTGGCGATCTTCGCCGCCGCCCTCACCGGAATGACCGCGCTGGTGAATGAACTGACGAAAAACACCATTGAAGAGCAGGCAATCAAGCAGCAAAAAGCGCTGTTCGATCAGGTGATCCCATCAGATCTTTATGATAACGATCTGCAAAAAAGCTGCTTTGTTGTGCAGGCCCCCCAACTCGGTAAAGGGGCGCACCGCGTTTATATTGCCCGTAAGGGCGATAGCCCGGTGGGTGCCGTCATGGAAGCCACCGCGCCGGACGGTTACTCCGGCGCGATTCAGCTGCTTGTGGGCAGTGATTTTTCCGGCACCGTGCTGGGCACGCGCGTGACGGAACATCACGAAACGCCGGGCCTTGGCGACAAAATTGAAACCCGCTTAAGCGACTGGATTTTACACTTCGCCGGGAAGATGATTCACGGCGAGGACGATCCCGCTTTCGCGGTGAAAAAAGATGGCGGCGAGTTTGACCAGTTCACCGGCGCCACGATTACGCCTCGCGCGGTAGTTAACGCCGTCAAACGCGCCGGGCTATATGCCGAAACGCTGCCCGCGCAGATCAATCACCTTTCCGCCTGTGAGGAGTGACCATGAGCCAGGTTAAAGAGGTTATCGTCCAGGGACTCTGGAAAAACAACTCGGCACTGGTACAGCTGCTGGGGTTGTGCCCGCTGCTGGCGGTGACATCTACCGCCACCAACGCGCTCGGACTGGGGCTGGCGACTACGCTGGTGCTGACCCTGACCAACTTCTCAATTTCTGTTTTGCGCCGCTGGACGCCGTCGGAAATCCGTATTCCGATTTATGTCATGATCATTGCGTCGGTAGTCAGCGTTGTGCAAATGCTGATTAACGCCTACGCATTTGGCCTGTACCAGTCCCTCGGGATCTTCATCCCCCTTATCGTGACCAACTGTATTGTCGTTGGACGCGCTGAGGCCTTCGCGGTGAAAAACAACCCGGCCATCTCCGCGCTGGATGGGTTTTCGATCGGCATGGGCGCCACTGCCGCCATGTTTGTTCTCGGCTCCGTGCGTGAAATTTTGGGCAACGGCACGCTCTTTGACGGTGCTGATGCGCTGCTTGGCGGCTGGGCGAAGTCGCTGCGCATTGAGGTGTTCCATACGGACACCCCGTTCCTGCTGGCGATGCTGCCCCCGGGAGCCTTCATTGGCCTTGGGATGATGCTGGCGTTAAAATACCTGATTGATGAAAAACGTAAGCGCCGCGCCGCTGAACGCAGCGTACAGGAAGGGATACCCGAGAAAGCAGCATGAATAAAGAGAAACGCATAGCGATCCTCACGCGCCTGCGCGATGAGAACCCTCATCCAACGACGGAGCTGAATTTTAACTCGCCGTTTGAATTGCTGATCGCGGTGCTGCTCTCCGCGCAGGCCACTGACGTGAGCGTCAACAAAGCAACGGCCCTGCTCTACCCTGTCGCCAATACGCCCCAGGCCATGCTGGAGCTGGGCGTTGAAGGGGTGAAATCCTATATCAAGACCATCGGCCTGTTTAACAGCAAGGCCGAAAACGTCATTAAGACCTGCCGGATCCTGCTGGAGCAGCACGGCGGTGAAGTTCCGGAAGATCGCGCTGCGCTGGAAGCGTTGCCGGGCGTCGGGCGGAAAACGGCAAATGTGGTGCTAAATACGGCGTTTGGCTGGCCGACGATCGCCGTGGACACCCATATCTTCCGCGTCTCTAACCGCACCCGGTTCGCGCCGGGCAAGAACGTTGAAGAGGTTGAAGAGAAGCTGTTAAAGGTGGTCCCTGCGGAGTTTAAGGTGGACTGCCACCACTGGCTCATCCTTCACGGGCGTTATACCTGCATTGCACGTAAACCACGCTGCGGCTCCTGCATCATCGAAGATCTGTGTGAGTACAAAGAAAAAGTCTATCCCTGAGCGGTCAGCCTTTTTACATGCCTAAGCCCTTAATTGTAATAAGGGCTCTGGTATCGTCTCAGGTGACCATAAATTGCCCTCTCTTTTTACATTAAGCCTTGTCGATTCTTCGGTCATTTAACACTCAAACAGGTTAATAGTTTTTTCATCACCAAAAATTTCTATACATCTGTGATCGCGATCACTCTGATAACCTGATGTTGGATTTTTGTTGTTAAAACCCTTCCTACCCCTTAGCCAGACAAGATCTCATCGACTCCACGCCGCACATAAGACCAGTCATTTTTCAGAATATGGGCTATATCACTGCCATTTACCCAAAATAGCAGAACATATCGCCATTCAGCCATTCAACAGGGTCATTTACAGTGAAAAAAACCAACAATTCTCAACGGATGAAATTTAACGCTGCATAACATTTGCGTGAACCGATGAATATACCGCCGCAGTTATATGTAACAGATTATTACAAACGTATTGCCAGATGGGGCTGGATAGTGAACATTACCCGCCGTTTCCCCTCCCAATATAACTATAAAGCGGATGGACTACGGTCATCACGCTATGAACACCCCCGTTAATATGGGATGTAAAAAAAGAGGTATATGTGTCGACTGCAAACAATAAACCAACAGAGGAAAGCGTAAGTCTGAACGCTTTCAAACAGCCTAAAGCGTTCTATCTCATTTTCTCTATCGAATTATGGGAGCGTTTTGGCTACTACGGCCTGCAAGGGATTATGGCCGTTTACCTGGTGAAGCAACTGGGTATGTCCGAAGCCGATTCCATCACGCTGTTCTCGTCCTTCAGTGCTCTGGTCTATGGCCTGGTCGCTATCGGCGGCTGGTTAGGCGATAAAGTCCTCGGTACGAAACGCGTGATTATGCTGGGCGCCGTGGTTCTGGCGATTGGCTATGGTCTGGTTGCATGGTCCGGGCACGATGCGGGCGTGGTATACATGGGCATGGCCACCATCGCGGTAGGTAACGGCCTCTTTAAGGCTAACCCGTCCTCCCTGCTTTCTACCTGCTACAACAAAGATGATCCGCGTCTGGACGGTGCATTCACCATGTACTACATGTCCATCAACATCGGTTCATTCTTCTCTATGCTGGCAACCCCATGGCTGGCCGCGAAATTCGGCTGGAGCGTAGCGTTTGCGCTGAGCTTCGTGGGTATGCTGATCACCGTTGTGAACTTCCTGTTCTGCCGTAGCTGGGTTAAAGATTATGGTTCTAAACCAGACTTCGAACCCGTGCATATGGGCAAACTGCTGGCAACCATCGTCGGCATTGTGATCCTGGCCGCTGTTGCCACCTGGCTGCTGCACAACCAGGGTATTGCACGTGCCGTACTGGCCGTGGTTGCGCTGGGTATCGTGATCATCTTCGCTAAAGAAGCCTTCGCGATGCAGGGTGCGGCACGTCGTAAGATGATTGTGGCGTTCATCCTGATGCTGGAAGCGATTATCTTCTTCGTTCTGTACAGCCAGATGCCAACGTCTCTGAACTTCTTCGCTATCCGCAACGTTGAACACTCCATTCTGGGTATCGCGTTCGAGCCGGAGCAGTATCAGGCACTGAACCCGTTCTGGATCATGATTGGTAGCCCGATTCTGGCCGCTATCTATAACAAGATGGGTGACCGTCTGCCGATGCCGCACAAGTTCGCTATCGGTATGGTGCTGTGCTCTGGCGCGTTCCTGGTGCTGCCGCTGGGGACGAAATTCGCGACCGATGCGGGTATCGTTTCTGTTAACTGGCTGATCCTGAGCTATGCGTTGCAGTCTATCGGTGAGCTGATGATCTCCGGTCTGGGCCTGGCGATGGTTGCACAGCTGGTTCCTCAGCGTCTGATGGGCTTCATCATGGGTAGCTGGTTCCTGACTACCGCGGGTGCAGCGATCATTGCAGGTAAGATTGCGAATCTGATGGCGGTACCGGACAACGTTACCGACCCGCTGGTCTCCCTGAACGTCTACGGCACCGTGTTCATGCAAATTGGTATCGCGACCGCCGTGATTGCCGTACTGATGCTGCTGACCGCACCTAAACTCAATCGTATGACGCAGGACGACGACAAATCCGCTAAAGCGACCAACACCGCTAACGCGTAATGTCATCGGGAAACGACTGAACAGAAGCCGCTAATTGATTAGCGGCTTTTTTTTTATCCGAACGCGCACTAACATAGCGGGAACCTCAGCAAAAAGGAGTTACCGATGAAACTGTTCTATAAACCGGGCGCCTGCTCTCTTGCTTCGCATATCACCCTTCGCGAGAGCGGTAAGGATTTCACGCTGGACGGCGTTGACCTGATGAAAAAGCGCCTGGAAAACGGGGATGACTTTTTTGCGATTAACCCAAAAGGGCAGGTTCCGGCCCTGCTGCTGGATGATGGCACCCTGCTGACCGAAGGCGTGGCGATTATGCAATTCCTGGCGGACAACGTACCGGATCGTCAGCTCCTTGCCCCCACCGGCAGCATTGCGCGCTATAAGACGCTGGAGTGGCTTAACTATATTGCCACCGAACTGCACAAAGGCTTTACGCCTCTGTTCCGCCCGGACACGCCGGAAGAGTACAAACCCACCGTACGCATGCTGCTGGAGAAAAAATTACAGTACATCAACGACGCGCTGAAAGACGACCAGTGGATTGGGGGCTCGCGTTTCACCATCGCCGATGCCTATCTGTTTACCGTTCTGCGCTGGGCGCGCGCGGTTAAGCTGAACATGGACGGGTTAGATCATATTGCGTCATATATGGCGCGCGTGGCAGAACGCCCTGCGGTGGCAGCGGCGCTGAAAGCGGAAGGACTGAATTAACCGAGTGGCCTGTGTTGCCGGGTGGCGCTGACGCTTACCCGGCCTACGAACTCTGGACGGTTATAACCGTGTGGCGCTGAAATAGTGCTCCGGCTTCGCGATACGATCCTGCGCCGCAACCACCTGTAGCTCATATTCCTGCATCGTCTTTGTCGCAATCATGATTTCATAAACGGCTGCCGTCACGTGCTCCAGCGCATCGCGCAGGCTCGCGCCCTGTAAGAGCTTCACCAGCAGTAAACCGCTGGTCACATCACCGACCCCGACGGGCTGACGTGTACCGAAATCCACCAGCGGTCGACTGATGTGCCAGGCTTCGTCCTTCGTCACCAGCAGCATCTCAAAACGGTCCTGGCTCAATCCTGCGCGTGCCAGGTGTTTAACCAGTACAATCTCTGGCCCCTGAGCGATCAGCTCGCGAGAAGCGCTTACAGCCTCTTCTACGCTGTTAACCGGATGCTCGCTCAGGATCTCCAGTTCAATCAGGTTGGGCGCAATAATATCGCTGGTGGGCAACGCATGACGGACATGAAACTCCGCAACGCCCGGCGCTACGATGCAGCCCTTTTCCGGATGCCCCATCACCGGATCGCAGAAATATTTCGCCGCAGGGTTAGCCGCTTTCACCTGGCGCACGATGCCGAGGATATGCTCCCCCTGCTCCGCCGAGCCCAGATAGCCGCTCAGTACAGCATCACAGCGTTTAAGCTGGTCGATATCCGCAATGCCCTGAACGATTTCCGTCAGATGCGACGGCGGCATCACGCAGCCGGTCCATTTACCGTACTGGGTGTGATTCGAGAACTGGACGGTATTGAGGGGCCAGACGTTGGCCCCGAGGCGGCGCATCGGGAATTCCGCAGCGCTGTTGCCAGCATGTCCAAAAACAACGTGGGACTGAATGGCGAGGATGTTCTTCATCTTGTACTTACCAAACCCTGTCAAAACAAAAGGGGCGTGGTTTCCCACGCCCCTGCATACTTTTAATTACTTCCAGCAGACCAGGCAGTAGTTTTTCTTACCGCGACGCAGCAGCGTGTAGCGACCATACAGACGGTCGTTGTCGGTAAAGGTGTATTCCGGATCGGCCTGTTTCTCACCGTTGATGGTGATCGCGTTAGAGGCGATGGTTTTACGCGCCTGACCGCGAGACGGCTGGAGCTCGGAGTCGACCAGCGCCTGCATCAGATCGGCGCCTTTTTCCATCTCCACCATCGGCACGCCATCCTGCGCCAGCTGTTCGAAGTCCGCTTCGCTTAAATCGCTCAGGGTGCCGTTGAACAGGCTCGCCGTGATGCGTTTCGCCGCCGCCAGACCTTCTTCGCCGTGAACCAGTTTGGTCACTTCGTCCGCCAGCACGTACTGGGCGCGCGGTGCTTTACCGCTGTTCTTGTCTTCTTCTTCCAGCGCATTGATCTCTTCGATATCCATAAAGGTGAAGAACTTCAGGAAGCGATAGACATCGGCATCCGCCGTGTTGATCCAGAACTGGTAGAATTTGTACGGGCTGGTTTTCTTCGGATCGAGCCATACCGCACCGCCTTCGGTCTTACCGAACTTGGTACCGTCTGCTTTGGTGATCAGCGGCACGGTCAGACCAAACACCTGATTCTGATGAAGGCGACGGGTCAGATCGATACCGGAGGTGATGTTACCCCACTGGTCGGAACCGCCAATTTGCAGAGAGACGCCGTGCAGCTTGTTCAGGCAGGCAAAGTCATAGCCCTGCAACAGGTTGTAGGAGAACTCGGTGAAAGAGATGCCCTGATCGTCACGGTTAAGACGCTGTTTGACCGCTTCTTTGTTAATCATCTGGTTAACAGAGAAGTGTTTACCGATGTCGCGCAGGAACGTCAGCACGTTCATGCCACCAAACCAGTCGTAGTTGTTCGCCGCAATCGCAGCGTTGTCACCACAATCGAAATCGAGGAACGGTGCAACCTGTTTACGGATCTTGTCCACCCACTCCTGAACGGTGTCTTCGGTATTCAGCTTACGCTCAGCGGCTTTGAAACTGGGGTCGCCAATCAGACCGGTCGCGCCGCCAACCAGCGCGACAGGCTTGTGGCCGGCCATCTGGAAGCGTTTCAGGCATAACAACGGAACAAGATGCCCCAAATGCAAGCTGTCAGCGGTAGGATCGAAGCCGCAATAGAGCGCGATCGGGCCTTGCGCCAGTCGCTCTGCTAACGCTTCTTCGTCCGTCACCTGAGCCACGAGGCCCCGCTCTTGCAATTGTTTAATCAAGTTACTGCTTGCCATCAAATTCTCCATGTATAAACGACTGCACCTTTGCCGGTACACGACTTTTCGCCTGGTGCGAAAGGTACATAGAATAAAGCGCCAGCGCGGTGTGCGCTAGCGCTTAACACAACAAATTTCAGGGTTTACGGCGCCAGTCGGTCTATTTTCCAGCCACCGTTGTCGCGCTGGTATAAAAAGCGGTCGTGGAGACGGTGTTCACCGCCCTGCCAGAACTCCATTTGCTCAATGGGAATGCGGAACCCGCCCCAGAAACTCGGCAGCGGCACTTCACCCTGCTGAAACTTCTGTTTGAGTTCGAGGAATTTACTCTCCAGTACGCCGCGGGCCGAGATTCGGCTGGACTGTTTAGAGACCCAGGCGCCGATCTGACTGTCACGCGGGCGGCTGTGGAAATATTTCACCACTTCGAGGGTAGAGAGGCGCTCCGCCTTGCCGGTGACCATTACCTGACGCTCCAGCATATGCCACGGGAAAAGCAGGCTAATACGCGGATTATTTTCCAGATGGTGAGCTTTGCGGCTGCCAAGGTTGGTGTAGAACACCAGCCCTTTCTCGTCATAATGCTTGAGCAGTACGATGCGTTGATACGGCTGACCATTTTCATCAACCGTCGCAACCACCATTGCCGTCGGGTCGGCCAGTTTCGCTTCGCAGGCCTGCTTCAGCCAGCGTTCAAAAAGCACCAGCGGTTCAGCGGGAAGATCCTGGCGGCGCAGCCCGCCTTTGGTGTATTCACGGCGCAGATGCGCAATTTGCTGTAGTTCGTCGTTATCTGACATGGCGTTAGCTGAAAGTGAGATTAGGTGGCGCTATTGTGCGCGCCCCCTTTAAAAATCTCAACGCTTCGGATTTTCAAGCTGACAATTGTTCAGCACGATGCGGTCTCGCTTGTAGACGGTGGCGCTGTCACCCTTCGACCAAAAGACATAGATCCCGTCAGAGTAGCGCGCACCGGAGGCCGACATTCCCTGCTTCAACGTCAACAGTTTATTGTCATAAATAAAGCTGGC
This sequence comes from Enterobacter quasihormaechei, assembly GCF_004331385.1. Classification (GTDB taxonomy): domain Bacteria; phylum Pseudomonadota; class Gammaproteobacteria; order Enterobacterales; family Enterobacteriaceae; genus Enterobacter; species Enterobacter quasihormaechei. The sequence continues at coordinate 135,457 of NZ_SJON01000005.1, forward strand.
TTCCTGACGCGTGTTGTTGAGCTTCACCGTCAGCGGTTTTTCATCACAACGGTATTCCAGCGTATCGGTCTGCATACGCTCGACGAACTGGTTATAGACGCTGCATCCGGTCATAAGAAAAGGCACAGCAATGAGAAGAAGTTTTTTCATGGGCAAATTCCGAAGACTATCCTGGTCCTGAAGGGCGTAGCCGCCCTCCTGTTTTTCCCTATTTTACGAGTTACGTCTGGCGCTGAATTTCAGTTAACTCTGATTATGGCGCGGGTTTGCGGGGAAAATGGCCCCGAGGACGCTCGCCTCCCGCGCACCGGTGACGGACGGTAAATTCCCCGGCAGACCGGCAACCGTGCGCCAGGCAAGCCAGGCGAAGGCCAGGGCTTCCATATCGTCTCCGCTGATCCCGGCTTCATCAGTGGTGGTGACTTCAGTGCCCGGCAGCAGGGCAGCGAGGCGCGCCATCAGGAGCGGGTTGCGGCTTCCGCCCCCGCATACCAGCAGACGCTCGCACCCGCCGCTGAGCAACACCTGTTCAGAAATCGACACGGCGGTAAGCTCGGTCAGCGTGGCCTGCACATCCTGAGGCGCCAGACCGGGGAAGCGCGCCAGCTGACGTTCAAGCCAGCCGTAGTTGAAATACTCTCGCCCCGTGCTTTTCGGCGCTGGCAGGGCAAAGAAAGGATCGCTTAACAGGGTTTGCAGCAACGGAAGGATCACTTTACCCTGGCTGGCCCACTGCGCGTCTTTGTCGTAGGGTTTACCGCTCTGACGCCAGATCCAGGCATCCATCAGCATATTGCCGGGTCCGGTATCGTATCCACGTACGGGCTGCCCGGGAATGAGCATCGACAGGTTGGCGATCCCGCCAATGTTCAGGACCATTCTGCGCTCCACCGGGTGCGCCAGCAGCGCCTGGTGAAAGGCCGGCACCAGCGGCGCGCCCTGCCCTCCTAGGGCCATATCCCGACGTCGGAAATCGCCCACGACCGTCACGCCGGTTTTTGCCACAATCTGGTTGTTATCGCCAATTTGCATCGTGTGCGGCGCCTCGCCGACCGGTTCATGCCAGACGGTCTGCCCATGGCAGCCTATCGCCACGATATCCTGCGGGTGAAGTCTTTCTTGCTGCATCAGGGCCAGGACCGCATCAGCAAACAGTGCCCCCAGACGCACATCCAGCTGGCCCAGCTGGGAAAGCGTCAGCTGTTGCCCCTGGCAGATATTCAGAATCTCTTCTTTTAACGAGACCGGAATAGGCCAGCTCAGGCTTGCCTGCTGCGCCACCATGTTTTCATCAATGGCAGCCAGAACGACATCCACACCGTCGAGACTGGTACCAGACATCACACCGATATAGCGACCCGATTTCATGCGCTTTCCTTACGTTACGTGGGCTAAGTGCAACCACTCCACCATAAATAACGCTGCTTTGCTATGCGGTGATAATAATTTTTAACAATCTCAGGCCTGTAACGCAGGCGGCTTTTGTTTATGTTCCGTTAAGCCACGTTCCAGTAAAATTTATTTATTCGGCATGCAAAGTTAGGAAGTGTGGTCAGGAATGCCATATAATTTAGCCATAACGGATGCCCCGTACGGGCGTTTTTTGGTGAACAGGAGAGTCAAATGATTTTACGTGTAATGGGCGTTTCGCTGATTGGTTTAACACTGGCGGGTTGTGTGAACGACAATTCACTCTCCGGCGACGTATATAGTGCTTCTGAAGCTAAACAGGTACAGAACGTGACATACGGTACTATCGTTAATGCCCGTCCTGTTCAGATTCAGGGTGGCGATGACACGAACGTTGTGGGCGCTATTGGTGGTGCTGTACTGGGTGGTTTCCTGGGTAACACCATTGGCGGCGGCACCGGTCGTTCTCTGGCTACCGCAGCGGGCGCAGTGGCCGGCGGTGTAGCGGGTCAGGGCGTTCAGGGTGCGATGAACAAAACCCAGGGCGTTGAGCTGGAAATCCGTAAAGACGATGGCAGCACCATTATGGTTGTGCAGAAACAGGGTAACACCCGCTTCTCTGCTGGCCAGCGCGTGGTTCTGGCAAGCAACGGCAGCCAGGTCACTGTCTCCCCGCGTTAATATCCCGCTGGATGCGGTCTCTTCGGGCCGCATCCTTTTACAAAAAATATCATCTTAAAAAATATATTTCTAAAAACACATTCACACGGTGAATGGTTAATTTCATCTGAAATTGTTCCTGCGCAAAGTATCTTTTATTTCTTTCCTTTAGACTCGTCTGATTCTCTTTTTTCCCTTTTTTACTTTTTTTTAAAATTCTATGCTTGCGATCTGTCGATTTGTAAAGAACCGCTTTGTGGCCTTCGCACTTGGGTGCATTGTTATCATTGCCGTATTACAAGGTTTTTTTATAAAGCTTGTAGAATGGGTTCCTTCATTCTCTCCGCTATTTTTCCCTACGCTCACGATATTTCTCCTGGTATTCCATCTGTTTATCGCCTGTTTTATGGCGATGAAATACTGGTGCGATAAAAAACGGTTATATCTCGTTCCGATTGCGTTGGCCTTTGCCGGTTCTGCACTGCTGATGGTGGGTACACTGTCCAGCTTTCCGGCCTGGCTGGATCTCTATCAGTTCAACGAGGCGAACTATAATGACGCGATGATCTTTTATATGTTCCGCCACCTCTTAATGGCGGTACTGATGATGGCCTCAGTATTGCTGTATACGCTTCGCGCTTCCCCCCTTTCACGAAGCGCCCACATCGGCATTGTCGCCGGGTCGACGCTCTTTACGGGCTGCATGCTCGGGCTGGCGTGGTTCTATTCCAGCTATTCCACGATGCTAACCCTGGATCTTGTGGATAATGAAACCCGGAAGTTTATGGTTCTCTGGAGCCAGACCATCAATATCATTTTGGTCATTCTTTGGGTTATCACCTTAATCACCCTGATGGCCGTAACCCGGATAAGAAATTTGTTCTGGATCGGCGGCAATTTTTTATGCGTCTGTTATGTCGTCACGCTGTTAATGCTGTTGTTAGGCGGACACGCAGAAGATGTTTCATGGTATCGCGCACGGTTATTCGAAACTGTCGCGACGTTAATGATTATTTTCATTTTACTTTCCGACGTCTTTAATTTGTATCGTGATTCGCACGTGAAATATCAGCAGTCTTATCAAAATTCAATTCGCGACCCGCTTACCCGTCTTTATAATCGCAGCTATTTTTATGATTCGTTAAATTACGCCCTCAGCTCGGCAACGGAGGCACATCCGGTATCGGTGGTGGTAAGCGATCTTGACCGTTTCAAGCGCATCAACGACTGTTACGGGCATTTGCAGGGGGATAAGGTTTTACAGTTTGTCTCTAATCTGCTGACGGATTCCGTGCGCCCCCAGGATATCGCGGCCCGAATCGGCGGTGAAGAGTTTGTGCTGATGCTGACCAATACCCCTTCAGACGCCGCGCGGCAGGTGGCCGAGCGCATCCGCCTCAAGCTGAGCGGGTTTGATAAAGCCAGCAGCGGTGGTCATCTGCCGGAGCCCATTACCATCAGCATGGGCGTATTCACCGCAACGTCGCCAGAAACCAGTGCGGAAACCTGCGTGGAGAGCGCAGATAAAGCCATGTACGAGGCAAAAGAGACGGGGCGAAACCGGGTGGTGGTATTCAGATAATAAGAAAGGCCCTGGATTCACAAGGCCTTTTCTTTCGGTCAGTCGCGGGATTGCAGATCGTGGATATTCTGCTCAAGACGGGCAATGAGTCCGATCAGCATCTCCAGCTCTGCGGGGGAAATACCGGACAGGATCTCCCCTCGCGTCTTACTGATGACGGTTTCCATCTCAGTAATAATCGGGGCCGCTTTTTCCGTCAATTTGATCCGCTTGGCGCGACGGTCGCTGGCGCAGGTTTGTCGGGAGATGAGTCCCTTCTCTTCCAGCTGGTCAAGGGTACGCACCAGTGACGGCTGCTCAATGCCAATCGCTTTTGCCAGTTGGATCTGTGACTGGTCGGGCGGGAGCTGATGAATATTATGCAGCGTAACCCAGTGCGTCTGCGTGAGTTCCAGAGGTTTCAGGCGATGGTCAATCAGAGCACGCCAGATGCGTACCAACCTTGCCAGATCAGAACCTAATGGCGATTCCAATTTCATCTCCTTATAATTAGCTTGCTAAGTGATTATAGTGATTTTAGAATAGTTTGCAGTATTTGTATTGCCAAAACAAATGCAATCACGGTATTCATCATTCCTGAAACGATGATTTACACTGAACTGTAATGCGCCATCGCATTGAAACATGCCCTTGTGGCCCTTACCCCACTGCAAAGGATCGCTGCTTGTGACGTTCTTTTCCCCCTCCGCAGGGTTGCCCCTCCAGGATCTGATTGTTGGCGCATCGGTCTACTTTCCGCCACTCTTTAAAGCCGTGATGGTGGGTTTTGTGATCTGGCTCATTGCGCATCGCCTGCTGCGCGACTGGATGTATTCCGGTGAAATCTGGCACCCGATGTTGATGGATCTCTCCCTGTTTACCCTCTCCGTCTGTCTTGGCCTTGCCGTGTTAACCGTGTGGTGAGAATGTCATTGAAAACGTTAAAATACTTTTCCACTCTTTTCGTTTTAGTCCTGGCGCTGCTGGCCGGCTGGTGGCTATGGAATTATTACATGCAGTCTCCCTGGACGCGCGATGGTAAGGTTCGTGCAGAACAGGTCAGCATCACGCCTCAGGTATCCGGCAGTATCAGCGCGCTACTGGTGAAGGATAATCAGTTCGTTCACGCAGGCGATGTGTTATTCCGTATCGATGAGACCCCTTTCCACATTGCGGTTCTTAATGCCCAGGCGCAGCTCGCTAAGGCTCAGTCCGATCTGGCAAAAGCCAATAACGAAGCCGACCGCCGCCGACACCTGTCGAGAAACTACATTTCTGCGGAAGATCTCGACACCGCCAATATCAATGTTAAAACCATGCAGGCCAGCCTGAAGGTTGCAGAGGCAACCCTGAAACAGGCCGAGTGGCAGCTGACCCAGACGGTGGTTAAAGCCCCGGTGGATGGATGGGTAACGAGCCTGTCTACCCGCGTAGGTGATTATGCCACCACAGGGCAGCCGGTTTTTGCCCTCGTCGATAGCCACTCTTTCTATGTTGTGGGTTATTTTGAAGAGACCAAGCTGCGCCATATTCGCGAGGGCGCACCTGCCCGGATCACGCTCTACAGCGGCGCAGAGACGTTACAGGGTCACGTTGGAAGCATAGGCCGGGCGATTTACGATCAGAGCGTCGAAACCGACTCTGGCCTGGTGCCCGATATCAAACCCAACGTGCCGTGGGTGCGTCTGGCTCAGCGAGTCCCTGTTCGCGTCGAGTTTGATCAACTGCCGAAAGACATCACCCTGGTCTCAGGCACAACCTGCACCGTCTCCATCGGGTCGCGGTGATGAACCTGGGGGCTTTCTCCTGGCGCAATATGCCCTGGATAAAAGCGACGCGCCCGCAGTGGCGCTACGCGCTGCGCAACGGCATCGCCATGTGCCTTGCGCTTACGGTTGCCTATTACCTGAATCTGGATGAGCCCTACTGGGCGATGACCTCTGCGGCGGTCGTCAGCTTCCCGACCGTCGGTGGCGTTATCAGTAAAAGCCTCGGGCGCGTGGCGGGTAGCCTGCTGGGAGCGACCGCCGCGTTGCTCCTTGCCGGCCATACCCTGAACGATCCCTGGCTGTTTCTGTTAAGCATGTCGGCATGGCTGGGGCTGTGCACCTGGGCCTGCGCCCATTTTACCAATAACGTCGCCTACGCCTTTCAGCTGGCAGGTTACACCGCGGCCATTATCGCCTTTCCCGTCGTTAACGTGCTGGATACCACCGAGCTGTGGGATATCGCCCAGGCACGCGTGTGTGAAGTGATGGTCGGCATTCTCTGCGGGGGCGTCATGATGATGATCCTGCCCAGCACCTCAGATGGCACCGCGCTCATCACCGCCCTTAAAACGATGCACGCGCGTTTGCTGGAACATGCCAGCCTGCTCTGGCAGCCTGATACTAACGATGATATCCGTATCGCGCATGAAAAAGTTATCGGCCAGATCCTGACCATGAACCTGCTGCGCATCCAGGCTTTCTGGAGCCACTACCGTTTTCGCCGTCAGAACACGCTGCTTAACTATTTGCTGCATCAGCAATTGCGGATGACGAGTGCGATCTCAAGCCTGCGCCGGATGTTGCTGAACTGGCCTGCACCGCCCGCGCATACCCGGGAGGTTATCGAGGCGCTGCTGGCCACCCTTGCGCGTCAGGATTCCGATATCTATACCGTGGCCCGCATTATCGCCCCGCTCGCCCCAACGGATGAATATGACTATCGGCACCGCGCCTTCTGGCAGCGTCTGAACTATTTTTGCCACCTGTATTTGCGCAGCAGCCGCTGGTTAAAAGCCGTCGAAAATGCTACCCCCGTCACCGAATTTTCCGTTCCCGGTAGCCCTGCTCTGGCGCGCCATACTGATGCGATGGAAGCGCTGTGGAGCGGATTTCGCACCTTTTGCGCGCTGATGCTGGTTGGCGCATGGGCCATTACCACCCAGTGGGAAGCGGGCAGCGCGGCGCTCACCCTCGCCGCCATCAGCTGCGTGCTCTATTCCGTGGCGGCCTCCCCGTTCAACTCCCTGACGCTCCTGATGCGCACCCTGGTGCTGCTCTCGCTGTTCAGCTTTGTCGTTAAGTTCGGTTTGATGGTGCAGATAAGCGATCTGTGGCAGTTCCTGCTGTTCCTGTTTCCGCTGTTAACCACCATGCAGCTGCTTAAGCTGCAAATGCCTAAACTGGCCGGCCTGTGGGGACAGCTGATTGTCTTTATGGGCTCCTTTATTTCGGTGACAAATCCGCCGGTGTACGATTACGCCGAGTTTCTCAATGACAACCTGGCGAAGATCCTCGGCGTGGGGCTGGCGTGGCTGGCCTTCGCCGTGTTGCGCCCGGGCTCTGACGCGCGTAAAAGCCGCAGGCATATCCGGGAGTTACGCAGAGGTTTCGTGGATCAGCTGAGCCGCAGGCCGCACCTGCGCGAAAGCGAGTATGAATCGCTGGTTTACCATCACGTAAGCCAGCTGAACAACAGCAAGGATTCCCTCTCCCGACGCTGGCTACTGCGCTGGGGCGTGGTGCTGCTGAATTGTTCGCACGTGGTATGGCAGTTACGCGCCTGGGAGACGCGTTCCGACCCGCTGGCGCAGGTTCGTGATAATTGTATTTCCATGCTCCGCGATGTGATGAGCGAGCGCGGGGTTCAGCAACGCCCCCTTAGCGTCACGCTGGTCGAACTTCAGCGTATTTGCGACGTGCTGGCGCGCCATCATCTGCCAGCGGCCCGCGACCTGGCGTCCATTATCTGGCGGCTGCACTGCTCCCTGTCACAGCTTGAACAGGCGCCGCCACCCGGAACGATTGGCGATCAGATCACGCCGCAGGCATAGCGCGCCCCGCCGCCGCCCAGCGGTTTAGGCTGATCGGACATGTTATCGCCCCCCACGTGGATCATCAGCGCTTTGCCTTTGACCTCGTCAAGCTTTTTCAGGCGTGGCGCAACAACGGGATCGGTAGCTTTACCGTCGTTATTCACCACCAGCACCGGCAGATCGCCGAGGTGCCCCATGCCTTCAGGACCTTCATGCTTGCCGGAGTTATGCGGATCCAGATGTCCCCCTGCGGCTTCCGCCGCTGTTGGTTTGCCCTCTTTCATTGCGGGTTGACAGCTGCCTTTGGCATGGACGTGATAACCGTGCTCGCCGGGTGGAAGAGCCTTGAGATCGGGTGCAAATTCCAGCCCTTTATCGGTTTCGGTGATTTTCACCGTCCCGATGGACTGGCCTACTCCCTGAGAAGTGACGAGATTCATTTCAACTTCTTCGCTGGCTGCCTGCGCTCCTGCGCAAACAACCAGCGTGACCACTGCCAGAGCAAAACGCTTCATATGACCTCCACGGGTTATTTTTTGCACCTTAAGTCTATACCAGAGGCGCAGATTTCACCGGAAAGTCAGACTCCGCGTGCTCAGGGTACGTCGTAGCCCAGAGCCGCCTTGCGGATGCGGAACCACTGCTGACGCGACATATCCAGCTCTTCAGCCACCAGCGCAGCGCGTACGCGCTCAATTTTGCCGGAGCCGATAATGGGCAGCGGTTTAGACGGCAGGCGCAGGATCCAGGCGTAAACCACCTGCTCAATGCTTTCCGCATTCAGTTCGCGGGCCACGGTTTCAAGTTCGTTACGCAGCGGCTGGAAGGCCTCATCGTTAAACAGGCGACCGCCGCCGAGACAAGACCAGGCCATCGGACGAATGCGTAACTGTTGCAGCTGATCGAGCGTTCCGTCCAGCAGCAGCGGCTGGTGAACAGGCGAGATCTCCACCTGGTTCGTCGCCAGCGTAAACGGCAGACGAGACTGCAACAGCGTAAACTGTGCCGGTGTGAAGTTAGACACGCCGAAATGACGCACTTTACCGCTCTGGTGCAGCGTCAGGAACGCTTCCGCAACCTCATCCGCATCCATCAACGGATCGGGACGGTGGATCAGCAGCAGGTCGATACGATCGGTGGCGAGGTTGACCAGCGACTGCTCGGCGCTTTTAACGATATGCGCGCTGGCGGTGATGTAATGTCCGAGGGCATGCTCCGGTTTTGCCGTGGTGGCAATACCGCATTTGGTCACAATCTCCATACGTTCACGCAGCGCCGGCACCCGCTTCAGCGCTTCGCCAAAGGCAGCCTCGCACTGATAGCCGCCATAAATATCAGCGTGATCGACGGTAGTGATCCCGAGATCGAGATGCTCTTGAATAAAGTTCGCCAGCTGGACGGGAGACATATTCCAGTCTATTAGGCGCCAGTAGCCCATTACAAATCGGGAGAATTCCGGGCCCTGCGGGGCAAGGGTAATACGCTGAACCATAACATTTTCCTCAAGGAAGTCATGTCACCAGTATACGCAATTACCTTGCTAAAACAGTGAGGGTTGCTGAGGTTCTTCGGTTTCTACCGCTTTGTTTGCGCGAATTTTGCGCAGCAGTCGCTGTCGACAGAGCCGTAAGACCTCCTGCTTTTGCGCATCGCTGAAGTTTTGCCAGTTAAAACGTTCATCGCGCGTGCGCATGCACCCGCGGCAGTACCCTTTTTCATCAACCTGACAAATACCCCGGCACGGGCTCTGGACAGGGAAAAATTCCAGTTGCTCTGCCACACCCACCTCCACAACGCCATCATTCCCTACAGTGAAGACCCTAATTGGCCTGCATGCAAGGGTGTTCCCCACAAACGGGGCATTAAGGTTTCGCTAATCTTCGCTTCTTATACTCGTCGCATTGATATAACGAATGGTTGAATCATCATGTGGCTTGCTAAAAAGTTACGCTGTAACGATATAAAATTTACCCTGGCCTGTGCGCTTTTTTTCACCGTATTAAATGCGCTGTTTATTCAGCGTAGCTGGTCGATTATCGCACCTTCCCGTGTGCACGACGTGCTTTTTGCCGCCAGCGTGCCGCTGGTGCTGTTCTGCGGCTGGGTCATTGTTTTTAGCCTGCTGAATATTCCCTACATTCGCAAGCCGCTCATGATTGTCCTGACCATAGGATGCGCCGCCGCGACGTATTTTATGTATACCTATGGCGCGGTTATCGATCAGAACATGATGGTGAACGTATTCGAGACTAACTCTCAGGAAGCGACAGCCCTGGTGACGCCGCAGATGCTCCTGTGGCTGGTCGTGGCGGGTCTGGTTCCTTCCATCGTGTTAGCCCTGACGCGCATTCGAAGCGGAAAATGGTGGTATGCCCTGCTGACGCGTTTCGCCGCCATGCTCGGCGCGCTGCTGGTGATTATCCTGGTCGCGGCGGTATTCTATAAAGACTACGCTTCGCTGTTCCGCAATAACAAAAGCATCGTGAAAATGGTCACGCCAGCGAATTACGTCAGCGCCATAGTGAAGTACAGCGAAATGCGCTGGTTTGCCGGCGACCAGACGCTGGTCCGCATCGGCGAGGATGCCCATAAAGGCGCGCTGATTTCCGGCCAGCACAAGAAAACCGTGCTGGTTCTGGTGGTGGGCGAAGCCTCCCGCGCCGCAAATTACTCGTTAAATGGTTACCCGCGTGAAACCAACCCCGAGCTGAAAAAGCAGGATGTCATCAACTTCCCACAGGCAACCTCCTGCGGCACGGAAACCGCCGTTTCTGTCCCCTGCATGTTCTCCGGCATGACGCGGAAAAAATATGACGCTGACCTCGCCCACCATCAGGAAGGTCTGCTTGATGTGCTTAAGCACGCCGGATTCAACCTGCTATGGCGCGACAATGACGGCGGGTGCAAAGGTGCCTGTAACCGCGTGCCACATACGGACATGACGCAGTGGAAACTGGATCGGTTCTGTAAGGACAAATCCTGTCTGGACGATGTCAACCTGTACCGTCTGGATAACGTGCTGGATGGTCTGAAGCAGGACACGGTTGTTGTTATTCACCTGATGGGGAGCCACGGCCCGGCCTATTACAACCGTTACCCGGACAGCTTCCGGAAATTCACGCCAACGTGCGATACCAATGAAATCCAGGATTGCAATCATCAGTCGCTGATCAATACCTATGACAACTCGATTCTGTATACCGACAGCGTCCTCAGCCGAACCATCGACGCGCTGAAAGCCCGGCAGGCCAGTATGAATACGGCGCTGATTTACCTCTCCGATCACGGTGAGTCCCTCGGCGAAAGCGGTATTTATCTGCACGGCACGCCGTATATGCTGGCCCCGGAACAGCAAACGCATATTCCGTTCATGTTTTGGCTCTCCCCGGATTACGTGAAAAACTTTGGCGTAAACCCGGACTGCCTGCGCGCCCATGCTGCAAAAGATGCGGTTTCACAGGATAATTTGTTCGCCACCGTGCTGGGCATGATGGACGTGAAATCAACGGTTTATCAACCACAGCTGGATATTTTGTCGCAATGTCGACGCCAGGCTGGCTTGCATTAGACCGAACGGTCTATTAGAGTGAAGGCATGAGCAGACACACAGAACACGATACGCGCGAACATTTACTGGCTACCGGCGAGCGCCTTTGCATGCATCGCGGGTTTACCGGTATGGGGCTGAGCGAGTTGTTAAAAACCGCTGAAGTCCCTAAGGGATCGTTTTATCACTATTTTCGATCCAAAGAGGCGTTTGGCGTGGCCATGCTGGAGCGGCACTACGCCAGCTATCATCAGCGCCTGGCAACCCACTTCGCCTGCGGTGAAGGGAATTACCGGGATCGTATTCTGAACTACTATCAGGAAACGCTGACGCAGTTCTGTCAGCAGGGCATCATCAGCGGTTGCCTGACGGTAAAACTGTCTGCCGAAGTGTGCGATCTTTCCGAAGATATGCGCACCGCCATGGATAAAGGGGCCAGCGGCGTTATCGCTCTGCTGGCTCAGGCGCTGGATAAAGGCCGCGATGAACAAACGCTCACCTTCTCCAGCGATCCGCTCACGCAGGCACAGGTGCTCTATTCCCTCTGGCTAGGCGCCAACCTGCAAGCAAAAATTTCTCGCAGTGCCGTGCCGCTCGAAAGCGCGCTGGCGCATGTGAAACGTTGTATTACGGCGCCCGGCGCGTAGCCGGCGTTTTTATTTACCCTTTTACTAGTCGACTGGTCTACTCAGGAGCCGTTATGTCCGCTGAAAAGCTATTTACCCCACTGAAAGTCGGTGCCGTTACCGCCCCAAACCGCGTGTTTATGGCCCCACTCACCCGTCTGCGCAGCATCGAGCCGGGCGACATCCCAACGCCATTGATGGGTGAATATTACCGTCAGCGCGCCAGCTCTGGCCTGATCATCTCCGAAGCCACGCAGATTTCTGCCCAGGCCAAAGGCTACGCCGGTGCGCCGGGTCTGCACAGCCCGGAACAGATCGCCGCATGGAAAAAAATCACCGCAGGCGTGCACGCTGAAGATGGCCGTATCGCCGTTCAGCTGTGGCACACCGGTCGTATCTCGCACAGCAGCATCCAGCCTGGCGGTCAGGCACCGGTTTCTGCCTCTGCCCTGAACGCGAATACCCGTACTTCCCTGCGCGATGAAAACGGTAACGCGATCCGCGTCGACACTACCACGCCGCGCGCGCTGGAGCTGGACGAAATCCCGGGTATCGTGAACGATTTCCGCCAGGCCGTTGCCAACGCCCGTGAAGCAGGCTTTGACCTGGTCGAGCTGCACTCTGCGCACGGTTACCTGCTGCATCAGTTCCTGTCACCGTCCTCCAACCAGCGTACCGACCAGTACGGCGGCAGCGTCGAAAACCGTGCGCGTCTGGTGCTTGAAGTGGTAGACGCCGTTTGTAACGAGTGGAGCGCTGACCGTATTGGTATTCGTGTCTCCCCGATCGGTACCTTCCAGAACGTCGACAACGGTCCGAACGAAGAAGCGGACGCGCTGTATCTGATTGAAGAGCTGGCGAAACGCGGTATCGCGTATCTGCACATGTCCGAGCCGGACTGGGCTGGCGGCAAGCCTTACACCGAAGCCTTCCGCCAGAAAGTGCGCGAGCGCTTCCACGGCGTGATTATCGGGGCGGGTGCCTATACGGCAGAAAAAGCCGAAGACCTGATCGGGAAAGGCCTGATCGACGCCGTGGCCTTTGGCCGCGATTACATTGCAAACCCGGATCTGGTGACCCGTTTGCAGAAGAAAGCCGAACTGAACCCGCAGCGCCCTGAAAGCTTCTACGGTGGCGGCGCGGAAGGTTATACCGACTACCCTTCACTCTAATCCCGCTTTGTACGTTGATAGCGGCGACATTTCGCCGCTATACTAAAACATCGTTTCTGTTCAAAAAGATAATCCATTTCATTGGTTAATGAGGAAATTATGCGCCTACTTCACACCATGCTGCGCGTTGGCGACCTGCAACGTTCTGTCGATTTCTACACTAACGTTCTGGGCATGAAGCTGCTGCGCACCAGCGAAAACCCGGAATATAAATACTCTCTGGCTTTTGTGGGTTATGGCCCGGAGTCAGATGAAGCGGTCATTGAGCTGACCTATAACTGGGGCGTGGACAGCTATGAGCTGGGCACGGCTTACGGCCACATCGCGCTGGAAGTGGATAACGCGGCGGAAGCCTGCGAACGTATCCGCAGCAACGGCGGTAACGTCACCCGTGAAGCCGGTCCGGTTAAAGGCGGCACTACCGTGATTGCGTTTGTTGAAGATCCGGATGGTTATAAAATCGAGCTGATCGAAGCCAAAGACGCTGGTCGCGGTCTGGGCAACTGATCCCACAGGGCGCACTATGCGCCCGTTGTTTTGCTGCATCCCCTCTCAAAATTTGCCATAATGCGCACTGCTTTTTCCCCCTTGTAAGAGACCCTGATGTCCGATAACGCTCAATTTACCGGTCTGTGCGACCGTTTTCGTGGTTTTTATCCCGTTGTCATTGATGTAGAAACAGCCGGATTTAACGCTAAAACCGATGCGCTGCTTGAGATTGCTGCCATCACGCTGAAGATGGATGAACAGGGCTGGCTTGTACCGGACACCACGCTGCATTTCCACGTTGAACCCTTTGAAGGGGCAAACTTACAGCCAGAGGCGCTGGCCTTTAACGGAATCGACCCGACAAACCCGCTGCGCGGGGCGGTAAGCGAATACGAGGCGCTGCACGCCATTTTCAAAATGGTGCGTAAAGGCATGAAAGAAAATGACTGTAGCCGCGCCATCATGGTGGCCCACAACGCGACGTTCGATCATAGCTTCACTATGGCTGCCGCCGAGCGCGCCTCGCTGAAACGCAATCCATTCCATCCGTTTGTGACCTTCGACACCGCTGCGCTGAGCGGCCTGGCGCTGGGGCAAACCGTGCTGTCCAAAGCCTGCATCACAGCGGGTATCGCGTTTGACGGCACCCAGGCCCATTCCGCGCTGTACGATACAGAGCGCACGGCAGAGCTGTTCTGTGAGATCGTCAACCGCTGGAAACGACTGGGCGGCTGGCCCCTGCCGATGGGCGACGAGGCCGATATTCAGTCATAAGACGGGTAAGCGACAGCGCCACGCGAAAAAAAAAGCGACCAGCATAATGTGGTCGCTTTTTTATATCAGCAGAAAACTTACTCTGCGTCCGGCTCTTCGGTTTTATACTTCGCCGCAGTCTCTTTGATCAGCTGCTGCAATTCGCCACGCTGATACATTTCAATCAGGATGTCGCATCCGCCAACCAGTTCACCATCAACCCACAGCTGTGGGAAGGTCGGCCAGTTTGCGTATTTTGGCAGCTCGGCGCGAATGTCCGGGTTTTGCAGGATATCAACGTAAGCAAAACGCTCACCACAGGCAGACAGCGCCTGAACAGCTTGCGCGGAGAAGCCGCAGCTTGGCAGCTTCGGGGAACCTTTCATGTACAGGAGAATCGGGTTTTCAGCGATCTGGCGCTGAATTTTTTCAATAGTGGTGCTCATGTCTTGCTTCCTTTAACTTCTGTTACGGCATCAGTCTGACATTGTAGCGGTTCAGGCCGACATCGGAAAATAACATTTTTGTCACGTCTCATTATTTTATCGCTTATCGCATAAAGTTGCATTGCAAATGACGCTTAACGCCACGCACCGTGCGGTTTTGCTTAAGGAGCGAACACGCGTGCAACAGAATGGTGAATTTTTTTGCACTTGCTAACGAAACACAATTTTTGAATGAAAAATGCTATTAACTTATTCTGATTTTATGGATTAGAATCGACAGGTTTTGTAAATCTCACGCGGGTATGCTTTATTGGCCTGCACTTATCAGGGGACTGCCCAGTGGCGCGGATAACTAAAATCTCGATGACGCTCTGTGCTTTACTGTTTACCACACTCTCATTGACGCCAGCGGCGAACGCCTCCGAACAGGCGCGGCATTCTGCTGTACAAAAAACGCATCTGGCAAAAGCCACAGAACGTAAGAAAAAAACCACCAGCAAAACCGTTAAAAAGAAAACCACCGCTCAGACCAAAAAGACCGCCTCCAGCAAAACCAAAACCCTCCGTTCCGGCACGCACAAAACCACCCGTAAAACCGCCAGCCTTGTGAGTGAAAAATGCACCGTGCGCAAAGGGCATAAAACAAAATGCGCTAAAGTGACGAAGCTGGCTGACGTGCATAAAGCGCGTATGCAGAAAGCGCAAAAAACGGCGATGAATAAGCTGATGGGGCAAATTGGTAAACCGTATCGCTGGGGTGGCACCTCTCCCCGCACCGGTTTTGACTGTAGCGGGCTGGTCTATTATGCCTATAAAGATCTGGTGAAGTTCCGCATTCCTCGTACCGCCAATGAAATGTACCACCTGCGCGACGCCGCGCCTGTAAACCGGGGCGAGCTGCAAAATGGCGACCTGGTGTTCTTCCGCACTCAGGGACGCGGCACGGCCGATCACGTTGGGGTGTACGTGGGTAACGGTAAGTTTATCCAGTCACCGCGCAGCGGACGGGACATTCAGATCACCTCCCTCAGCGAAGATTACTGGGTGCGCCACTATGTGGGTGCGCGCCGCGTGATGACGCCAAAAACCGTCCGCTAAACTCTGCCCTGTCGCCCGTGCGACAGGGTAAGTTCCTCTTTTGCATACCCTTTCAATTTGCTATTCTGTCCTTGTTGTCTGTAGGGTTATTGGCAACGTATAAAACAATAAGGAGAGAAGCAATGTCGTTCGAATTACCTGCACTACCGTATGCAAAAGACGCCCTGGCCCCGCACATTTCCGCGGAAACCCTGGAGTACCATTACGGCAAACATCACCAGACCTACGTCACCAACCTGAACAACCTGATCAAAGGCACCGATTTTGAAGGCAAAACGCTGGAAGAGATCGTGCGCAATTCAGACGGTGGCGTATTCAACAATGCTGCTCAGGTGTGGAACCACACCTTCTACTGGCACTGCCTGGCACCGAATGCAGGTGGGGAACCTACCGGTGATCTGGCCGCAGCGATTAACGCCGCATTCGGCAGCTTCGCGGACTTCAAAGCGAAGTTTACTGACGCCGCCGTTAAAAACTTTGGCTCCGGCTGGACCTGGCTGGTGAAAGAGGCCGATGGCAAACTGGCTATCGTTTCCACCTCTAATGCGGGTACCCCACTGACCACCAGCGCAACGCCGCTGATGACCGTGGACGTATGGGAACACGCCTATTACATTGATTATCGTAATGCGCGCCCGAACTACCTGGAGCACTTCTGGGCACTGGTTAACTGGGAATTTGTTGCGAAGAACTTCGCCGCGTAAGGGACACGCAGAAGGGGCAACCCTTCTGCGTTTTTGTTTATTCCGCCGTACACACCGCTTCTGGCTGTTTACGCCCGGACATCAGCACCAGCAGCAGGCCGAGTGCGGCAATGATCGCCCCCATCACCGGCACAAAGCTGTAACCTAAACCACCGGAAATCACCGCCCCGCCCGCTGCGGCTCCCAGCGCATTGCCCAGGTTAAACGCACCGATATTCACGGACGATGAGAGCCCCGGCGCCTCATGCGCAACACGCATCACGCGCATCTGCAACGGCGGCACCACGGCAAAGGTTGCGGCGCCCCACACCACCATGGCAACCGCGGCGCCCGCTTCGTTACGCGCCAGCCACGGGATCGCCACCATGATGACGATCAGCAGCGTTAAGAAGCCTTTCAGCGTCCCACTCACGGAGCGGTCGGCAAATTTCCCGCCGAGATAGTTGCCAATCGAGAACCCGACACCAATCAGCACCAGCATCGCGGTAACAAAGAGTGGCGTTGCGTGGGTAATGTCGTGCAGCACCGGGGAGATATAGGTGTAGAGCGTAAACATCGCCCCCGCCCCCAGTACCGTGGTGAGCAGCGCGGAAAGCACCTGGGGACGCATCAGCACCGCCAGCTCTTTACGTACTTCCGGACGTTCTCCCGCACTTCCTTTCGGCAGTGAGAAGAACAGCGCGACCATCGCGACCACGCCCAGTCCGGCGGTTGCGAGGAAAGACATACGCCAGCCGATAGCTTCTCCCAGCCAGGTGGCGGCGGGAACACCGCCAATATTGGCGATGGTCAGCCCCATAAACATGGTGGCTACCGCGCTGGCCTGCTTATGTTTTGGCACCACGCTGGCGGCAACAACCGAGCCCAGCCCGAAGAAGGCGCCATGGTTCAGGCTGGTCAGAATACGGGAAAGCATCAGCGTGGTGTAATCCGGCGAAATCGCGGAAAGCACGTTGCCCAGGGTGAAAATCGCCATCAGGAAAATCAGCGCATTGCGGCGCGCGCGGTGCGAAAGCAGCAGCGTCATCAGCGGCGCGCCCACCATCACGCCGATCGCGTAGGCGCTGATCAACATACCGGCCGCAGGGATAGAGACGTCCACGCCCCGGGCGATAACAGGCAATAACCCCATCGGGGAGAATTCAGTGGTGCCAATCCCAAAGGCGCCAATCGCCAGGGCCAGCAGGGGAAAATTGATTTTCATGAATAAACTCCGGATACCGTGCCGTTACCCGGCACAGAATTAAGAAGTCAAAAGCATGACATCAATCACAAAAAATGAGAAGTTAACATTTTGGCAAAAGATTTTTGCCGGAAAGATAACAATAGCGGCAAGCGAGGGAGAAAATTCTCCCTCCACCTAAATCAGTGCAGCGCAGCGGTTAAACCACCCGCAACAATCAGGGCAAGAACAACAATGGTGGTAAACAGCGAAAACTTCAGATCGGTACTCATCAATTTTTCTCCTTTTATTCACCCTACGAAAAGTGAGCCTGCTCATTTTTACACAGTTCAGGTCAAAAATCTTCCAGGATTTAAGCGGATATCCACTTTACCTCTTCCCCTTTTCATCAAGATAGGACAAAATTCCACGCTAAATTTATTAGCGTACCGGCCACTGACCCCCTCCTGACGTCCTGTGTCGTTTTCCCGGCGTGTCGCAACTCAAGATTGCGTAATAAGGGTGAGAGAAGGCAAACGTTTACCTTCAATGGTTTCAGGAGCTTAGGATATGGTCTGGAGTGACATTTAATGGCAACAATTAAAGACGTAGCAAAACGCGCAAACGTTTCCACTACAACCGTATCACATGTTATTAACAAAACGCGTTTTGTCGCTGAAGAGACGCGTAATGCCGTCTGGGCAGCGATCAAAGAACTGCACTACTCGCCAAGTGCGGTCGCGCGTAGCCTGAAGGTTAATCACACCAAATCGATTGGCCTGCTGGCCACCAGCAGTGAAGCGGCCTACTTTGCTGAAATTATCGAAGCCGTTGAAAAAAACTGCTTCCAGAAGGGCTATACCCTGATTCTGGGTAACGCGTGGAACAACATTGAGAAACAGCGCGCTTATCTGTCGATGATGGCGCAAAAGCGCGTCGACGGCCTGCTGGTGATGTGTTCTGAATACCCAGAGTCGGTCCTTTCCATGCTCGAAGAGTATCGCCACATTCCGATGGTGGTGATGGACTGGGGCGAAGCGCGCGCCGACTTCACCGATTCCGTTATCGATAACGCCTTTGAAGGCGGCTACATGGCGGGGCGTTACCTGGTGGAACGCGGACATCGTGAAATTGGCGTGATCCCGGGCCCGCTGGAGCGAAATACCGGTGCTGGCCGCCTGGCCGGTTTCATGAAGGCGATGGAAGAGGCGCTGATTACCGTGCCGGAAAACTGGATTGTTCAGGGCGATTTCGAGCCGGAGTCGGGCTATCGCGCCATGCAGCAGATCGTCTCCCAGCCGCATCGCCCTACCGCAGTGTTCTGCGGCGGCGATATCATGGCCATGGGCGCCCTCTGTGCGGCAGATGAACTCGGCCTGCGCGTTCCGCAGGATATCTCGGTGATTGGCTATGATAACGTGCGCAACGCCCGCTTCTTTACGCCGGCGCTGACCACCATTCACCAGCCGAAAGATTCGCTGGGTGAAACCGCCTTCAATATGCTGATGGACAGGATCGTCAACAAGCGTGAACAGTCCCAGTCCATTGAAGTGCACCCGCGCCTGATTGAACGCCGTTCCGTTGCGGACGGTCCGTTCCGCGACTACCGTCGTTAATCCTTTTACGGGGCCAGCTATGCTGGTCCCCGTAACCACTCCCGGTTCAGCGTTTCGCTGTCTCCCAGATAATCCAGCAGCCAGGCCATGGCGGGCGATACGTCGTTTTGCTGCCACGTCAGACAGCACGCGGCGTCCGGGAAGGGATTTTCCAGCGTCAGGGCCACCCACTCCCCCGCGTCGATGCGCGGGCGCGCAAAATGCACCGGCACCATGCCAACGCACAGCCCCGCGCTCAGGCAGGTGGCTGACGACTCCCAGTCCGGCGCGACCACGCGGCGCTGATTATCCAGCAGCCAGGTAATACGCTTCGGCAGCGAACGGGACGTATCTTCCAGCACCAGCGAGGGCCAGTTGCGCAAGGTGTCATCGCTCAGCGGCCCTTCCAGCGCCGCCAGCGGATGATCGCGCGCGACCACGCAGGTCCAGCTCAGCATGCCCATGTCGCGAAACGCGTAGCGCCCCCCAACCGGGATCGCCTGGGTGGCGCCAATTGCCATCTCTGCCCTGCCGTCCGCCAGCGCATCCCAGACGCCGTTAAACACCTCCTGTGAAACGCGCAGTTCGACGTCGGAGAAATGACGATAGAAATCGACGATCATCTGCCGGGTGCGTTCCGGCTTAACGATGTTATCCACCGCGATGGAAAGATGCCCGCGCCAGCCGTTGGCGATCTGCTGGCACTGCTCGCGGGTGATCTGCATTTTTTTGATAACAGACCGCCCCTCTTTCAAAAACCACGCGCCGGCGGGCGTGAGCTCCACGTCGCGATGGCGCCGCTCAAACAGCGGGACCGCCAGCCACGCTTCCAGCTGACGCACCGTATAGCTGATGGCTGAAGGAACGCGATGCAGCTCCTGGGCGGCACCGGTAAAGCTGCCGTTACGCGCCACGGCATCGACCACTTCAAGAGAATAATCTGACCACATCTTTTGCCTGCAAAATTTTTGAATTCACCCGCCAAATATTAGCGTTTCACAAGCCGCTTTGCACCTCCTACACTCTGCGCCAACGTACACCTGCCTCCTCAGGAGAATAAACAGTGCAACCCAGGAAAGGATTTTTAGTCTGGCTCGGCGGCTTAAGCGTGCTGGGCTTTTTGGCGACCGATATGTATCTGCCCGCGTTCGCCGCGATGCAGGAAGATTTGCAAACCCCTGCCGCCGCCATCAGCGCCAGCCTGAGTTTGTTCCTCGCAGGCTTTGCCTTTGCGCAACTGCTCTGGGGGCCGCTCTCAGATCGTTTTGGCCGTAAACCCGTCCTGTTGCTGGGGCTGGCAATTTTTGCCGTAGGCTGTCTGGGCATGCTGTGGGTCCGCGATGCCGCCTGGCTCCTCGTGCTGCGCTTCATCCAGGCCGTCGGCGTCTGTGCCGCAGCGGTCACCTGGCAGGCGCTGGTAACCGATTATTATCCGGCTTCGCGCACTAACCGCATTTTCGCCACCATTATGCCGCTGGTCGGCCTGTCGCCGGCGCTCGCCCCGCTGTTGGGCAGCTGGATCCTGGCGCATTTCGACTGGCAGGCCATTTTCGCCACGCTGTTTGCCATCACGCTGGTGCTGATGCTGCCCGCGTTCGGGCTCAAGCCTGCGCGTAAAAAAGAGACGCATCCGGACGCGCAGCCAGTGACCTTTACCTCTTTACTGCGGGCAAAAGCCTATCGCGGTAACGTGCTGATTTATGCCGCCTGCTCTGCCAGCTTCTTTGCCTGGCTGACCGGTTCGCCGTTCATTCTGCATGACATGGGCTACAGCCCGGCGGCTATCGGCCTGAGCTACGTTCCACAGACCATCGCCTTCCTGGTGGGTGGCTATGGCTGTCGCGCCGCACTGCAAAAATGGGAAGGCCAACAGATGCTGCCCTGGTTGCTGGTGTTGTATGCGTTAAGCGTGATTGCGACCTGGGCCGTCGGCTTTATTCCCGGTGCCGGGCTTGCAGAAATTTTGATTCCGTTCTGCGTTATGGCGATCGCTAACGGGGCCATTTACCCAATTGTAGTGGCGCAGGCACTACGTCCGTTCCCGCAGGCGACAGGCCGTGCTGCCGCGCTGCAAAATACCCTGCAACTTGGCCTGTGCTTCCTGGCAAGCCTCGTGGTCTCTGCGCTGATTGTCACCCCACTGCTCACCACCACCAGCGTAATGCTGGTCACCGTTGCGCTGGCAGGTCTGGGGTATCGCATGCAGTCCTCCGCGCGTCGCGAGCAGAATGACGACGCGCAAACCGAAACGTCTCATGCCTGATTGCGCGGGAAATTATGTTAAAAACCAGTGATTAGGTTGCTAACAATTTTCTGTTGAATCACCCATTTTTGAGGCCTATACTGAATTTGGTTCGATAAATACGATAAATATTAAGCGTTAACGGGAGCCGGAGCGCTCCCGTTTTACCATGGAAGGCATTTCGGCAAGGGTTATCTCCCTTCCTCTGTTCTACGTCGGATATTAGCCTCGCGGGCATTTACCGTGAGATTTCTCACAAACCAAAAAAGCGTCTACGCTGTTTTAAGGTTCTGATCACAGCAAGGTGATGGAGAAGCTATGAGTTCATCGTGTATAGAAGAAGTCAGCGTTCCGGACGATAACTGGTCCCGGATCGTCAGTGAAATGTTGGGACGTGCGGGCATTACAATTAATGGCTCATCGCCCTCCGATCCCCAGATTAAGCATCCCGATTTTTTCAAACGCGTTTTGCAGGAGGGATCGTTAGGGCTGGGTGAAAGCTATATGGACGGCTGGTGGGAGTGTGAACGGCTGGATATGTTCTTCTCCAGCGTATTACGCGCCGGTCTGGAAAATCAGCTCCCCCGTCACTTTAAAGATACGCTACGTATCGCCTCCGCCCGCCTGTTCAATCTGCAAAGTAAAAAGCGCGCATGGATCGTCGGCAAAGAGCATTACGATCTGGGCAACGACCTTTTCAGCCGCATGCTCGACCCGTTAATGCAGTACTCCTGCGGATACTGGAAAAAAGCGACGACCCTGGAAGAGGCGCAGCAGGATAAGCTACAGCTGATCTGCGATAAATTGCAGTTGCAGCCCGGCATGCGCGTGCTGGACATCGGCTGTGGTTGGGGCGGCCTTGCCTGGTTTATGGCGAAGCATTACGGCGTGAGCGTCGTCGGGGTCACGATTTCGGCTGAACAGCAGAAGATGGCGCAGGCGCGTTGCCTGGGGCTGGATGTCGATATTCGGCTTCAGGATTACCGCGACCTGAACGAGCAGTTCGACCGCATTGTTTCCGTTGGCATGTTCGAGCACGTCGGGCCCAAGAACTACAGGACCTATTTCGAGGTCGCTGACCGGAACCTGAAGCCTGACGGTATTTTCCTGCTACACACCATCGGCTCTAAGCGCACCGACAACAACGTGGATCCCTGGATTAATAAATATATCTTCCCGAATGGCTGTTTACCCTCTGTTCGCCAGATTGCCAACGCCAGCGAACCGCATTTCATTGTGGAAGACTGGCATAATTTTGGCGCAGATTACGACACCACGCTGATGGCGTGGCACGAACGTTTCCAGGCCGCATGGCCTGAAATCGCCGACAACTATTCGGAACGATTCAAACGGATGTTCAGCTATTATCTGAATGCCTGTGCCGGGGCTTTTCGCGCGCGGGATATACAGCTATGGCAGGTGGTGTTTAGTCGCGGGATTGAGCACGGCCTGCGCGTGGCCCGCTAAAAAAATAACCCCGGTTGCCCGGGGTTATTTTTTATTCTTCTCCCACGGCCTTTATTATCGCCGCCTCTTTCGCCGCCAGCACGCGCTCAACGGTATCCACGACCGCCTGGGTCTGCGGATCAATTTCGATATTCACCCGCTGCCCCAGTTTTTTTGAACCAAGCGTTGTACGTTGCAACGTTTCTGGAATTAAATGCACGCAAAAACGGGTTGGCGTCACTTCACCTACGGTCAGGCTAATCCCATCAATGCCAATAAATCCTTTATAAAGGATGTATTTCATTAAGGTGGGATCCTGCACCTTAAACCAGATTTGACGGTTATTTTCCGAGGTCACGATTTTCGCCACTTCGGCGGTGGTCATAATATGGCCCGACATCAGGTGCCCGCCAATCTCATCGCTGAATTTCGCCGCCCGCTCAACGTTGACGGTATCCCCCACTTCCAGCTCGCCCAGGTTAGTGATGCGCAGCGTCTCTTTCATTAAATCAAAAGCGATCTGGTTACCGTTAATTTCGGTCACCGTCAGGCAGCAGCCGTTATGCGCTATCGACGCCCCGGTTTCAATGCCGTCGAGCATATATTCAGGCAGCTCGACCACGTGAGTGCGGAAATTCGGTTTTTCATCAATGGACACCACTTTGGCAGTGCCCTGCACAATACCAGTAAACATGCTTACAGCTCCTGTTCATTCCGAACGGCGATGACACCGTATAATCCCACCACAATAACAGTTGAAAAAACAGGTTGCCAGTGATGCGCAATTTCTGGCGATTTTTTCACTAGATAATTAGTTAAACCCCGCTACAATAGCTGGCATCCCTCTGTTTTTTCTTCTTGCTGCCAGTTACGGCGGCCTTTTTAGTCTCTCAAATAACTACAATACAAAGGTGTTCACGTGCAGAAGTATATGATCGAAGCGCGTCAGTTATTGGCACTGGCAATACCGGTGATCGTCGCGCAGGTAGCCCAAACCGCAATGGGATTTGTGGATACGGTAATGGCCGGTGGTTACAGCGCCACCGATATGGCCGCCGTGGCGATCGGAACCTCAATCTGGCTCCCGGCCATTCTGTTTGGTCACGGCCTGCTGCTGGCGCTGACGCCCGTTATCGCACAGCTTAACGGCTCCGGTCGACGTGACCGCGTGGCCCATCAGGTTCGCCAGGGCTTCTGGCTGGCCGGAGGCGTCTCCGTCCTGATTATGATCGTTCTGTGGAACGCCGGGTATATTATCCGCGCCATGCATAATATCGATCCGGCGCTGGCAGATAAGGCGGTCGGTTATTTGCGCGCCCTGCTCTGGGGCGCCCCCGGCTATCTGTTCTTCCAGGTAGCACGTAACCAGTGTGAAGGGCTGGCAAAAACCAAGCCGGGCATGGTGATGGGATTTATCGGCTTGCTGGTGAATATTCCCGTGAACTATATCTTCATTTACGGTCATTTTGGCATGCCGGAGCTCGGTGGCGTGGGCTGCGGCGTTGCGACGGCAGCGGTGTACTGGGTGATGTTCGGAAGCATGCTCACCTACATTAAGCATGCGCGATCCATGCGCGACATTCGCAACGACACCGCCTTTAGCACGCCTGACTGGGCGATGTTGACCCGCCTGACCCAGCTGGGTCTGCCCATTGCGCTGGCGCTGTTCTTTGAAGTGACGCTGTTTGCCGTTGTCGCCCTGCTGGTTTCGCCGCTAGGGATTATTGATGTGGCAGGCCACCAGATCGCCCTGAACTTCAGCTCTTTGATGTTTGTTCTGCCGATGTCGCTGGCGGCTGCGGTGACGATTCGCGTGGGCTTCCGTCTGGGGCAAGGCTCTACGCTGGATGCGCAAACGGCTGCCCGCACCGGGCTGGGCGTCGGCGTCTGCATGGCGGTCTGTACCGCCCTCTTTACCGTGCTGTTGCGTGAGCAAATTGCCCTGCTCTATAACGACAATCCGGAGGTAGTGACGCTGGCCTCGCACCTGATGCTGCTGGCGGCCATTTATCAGATCTCTGACTCCATCCAGGTGATTGGCAGCGGCGTGCTGCGTGGGTATAAAGATACGCGTTCCATCTTCTTTATCACCTTCATTGCCTACTGGGTGCTGGGCCTGCCGAGTGGCTACATTCTGGCGCTCACGGATTTGGTGGTGGATCGCATGGGGCCAGCCGGGTTCTGGATGGGCTTTATCATCGGCTTAACGTCTGCGGCCATTATGATGATGCTGCGCATGCGCTTCCTGCAACGTCAGCCCTCTACGGTTATTTTGCAGCGCGCTGCACGTTAATGACCCTGTAGCCGCCGGCTGGCGGCTACTTTCTCTTCACTTTGCGCGGTAATGAAGCAATCGCGTGAAATCAGAGAGAAAAATGCATTTTCCCTCTTGCCACCTTGGTGCTGTGCCGCTAATATTCGTCCCCGTTGTCACCGACAACACAATGCGTTCATAGCTCAGTTGGTTAGAGCACCACCTTGACATGGTGGGGGTCGTTGGTTCGAGTCCAATTGAACGCACCATTCTGCGTCCGTAGCTCAGTTGGTTAGAGCACCACCTTGACATGGTGGGGGTCGGTGGTTCGAGTCCACTCGGACGCACCATTTCAGTCCTGAAATGGTGCAAAAATCCTCTTCTTAACGTCTTAATTTTTCCCTTCATTGAATGACTTAACCTTTCTCCTGCTACGCTTATTCTATGGTTCAGAAACGCAGGAACGCTTTCGATGAAAAAAATTGCCATTATCGGCTCAGGCCCAACAGGGATTTACACCTTCTACTCACTTCTTACCAACGCAGCGCCCCTTTCGATCTCCGTGTTTGAGAAAGCAGATCAGCCCGGCGTCGGTATGCCTTACAGCGATGAAGATAACTCCCGACTGATGCTGGCGAACATCGCCAGTATTGAAATCCCGCCCATTTTTATCACCTATCTCGACTGGCTTAAACAGCAAAATGCAGCCCATCTTGCCCGCTATAGCGTCGACAAAGACAAACTGCACGACCGGCAGTTTTTGCCCCGTATTCTGCTGGGTGAATATTTCCACGACCGTTTTCTCGCCGTCGTTGCCGAGGCGAAAAAGGCAGGATTTCAGGTCGAGGTTCATCCCAACGCAGAAGTAACGGATATCAAAGCAGATGCAGACGGCGTGGCCCTGTCAGTGAACGATGCGCCTTTCTCCAGAAGATTTGACCTTGCCGTGGTCGCCACCGGTCACGTCTGGCCTGATGAAGATGAAGCCACCCGCGCCTGGTACCCGAGCCCATGGTCGGGGCTGATGGACGCAGAGATCCGAGCCTGCGAGGTGGGGATCATGGGGACGTCCCTCAGCGGGCTGGACGCCGCGATGGCGGTTGTGATGCAGCACGGTCGGTTTACCGGCGAGCAGTTCGTTGTCAATAAAGGCAGCGAGGGGTTAAAAATCACGCTGATGTCCCGCACGGGCGTTCTGCCGGAAGCCGACTTTTACTGCCCTATTCCTTATGAACCGCTGTCGGTGTTAACGGCATCTGTGGCAGAAAGCGAGATCGCTAAAGGCCCGGACGGGCTGCTTGACCGCATTTTTGCGCTGATGGTGAAAGAGCTTGAGCTGGCCGATCCGCAGTGGTGCCAGGCGATATCGCTCAGCACGCTGAATGCCGACACCCTTCGTGAGGTCTGGTTTGAGGATCGTAAAAATCATGGTCCTTTCACCTGGGCCGAAGCGAATCTGAAAGAAGTGGAGCGCAACAAGCGCGACAAACGCACCGTTGCCTGGCGCTATACCGTGCTTCGTCTGCATGAGGTGGTTCAGGCGATTGTTCCTTCACTTAACGAACAGGACAGAGAGCGGTTTAAGTCGGGGCTGGAGCGCGTATTTATTGATAACTATGCCGCCATTCCACCGCAGTCTATCCGCCGGTTACTGGCGCTACGAGAGGCAGGGATCATCAGCGTGGTCGCCCTCAGTGATGATTACGACCTGGATATCGGCAGCGATCAAACCGTCATCACCACGCAAGAAAAGAGTTATCGCTTCGATGTCTTTATTGATGCGCGCGGGCAAAAACCGCTCAAAAATAAGGATATCCCCTTCCCGACGCTGCGCAAACAGCTTGAGGAAACGGGCGATGAGATACCGGACGTGGGGGAAGACTACACGTTGCTGTCACCTGCGTCTCTGCGCGGACGTATCGCGTTTGGGGCGATTCCCTGGCTGATGCACGACCATCCGTTTGTTCAGGGTTTGTCAGAGTGTGCTGAAATTGGTAAGGCGATGGCGAAAGCGGCGGGAAATCCTGCGTCGGGCGTGCGGCGGAAATTACCTTTCATGGAGTTTTAACCGGGCTTCCCTGCCCTACGGTGTCGGATTACTCGAAGAAGACTTCCGGGTTTTCCGACAGCGATACAAAGCTTTTGGTGTTCTTATCCAGGGCAAGGATTTTGCCGCTTTCAATATCATACACCCAGCCGTGCAGGCGGATGGCGTTGTTGCGCAGGCCTACCGCCACCGACGGATGGGTCTTGATGTTGCTCAGCTGCGCAAAGACGTTCTCCTGCACCATCGCATTCACTTTATCGATTGGCGTATCCCAGGTTTTCTTCTCCACCACCGCTTTCGCCGCATCAGAATAGCGCAGCCAGTGGGAAACGGCCGGCATGGGCTCCAGATCCGCGTTGTCGGCAATCGCCTTCATCGCGCCGCAGTTTGAGTGGCCGCAGATTACGATATCGGTCACGCCGAGGGCCACCACCGCGTATTCGATGGTCGCTGAGACGCCGCCAGGCTCCGGCCCGAACGGTGGCACAATGTTGCCAGCGTTTCGAATGACAAAGAGCTGTCCTGGCTCCTGTTGCGTAACCAGTTCCGGAACCAGACGGCTGTCGGAGCAGGAGATGAACAGCGCTTTGGGATTCTGACTGGACGCTAAACTACGAAAAAGCTCTTTACGTTGCGGGAAAATCTCTTTTTGAAAGCTGAGAAAACCTTCAATGATATGTTGCATAGCCATTTCTCTTTTATCTGTTTTAGTTTAGGTATGATCGCGATCACACTCGTAAAATTTAACCACCGTGCTTTATCGGAGACAAGCAATATATTTTTGGCCCGACCGCTGCACGATCTCATCCGCATTCGTCAGGATGTTCTGCCCTTCAAAGGCCCCGTACAGGCGCTGGTACTTTTTCCCCGCCAGTCGGCCGGTCACCGACTCGACGGTGCGGGCAGGCAGCGGGAGCATATTCGGATAACTCCACATAAACGACACGGCGTCTTTACCCGGCGTGACCTGCAAAATATCACCGGCCAGCAGTACGCCGTCGCCTGACTGCCAGTGCAGCACCGTGCCGCCTGCGAAATGCCCGCCCAGTCGCAACAGCGTTACCGACGGCATAATTTCCAGAGTGTCCTCCTCCCAGAAGCGTATCGCCGGACTGTCACGCATTACCCACTGCCGATCGCTGGCGTGCAGGTAGATCGGCGCGTTAAACGCCGCGGCCCACTCCTGCATGGTGGTGTAGTAATGAGGGTGCGAAATCGCAATCGCGCCGATCCCGCCGAGCGCGTCAATTAACGCTCTGGTTGCCGGGTCAAGGTTCGCGATGCAGTCCCACAGGATATTGCCCTGCGGCGTGCGCAGCAGGATGGCGCGCTGGTTGATGGCAAAAGAGGGGACGGTTTTGATGCTGAACAGCTGCGGCTCCAGCTGTTGCCATTTGTTGGTATGCGTGGCCGTAAGACTATCGAAATCCGTCCACACCTGGCCCGTCACCGGAACATACTGGCGTTCATCGTCGCAAATCGGGCAGCGTTTGGGGTGTTCATCGTAAGCGGTACCGCAGGTTTTACACAGCGTAATCATCAGCGTTCCTCAACAATAAAGCACTGAGTATGGCAGGGATTATCCATATGTGCTGCGGGGTGCATCGCCCCCTTTTTTTGACTTATACTGTGCCAGTATCAAAAACTGAATAACGCAGGTGGCACATGGAAATTGATCTCGATAACTTAGTCTTTAACGGGCTGGATGAAGCAGAAGAGCGCAACGCGGAACGTCTCGACGACGCGGATAAAAAAGCCCAGGCGATTGTCGCCGATGACGACTGCGGCGATGCCTGCAAGATCTGACGAGAAAGCACCGGAAGCCCCGGTGCTTTTTTTATGCATGAGGTTTTCACCCGCTATCAGTTCTCCGGCGTTTTGCTAAACCCGGTGAGCATCAGGATCAGACTTTGCGGAGATGATGCCGTCTCAAACTGATAGTGGTTTCCCTGACGATCGCCGCCGATATACCACGATATTTCGGTTTTCCCTTCTGCCAGCGCCTTGCGTACCGCTTTATCGACATCCACCATCCGGTATTCGCGAGCGTGGTTCAGGTACAGTACCGCATCCGACCGGTAGTTGCAGGACGGTCGCGCGTGCCAGTTCACGCTGGCCGGATCCCAGTCGTTGCTCGCCGGATAGAAGAAGATTTGATCCGCGCCGTTGGTTTCCACTTTCCCGCCATAGATACGTACGCGGTACTTAAACTGGGCAGGATCCTGTCCGGCAGGCAGCGGAGGAATGTTGAACTTCACCAGCGACAAGGTTTCGCTGTTTTTCGTCCTTCCGCCGTTCTGCCAGTTATCCTGCACCAGTAAGGCCTGAGGATCGGGCTGCGACAGTGTGGGTTCCAGGCTGCTTAGCCAGACGTTGGCCTTCGCTTTTGAATATCCGTATGGGACAGTGGTGCCGCAATCCAGCCCGCGGTTCATACACAGGTCGGTCATAAAGCGCGCGGCATCTTCCGTCCAGCCGTTCATGAAGTCAGCATGCGCCGTATAGAGGCTTCCCCACCGCTCCTCGCGCTCATTACCGTGCATGATGGGGTCGAGTGAAAGCTGCGCTTTGCTGGTGTCCAGAGCGCTAATCGTCGGGAGCACGTACGCGATATTCATGTTCACCGTCGGGATCTTAATCGGGAAGGCGGACGGACACTGCCCTTTCGTGTCGTAGGTGGCGTTAACCAGACCGTGGGCAGGCTTCAGGTGTACCCCATCCCAGCAGTTGGGGAACTGAATGCCGATATTAAACTGCACGGCATCCTTCGCCTTGCGTAAGCCGCAGACTTCACCCGTTTTGCTGGTGTAGCCCTTACCGTTGGCGCATAAAAAGGTGATATGGGAATTGGGCGCGGTGCCGTGATGATCGCCGGCCAGCAGCGACAGCCCCGCCGGGAACGGGTGCAGCGGCCAGGCGTCAACGTTCGATGCCTGATAATAGGTTTTTTGGTAGGCGGGTTTCACCACCGTTCCGTCCGGCAACCTCAGCGACGGCGCCCAGTAGGCCGAGCTGTCTGCTTTATTATCGCAGGTCGTCTTTTCTTGCGTACGCAGCGATTCGCGGCTGGAGTAAGCGTCCGTTTGCACGTTACCAAAAAA
The DNA here is from genome assembly GCF_004331385.1 of Enterobacter quasihormaechei. Classification (GTDB taxonomy): domain Bacteria; phylum Pseudomonadota; class Gammaproteobacteria; order Enterobacterales; family Enterobacteriaceae; genus Enterobacter; species Enterobacter quasihormaechei. Next base: position 165,572 of record NZ_SJON01000005.1, read on the forward strand.
ATCGTGCAGCATGGCCTCGTTGGGCATGCCGTACATCATAATGGCATCATCGCCAAGGGTGTGGGAATAACCGCAAACCACGTGCGCCTGTGGCGCAGCGTGCGCCGCCTGCATGGCAAGCAGTAGCGCGGTGGCAGAGAGTGTGGGGGTGAGTACTGTCCGTTTCATTATTATCTCCATCTGAGAAAGGAGATAGTGGTAACAAAACGGCTATCAATTACCGAGGATTTACCTGCGTACTTTTCCGCTCATCCCCGCTTTACAGCAGGCAGGCACAGTTCATTCCAGTACATTTCGCGCGTCCGGCGCAGTTCAGCGTGTCGTTTTAACATAGAACCACTCCGGATCAATGTTGGCTACGTCCACGCCGTACAGGCTGGCGACAGGCAGTATTGACTCAAGAACACGTTGCGCGCTGTTCTCCGCATTCGCTGGTTGGGTGGCAAAAAACCGCCGTAACGTGCCGATCCATTTTTTCATCGTCATTACCCCTCTCGCTTAACCTGAACTCAGTTAAACACGCCTTCGTCATGAAGAGGAAATAACAATACTGACTGTTGATATGCAGGATTTGAGAAACGCCCAAGGCGCCGGCGCGCTAGCCGGCCAGCGCTTTAACGACCGTTTCCATCGCTTTGGTGGTCAACTCGCTGCGCTTAACGCGCTGGTTCGCCAGCGCGGTACGCAGTACGCCCGCAATGACAATATGTTTCGGCTCTTGCCCTAAATCACGCATTTCGAGAACGACCTTGCCTACCACACGACACATCTCCTGGTACAGCGCTTCGTCTTTGGTCACATTGCCCATTGCCATCACTCCGATGCCTTAAACCGTCAGCTTAAAGCATTCGTCGGCTGGATACAAAAAAGAAGCCCGGCGTATTGCTCGCCGGGCTTCGTCTGGAAAATCAGGCGATTAGTTGTTTACCGGGATGACCGCACCTTTGTATTTGGTACGGATCCAGTCCTGGATCTCTTTAGAATGCAGCACGTTCACCAGCGCGACGATATCTTTCTTCTTCTCGTCACCGCGATGGACGGTAATGATGTTGGCGTACGGGTTATTCTCACCGCTTTCAACCGCGATCGGATCGTGCACCGGATCCAGGCCCGCGTCGATGGCGTAGTTAGCGTTAATCACCACCGCGGCACCTTCGTCGTTGTTGTACATCTGCGGCAGCAGGGACGCTTCCACATTCGGGGTAAATTCCAGCTTTTTCGGGTTTTCCACGATATCGCTGATGCGCGCGGTCACTTTATCGATGCCAGGCTTCAGCTTGATCACCCCCTCCTTTTCGAAGATGGAGAGAATACGTCCTTCCTCGGAAACCGCATCACGCATGATGATTTTGCCGCCTTCCGGCAGATCCTTCAGTGATTTGTATTTTTTCGAATAGATACCGATCGGCTCAATGTGGATAGCGCCCGCACTGACAAAATCATAATCCTTATCGCCCGCGTGATCTTTCAGCACGCTGTTCAGATAAGGGATGTGCTGGAAGTAGTTGGCGTCGATGTCACGCCCCGCCAGCGCGGTGTTGGGCAGAATGTAGTCCTGGAACGGCTTAATCTCCAGATCGATACCCTGCTTTGCCAGAATCGGCTTAGCCTGCTCCAGAATTTCCGCGTGCGGCGTGTTGGATGCCCCCACGGTCAGCGTATCTGCCCAGGCGGCAAAGCTCAGGGCGCTCAGGGTGGCTGCGGCGATCAGTGTCAGTGTCTTTTTCATGATGTGGTTCCTGTGTGTATTTATTAGCGTTTATCTAACAGTGAAGTAATGACATCGCCGCAGAACTGGATAATGAACACGATGATCAGAATGGTCACCGTTGCCACCAGCGTGACGTCACCATGGTTGCGCTGGAATCCTTCCAGATAAGCCAGATTTCCCAAACCGCCGGCGCCTATCACCCCCGCCATTGCGCTGTAACTCACCAGCGCAATCAGCGTCACCGTCATGCCTGAAACCAGCGCGGGTGAGGATTCCGGCAGTAAAACCCGAAACACTAACGTGCTCAGCCGTGCGCCCATCGAACGCGTGGCTTCGATAACCCCTTTGTCCACTTCACGCAGGGCGATCTCGACCAGACGGGCGTAAAACGGTGCGGCGCCTACAATCAGGGCGGGCAACGCGGCGTTAGCGCCAAGAATGGTCCCGACGACGGTCTTGGTGAACGGGATCAGCAGCACGATGAGAATGATGAACGGAATGGAGCGAAACACGTTCACCACAATCGACATTACGCTGTAGACCGTGCGGTTTTGAAATAACCCGCCGCGGGCGGTTAAAAACAGCGCCAGACCGAGCCCGATCCCCAGAACAAACGTCGCCACGCCCGAAAGCGCGGTCATGTAGAGCGTCTCCTGAGTTGCAGCCCACAGCTGATCCCACTTCAGGTGCGGAAAAAGTTCTTCAGCCATGCTTAATAACCTCGCCTTCAATATCGCTTTGCTTCAGAACGGCGAGGATATTGTTCAGTTGTTCATCCGATGCCACCACCTGTACCCAGAGCTGCCCGAAAACACCGTGGGCGGTTTGCGTCATTTTGCCGTGCAGGATATTAAACGGCAGGCCGTAGCGCAGGGTCAGTTCCCCGACGATCGGCCTGTGCGTGCTGTGCCCGGTAAAGGTGAGTTTGATGACCGTGCCCTCCAGCCCGGTTGCCAGTTCCGTATTGAAGGTTTCATCTTCGGCGTACTGGCTCACCTGTCGGACAAACTGCTGGGTGATCGGCTGCTGCGGATGCGTAAAGACGCTCAGCACGTCCCCCTCCTCCACCACTTTCCCGTTCTCCATTACCGCCACGCGGTCGCAGATTTTGCGCACCACGTGCATTTCGTGCGTGATCAGCACGATGGTCAGGTTAAAGCGACGGTTAATGTCCAGGAGCAGATCGAGGATCTGATCGGTCGTCTGCGGATCCAGCGCGGAGGTGGCTTCGTCACACAGCAGCACGTCGGGATGATTGGCCAGCGCGCGGGCGATGCCCACACGCTGTTTTTGTCCGCCGCTCAGCTGCGACGGAAAAGCATTCTCGCGCCCCCTCAGGCCGACCAGATCCACCAGCTCGGCGACGCGCGCCTGAATTTTCGCTTTCGGTACACCGGCAATTTGCATTGAAAAGGCGATGTTTTCCTTCACCGTGCGCGACCAGAGCAGATTGAAGTGCTGGAACACCATGCTGATTTTCAGGCGTGCCTGTCGCAGCGCTTCTCCTTTTGCGGCGGAGATATCCTGTCCGTTAATGGTGACGCGTCCGGCGCTGGGCTTTTCCAGGCCGTTCAGCAGACGGATCAGGGTGCTTTTCCCGGCTCCGCTGTAGCCGATAATCCCGTAAATCTGTCCCTGCTCGATCGTCAAATTAACGTTATCAACGGCTGTCAGCGCCACCTTTCCGTTGTCAAAAACTTTCGAAATATTGCTGAGTACAATCATTCTTATTCGTTATCCGTGCCGCGTATAGCGGTTTAGCAGTATGGATGTCCAAAAGATAGTAAACAGCCGTTATCAGCTTTTAAATGACCAAAAAGGAATGTCTTATAACGCGATGAAATAAGTCGCGACCTGGCGGCAGAAAATCGTTTAGATGAATATCAGCAATACATATCCGACTGCTACATATCACCGCCTTCTTACCCGCCTGAATGGGTTGTTTTTTCAGCATTTTGCGCGTATATAGACATCCTCACATCCGGACAACTTTACGTCTCGCTGTCTTTCCATCTGAAAACACGACGAATATTCCTTTCCGTTCTAATACCCAGTGAAACGTTCTTTATTGAGAAAATTTCAGGATCCTATTATCCGGTCATCCCCCTTTTACAGGACATGACCATGATGCTTTACCACTCCATCACCGAACTGATTGGCCGCACGCCGCTGATCCAGCTGCACAAACTGGATACCGGTCCCTGCTCGCTGTTTCTGAAGCTGGAAAACCAAAATCCCGGCGGTTCGATCAAAGACCGCGTCGCACTGTCGATGATTAACGAAGCCGAACGCTCGGGGCAACTGCGGCCCGGCGGGACCATTATCGAAGCCACGGCGGGGAACACCGGGCTGGGGCTGGCGCTGATCGCCGCGCAGAAAGGCTATTCGCTGATCCTGGTGGTGCCGGACAAAATGAGCCGCGAAAAGATTTTCCACCTGCGGGCGCTGGGTGCGCAGGTGGTGTTGACCCGTTCCGATGTCAATAAGGGGCATCCGGCCTATTATCAGGATTACGCCCGGCGGCTGGCGAACGAACTGCCCGGCGCGTTTTACATCGACCAGTTCAACAATGAGGCCAACCCGCTGGCGCACCGCACGACCACCGCGCCGGAACTGTTTGAGCAGCTTGACGGCCAGATCGATGCCATCGTCGTCGGCGTCGGGTCCGGCGGTACGCTGGGCGGCTTACAGGCGTGGTTCGCCGAGCACTCACCGCAGACGGAATTCGTGCTTGCCGATCCGGCCGGGTCGGTGCTGGCAGATCAGGTTGAGACCGGACGCTATCACGATGCCGGATCGTGGCTGGTTGAGGGGATTGGCGAAGACTTTGTTCCTCCGCTGGCGCACATCGAAGGGGTTAAACGCGCCTGGCGCATTACCGATCGCGAAGCCTTCACCACCGCCCGTGAGCTGCTCAAAACGGAAGGGATCCTGGCGGGCTCCTCCAGCGGCACGCTGCTGGCGGCGGCGCTGAAATATTGTCAGGCGCAGACCACGCCAAAACGCGTGGTTACCTTCGCCTGCGACAGCGGCAATAAATACCTCTCGAAAATGTTCAACGACGACTGGATGCGCCAGCAGGGGCTGATCGCGCGTCCGCAGGCAGGGGATCTCTCCGACTATATTGCCCTGCGCCACGATGAAGGCGCTACGGTGACTGCCGTCCCGGACGACACCCTTTCCACCGTGCTGGCCCGCATGCGGCTGTACGACATCTCCCAGCTGCCGGTGCTCGATAACGATAAGGTCGTCGGCATCATCGACGAATGGGACCTGCTGCGACACATCGGGGGGGATGCCGATCGCTTCTCTCTCCCCGTGACGGCGGCCATGACGCGTCAGGTGGAATATCTGGACAGGCAGGCCCCGGAGAGCGCCCTGCACGCCATCTTTGACCGTGGCCTGGTAGCCATTATCTATGACAACGACCGTTTTCTGGGTCTGATCACCCGCAGCGACGTTCTCACCGCCTGGCGTAACCGCCTGGAGAAATAAAAGGAGCAAAAGATGAAAAACCTGGCAACCCTCAGCGTTCACAGCGGCGAGTTTAACGACCCGCACGGCGCCGTCATGCCGCCGATTTACGCCACCTCGACGTTTGCGCAACCGTCTCCGGGTGAGCATACCGGCTATGAATATTCCCGAAGCGGCAACCCCACCCGCCACGCGCTGGAGACCGCGATAGCCGAGCTGGAGGGCGGCACGCGCGGGTACGCCTTCGCATCAGGGCTGGCGGCCATTTCCACCGTGCTCGAACTGCTGGATAAAGACAGCCATATCGTCGCCATTGACGACGTTTACGGCGGTACGTATCGCCTGATCGAAAACGTGCGCAAGCGCAGCACCGGGCTACAGGTGAGCTGGGTTAACCCGGACGATGTAGCCGGTCTTGAGGCCGCCATTCGCCCAGACACCCGCATGATCTGGGTGGAGACGCCGACAAATCCGCTGCTGAAGCTGGCCGATCTGGCGGCCATCGCGGAAATTGCCCGGCGTCATAATGCGATCAGCGTGGCGGACAATACCTTCGCCTCTCCGGTCATTCACCGGCCGCTGGAGGCAGGGTTTGACATCGTGGTGCACTCCGCCACCAAATATCTTAACGGTCACTCAGACGTGGTTGCCGGGCTGGCTGTTGTCGGCGCAAACCAGGAGCTGGCGGATCGCCTGGGCTACCTGCAAAACGCAGTCGGAGGCGTTCTGGATCCGTTCAGCAGCTTTCTGACCCTGCGGGGTATTCGCACCCTCTCACTGCGCGTAGAAAAGCACAGCGCCAACGCGCTGGCGATTGCGCAATGGCTGGAGGCGCATCCGCAGGTTGAAAGCGTGTACTATCCCGGGCTGGCGTCGCATCCGCAGCATGCGCTTGCCCGTCGCCAGATGGCGCTGCCGGGCGGCATGATCTCCGTCGTCTTAAAAGGCGATGCGCAACGCGCGACTGACGTTATCCGCCACCTTACACTTTTTACCCTGGCCGAAAGCCTGGGCGGCGTGGAGAGTCTGGTGAGCCAGCCCTACAGCATGACCCACGCCTCGATCCCGCTGGCGCAGCGCCTTGCCAACGGCATTGTGCCGCAGCTGATCCGCCTGTCGGTGGGCGTTGAAGATGCAAGCGATCTGATCGCCGACCTTCAACAGGCGCTGGAAAAATGAGCAAAAAACGGCGGGCATTGCGCCTGCCGTCATAAGATGACATTAGGCCTTAACGCATTGATAACAAACTTATGTGAATCTGCACAGATTGTTTTTGAAACACTGTTTCCATTTTCCTTTTTGCTGCAAATCAGCGTATAATGCGCGCCAAATCCCTGGTGAATGGTTTCAGCGCTTGGAATACAAAAAACAACGTACAACTTCTCCTCTCCTCCGTTGGGCTGGCACTCAGGCACACTTTCTTCTGCACGCTCATTTGATGTCACCTATTCTTAGTGCGTGTCATATACTCTTTCGCAACACAGGTTTGACTCCGCGGCGGTGCGCCCCCGGAGCGAGATTTCCATATCCTTCCCAACTTAAAGACTAAGACTGTCATGAAAAAGACGAAAATTGTTTGTACTATCGGCCCGAAAACCGAATCCGAAGAGATGCTGAGCAAAATGCTGGACGCCGGCATGAACGTGATGCGTCTGAACTTCTCCCACGGTGACTATGCTGAACACGGTCAGCGTATCCAGAACTTGCGCAACGTGATGAGCAAAACCGGTAAAAAAGCCGCGATCCTGCTCGACACCAAAGGTCCTGAAATCCGTACCATCAAACTGGAAGGCGGTAACGACGTTTCTCTGAAAGCGGGCCAGACCTTCACCTTCACCACCGACAAATCCGTTGTGGGTAACAACGAAATCGTTGCCGTGACCTACGAAGGTTTCACCAGCGATCTGTCCGTTGGCAACACCGTGCTGGTGGATGACGGCCTGATCGGCATGGAAGTAACCGCGATCGAAGGTAACAAAGTTATCTGTAAAGTGCTGAACAACGGCGACCTGGGCGAAAACAAAGGCGTTAACCTGCCGGGTGTGTCCATTGCTCTGCCAGCGCTGGCTGAAAAAGACAAACAAGACCTGATCTTCGGTTGCGAACAAGGCGTTGACTTCGTTGCTGCGTCCTTTATCCGTAAACGTTCTGACGTGGTTGAAATCCGTGAGCACCTGAAAGCGCACGGCGGCGAGAACATTCAGATCATCTCCAAAATCGAAAACCAGGAAGGCCTGAACAACTTCGACGAAATCCTCGAAGCGTCTGACGGCATCATGGTTGCGCGTGGCGACCTGGGCGTTGAAATCCCGGTTGAAGAAGTGATCTTCGCGCAGAAGATGATGATCGAGAAATGCGTTCGCGCGCGTAAAGTGGTTATCACCGCAACGCAGATGCTGGACTCTATGATCAAAAACCCACGCCCTACCCGCGCGGAAGCGGGCGACGTGGCGAACGCCATCCTCGACGGTACCGATGCCGTTATGCTGTCTGGCGAATCTGCGAAAGGGAAATACCCTCTGGAAGCGGTCAGCATCATGGCGACCATCTGCGAACGTACCGACCGCGTGATGAAAAGCCGTCTGGATTACAACAACGACAGCCGTAAACTGCGCATCACCGAAGCCGTGTGCCGTGGTGCGGTAGAAACCGCCGAAAAACTGGAAGCCCCGCTGATTGTTGTGGCAACCCAGGGCGGTAAATCTGCGCGTGCCGTGCGTAAATACTTCCCGGATGCAACCATCCTGGCGCTGACCACGAACGAAACCACCGCGCGTCAGCTGGTGCTGAGCAAAGGCGTGATCCCACACCTGGTGAAAGAGATTGCGTCTACCGATGATTTCTATCGTCTGGGTAAAGAAGTGGCGCTGGAACTGGTTGATTGTGGTCTGGCACAGAAAGGCGACGTTGTGGTTATGGTTTCTGGTGCGCTGGTACCAAGCGGCACAACCAACACCGCATCTGTTCACGTGCTGTAATAATTCCCGAACAAATTATATTTTTGTTAAAAAGCGTCCTTCGGGGCGCTTTTTTTATTCCCGCCTTTAACCAGAACTATTCAAAAAGCAAATCGGGTTTTTCTATTTAATCGCGATTTATCTAAGATGAATCCGATGAAAAATGCCTTTTTTAACATAGCTTTTTCGTCAAAATTGCCGATTTCGTTGCTTCTTTGAGCGAACGATCAAAAATAGGCGTAATCCCATCAAAAAAATATTCTCAACCCAAAAAACTTTGTGTAATACTTGTAACGCTACATGGAGATTAACTCAATCTAGAGGGTATTAATAATGAATCGTACTAAACTGGTACTGGGCGCGGTAATCCTGGGTTCTACTCTGCTGGCAGGTTGCTCCAGCAACGCTAAAATCGATCAGCTGTCTTCTGACGTTCAGACTCTGAACGCTAAAGTTGACCAGCTGAGCAACGACGTGAACGCAATGCGTTCCGACGTTCAGGCTGCTAAAGACGACGCAGCTCGCGCTAACCAGCGTCTGGACAACCAGGCTACTAAATACCGTAAGTAATAGTACCTGTTAATAAAATGGCGCACATTGTGCGCCATTTTTTTTGCCTGTGTCAAACTCCTACTGAATCACCTTCTCTCCCTCGCCTTCCGCCACCGCCGCTGAGACACGACTGTTTTGAACAGACAGGACAGAACTGCTGGCTGCCGAACCGTTACCCGTTGAAACAGCAACCGGGATCCCCGCCCTGCGCGCCAGCGCTTTATCGATGAGCGTTTTATCGCTCCCTGAGTGCGCTGCAAAGGCGGTAAACGCCGCAGAGTGCACAAATGGCACCGTCTGTGGGTTTTCGCCCTCAGCCTGCGCCAGCGGCCTGTGTACCTCGATATAGCGTTTGCCGTCCGGCTCCACAGAGAACTTCACCGGCTCATTGATAATCTGAACCCGCGTGCCGACGCGCGCTTGTTCAAACAACGCTTTGATATCCGGCGCGTTCATACGCATACAGCCCGAGCTGACCCGCAGCCCCACGCTGTCCGGTGCGCTGGTGCCGTGGATAAGATATTCCCCATTGCCGATGCCCAGACGCAGCGCATAGCGCCCCAGCGGGTTATTAGGCCCGGCGGGTACCACAGCCGGCAGTTTTATGCCCTGGGCCAGTGAGCGCGCTCTGATGCCCGCAGGCGGGGTCCAGGTGGGATTGGGGATCTTCTGGCTCACACGGGTGGTGCTGACCGGCGTTTCCAGCCCAAGCTGACCGATACCCAGCGGATAGACCTGAACGATATTTTCACCCGGCGGATAGAAGTAAAGACGCAGCTCCGCCAGATTCACCACAATGCCTTCACGATCGGTGTCCGGCAGCAGCATCTGGGAAGGAATGGTAATGACCGTTCCTGGCGCAGGGTTCACCGGTGCAATGGTATTATTGGTTTCAAGAATAAGCTGTGCTGCGGTATTAAACCGACGAGCGATAGCCTGGAGCTTATTGTCGCCTTCCTGAATGGTGTATGTCTGGTTTTGCCCAATCAGGCGGCTGCCTGCGGGCGGTAAAGGGTAATCAACCGCCCTGGCTGAATTAACAGCACTGAGCGAACCAAGGAGTAATAGAGTTATTAGAGACGCGCGCTTCATGCTGAGATTCCTTATTCACTGACTGAACGTCAGAAAGCTGAAAAACCAGCGAGGTGGAAACCACCCCGCGAAACAGAATGAATGCTGTTCAGTTAGTTTAGCTAAGGATTGCGGCTTTGGCGCGAATGGCGCGGATCATCGCTTCCAGCCCCTGGGATCGGGACGGGGTGAGGTGTTGGGTTAAGGCCATTTTTTCAAACCACGGACGGACGTCAAAGGCGACAATATCCTGCGCCGACATCCGGTGATAGAGAATAAATACGACGGCAATAAGCCCCTTCACAATGGCGGCATCGCTGTCGCCCTGCAATTCGATTACGCCATCATCCGTCTGCTGCATCAGGATCCAGACCTGGCTCTGGCAGCCCTGAATGATGTTGTTAGGGTTATGCGCCTCTTCGCTGAGCGGCGGCAGGCGCTGCCCCAGCTCGATAATATAAAGGTATTTCTCTTCCCAGTTTGCGCAACGTCCAAAGTTGCGCAGCAGTTTATCTCTGTCCGGCAAATCTGCCATCTCTCGCCTCTCCGTTAGCCAAGCAGCTGGTGAATACGTTTTAGTCCCGCCACCAGTCTGTCGACTTCTTCCGTTGTGTTGTACATCACCAGCGATGCGCGGCACATGGCCGGTACCTGATAATACGCCATCAGCGGCATCGCGCAGTGATGCCCGGTACGTACGGCGACGCCGTAATTATCCAGGAAACTGCCCACATCATAAGCGTGATGCTTGCCGAGGTTAAAGGCTATCACACCCAGACGGTCAGCAGGGCCGTATAAGGTCAGTTCCGGGACGCTGGCAAGCTCCTGCAAGGCGTACTGCATCAGCAGCTGTTCGTACTGCTGAATTGCCGCCAGCCCCGTTTCAGAGACGTAGCTAATGGCGGCACCCAGTCCGATGATCCCGCCGGTGTTTGGCGTACCCGCCTCGAAGCGCCACGGGGCCCGGGCGTAAGTGGTTCCTTCCGTCAGGCTGACGGTGGCGATCATCGAGCCGCCCCCTTCCCACGGCGGCATGGCCTGAAGAATATCCTCCTTCACATACAGCACACCGATGCCCGTCGGGCCATAAAGCTTGTGCCCGGAGAAAACGTAGAAGTCGCAGTCCAGGGCCTGAACGTCAACCGCATGGTGCATGACCGCCTGGGCACCATCAATCAGCACTTTTGCACCGGCCTGATGGGCTTTATCGATAATCAGCGCCACCGGATTTTCCGTCCCCAACACGTTTGAAACGTGAGTAACGGCCACCAGCCGCGTCCTGTCGTCCAGCAGGGCGTCCAGCTGTTCAAGCTGGAGCGTGCCGTCTTCATTCAGGGGAACCACCCGCAGCTGGGCCCCTGCGCGCTCACAGAGCATCTGCCAGGGCACGATGTTGGCATGGTGCTCCATCTGGGTGATGATGATGTTATCCCCCGCGTGCACCTGTGCATTGCCCCAGCTGTTGGCCACCAGGTTGATCCCTTCGGTGGTTCCACGCACGAACACCAGCTCTTCCGGCAAACGCGCGTTGAGGAAGCCCGCGACCTGGGTACGCACGTTTTCCATGCGCTGGGTCGCCTCGGCGCTCAGGGTGTGGATCCCGCGATGTACCGCCGCGTAGCCGTGGCGGTAAAATTCAGCTTCCGCATCCACCACCTGATTCGGTTTTTGCGCGCTGGCCGCGCTGTCGAGATAGGCCAGCGGCAGACCGTTCACTTCACGGGTCAGTACCGGAAAATCGGCCCGGACTTTCTCTACGGGAAATGTCATGCTTCGCCTCCAGGCAGCCGCTGACCGATACGGGCCAGCACCTTCTGTTTAAGTCCGCCGTCGGGCAGCGCTTCCGTCAGCTCAGCCGCAAAGGCGTAAATAATCATCTTTTGCGCGGCCTGCTGGTCTATCCCGCGCGAGCGCAGGTAGAACATCTGCTCGTCGTCAATACGCCCGACCGTCGCGCCGTGGCTGCACTTTACGTCGTCCGCGTAGATTTCCAGCTGCGGCTTGGTGTCCACCTCAGCCAGACGTCCCAGCAGAAGGTTGTTGTTGGTCATCTGCCCGTCAGTTTTGATGGCGTGCTGCGCCACGTTGATCAGGCCGTTAAACACCGCACGACCTTTGTCGCTGACGATAGTTTTATGCAACTGACGGCTGTTGCAGTAGCCTTTGTTGTGCTCAAGCCAGGTGCGCGTGTCGCACACTTCTGCCTTCACCGGCATCGCCAGGCTGTTCATGCGCAGCGTGGTGTTCTCACCGTTCAGCTGGGTACTGGTGTTGTGGCGTAACACCGCGCCGCCAAGCAGGAAGCTGTGGCTGTACGCCGCGGCATCCTGGCCCAGCAGAATATCGTTGTGGGCGAAGTGGTGACTGAGCGGATTCTCAAACGCCAGCTTGATATGGTGCAGCTGGGCGTTGGCCGCCACGTTCATCGTCAGACGCGAGCCGGTAAAATGACGGGTGTCGTTCAGACTAACGTAATGCTCAATCACCGTCGCTTCCGCCCCTTCTGCCAGCTCGAGATGGTGGCGATAGTGGGCAGTGTTGATCTCGTCGCCCTCAACGCCCTGCGTGATATGCATCAGCAGCAGCGGTTTCGCCGGACGCTGGTTACGCTTAACACGAATATGGGTGACAGACTGCGACAGGCTCTCCGTGAGGTGCAGAAAGACTTCAGGCTGGACCGGAGCGCTCAACGACTGGCGCTCGTCGTTAATGGCGATATCGAACCCGCTCTCCTCCACGCTGTCGCTGAGTTCCTCCCGGAACTGCCCGTCAACAAACACCAGACGCACGGCATCCACGCTCAGCGCCAGCGCATCGCGCTGGCCAGGGCTAACCTGGGCCAGGCGCGTGACAAACTCGCCGTTCAGCAGACCGTCCAGCGGGGTATACTTCCAGTTCTCATGCTTACGCGTCGGTAAACCGAGACGCAGCAGCTGCTGGAGATGGTGCTGAGCCTGTTCTGAACGCGAATCACCCTGCGCTTCAAACAATCGGTGCCACTGCTGGAGTGCATTACTGCTGTTCGGTAAGCCAGCCATAACCCTGCTCCTCCAGTTGTTTAACCAGGGTAAAATCACCGGATTTCACAATGCGTCCCTGGTAAAGCACGTGGACATAGTCCGGTTTGATGTAGTCCAGAATTCGCTGGTAGTGCGTCACGATAATAAATGAGCGGTTCCCGTCACGCAGGGAGTTCACCCCGTCGGCAACGATCTTCAGGGCATCAATATCCAGCCCTGAATCGGTTTCATCGAGAATGCACAGCTCCGGCTCAAGCACCGCCATTTGCAGAATATCGTTACGTTTTTTCTCACCGCCGGAGAAACCCACGTTTACCGAACGGGTGAGCAGATCTTCCGGCATTTTCAGCAGCTTGATTTTCTCTTCCATCAGATCCTGGAAGTCAAAGCGATCCAGCGCCTCAAGCCCGCGATACTTGCGCACCGCGTTCAGCGCGGTTTGCAGGAAGAACTGGTTGCTGACGCCCGGAATTTCAACCGGATACTGGAAGGCCATAAAGATGCCCTCACCGGCACGCTCTTCCGGCGACATCTCCAGCAAATCTTTGCCGTTAAACTCAACGGAGCCGCTTATGACTTCATAGTCCTCGCGTCCTGCCAGCGTCGCTGAAAGCGTACTTTTCCCGGAGCCGTTTGGCCCCATGATGGCGTGAACTTCACCCGGCTTGACGTCAAAATTGAGGCCACGCAGGATCGCTTTCTCTTCCACGCTGACCTGTAAATCTTTAATGCTTAACATGTGCTTTCCTTAACCGACGCTGTGTTCAAGACTAATGGCGAGGAGTTTCTGGGCTTCAACGGCAAATTCCAGCGGCAGTTCGGAGAACACGTCCTTACAGAAGCCGTTAACAATCATTGAAATCGCATCTTCTTCACTGATCCCGCGTTGCAGGCAGTAGAAAAGCTGATCTTCACCGATGCGTGACGTGGTCGCCTCGTGCTCCAGCTGGGCGCTGTTATTGCGGCACTCGACGTACGGGAAGGTATGTGCCCCGCAGTCGGCGCCAATCAGCATGGAATCGCACTGGGTAAAATTACGCGCGTTGGTGGCCGTCGGCATGATTTTCACCAGCCCGCGATAGCTGTTCTGGCTGTGTCCGGCGGAGATCCCTTTTGAAATGATGGTCGATTTGGTGTTTTTACCGATGTGGATCATCTTGGTGCCGGTATCGGCCTGCTGATGACCGCTGGTCAGCGCCACGGAGTAAAATTCCCCGATGGAGTTATCCCCGCGCAGGATGCAGCTCGGGTATTTCCAGGTAATGGCGGAGCCGGTTTCTGACTGCGTCCAGGACATTTTGCTGTTTTCGCCTTCGCACAGCGCGCGTTTGGTGACGAAGTTCAGAATACCGCCGGTATTGCCGTCGCCCGGGAACCAGTTCTGCACCGTAGAGTATTTCACTTCCGCGTCTTTGTGGATGATCACCTCAACCACCGCCGCGTGCAGCTGGTAGCTGTCGCGCACCGGCGCGGAACAGCCTTCGATATAGCTGACGTAGCTGCCCTCATCCGCCACCAGAATGGTGCGTTCAAACTGCCCGGTTTTTTCTGCGTTGATGCGGAAATAGGTCGAAAGCTCCATCGGGCAGCGTACGCCTTTCGGCACGTAGATAAAGGTGCCGTCTGACGCCACCGCCGCATTCAGTGCAGCAAAGAAGTTATCGTTACTGGGCACCACGGTGCCGATGTATTTTTTCACCAGCTCAGGGTGATCGTGAATGGCTTCACCAAAGGAGCAGAAAATAATCCCCTGCTCCGCCAGCTTTTCACGGTAGGTGGTCGCCACCGAGACGGAGTCAAAAATGGCGTCTACCGCCACCTCTTTACCCTCGCGCACGGGCACGCCGAGCTGATTGAACGCCTCTTCCACCTCTTTGCTCAGGAAGCTGTTCTCTGCACCGGTTTGCTGTACCGCGCCGGGCTGCGAGGCACAGGTGTCATCACAGCTGCCGCAGGACGGCGCGGAGTAGTAGCTGTAATCCTGATAGTTCAGCTTATCGTAGTGCGCTTTCAGCCAGTGGGGCTCTTCCATCTCCTGCCACGCACGAAACGCGCTCAGGCGAAACGCCAGCATCCATTCAGGCTCGTTACGTTTGGCCGAAATGGCGCGCACGACATCTTCACTGATGCCTTTCGCCAGCTCATCGGTTTGCAGCTGCGTGAAGAACCCCTCTTTATAGTTGAGGTTTCCGCCGCTCCAGGTGTTTACATCACTCGTTGCTTCAGTATTACGAGACATAGTACCGCCTATACCCCAAAGCTTTCGCCGCAGCCACATTCGTTCTGGGCTTTCGGGTTATGAAATTTGAATAACTGGTTTAAACCTTCACGAACGTAGTCGACTTCGGTTCCATCGATAAACGGCATAGCCTGTAGCGCGACGTAGAGCTTAGCGCCGTCGGTTTCAAAGACCAGGTCATCCTTTTCAGGTTCGGTGACGGTGTCCAGCACGTAGCCAAACCCCGCGCAGCCCGTCTGCTTAACGCCTAAACGTACGCCGAGGATGTCGGGGTTTTTAGCCACCAGCTCATGAATGTGTGCCGCCGCCGCGGGCGTAAGCGTTAAGCCACGCCAGGCAAAATCGGCCGGATTGAAGGTTTCTGAATGCAATTCCATAGGTCCACCTCATCTGATAAGCCACCAGGCATAACACCATGTTAGTGATAACGATTATCACTTCAACCCCCTGACAGCAGGGGCTTTGGGCTAAACCGCCCTTTTTGGCTACTTTCTTTAAGCATAGACCCTGTGACGGGATGCGGATGGGATGGTGATATTTGTTCAATGCATTGATAAATAATGCATTTCAGAGAAAAGACGGTAAAGCATGGGGCAATGATAAAAATTGCATTGAAAATACCTATTTTTGAGATAGATTTTTTATTTTCATGAATGCAGTCGATTATTAAAAAATCAGCCGCTTAATTCATCATAGCGAAAAACAATAGCGGGAATAAAAAATGTTCGTACGTACCGGGCATAAAGATGTTTGATGGATAAATTAATCATTATTTATCAAACTGATAGTGGTTAAACTCCGATCACGATTAATTACATAAACTCGTCACTTTTCGGCGTAATGTTTCCCTTGTTAACCAGTCAATCAGTAAGGGATTACATTATGTGGAGCGCCCATAAAGCCGCAGTATATGCTCGTCAGCATGCTAGCCAGCATAGCCAGAAAAGATGCGCAGAATTCGTTTCAAAAGCCATTCGCGCCGGCGGTGCTAATCTACAGAACACGCATTATGCTAAGGATATGAAAAGCAATTTAATTCTGGCTGGCTTCCACCAGGTTTACGGTGAGCCTGTTGAGGGTGATGTGGCGGTGATCCAGCCCACAGCCCACCATCCCTATGGCCACGCATGCCTCTATGGCGGGAACGGCGTCTGGTACTCTGATTTTGTTCAGAGAACAATGTATCCGGGAAAAGAATACCGGGAAGTAAAGCCAGCGTATGCAATTTACAGACATGACTGATATGAAAAAAATAATTCTGGCGGGCCTGCTTCTGCCCACTCTCGTATCAGGAGCACAGACGTTACCTCCTGAAGCATCCGCTGCCCTTCAGTTTAATAAGTGGTACATCTCGCAAATTATTAGCGGGAAAGAGCCCCAGAAAAACTATGACGCGCTGAGACCCTACGTCACCCGTGAAACCATCAGCAAACTCAAAGCGATGGATAAGCTGGATCCAGATGAATATGACGTGCCAGACGTCGATATGTTCATTAAGGCTCAGGGATATGAAGATGACTGGGGCGTAGTCAGTGCGCGGGCGCTGGATTACGATGCCGCCTGCATGCAGGTCTACATTTCATTCGGCAAAAAGCGGGATCACACCGTGATTGACTGCATGGTCAAGGAAGATAGCGAATGGAAAGTTGAATCCGTGGCCAGCATGAATATTCCAGACAACCTGACGATGGAGTAAACCGACGATATGACAGAGGTACTGATGCCATGCATCTTCGCGGATACCCCTGTCGTATCGCCAGAAAGCAAAAAATCCGCGCTGGTGGTTTACCGTCGGACCCCTTAACTTCAGTGATGGAACGCGACGGCAAAGCCCTGTTCACGCCAGTGGTCGAGCTGTTGCTGCTGGCGAGGCGTTGGCTCTTTACCGGTCCAGACGAAAATTTTTTGCCCCGGGAAGAGTTCCGGACGCGGAGAATCAATCGGCTCGGCCAGCACGTCAATATGCCAGCCCTTGTAGGCCAGACGGGCCGCTTCCAGCCACAAATGCGTACGGTCGTCGCACTCCCACCCTATCAGCAGCGCGTCTTTACCGGCTTTTTTGCGCGATTCCACCAGGCTTGTAACGGCAAACTCAATCAGGACGCCATCAAGCAGGCTCGCCATATGGCGCACCGTATTCTGGTCCTGGTTCATTCGCTGTCGTACAGGGGTGATGATGTTATCAATCAGAACATCCATCGCATGATCGCGACGGAACTCACCGATTTTGGCGCGCAGCTTTGCCGGATTGGCGTAGCGCAGAACGGTTAACATCTCTTCCTGAAACGATGCCCAGTTCCCCTGAGTCATCACTTCTGTATTTTCAAGAAGCGCTTTTACTTTGCCGACCGAAACACCCGTTTTCATCAGGCGTTTGATCTCTTCGATACGCAGGATATCTTCATCGTCAAACTGACGATGACCCCCTTCGCTGCGCTGCGGCTTCAACAATCCATAACGGCGCTGCCAGGCACGCAGCGTAACGGGGTTGATACCGCATCGTTCGGCCACTTCGCCGATACTGTAATAGGCCATTAACTCCCTCACGCACAATACTTCCATACCTAACCAAACCAACCTTATCAGATTGTACAATATATTTGTATAACTAACTCCGGCTTCGGAGGCAAGTGAATGGCCCAGAGAACCACTCACTCGTTAATGTATTGTTGTATAAATTTAGCCAAACGTACAGGTAACTCTTAAGAGTTACGTACAGGATTTCTATAAATCGTACTTTTTCTCTGGCCAGGCAATCGCCGGAATGCCCCCCAGACGCGGGCTGGCGAACAGGTTTCCCTGGAACTGAGAAATACCGGCAGATTCCAGCCACATCCACTCTTCGGCCAGCTCTACGCCGACTGCGCAGAACAGAATTTCCAGGGACGCGCAGCATTTAATGATCGCCTGAATGATAGCCTGACGCGGGCCGCTCTTGTGCACGTTGGCAATCAAATCACGATTAATCTTAATTCTGTCCGGCTGGAACTGGGCCAGCAGTTGCAGACCGGCGAATCCGGCCCCAAAGTGATCGATAGCCACGCTAATGCCGGCGCTTTTGAGCTGTCTGACCGCGCTGGTGAACTCCTCAAAGCGCGAGATCGCCTCGCTCTCGGTGAACTCGACCACAATTTGCTCCGGCACAAAACCGTTCGCCTCTATTGCCGTAAGTAAAAAATCGACGGCACCGGGAACATTGACCAGCGTCATTGGCAGCAGATTGATGGACAACGTTTGATTTCCCAGGCCCAGCGCGCTGGCCATCGACAGAGCTACCTGCTTGCTCTGTAAATCCGATTCGTACAGCGCCTCACGCGGCTGGTTAGCAAAATACTCTTCGGGCGACTCCCCGGACGGCGTGCGGAGCAGGGCTTCCCATGAGACCACCTGCTGCATAAACGGATCGACGATAGGTTGAAATGCGAAACTACAGTCAGCCCCTTTTGCCACAACCGTCGGCTGCGAAGATAACGGCGTGTTTTCGGTGACAAACTCCCAGGAATCCGCCGAAGGCAGCTCAAAATAGTTCGCTTTTTCAGTGGCTTCAACGAACGTGCGGAAAAATTGCAGGGCGCGATCGTTATACGTCAGCTGATAGCGGGTGGTGCCTTTATCGAGAACCTGTTGCAGCACTTCGTCCGTGTCGTACTGACGAAGGTCAAATAGCTCCATACCAGCGTTGCCAAAGCGCCGTGAAGGACCGTGATCGCTCAATAATTCAACCACGTTGTGATGCCGTGGGTCGCGGCAGATGAGCTGATAGATCTCATTTACGTTCTCAGCGGGCCCTTCAAGTAATTGAAAAAAGTGTGTGCCGTTAAACAGCAAAATCCCCGTTACATCTAACTGGCGATTTCTACAATTTGCAGCATCGACCATGTCTTCCAGCGCTTTAACTGGAACGTCCTCGCAGATATGACTGCGGTAAATAATGGTTGTGAGCATGCTAATCCTGGAGATTGAAGGGGTGACCACGAAAACGCGTGGGGAGAACTCTGTTATAGCACATTTATTGCCCAACAAATAATTTACATCTCAACGATTTACGCGGCGTCTTTACGCTATTTGCTGGCTTGTACAACTCTGCGACGCCGTTTCGGATTGTACAATATATTCTGTAAATTCCGCATAAAATTTAGCATGCGTAACAATATGATAAATAAGATTTTTATAAAATATATTATAAAATTCTTAAAAAATTGTACATTTTAAATGTACAGATTTGAAAATTATGTATACCTTAAATGTAACGTTACTGATTACAGAATTTTACAGGAGCGAAACATGCAGCAGAAAGGTTACGTCGCAGACTCAGCAACCGCCATTGCGCAGTACTTCGAAAAAGCCGCGCTTCCAACCCAGCAGGAAACCCTGGGCCAGGTTGTTGTTGAAATTCTTAGCGATGGGCGAAATCTGAATCGCAAATCGCTCTGCACAAAACTGTTAAGTCGCCTCGAAAAGGCTAAAGGCCCGGAAGAGGAACGCCATTATCACCTGCTTCTTGGCCTGCTCTTCGAACGTTAATGTTATGAACGGCGGTGTTGCAGACAGCCTGATCGACCAGCTTATTGGAGAAGCCGCGCTTTCACTTTTGAAGGCGCGCGGTCCCGTGACGACCGAGGGGTTGGTTAAGCATCTGCGTAACATGCAAGCACGTGAAACGGATCCCCAGCGGCGGGAGACACTGGCGACGGTGATAGCTGAAATCAGCTCTGGCACGGTCGCTTTTACAGGTCGCAGAACCGCACAAGGACGAACACAGAGAGAGGGATCTCTTAAGAATAATCGAGACAATGTAGTGCCGTTATTTGGTCATGGAAAACCTTCCAGTCCCAAGAAGATACATTGACTACAACTTCACAGCTACGGTGAGAACAAATGAGACAAAATATTCAGCTGCAACCCGAATACCACTCTGCCTTTTTAGATAGCGCGCTGTCGGAGTATTTCCGTCATGCGGGCGATCGCTTTGCTGAAGAGTCTGCCATTTTTTCGACTGCGGTTCGTTGTGTTCTCGCTTCCGAAGGTCATCTGACCAACAAAGCGATCATTCTCTGGCTGATCCAGACGCTGGAAACCACCGACGACGTCGTCAAGGCGGATGTGATCCGCAAGACGCTGGAAATTGTCGTCGGTTATACCATGGACGATCTTTAAGGCCATCCCCTTTCCCCATAAACGGATAGCGTGCCAGGCGCGCTATCCGCTGCCCTTTCAGGTTACTGGTTGTGCATAACTGTTTTCCAGGTAGTCCCGAAGCAGGTTGGGTCGGCTCTTTTTCTCAATTAATTTTCTCAGCAAGACGATCAGCTCGTAATCGCTACGCAGATTAAATTTCTGCATCATCATATACTTATGGGTAAAAACCGTTTTCTCGCTCATCTCCAGCGCGTGAGCGGTCTGCACAACCGACAGCCCTCTGTAGAAATTGACCATAATACGCACCTGCTGTCGGGATAACCCCTTATGCTGGCAGTCGAAACAGCGCTTTTTATTCCACGTGTAACCCGGAGATTGCGTCCTGAACCACGCGATAAACAGTACGCCGCTAATACGATCGAGCGATGCACGGCGAGGGAAAAATATAATGTCCTCAAAGCAGGAGGGTAACGCCGTAAAGCGCAGCTCATCGTCGACGAGGCCTATCACAATCCCTTTTTGCCGGGCCAGTAACTCAGGAAAACAGGTCAGCGTTTCGCCCTGACATAATGAAAGGACAATGATATCGGCCTGACTGACGTTTTCATGGGTCAGGCCAGGGTTAAACGTGATGGCGCGATGAAAGTTATGCTTAAAAAAATCCTCAAAAAAGTACTGTAGCCCAGCCTGAAAAAACAGATCCGTTTCCTGAATCAGAATATTCAACATCGTTCATCCCCACGTCGTTAATAAATGCTTATCACCGGCATTCAGTTGTACTGCATCGTCATCACCACAACTGCACTGATGCTGCCCGGCGTGGCGCCACCCGTTACGGATTTGACCGAAGCCTGCATAGCCATCGTCGCGGTTCTGTCGGCGGCAATGGTTTGGGTCATGCTGGAACCTGTTCCTTTGAGCGTACCGGTTTGGGCATCACGCATGGCTATCGCCACGTGGGAGGCCGACCCGCTGTTAAGAAAATAGTCTGCCCCCGCCACGGGATCGGGGCTGCCGGTAAAAGAGACGGTCACACGCTGCGTTCCCGTTGGGCACTGGGTAAACAGCAGGCTGAAGGACACCGGATCTGAAGTCGAGCCCGGCGTCGCCATATTGGTTGCCTGAATATTGCCCAGGTTGACATCAAGGCTGTTACTTCCGCCATTGAATACGCACGGCGACGCAACGATATTCCCCGTCACGCCGACGTTGACGCTATCAGCAGAGAAAACTTTCCCGCTGAGTAAAACCAGCAACAGCAAAGTGCTGTACCTTATTTTCATCTTGTTACCTGCTACTGATAGGTCAAATTAAGGGTGGCGGAGGCATTCGCTGAGCCTGACTCCACGCGGGTCAGCGTTTGGTAATATCGCGCCGTTAACGGTAATGTCTCCTGACCGCCGGCAGACTGGCGCAGGAAAAGTCGGCTGTTCATCACTAGCGGTGTCCCGTTATAGATAAGCTGTACTCCAACCCCTTTTGCGGTGCCGACATTTCCCTGCCCGGTTAAGGCCATCACGCTGGTGTTCGCGCTGTCCGGATTCTGTATGCCACTGAGCGAGACATTAATGTTGGTTCCGGCGGCGCAGGTCAGTCCCAGGTTTTGCGTGTTCTGTGCCCCCGTCGGCGTGGTGCCAACCACCGAGCCGAACGCCGAAGCGGGAATATCCCCTATCGGGAACGTCAGCTGTGACATATTGACCGTGCACGCCAGGGCATTAATGGTTCCGGAGGTGAGTTGCACGGTCAGACCGTCACGGTAGATACCGTCGCTCCCCTGAAGCGTTACGACGCCGACAACCCCTGGCGTTAACGCCCCCGACGACACCGGGCCCGTCACCGCCAGCTCGATCTTCCCGCCGTACCAGTCCACGTAGGAGGTCTGCGCGTTGTAGGAAAACGTATTGCTCGGGTTTTCAAAATAGGCGTTTGAAGAAAAGCGTATCCCTATCCCGCTGACGTTAGTGTTGTAAACATGGTTGCCGTAGCTGCTCGGCGTGGCGCTGTTGTAGCGCATGCTGAATCCCAGCATCAGTGGATTGGTACAGCCGGTAAGATAGGAACCGGTGTTCGAGGCCGCGCCGGAAAAGACCACCGTGCCGACGGGCGCATCGCGCTGCACGTTGATTGTTCCCACGGACAGGGTTGAAAGCTGCGGCGTGATGGTGGTGCAGGTACCGGCACGGGCGAGGTTTCCCGCCGCGAGCAAACCAAAAAGCCAAATCGCGTTAAAACATTTCATGTTAGCGTTCCTGACGGCAGGTGGCGCGCATATCAGCGATCCCGCCGTACGTTGAGTGTTTCGGCAGGCTGAAATCAGCGCGGCATTGCTGGCTGGACTGACTGCCCCACGTCGCGACGAGCGTTCCCTGATCGCGCATGCCGGTTAAATAAACCTGGCCGCGATCGCCCACAATAAAGCTGCCGCTGTCATCACCGACGAGGGTAACCACCGCGCCAAACGGCACGGCGCGATCGTTGTCGGTTAAGGTCATCAGCACCCGACGACCCGATTTCGCAAGGTAATCGGCTTTCACCACCGCTCCCCGCGTCGGCGTTACCGTGCGGGTGTTAATCTCCAGCTCGACATCGTCCGGCATATTTTCCGGATCGAGGGCGAGATCGTTTTTCCGGTAGACCGCAAGGTTGCTCACAACCGTATAACCGCGGAAATCTGTCCGTACACCGGGCTGATTGCGGATGTCCACGCCGTGCGCGCCAGGGGCTTTGATTAAGGCGTTAGTCTCCCCCAGCGGCTGAGAAAGCGTGATGCCATCGGCGTGGGCGAGAATGCCGCCTTGCAGCCCATAATTCAGGCGTTCACTGTTTTTGTCATAGCCATAACCCGCCGTCACTTCGGCATAGGTGCCCCGGTAGTCCGCGTTCACGTTGCCGGTATAGCCCACGCCCTCTGTGCCATATCCCTGCTGAACGTTCCAGTTCAGGGCTCGGTTTTCGAGCGCAACCCCATTCAGGCCGATACTTTGCGTCGTCCCGTTATTCCTGCTGGCGTTCATGCCGTAGTTAGCCCACGTCTGCGGCAGAAATTTATCCAGCGGAATGCTGACGTTGAACGCCAGCAGCTGGTCGTGGTCAGCCTGTTTTTGACCGTCGCGGCTCTCCGACGCTGAACGGACATTTCTGCTGTAGGTCCATGTCATGCCATAGCTGATGTTGTGCCAGTAGTTGCTATAGCCGATGCTCCACGACGCCATCGACTTACCGTCATTCCAGTAATCTTCTCGCGCCGCAGTGAGCGTGATCGCCCCCAGGTTATCCCCCAGCGTCTGGCTCATCGTCAGCTCTGCACGGTTACGCCGCCTGTCCTGAAGCGCGCTGCCGTCACCGTACGAATCGAGTACGTCCTGCATCCCGTAATAGCCGCGAGTGGAATAGCGATACCCGGCAATCGAAAAATTTGTCCCGGTATTGATAAAATTCTTGCTGTACCGGGCTCGCCACGACTGACCGCTTGTTTTCGCGGTATGCTCCGGCGTCGACCAGCCCTGAGTGACGTCAGCGGATATCGCCCCGAGATCGCCCATGTTCTTGCCCACGCCCAGAGCTGCCGACCGGTACTTATCTGCCCCCTGAACGCCGCCATAGAGCGTGATGCCGTGGCGGAGGCCGTAAATCCCGGTCAGTTGCCCGAAAGGCGTTTTCTCCACGCTGCGGTTGTACGAGCGATACTGCCCGGCGGTAAGGGCATATTTGAGGCGGCCCTCCCGTTGCAGGACCGGCAGCGAAGCGTACGGCAGGGTAAAATGTTGCTCACTGCCGTCGGCTTCGACGATCGTCACATCCAAATCCCCCGCGCCGCCCGTGGGGTACATGTCCGCGATCTCAAACGCGCCCGGCGCCACGTAGCTTTGGTAGATTTGATAGCCATTCTGACGCACCACGACCTGCGCATTGGTTCGCGCAATACCGCGCACTACCGGCGCGTAGCCCTTTAGGGAATCCGGCAGCATATCGTCGTCGGACGCCAGCTGGACGCCGCGAAACGGCATGCTGTCAAACACATCGGCAGGCGCGGAACTGTCGCCAAGCGTGAGCTGGGCTTTCAGGGGAATGATGGCGCGCTGCATCCAGGTGTAGACGTTGTCCCACCTGTCCTGGCCGGACGCATCACGGGACCAGGTAGTGTAGTTGCGTAACCGCCAGGGGCCGACATTGATACCCGGCCGCAGGTTGGCATACTGGCTGTCGCTGCGGGTACCCGCCCCGCTTCTCGCCCGACTATTCGCACCGCTCAGGCTGTAGTTGAGCATGGCGGCGGTAATGCCTTCATCCCACCTATCTGGGGGAACATAACCTCTGGCCGGGAGATCGATAGCCGCCTGCGGGATGCTGATCGCCAGACGCTGGGCGCCGAACTGGAAGTCTGCGCTGGCCTGTGGGATCGCCTTGAGATCTGCGCACTCACGCTGAGCGGCGAGCTGCGGAAAAAGCGCCGTTTTCACGCCCCACGCTTTTAACTGCCCGACGCTCAGGCACGGCTGCAACGTTTCGCTGCCGTTGGCATCCTTCACCGCAATGAAGCGGATATCCCGCGTTTCCAGCAGCTGGTCGTCAAGAATAATATCAACGTGGTACGTCCCGGGCGCCTGCGAGCCGGATTCAAAGGCAGATAAATCCGCGTTTCCCATTCCGGGATTATCCAGCTCTATCAGTTCCGTATTAAACGTATCGCTGGCATACAGCGCGGGAGAGATACCCGCGAGCGCGAGGGCAATAAATATTGCCAGACGTGCAGGCTGCACTGTATTAAATGCCGTTGTCATGACGAACACCTGATTAATGCTAAGGGATCACAAACTGTCCCGGTGTAATTCGCCAGGACTGCCATAATCGTTAATGACTTTAAACGTCAGCGCATTGCCCTGGGCCCCCTTCGGTAACTGAAACCGGGCTGAACCTGAAGGCATTACGTACGTGACATCGTCGAGTTTTTTATCCCCTACCGTAATTTCATTGAAGTTGATAACGTACGGCGTAGGGTTATTCACCTGGAGGGTATTCCCCGCACGATGCCAGGTTAATTTGTTGGCCTGGTCTTCGGGCGTAGACGCGCGAAGACGCTCTGGCCGATAAATCAATTTGATGCGCGTTTTAACGGCGATTTGCAGCGCGTTCATCTGCTTTGAGGCCGATGGAATAGCTTTAATATTTAACCAGAATAAACTTTCCTGTTCCTGGGGCAGCGAGCCCGTCATGACAATACGCTCAAGGTTTTTTTGCCCACCGTCCAGCCGATACAGCGGAGGGGTAATAATAAAAGGCGCTTTACCGGACTGACCATCCTGAATATCGATCCACGACTGGATTAAATAAGGAACGTTATCAGGATTAGTAATACTTATTGACGCCTCTTTTTTAGCCCCATCGAAAATAATACGGGTGCCGCCAATAACGACGCCGGCGCGGGCGGATGTCAACGTAAGCGTTAACAGCGCCATAGCCAGGCCAGTTGTGGTGATAAAACGCATTTTAATACCTCATAAAGCAAGGGGCCGGGCGGCCCCCCGCTGATGACTGCCAATGACCTAGTTGTAAACCACGGAGAAGTTTGCGACTGAGTTAGCCGGACCCGCGGTGACGGACGACGCGGTAGAAACATACTGAGCGTAGAAGTTCAGCGTATTATCGGCCGTGCTGCTCAGCGCGTAGGTATACCCATTGCTGCCGTGCAGCGGCAGATCGGCTTTATCTGCCGTCATCAGGTTAATCGCCACCCCTGTGGCTGCCCCTGCCACGGACGTATCCACCGCCAGCAGGCTGGCATTGGTTAAATCCGGCGTGCCGTCAAAACGGACTTTTGCATTAGTGACCGTCACCGGACAGTTTTTCAAAATAATATTGAACTGTGTCGCGGCCGTTCTGGCACCCGTCGTCGAAAATTCCGTTTTATAATAATCGCCTAATACCACCACCTGATTCTGAGATGCCACATCAACGTCGCAGGCAGAATCCAGAATATTCCCGTTAAAATTAACGGTACCGGCCGCCGCAAATACATTCGTCACGGTGAGTGCAGAACCTGCCGCTAACATTGCTATCATCAATTTCTTATTCATAAATCTTTATCCTGTATTACCTTATTTATTACTGACATTCAGTTGCAGAAATAAAAGCCCTGCCGACAAGTCAAAATTTATACAACTCTTATTCCGCGCACAATGATTTTCAGGGTCTAGCTGTAGACCCTGCTTTAACAAAAACAAAACATATTCGCCAGGAAACGCCTTAAGAATAATGGCCACAGTCTACTTTTAGACCTGAGTTAAAAATATTTTAAATTCAATTAATTAACTCCTGAAAAAAGATAAGTCTATAATTAGACTTACCGAAAACATTCCCTGACCCACTGTTTTTTAAGATAATTCTTCATGCCGATCAAAAAATGATCGCATCAGTGAGTGAGGTCTCAAATGAATACCCGATTCGCCCCCGAGCCAGAAGTTGATAAGTCAACAGCGCTGGGCGCTAAGCCTTTTAAGCACATTGAAAAAATAATCGATAATGTTCTGCCGCATGCGGAGAGATGCATTATGGCTAAAGGGGACGTTATCCATTATTACTCCGGTGATACCCGTCTGTGTTTTTTACTGTTACACGGCAGCGTGGCCTTGCACCGCCGCGGTGACGGCATTGTTTTAAATTCTGAATCCGCGCCGTTTATACTCGGCGTAAGCAGCCAGTTTTCGTCTGAACACCTGTACGTCAGAGCGCTGGAAACCGCAGAGGTAGCTCGCGTTTCGCTGGCGCGTTTTAATCATGTTATTGCCCAACAGAATTTATGGGAGCATTTCTCGAACCTGCTGATCTATACCGCCTCGCGCGTCTACGAGCATTGTGCCCAGATTTCGCAAATGTCGGCTTATGACATCATCCGCTTTCAGCTGGTAGAACTGATGCAGGAGCCGGAAGCCATAAGACAAAACATAACCGCCGCGGCCTACATTAAAAGCCGCACCTATCTTTCACGCAGCGGGATTATGCGGATCCTGGCGGAGTTGCGGACGGGGAAATACATCACCATGGAGCGCGGCGTGCTAATCGAGATCCACCATTTACCTCGTAAGTACTGAGGCCGTATTTATCTCTGGAGAAGGTGGAAAAGAAGAGCGACACTATAGAAAGTACAGTCTCTTTCCAGGTTAACGCTATGTTTTCTGACAAACCATCGCATCGCGGCTCTCCCTATGCTCAGGAACTGATTTCTCATTTACAGCCGCACTGCACCACGCATAAAACCGATCGCGGTGAACAGCTCGATCTTCAGGTTAACGGGCAAAGCATGTGTTATTTAATTCTTGAGGGCACGATCGCCATCTACAGAAGAAGCGACGACATGATGCTTTCAACGGCGCGCAGTCCCGCCCTGTTTGGCCTCGCTAACCTGACGGATATTTATTTTAACGATTATCTCAGAACGGTGACGCCTTGCCTGATCGGTGTGCTCACAACCGACCGCGTGGCTGAAATTATCAAAGAGAAGGCGCTGTGGGGGCTGCTTTCTCAACATCTTATGTTTGTCTATAACCGCCTCTATCATAACGTCATGCCGAAAGGCGCGCCAACGGCCTACGAGATGATTCGTCAGCAGCTCATGCTGCTCATGCAGGAAGATGACAGCTACCGGTGCAGCGTGACGGCGGAAAAGTATATCAGGGATAAAACCCAGCTTTCCCGAAGCGGCGTAATGCGGATACTTGCTGACCTGAAAACGGGCGGGTTTATCGAAATGGAAGAAGGCCGGCTCATTAAAATTAACAAACTACCGGCTAAATACTGAGTTTCGGGTACAAAAAAGGCCGCGCTTGCGGCCTTTTCTTCACTGCTTAATGGACGTGAACGCCCAACCGCCAGGCAAAGTAGATCTCTTCTTTCAGCTCGTTTGAAGAGAGCGCCAGCAAATCTGTAAATTCCAGCTCAAGCTGTTTCAGCTTCTTCAGGTACTGCGCTGGAGACAGATTGCTTTTATCGCGACGTAAATATTCAATTGCCAGTCGAGTTGGGGTTATTTCAGTATCCATGATGTCCTCGCTTATGTTCAAAACGTGACCAGTATATCACAACCGGACGGCTATTTTTTGACCAAAAACAAGACATCTGGAAACTTTACACAACGGCCGTCGTCAGCCTGGACGAACAGCACAGGCGATCCTGCTCGTCCAGAATATCGATCTGCCACACCTGATGACGGCCTCCGGCGTGCAGCGCACGGCAAACGCCGCGCACGCGCCCGCTGCGAACGGCGCGGATGTGGTTGGCATTGACCTCCAGCCCTACCACCTTCTGCTCCCCTTCCGTGCACAGGTAGCCTGCGACTGAGCCGAGCGTTTCAGCCAGCACGACGGACGCGCCGCCGTGCAACAGGCCAAACGGCTGATGCGTACGGCTGTCTACCGGCATCGTCGCCTCCAGTTCGTTATCGCCAATGCGCGTGAACTGGATATCCAGTAAGCCGACCATGTTTCCTGCACCCATGGCATTTAATGCCTCCAGCGTGACCGCACGTTTCCAGATCATCCCATAATCTCCAGTAAAGCCTGCAATGGATGGCGCACACCGTTACCTTCCACCCGCTTCACCTGGCTGCGACAGGAGTACCCCGTTGCCAGACAGCGGTTGCGCGGCAGGCGCTGCATTGCCTGATGCCACGACAGCTCATAAATGCCGAGGGAATTGGCGTGGTTTTTGACTTCATGACCGTAGGTGCCAGCCATACCGCAGCAGCCCACGTTGACGCTTTCCAGCTTCGCGCCAAAGCGGGCGAAGATAGATGCCCACTGGGCAGGCGCCGTCGGCAGCGCGGTCACTTCAGTGCAGTGCCCAAACAGATACCAGGATTCTCCGCTGGCCTCCTGAGCGTCCGTTTGCTTCAGCACCGCAGGCAGCCACTCGTGCACCAGTAAGACCTGAAAATCACCGCGCGTATCGCCGAGCGTCTGCTTATATTCGTCGCGATAGCAGAGCACCAGCGCCGGATCGACGCCCACCATCGGCATGCCGAGCTGCGCCACGCGGTTCAGGAAGTCTGAAGTTTTCTGCGCGGTTTTCGCAAAGCGGGTCAGGAAGCCTTTGATATGCTGCGCTTTACCGTTCGGCGAGAACGGCAGCACCACCGGCTGGTAGCCCATTTTCTCCGCCAGACGCACAAAATCCGCCACCACCTGCGCATCGTAGTAGCTGGTAAAGGGATCCTGCACCACCAGCACCGTTTTCGCTTTCTGCTCCGGCGAGAGTGCCTCCAGCTGTTCCAGGGTCATATTCGCCGAGCGGTGCCCCACCAGCCGACGCTGCAACGAGGGAACAGAGAGCAGCGGCAGATCGACCATCCCGATATGTTTTTCGGAAAGCTTGCGCACCAGCGGCTGGTTGATAAAGAAGTTAAAGGTTTTTGGCGCACGAGCCATCAGCGGCGCGTAGCTCTCGACCGTCGCCACCAGATGATCGCGCATTGGGCGCAGATAACGCGTGTGGTAAAGCTGGAGGAAGCGTGAACGGAACTCCGGCACGTCGATTTTAATCGGGCACTGGGTTGAACATGCCTTGCACGCCAGGCAGCCGGACATCGCCTCCTTTACCTCGTGGGAGAAATCGTATTCGCCTTTATTCGCATGCCAGCTGTTGCGGGTGCGTTCGATAAGCCCGCGCAGGCTGGCGCGTTTTTCCGGCAACTCCTGCTCCAGCTTGAGCGGGTCAACGCCGCGATCGGCCAGCAGGCGCAGCCATTCTCGCACCAGCGTCGCGCGTCCTTTGGGGGAGTGGATGCGGTTGCTGGTAATTTTCATCGACGGACACATCGGGCTTTTCACATCGAAGTTGAAGCACAGCCCGTTGCCGTTACACTCCATCGCGCCGCGCCAGGAAGCGCGCACCGCAATCGGAATTTGGCGATCATAGGTGCCGCGCTTAACGGCATCCACCTGCAACATCGGCGCATCAACGCCATCCGGCGGGCAGATTTTTCCCGGGTTGAGGCGGTTATCAGGATCGAACGCGGCCTTCACCTTACGCAGCTCGGTGTAGAGCTGGTCGCCAAAAAAGGCCGGGCTGTACTCGGCGCGGAACCCCTTGCCGTGCTCGCCCCACAGC
This sequence comes from Enterobacter quasihormaechei, assembly GCF_004331385.1. Lineage (GTDB taxonomy): Bacteria > Pseudomonadota > Gammaproteobacteria > Enterobacterales > Enterobacteriaceae > Enterobacter > Enterobacter quasihormaechei. The sequence goes on from NZ_SJON01000005.1 coordinate 195,839, forward strand.
AAACCGCCGTATTTGGCCGTCAGGGCCACAACCTCGTCGGAGATCTCCTTCATCAGGATCTCCTGCTGCGGATCGCACATGTCCAGCGCCGGGCGCACGTGCAGCACGCCCGCGTCAACGTGCCCGAACATGCCATAGCTCAGGCCATGACCGTCGAGCAGCGCGCGAAACTCAACGATGTAGTCAGCCAGATGCTCCGGCGGCACGCAGGTATCTTCCGCAAAGGGAATCGGCTTCGCCGCCCCTTTCGCGTTGCCGAGCAGCCCCACCGCCTTTTTACGCATCGCGTAGATGCGCTCGATGCCGGCGAGATCGTTACACAGCTGCCAGCCAATGACGCCGCCCTCGCCCTGCGCAATCAGCTCGTCCAGCCGCTGGCAGAGTGTGCTCACCTGGCTCTCAATGAGCTCTGCGTCGTCCCCGGCAAACTCAACGATGTTCAGGCCGAGCATCTCTTTATCCGGCACGTCGGTAATCAACTCGCTCACCGAGTGCCAGACGATATCTTCCCGGGCCAGATTCAGCACCTTAGAGTCAACGGTTTCCACCGACAGCGCCCGCGCTTCCACCATAAACGGGGCATTACGCAGCGCGGAGTCAAAGGAGTTGTATTTGACGTTCACCAGACGGCGCACCTTCGGCAGCGGGGTGATATCCAGACGCGCTTCGGTGATAAAGGCCAGCGTACCTTCTGATCCGGTCAGTACGCGGGTAAGATCGAACTGGCTCATGTCGTCGTTGAAGACATGCCGCAAATCGTAGCCCGTCAGGAAACGGTTTAGCTTCGGGAATTTGTCGAGGATCAGTTCGCGATTTTCGCGACAGCGCTCCAGCACGGTGCGATAAATCCGTCCGCTGGTGGTGCTCTCCTTTGCCAGCGTTTCGGCCAGTTCGATCGGCATCGGCTGGGTGTCGAGAATATCCCCCCCCAGCAGCACCGCCCGCACCCCCATCACGTGATCGGAGGTTTTACCGTAGACCAGCGAGCCCTGCCCGGAGGCATCGGTGTTGATCATCCCGCCAAGGGTCGCGCGGTTGCTGGTGGACAGTTCCGGCGCAAAAAAATAGCCGTACGGTTTTAAAAACTGATTGAGCTGGTCCTTGATCACACCCGCTTCCACGCGCACCCACCCCTCTTCCGGGTTGATCTCAATGATGCGGTTCATATAGCGGGACATATCAATGATGATGCCCTGGTTCAGCGCCTGCCCGTTGGTGCCCGTACCGCCGCCGCGCGGGGTAAAGACCAGAGAGGTGAAACGCTCCTGCGATGCCAGGCGGGCGATAAGCGCCACGTCCGCGGTAGAGCGCGGGAAAACGACGGCATCGGGAAGAAGCTGGTAGATACTGTTATCGGTCGCCATCGTCAGCCTGTCGGCATAATCGGTGGCGGTATCACCTGTAAAACCCTGTTGCTCCAGTGCCTGCAAAAAATTAAGCACCAGCTGAACGACGCCAGGTGCCTGAGAAATCTGTGGGATCATGACTATCGTCCCTAATGAGAGTGGTGGGAATCGTTTGCGTTGTATCACAACTTTTTATCACATTTTTTTCTTATACGCTCAGCAGAATTACAGGCAGAATTCGCCTGTCAAAAATCGCTGAGATCATTAATGATTAAAGAGATGCGGTTTACGTTCTCGCCAGTCAGACTGGCGTTCTTTTAAGGAAAGTTTATTTATGGTCAACCTTCGCCAGCCCAGGGATGTTGCGCAAATTTTACTGTCGGTGCTGTTCCTGGCCCTCATGATTATTGCGTGTCTGTGGATTGTTCGGCCTTTCGTGCTCGGCTTCGCCTGGGCCGCTACCGTTGTTGTCGCCACCTGGCCTTTACTCTTACGCTTGCAGAAACTGCTGTTTGGTCGTCGCGGCCTCGCCGTAATGGTCATGACGCTGCTGCTGTTCCTGCTGTTTATTATTCCCATTGCACTGCTGGTGAATAGCCTGGTGGACAGCAGCGGCCCGGTTATTCGCGCGGTCACCAGCGGTGACATGACGCTGCCGGATCTCGCGTGGCTGAACAGCATTCCGGTCGTGGGCGCTAAACTGTACAGCGGCTGGCATAGCCTGCTGGAGATGGGCGGCAGCGCACTGATGGCGAAAGTGCGTCCGTACATCGGCACAACCACCACCTGGTTTGTGGGTCAGGCCGCTCACGTTGGCCGCTTTATGATGCACTGTGCGCTGATGCTGCTCTTCAGCGCCCTGCTCTACTGGCGCGGCGAGCAGGTTGCGCTGGGCGTACGTCATTTCGCCACCCGGCTGGCAGGAAAACGCGGCGACGCGGCTGTACTGCTGGCAGCCCAGGCCGTTCGCGCGGTGGCGCTTGGCGTGGTGGTGACGGCGCTGGTGCAGGCGGTGCTTGGCGGTATCGGGCTGGCGATCTCCGGCGTCCCTTATGCCACTATTTTCACTGTCGTTATGCTGATGACCTGTCTGGCGCAGCTTGGTCCGTTGCTGGTGCTGGTCCCCTGCATTATCTGGCTTTACTGGACGGGTGATACGACCTGGGGCACAGTGCTGCTGGTCTGGAGCTGCGTGGTGGGCACCATGGATAACGTGATTCGCCCGCTGCTCATTCGCATGGGCGCTGACCTGCCGCTGATCCTGATCCTGTCCGGGGTGATCGGGGGGTTGATTGCCTTCGGCATGATTGGTCTGTTCATTGGTCCGGTGCTGCTTGCAGTAACCTGGCGTCTCTTCTCCGCCTGGGTGCATGAAGTGCCGCCGCCGGGAACCGATCCGGACGTCATGTTAAGGGAACTAGAAGAGCTGGAAGACAAGAACGCGCAGTAAGGTTTTATGCCGGGTAGCCCCAGCGCTTACCCGGCCTACACTCTTCGCAGCAATACTTAAACGTTGCTAAACTATTTATTCTCTGCACACTGGTCAGACTCGCCTTTTCCAGCCTAAAACCGTCATTCTCTTCAAGAAATCTTTACCTACCTTTAACTATTGAGACGAATCCGATCGACTCAAAATCCTGGCATGCCTACTATTAAGACACGGTTATAAATCAACACCTTGATTTATAAGCATGGAAATCCCCTGAGTGAAACAACGAATTGCTGTGTGTAGTCTTTGCCCATCTCCCACGATGGGCTTTTTTTTATCCTTTTTACGTTCGCGTAATGTCACAGCGGCTGAGCATCTGCCAGTCACCCGCCAGCACGCGCGTCTCCCCGGTCACCAGCAACGTTACAACCTCGCGAATATCCGCCGAGGAAGCGCCAACCTGTAGCTCAAACTCCCCTGGCTCGACAATTCGCTTCCCGTCCCGGCGGGTGAAATTGAACATCTCCACCGGCAGGGTAAAGGTCAGCGTGGCGGTTTCTCCCGGTGCAAGCGTAACGCGCTGGAACGCTTTCAGCTCCTGAAGCGGACGAACCTGCGTGGCGACCTTATCGCGCACGTAGACCTGCACCACTTCACTGCCGCTGCGCTCGCCGGCGTTGGTGATATCGATACGTAATGTCACCTCTCCAGCGATCGGGACGCGGCTTTCAGCCAGCCGTGCCGCTCCCCAGCAAAATTGCGTCCAGCTGAGCCCGTAACCAAACGGGTAACGCGCGCCGAAATGGAAGGCAAACGGCGTGCCCCCGCTTTTCAGCTTGTGATTGTAGTAGTACGGCATCGCCCCGGCGCTTTTCGGCACGCTCACCACCAGCCTGCCCTGCGGTTCGGCGCGGCCGGTTAACACATCGGCAATTGCCCAACCGCCTTCCTGCCCGGGCGCCCAGGCCATTATCAGCGCGGCCACCTTCTCTTCCAGCCCCTGAAGGTTATAAGGACGCCCGCCCGTCATGACGACAATCACCGGCTTGCCGGTTGCCACCAGCGCGTGCAGCAGCTGCTGCTGCACGCCCGGCAGATCCAGCGAATCGGTGTCCGAGCCTTCCCCCACGGTGCCGCTCTGGAATAGCCCGGCAAGGTCGCCAACGCAGGCCACCACTACGTCACTCGCTTGTGCAGCGCTCACGGCGTCGGGGATCAGATCCGTGCGTTGTGACACTGGCGACTGCTGCATCGGCTTACCGCCGCTGTCGCCCGGGAAAACCGGGGCGCCCGCCATCCGTTTTTCAATAATGTGACACCCTTTCGCGTAACGTATCTGCGATGCGCCAAGGTACTGCTCCAGCGCCGCGCGCGGGGTGGTCACCTGCGAGGTCTCTTCAACCATATCGCTGATGATCAGGTGAACCGGGAAGCTGTAGCCGCTCAGTAGCGCCAGCGGATCGTCTGCCGTCGGCCCGACTACCGCTACACGCGGTTTGCCGCCGAGAGGCAAAATGCCGTTATTTTCCAGCAGCGTTATCGATGTGGTTGCTACCTCGCGCGCCGCCTGTCGGGTCGCCTCGCTTTGCAAATCGATACCGTCTTCATTGACGTACGGGTTTTCAAACAGCCCGAGGCGGAATTTTTCACCCAGCACGCGCGCCACAATCTCATCCACCTTCGCCATGGAGATGAGCCCACGCTCTACCGCTTCCGCCAGGTGCCGCGCGCAGTCATCCTTCGGCAATTCCACATCCAGCCCGGCGTTAAACGCCAGCGCAGCCGATTCCGCTGGATCGTGAGAAATTCCGTGGTGCTGGTGCAGCAGGCTGACGCCGCCGTAGTCCGCCACGATAATGCCGTCGAAGCCCCACTGCTCGCGCAAAACGGTGGTGAGCAGGAAATGGTCGCTGTGGCCCGGCTGATTATCGATGTCGTGATAGGCTGGCATCACGGAACCGGCGTTGGCCAGCTTGACCGCCATCTCAAACGGCAGCAGGAACGTATCGTTTAGCTCGCTGAAGCCGAGATGGACCGGGGCATGGTTGCGCGCCCCTTCGCTGAATGAGTGGCCCACGTAATGCTTCAGGGTCGCCAGCAGATCGCGCTTGTCACCCTGCAACCCCTTCACGTACGCCGTGGCCATCACCCCCACCAGCCACGGATCTTCGCCAAAGGTCTCTTCCGTACGCCCCCAGCGTACGTCTCGCGAGACGTCCAGCACCGGGGCCAGCCCCTGCTGGCACCCGACTGAGCGGGCCTCTTTGCCAATCTGCTCCGCCGCGCGCTGCACCAGCGCCGGGTCCCAGGTGGAACCATAGTTCAGCGACGACGGGAAGAGCGTGGCGTCTTTACACAGCAAGCCGACCAGACACTCCTCATGGAACAGCGCCGGAATGCCGAGCCGGGTCTCCTCCATCATCAGGCGTTGCAGGCGGTTGGCGGCACGCACGCCGGTCTTCGCATCGACAATGTGTGTGCCGAGCGGACGGGTGATCTGCCCGACGCCCAGCTTCAGCCTTTCGCTGAGGGACGCCTGTTCGCTTACACCGGCAAACTCATCGCTCAGATCGCTGCGCTCGCGATGGTTGCCGTTTTCATCGAGGATCAGCCAGTATGCGTGCATCTGGGCAAATTTCTCTTCCGGGGTCATACGCGCCAGTAGATCGGCGACACGCTCGTGCACGGGACGTCCCGCGTCCCTGTAGATCGCAGTCATGGTTTACTCCTGTAGTGCGGATTGCGCTGCCGGGCTAAGCTGCCCCGCATCGTTTCGAATATTGCGTTTGCTGGCCAGCTCCCGGGCGATGGCGTCCACCAGCCGGCTGTTGAGTTTGTAGATGGCAAGGAGCGCCACCATGCACAGGAACAGCGCGCAGGGGATCAGGGTGAACAGCGCGTTGATCGTTGCGAGTACGTGAGGGGCCTGGTTTGCCTGTCCGGGAGCGTAATCCACCATGCCAAGCACCCAACCGACCACTGCCCCACCCAGCGCCAGCCCAAACTTGATGGCAAACAGGGCGGTAGAGAAGACCAGCCCGTCCAGGCGGCGGCCGCTGCGGTGCTCTTCGTAGTCCACCACGTCTGAGAACATGGTCCATTGCAGCGGCGTGGTCAGGTTCTGAATAAAACTAAACACAATATTCAGACTGAATATCAGCCACACCTGCGAAGGGGGAATGAAGAAAATCAGCGCGCCAAAAATAACGAAGGAAATAATGGTCCACTGATAGGCACGCACGCGGTCGAATTTCCCGAGCAGGCGTTCTGATAATAATGCGCCGCTCAGGGATGCCACCATGCCGGAAACAATAAAGGCAAAGACCAGATCGGGACGTAACAGAACATAGTTAACGTAATACATGGTCGCCGAGCCGCGCGTCACGACGGCGGTTAACAGTAAAATATTAAACAGAAAAACAATTCGCCACTGGCTGTTGCCGGCCAGCAGTTTTAAATCCGTCAGCATCGAGCCGGAGGTATCATTGCGCGGAGAGTAGCGCTCCCGGGTCATAAAGAAGCAGCAGAAGAATAAAATAATCCCCAGCAGCCCCATCAGGCTCATGGCATAGAAATAGCCTTTCTGCACATTACCCTGGCCTAATAATGAGACCAGCGGCAGCGCAATAATCGTCACAATCAACCCGCCGATAAACGACAGGCCAAAGCGCCAGGATTGCAGCGAGTGGCGCTCGCGCGGGTCGAGCGTCAGCGCGCCGGGCATGGCGCAGTAAGGCACGTTAATGGCGGAGTAGATCAGGCTCAGGATGGCATACGTCACGCAGGCATAGACAATTTTTGCCGTCGCCCCGGCATCCGGCACGTAGAAGGTAATGAGGCAGCTCACGCCAAACGGAATGGCAAACCAGAGCAGCCAGGGGCGAAAACGACCGTGGCGCGTCTGAGTGCGATCCACCAGCGCGCCAATGCACGGGTCGACAAACGCATCGACCACGCGCACCACTAAAAACATGGTGCCCATAATGGCCGCTGGCAGACCGAATACGTCCGTATAGAAATAAGCGAGAAATAACGTTGCCGTTTGCCAGACCAGCGCGCTGGCCATATCACCCAGGCCATAACCTATTTTATCTTTGGTGCGTAATACAGAGGAGATTGTCATTGTTATTTGCCTTTTTATCAGGTTAAAACGTATTTCAACCAGTCGCGCATCATCCCGAAGGATGCACGCGGTAAGGCTCAAGTATTAGCAACGCCTTGTCCGCTAACAATTGTCTAAATTAACAGGTAAATTATGATATTTGGTTTTTTGCTTTATTTGTGATGGTGAGCATATTCGCAGGAAAATAAAAAAGGCGAGGACAGATATCCTCGCCTTTTTCAGGTTATACCGGTTTTACTTGTTCAGTTCCGCCAGGCTCAGCCAGGTTTGCACCACGGTGTCCGGGTTCAGGGAGAGGCTATCAATCCCCTCGTCCATCAGCCAGGCCGCAAAGTCTTCGTGGTCAGACGGACCCTGACCGCAAATGCCAACGTATTTACCCTGTTTCTTCGCCGCGCGAATGGCCATGGAGAGCAGCGCTTTCACCGCCTCGTTACGCTCGTCGAACAGCTCAGAGACGACGCCGGAGTCGCGGTCGAGACCCAGCGCCAGCTGCGTCATGTCGTTCGAGCCGATGGAGAAGCCGTCGAAGTGCTCCAGGAACTGCTCTGCCAGCAGGGCGTTGGACGGAATTTCACACATCATGATGATCTTCAGCCCGTTCTCGCCGCGCTTCAGCCCCTGACGCGCCAGCTCGTCCACCACCGCTTTCGCCTGATCCACGGTACGGACGAACGGGATCATGATCTCCACGTTGGTCAGCCCCATGTCGTTGCGCACGCGTTTCACCGCCTCGCACTCCAGCGCGAAGCAGTCGCGGAAGCTTTCTGACACGTAGCGGCCTGCGCCGCGGAAGCCCAGCATCGGGTTCTCTTCTTCCGGCTCGTAGCGCTCGCCGCCCACCAGGTTGGCGTATTCGTTGGACTTAAAGTCCGACAGGCGCACGATCACGCGTTTCGGGTAGAAGGCCGCGCCGAGCGTGGCGATCCCTTCCGTCAGGCGGCCAACATAGAACTCTCTCGGCGAGTCGTAACCCTTCATCATCTCGCGGATTTCGTTTTGCAGCTTCGCGTCCTGGTCGTCGAACTCCAGCAGCGCGCGCGGGTGAACGCCGATCATGCGGTTGATGATGAATTCCAGACGCGCCAGGCCTACGCCTTCGTTCGGCAGGCAGGCGAAGTCAAACGCGCGGTCCGGGTTACCGACGTTCATCATGATCTTCAGCGGCAGGTCCGGCATGGTATCCACGCTGGAGCTTTTCACGCTGAAGTCGAGGATATCGGCATACACGTAACCGGTATCGCCTTCAGCGCAGGAGACCGTCACTTTCTGGTCGTCCTTCATGCGTTCGGTCGCGTCACCGCAGCCGACGACCGCCGGGATCCCCAGCTCACGGGCGATGATTGCCGCGTGACAGGTGCGTCCACCGCGGTTGGTGACGATGGCGGCCGCTTTCTTCATGATCGGTTCCCAGTCCGGGTCGGTCATGTCGGTCACCAGCACGTCGCCGGGCTGAATGCGGTTCATTTCGCTGATATCGTGGATCACCTTCACCGGACCGGCACCGATGCGGTGACCAATCGCGCGGCCTTCCGCAACAATTTTGCCCTGAGCGTGCAGGGTGTAGCGCTCCATGACCTGACCGCGAGAACGGACGGTTTCCGGACGCGCCTGCACGATAAACAGCTTGCCGGTGTGGCCGTCTTTCGCCCACTCGATGTCCATCGGGCGGCCATAGTGTTTTTCAATCTGTACCGCCTGCTTCGCCAGCTCTTCTACCTCGGCATCGGTCAGGGAGAAGCGGTCGCGCTGCTCCTGCGGCACATCTTCAATCGTGACCTGCTTGCCGTGCTCTTGCGTCGGGGCATAGATCATGCGGATTTTTTTCGAGCCCATGGTACGGCGCACCACCGCCGGGCGGTTTGCCGCAAGCGTTGGCTTGTGAACGTAAAATTCGTCAGGGTTCACTGCCCCCTGCACCACCATCTCACCCAGGCCCCACGCGGAGGTGATAAACACCACCTGGTCGAAGCCGGATTCGGTATCAATCGAGAACATCACGCCGGACGATCCTACGTCGGATCGCACCATGCGCTGCACGCCAGCAGAAAGCGCGACGCCGCGATGGTCGTAGCCCTGATGCACGCGATAGGAAATGGCGCGGTCGTTGAACAGGGAGGCGAAGACGTGCTTCACCGCCACCAGCACTGCGTCATAGCCCTGAACGTTCAGGAACGTTTCCTGCTGACCGGCGAAAGAGGCGTCCGGCATGTCTTCTGCGGTGGCGGAGGAGCGCACGGCAAAGGAGGCCTGCGCGTCGTCAGCGGAGAGCTGGTTGTACGCGTCGTGAATGGCTTTTTCCAGTTCCGGCTGGAAAGGTGTGTCGATAATCCACTGGCGGATTTGCGCGCCGGCTTTGGCAAGCTCGGTCACGTCATCAATATCCGTTTTATCCAGCAGGTCGTAAATGCGCTGGTTTACACCGCTCTGGTCTAAAAACAGGTTAAACGCATCGGCGGTTGTGGCAAACCCGTTTGGTACGGAGACACCCATACCGGACAGATTTGTAATCATTTCACCCAGGGAGGCATTTTTGCCCCCAACTCTGTCTACATCATTCATGCCGAGTTGGTTATACCAAAGCACCAGCGGTGACGAGCCATTGTTGGACATCGAAACAATCCTTTTGTGATATTTGATCGGAGTAAGAAACACCTGACTACGTATTTATACTGGCATATTTATTTCCGCTAAAAAAACGGTGAATCGTGTAAGCAATTTTAATTTTCAACTTTTCGGACACTTTCCATACGCTTGCTAACCCGATGATTCCTATAGATTCCGCCAGAAACCATAGAAATAAAGCCTCTATTCGGAAAATGAAATCCGGTTTTCAGGAAAATCAAAAACACCATTTCATTTTAAATTCAGATAAGTTCTTAGCTGTGAAATTAACTTTTTTAATTTATGCTTTCAGGCAATTACGTACGCTATTCAGGGTGAATAAAATGGATAATGCTGTCGATCGCCACGTTTTTTATATTTCTGATGGGACGGCGATCACCGCCGAGGTGCTGGGCCACGCGGTGATGTCGCAGTTTCCCGTGTCGATAAACAGCATCACGCTGCCGTTCGTAGAAAACGAGAGCCGGGCCAAAGCGGTCAAGGACCAGATCGACGCCATTTATCAGCAGACCGGCGTTCGTCCGCTGGTGTTCTATTCCATCGTGATCCCCGAGATCCGCAACATCATTCTGCAAAGCGAAGGGTTCTGTCAGGACATCGTGCAGGCGCTGGTCGCACCGCTGCAAAGCGAGCTGAAGCTCGACCCGACGCCCATCGCCCACCGTACCCACGGACTAAACCCCGGCAACCTGACCAAATACGATGCGCGTATTGCCGCCATTGACTATACCCTGGCGCACGACGACGGGATCTCGCTGCGCAATCTGGACCAGGCGCAGGTCATTTTGCTCGGCGTGTCGCGCTGCGGTAAAACCCCCACCAGCCTTTACCTGGCGATGCAGTTTGGCATTCGCGCCGCCAACTACCCCTTTATTGCCGATGATATGGATAACCTGGTGCTGCCCGCCGCGCTCAAGCCGCTCCAGCATAAGCTGTTTGGGCTGACCATCAACCCGGAACGTCTGGCGGCGATCCGAGAAGAACGACGCGAGAACAGCCGCTACGCCTCGATGCGCCAGTGTCGAATGGAAGTCGCCGAAGTCGAAGCGCTGTACCGAAAAAATCAGATCCCCTGGCTGAACAGCACTAACTATTCGGTAGAAGAAATTGCCACCAAAATCCTCGACATCATGGGGCTGAATCGCCGCATGTACTAATATGCTAGTACATTAATCCAGTTTCAGTTATGATTACGCTCATCCTCGGGGCGACGCGCCCCGAACTTGAAATCAGCAGGGATTGGTTTAAGGTGATGCCCATCACTTCCCGGTAGTCTGCCGATGAAGCAAAAAATTTCTGAGACATTCCATGAACAAAACCGACGAACTTCGCACTGCGCGCATTGATAGCCTGGTCACACCGGCTGAACTGGCACAGCTGCACCCCGTTTCCGCCGAGGTGGCGGACCATGTGACGGCCTCCCGTCGTCGCATCGAAAAAATTCTCAATGGTGAAGACAAACGTCTTCTGGTGGTGATTGGCCCCTGCTCTATTCACGACCTGGACGCGGCGATGGATTATGCGAAACGCCTTCAGACGCTGCGCGAAACGTATCAGGATCGGCTGGAGATCGTGATGCGTACCTACTTTGAAAAGCCGCGCACCGTGGTGGGCTGGAAAGGGCTGATTTCCGATCCCGATCTGAACGGCAGCTACCGGGTGAATCACGGTATTGCCCTGGCGCGCAAGCTGCTGCTACAGGTTAACGAATTGGGTGTGCCGACCGCCACCGAATTCCTGGATATGGTGACCGGACAGTTTATTGCCGACCTCATCAGCTGGGGCGCGATTGGTGCGCGCACCACCGAAAGCCAGATCCACCGTGAAATGGCGTCGGCGCTCTCCTGCCCGGTGGGCTTTAAAAACGGAACTGACGGCAATACCCGAATTGCCGTCGATGCCATCCGCGCGTCGCGCGCCAGCCATATGTTCCTCTCTCCGGATAAAAACGGCCAGATGACCATCTACCAGACCAGCGGCAATCCTTACGGCCACATCATTATGCGCGGCGGTAAAAAGCCGAACTACCACGCGGAAGATATTGCCGCCGCCTGCGAAACACTGGCGGAGTTTGACCTGCCGGAGCATCTGGTGGTGGATTTCAGCCACGGCAACTGCCAGAAACAGCACCGCCGCCAGCTGGACGTCTGCGATGAAGTCTGCCAGCAGATCCGCAGCGGCTCGACCGCCATTGCGGGGATTATGGCGGAGAGCTTTATCAAAGAAGGCACCCAGAAGATCGTGGCCGGACAGCACATGGTGTACGGCCAGTCGATTACCGACCCTTGCCTAAGCTGGGAAGACAGCGAACGGCTGCTGGAGAAGCTGGCTGCGGCGGTTGATTCTCGATTTTAAACCCTTGCCGGGTGGCGGCTACGCCTTACCCGGCCTACGGTTCGTGCCGTTGTAGGCCCGGTAAGGCGTAGCCGCCACCGGGCGTTTCATTGCACAAATTTGATCCCGTCACACAATTTTCACAAAAACGCTTGCTGTGAAAATGCAGTTTATTGATAATGATTATCATTGTTACATTGATTGTTATTTATAAACATTATGTCACCGACCGATAACAGCGCAGCAACGCCAGTAAAAACACACACAGCGCCATCCCCTGCTTCCACCGATCGCCGCATCGACAGCAAAAGCCTGTTGGGTGAGGAGGGCCGGGTGATTATCGAGCATGACGGCCAGCACTATCTGCTGCGCCAGACCAATGCCGGAAAACTGATCCTGACAAAATAAACCAGACAAAACCTTCGCCAGCCACCCAGGTGATCCCCAGGCAGCCAGCGCTTTTCAATTCTTATGGAGAGTTGCTATGCCACACCTGCAATCCGCGTCTTTACGCCCGTCCCTTCTGGCGCTGGCGATTGTCAGCACCCTGCCGGGCGTTGCGTTTGCCGCCGCAGACGATATCACCGTTACCGCCACCGGCAATGCCCGCAGCGCCTTTGAAGCCCCCATGATGGTGAGCGTGATTGACGCCACCGCCCCGGAAAACCAGACCGCCAGCTCCGCCGCCGACCTGCTGCGCAAGGTGCCAGGCCTGATGCTGGACGGCACCGGTCGCACCAACGGCCAGGACGTTAACCTGCGCGGTTACGACCGCCGTGGCGTGCTGGTGCTGGTGGATGGCGTACGCCAGGGTACCGATACCGGACACCTGAACAGCACGTTCCTCGACCCGGCACTGATCAAACGTATTGAAGTGGTGCGCGGTCCTTCCGCTCTGCTGTACGGCAGCGGCGCGCTGGGTGGCGTGATTTCGTATGATACCGTCGACGCCAGCGATCTGCTGGACGCAGGTAAAAACAGCGGCTATCGCGTGTTTGCTACCGGCGCGACGGGCGATCGCAGCATCGGAATGGGTGCCAGCGCCTATGGCCGCACCGATACCCTTGATGGCCTGGTCTCCTGGTCCAGCCGCGATCGCGGCGACATTCGCCAGAGCGACGGCGCGAGGGCACCAAACGACGAGTCCATCAACAATATGCTGGCGAAAGGCAGCTGGAAAATCGACCCGGCTCAGACCCTGAGCGGCTCCCTGCGCTACTACAACAACGACGCGCAGGAGCCAAAAAATCCGCAGACCACGGATGCCAACAGCAGTAACCCGATGACCGACCGTTCCACCATTCAGCGCGATGCCCAGCTTGGCTACCGCATTGCGCCCGCCGGAAACGACTGGCTAAACGCCGACGCGAAAATTTACTGGTCCGAAGCACGGATCAACGCCCAGAACATTGACGCCAGCGGCGAGTTCCGTAAGCAGACCACCAAAGGCGGCAAAGTGGAAAACCGCACCCGCCTGTTCAGCGACTCTTTTGCCTCGCACCTGTTGACCTACGGCGGGGAATACTATCGTCAGGAGCAACACCCTGGCGGCGCGACCACCGGCTTCCCGGACGCGAAGATCGACTTTAGCTCCGGCTGGTTGCAGGATGAGATCACCCTGCGCGACCTGCCGGTAACGCTTCTCGGCGGGACGCGTTACGACAACTACCGCGGCAGCAGCAGCGGTTACGACGACGTGGATGCGGATAAGTGGTCATCACGCGCCGGGTTAACCGTGAGTCCAGCCGACTGGCTGATGCTGTTCGGCTCTTACGCTCAGGCCTTCCGCGCGCCAACGATGGGCGAGATGTATAACGACTCGAAGCACTTCTCCATCGGCAGTTTCTACACCAACTACTGGGTGCCGAACCCGAACCTGCGTCCGGAAACTAACGAAACCCAGGAGTTCGGTTTTGGGCTGCGTTTTGACGATCTCATGCTCGCCAACGACGCGCTGGAGTTCAAAGCCAGCTACTTCGACACCAAAGCGAAAGATTACATCTCCACCACCGTCGATTTTGCGGCGGCCACCACCATGTCCTACAACGTGCCAAACGCCAAAATCTGGGGCTGGGACATGATGGCGACCTACTCGACCAGTCTGTTCAACCTCGACGTGGCCTACAACCGCACGCGCGGGAAAGATACCGACACGGGCGAATATATCTCCAGCATTAATCCGGACACCGTCACCAGCAAGCTGGATATCCCGGTGGCGCAAAGCGGCTTCTCCGTGGGTTGGATCGGCACCTTCGTCGAACGTTCAACGCATGTCAGCAGCAGCTACAGCGAGCAGCCGGGCTATGCGGTTAACGACTTCTACGTCAGCTACAAAGGCCAGCAGCAGTTCAAAGGCATCACCACCACTCTCGTACTGGGGAACGCCTTTGATAAAGCCTACTGGTCACCGCAGGGCATTCCGCAGGACGGTCGCAACGGTAAAATTTTCGTCAGTTATCAGTGGTAATCCCCGTCGGGGCAACGATTCAGAAGGATAAGATTATGCGTCACTACACACGCTGGCTTGAGCTTAAAGAAGAAAATCCGGGTAAGTACGCGCGTGATATCGCCGGCTTAATGAACATCAGTGAGGCGGAGCTGGCTTATGCACGCGTCGGCCACGACGCCTGGCGGCTGCGCGGCGAGATCCGCGACATTCTGGCGGCGCTGGAGTCCGTGGGCGAAACCAAATGCATCTGCCGTAACGAGTACGCCGTTCATGAACAGGTCGGGGCGTTTACTAACCAGCACCTCGGCGGCCACGCCGGGCTGGTGCTGAATCCGCGCGCGCTGGATCTGCGTCTGTTCCTCAACCAGTGGGCGAGCGCGTTTCACATCAGCGAGGCGACCCCGCGCGGCGAACGCCAGAGCATTCAGTTTTTCGATCCTCAGGGCGATGCGCTGCTGAAGGTCTACGCCACGGATAGCACCGACGTCGCCGCCTGGGGCGACGTGCTGACCCGTTTTATCATTGCTGATAACCCCTCTCTGGTGCTGGAAGCGGCCGATGCCCCCGCGCATGCCGAACGCGCAGACGCCAGTACGGTAGAGAACGAGTGGCGCGCCATGACCGACGTGCACCAGTTCTTTAGCCTGCTCAAGCGCCACAACCTCAGCCGCCAGCAGGCGTTTCGTCTGGTCAGCGACGATCTGGCCTGTAAGGTTGAAAACAGCGCGCTGGCGCAGCTGCTGGAGACGGCGCGACGGGACGGAAACGAAATTATGATCTTTGTCGGCAACCGCGGCTGCGTGCAGATCTTCACCGGTGCGGTGGAAAAGCTGACGCCAATGAAGGGCTGGCTGAACATCTTCAACCCGACCTTTACCCTGCACCTGCTGGAGGAGGCCGTCGCGGAGACGTGGGTAACGCGCAAGCCGACGGCGGACGGTCACGTCACCAGCCTGGAGCTGTTTGCGGCGGATGGCACCCAAATCGCCCAGCTCTACGGTCAGCGTACTGAAGGCGAGCCGGAGCAGAGCCTGTGGCGTCGCCAGATTGACGCCCTGACGCCGGAAGGACTGGCCGCATGAAAAACTGGTTTGCCCTGCTCTGCGCCCTGCCGCTGGTCGCCGCCGCCGCGCCGGAGAGAATTGTCGCCCTCGGCGGCGACGTGACGGAGATCGTCTACGCCCTCGGCGCGGAGTCCTCTCTGGTTGCGCGCGACAGTACCAGCCAGTGGCCGCAGGCAACGACAGCGCTGCCTGACGTGGGATACCTGCGCCAGCTCAACGCGGAGGGGATTTTGTCCGTGCGCCCGACGCTGGTGCTGGCAAGCGATCAGGCGCAGCCATCACTGGCGCTGAAGCAGGTTGAACAGAGCCACGTCAGGGTGGTGACCGTTCCCGGCACCCCGGACCTGGGCGCGATTGACGAAAAAGTGCGGGTGATAGCCCAGGCGACGCATCATGAGGCGCAAGGGGAAACCCTGCGCAGCTCGCTGCGTCAGGCGCTGGCGGCACTCCCCTCGTCACCGCTCAACAAGCGGGTGCTGTTTATCCTCAGCCACGGCGGGATGACCGCAATGGCGGCCGGGCAACAGACCGGCGCGGATGCCGCAATCCGCGCTGCCGGGTTGCAGAACGCCATGCAGGGCTTTACCCGCTATCAGCCGCTCTCGCAGGAGGGAGTGATGGCCAGCCAGCCGGATCTGGTGGTGATTTCGCAGGACGGCCTCACCGCGCTGGGCGGTGAAGAAAATCTGTGGAAACTGCCCGGCCTGGCGCAAACGCCAGCGGGACGAAACAGGCAGGTGCTGGCCATTGACGACATGGCCCTGCTGGGCTTCAGCGTCCGTACGCCGAAAGCCATTCAGCAGCTGCGAACCAGAGCGGAGCAACTGCCCTGATGTCCCGGCGCATCACGCTCTCGCTGTGGCTTCTGGCGGGGGCGCTCACCGTCATAACGTTCACGGCCACCGGTTTTGGAGCGTTACGCCTGCCGGTGAACGTGCTGTGGAGCAGCAGCGATGAGACGCTGCGCCAGATCTGGCTGACCATCCGTCTGCCCCGCGTGCTGCTGGCGCTGGTGATTGGCGGATCGCTGGCGCTTGCCGGCTGCGTCATGCAGGGACTGTTCCGCAATCCGCTGGCCGACCCGGGCCTGCTCGGGATCAGCAGCGGCGCGGCGCTGGCCGTCGCCCTGTGGGTGGTGCTTCCGCTCTCCCTGCCCGCGCTGGTGATGCTCTACGCCCCGATGCTGGCGGCATTCATTGGGGCGCTGGCGGCCACAGCCGCGATCTTCCTGCTCAGCCGACAGCGTAACGGCTCGCTGTCACGCCTGTTGCTGGTGGGGATCGCCATCAATGCCCTGTGCGGTGCGGCGGTAGGTGTACTTTCGTGGGTCAGCAATGACGCGCAGCTTCGCCAGCTTTCGCTCTGGGGAATGGGAAGTCTCGGTCAGGCGCAGTGGTCAACGCTGTTGGCCGTGACCTCGCTGATGGTGCCTGCCGTTCTGGCGATCTGGCGTTGTGCCAGCGCGTTAAATTTGCTGCAACTGGGTGAAGAGGAAGCGCATTACCTTGGCGTGGACGTTGCACTGGTACAGCGAATCTTACTGTTATGCAGCGCCCTGCTGGTCGCGGCGGCTGTCGCCGTCAGCGGCGTGATTGGCTTTGTCGGGCTCGTGGTGCCGCACCTGATGCGCATGTGGCTGGGTGCCGATCACCGCGCAACGCTCCCCGGCGCGATACTTGCGGGCGCGCTTCTGCTGCTGGTGGCGGATACGGTGGCGCGCACTCTGGTCGCCCCGGCAGAAATGCCGGTCGGCCTGCTCACCAGCATCCTTGGTGCCCCCTGGTTCTTATGGCTTATCTTTCGGCGTGGAGAACAGCATGGCTGAACGCTATACGGCTGAACATCTTACCCTTACCCGGTCTGGCCGCACGCTGACGGATAATATTTCGCTGTCACTGTCGCAGGGAGAGCTGGTCACGCTGATCGGCCCCAACGGTGCGGGGAAATCGACGCTGCTGCGGCTGCTGACAGGCTACCTGAAGCCCGACAGCGGCCACTGTTCACTGGCGGGGAAAACCCTGGGCGAATGGCCGCCGGAAACGCTGTCCCGCTATCGGGCGGTGATGCGTCAGCATACTCAGCCAGGATTTGACTGGCAGGTGGAGGAGATCGTTGGAATGGGGCGTGCGCCCTGGACGCGTCACCCGGAATCGTCGATTGTGCGTGAGGTGTTGCAGCTGACCGGGTGCCTGCCGCTGGCCGGCAGGCGCTATCATGCCCTCTCGGGCGGCGAGCAGCAGCGCGTTCAGCTCGCCCGCGCGCTGGCGCAGCTGTGGCGTGACGGAACGCCGCGCGGCTGGCTGTTTCTCGACGAACCCACTTCCGCGCTGGATCTCTATCACCAGCAGCATCTGCTGCGTCTGCTGAAATCCCTGACCCGTCAGGGCCATCTTCACGTGTGCGTGGTGCTGCACGATCTCAATCTTGCCGCGTTATGGTCGGACAGGATCCTGCTGCTCCACAACGGGAGGATTGTTTCTGAGGGCATACCGGAGACAGTTTTGCAGGCCGACGCGCTGGCCCGCTGGTACGG
The DNA here is from genome assembly GCF_004331385.1 of Enterobacter quasihormaechei. Lineage (GTDB taxonomy): Bacteria > Pseudomonadota > Gammaproteobacteria > Enterobacterales > Enterobacteriaceae > Enterobacter > Enterobacter quasihormaechei. Next base: position 213,742 of record NZ_SJON01000005.1, read on the forward strand.
TGCGCAGGTGCACGTCGGCACGCATCCGGCGCATGCCGCGCCGCAGGTTTTTCTCGCCCCTTAGCTTGAGCAGCTCACTTCCAGCCGCTTACCCCAGTCCGGCGGGCGGCTGACATAGTCATCGTCCCGATCGGCAAACGGCGTACGCAGGGCGATATGCAGCCGGTGCAGCTCGGTATAATCCCCCTGCTCTGCCTGCTCAATGGCCCGCTGCGCCAGCCAGTTGCGCAACACCATCGCCGGGTTAACCGCCTTCATCTGCGCCTGACGGGTATCATCGTCAATCTGCTCCTGCTGCAAACGCGCGCGGTAAGCGGCAAACCAGTCATCAAACGCCTGTCGATCAATGAACTCGTCGCGCAGCGGTGACGCGGCGCTCTGCTGCATGGTCTGGCTGAGCATACGGAAGGTTCGGGTATAGTCGCTGCCTTCCCGCGCCATGATCGCAAACAGCCCGTTCAGCAGCGCGTTATCGCCTTTTTCCTGCGTCATGAGGCCCAGCTTGTTGCGCATTAACGCGCCGTATTCCCGCAGCAACACCTCCTGATAGCTGTCGAGCGCATCGTTCAGGGCATCGACGTCGATAAACGGCGACAGGCTTTGTGCAAGACGCTGGAGGTTCCACAGCCCCACCGCAGGCTGGTTGTCGAAACGGTAACGCCCCTGATAGTCCGAATGGTTACAGATGTAACCCGGCTGATAGTCATCAAGGAAGCCGTACGGACCGTAGTCAAACGTCAGCCCCAACAGGGACATGTTGTCGGTATTCATCACGCCGTGAGCAAAGCCGACGGCCTGCCAGCGGGCAATCATGGAGGCGGTGCGCGCGACAACATCGCGGAACCAGAGAACATAGCGGTCCGCTTCGTTTTGCAGATGCGGCCAGTGACGACGAAGGGCGTAATCGGCAAGCTGGCGGACCTTATCCGGCTCGCGGCGATAATAGAAGTGTTCAAAATGGCCGAAACGCAGATGGCTTTCGGCCACGCGGATCAGCATCGCTCCCTGCTCCATCGTCTCGCGGGCAACCGGCGTGTCGCTGGTGACAATCGACAGCGCGCGTGAGGTTGGGATCCCCAGCGCATGCATGGCTTCCGACGCCAGACCTTCACGGATGGTTGAGCGCAGCACCGCGCGGCCATCACCCATGCGAGAGTATGGGGTCAGCCCTGCCCCTTTCAGGTGCCAGTCGCGCGTTTCGCCATTCGGCAACACCTGTTCACCCAGCAGGATGCCGCGACCATCGCCGAGCTGTCCCGCCCAGACGCCAAACTGATGTCCGCTGTAAACCTGAGCCAGCGGCTTCATGCCCGGAAGCAGCGTTTCGCCCCCCCAGACACCGGCGCCTTTTTCTGGCTGAAAAAGAGACGAAGGGATGCCAAGCGAATCCGCTAACGCATCGTTATGCCAGATCAGACGTGCATTCTGTAAAGGCGTTGGCTTAAGCGCGGTGTAAAAGCCGGGTAGTTCATCATGCCAGTGGGCAGTAAAAGACAGGGTCATAAGTCCTCCTGCTTTAAGTGTAGAGGGTTTCCCTGAACGTAAACACGGGCGAAGAAAGGGGTTATTGCTGAACGAGGGTCGTGACGCGTTCAGCCGGGACGGCAGGCCACAGGGTGCCCTGCATTGCACCAAAATTGAAGGGCAGCACGCGTTGCAGGATGCCGTGATCGTCAATTCCTGAGACCATGACCGACTGACAGTGCGGCGTGATTTGCCAGAGGATAGCGCGCATAAAAGGCTCAAAGGAGAGCGCCGAAACGCGCTGCTGGATGAAGTTTTTATCCAGAATGACCCGTTTGAACAAACCATCATAAACCGGCTTAAGGGACGCGGCCCCTGTACCAAAGTTAGCCAGCACTAATGGGAAATGGATCGCCATTCTTGCCAGCGTCAGATCGTCTTTTCCGTTATTTAAACCTGGATAGTTCTCATTAACAGTAAACTCAAGAAACGGATAACGCTCAAGGATTGAAACAGCGTTCTCATTAGTTAATAAAAACTCAACAATTGCGGGTGTAATATTGATCCATGCAATTAACTGATGCTGAATAAAAAATAGCTTACAGGTATCGAGTAATTGCAGTTTCTCCTGAAACAGCGCTAATTCATCTTCCCGGGAAAGATGCGGGATAACCAGTTCCGTCGGGATTCGTACGTCCGTACCCACGCCAGTAAAGTTAACCAAAATCTCTAAACCTTTAAGCAAACCTGCACTATCACGCGCCGGAAGCAGTAAAAGTTCAGACTGGTAAGCATTATCTAGCGTAATAATCATCGCGCTTGTCCTGCATTAAAGATGAGAGAGAACATCCTGGAGCAATTGCAGGCACAATTCCACTGTCTTGATTTTAATAAGTTTAATTTCATTCTTTCCGTATTAATTTTCAGATTTTTCCCTGAATCTTTAATAATTTTATCCTGGTTATTGAATAATAGCCAGTTTTAGATAAAACAGGCACATGCCGACATAAATAATTGGACAAAAATTTAACTTTAATCAACCCGTAAGAAAAGCCTGACGGCTATATTCACCGCCAGGCTCCCCGCACTGCATCTTTATGCATCGGTTAAATACGTCTGGCCTGCCAGAAGTTTTTACGCCAGTAAACATTATCGAGAGAGGAGCGCATCACGCCACGGCTGGTCGAGGCATGAATGAACTGATTATCGGTGTCATAAATACCGACATGAAGGCCGCTTTCACCGGAGCCTGTTTTGAAAAAGACCAGGTCGCCGGGCAGGAGCTCGTCTTTATCAATCTCAGTGCCGATCTCCGCCTGCATACGCGTTTCACGCGGAAGCTGTAGGTCAAATTTGTCGCGGAAGGTCATCAGCACGAATCCCGAGCAATCCACCCCGCCCCGGCTCATGCCACCGTAGCGATAGGGAGTGCCGCGCCAGTTGCTGAGCTGATCGTTCAGGCTGGCAATGACCGTAATGGAATCGGAAAGCCGTGGGTTGGGCGGAGGAGCACGATGGCTACTGCATCCTGCAAGAAAGAGCGCCGCAACAAGGAGAAACCAGAATCGCATTTCAGACGAATCCTCTGCTTTTTTTGTTCTTTCGGTAATTTAGCGTGCATCTATGCGGCTGTGCAAGAAAGGTTATTCCTGCGCCGTGGAGATGAGCATCTTGTGGCCTTCAATATCCAGCCTCCGGAACGACATGTGGTAAGCACTCGCAAGATTGGGGGCCGTCAGCACGCTGTCGCGCGGTCCGCTGGCAATCAGCTTGCCACGGGCCAGCAACCACACCCGATGGGCGTGGCGCAACGTATGGTTTAAATCATGACTGCTCATCACAATGGTAATGCCCTTGCGGCAGAGCGCGCTGAGCAGGGCATCCAGCGCGGCCTGTTGGGCAACGTCCAGCCCGCTCATTGGCTCGTCCAGCAGCAGCAACCGCCCGTGAGGATTTCCGGACGGATGGATCTGAAGAATGACGGCGGCCAGACGCACGCGCTGCCACTCGCCGCCGGAAAGCTGGCTGGCCTGTCGGGTGAGCTTATCGTCTAACCCGAGCGCCGCGGCAACGTCGTGGAGCAATGCCACCTGATTTTTATCAGGCAGGTGCAGCGTCAGGTAGTGCCAGACCGGCATTGCAAAGGGCGGCACCTGCTGCTGAACCAGATAGCTTCGACGGGAGGCGAGCGTAGCGGGTAGCCATTCGTCAAGAGATTGCCCTAGAAAGGTAATCTCCCCTTCCCCGGCGGTCAGCCCCGCCATGCGCGCCAGCAGCGTGCTCTTCCCGGCACCGTTTGGCCCAACCAGGTGAAGTATTTCCCCTGCGTTGACGGTGGCGGTTACAGGCTCAAGACGCCCCTTCCCGGCAACGTCTGTGAGCTGCATCAGCAGCGACATTATTTCGCAAGCGCCAGCTTGATAGATTCCATCACGATAGGATCTTCAGGCGTCATGTCCGGGGAAAAACGCTGTACGACCTGACCGTCACGGCCAATCAGGAATTTTTCGAAGTTCCACAGAATATCGTCCGGATAGAGCGGCGCCCGGCCTTTGCTCGCCATGCGCTCGTAGAAACCACTCTCTTCAGGCGCAACCGCTGTCGGCGCCGCGGCCACCAGTTTGGCATACAGCGGATGACGATTTTCCCCGTTCACATCAATTTTGCTGAACATCGGGAACGTCACGCCATAGGTCGTGCTGCAAAAGGTCTTAATCTCCTCTTCGCTGCCCGGCTCCTGCCCCAGGAACTGGTTGCACGGGAAGCCGAGCACGGTAAAGCCGTCTTTTTCCCAGGCTTTATGAATATTTTCCAGCTGTTCATACTGCGGCGTCAGGCCACATTTCGACGCCACGTTCACGATGAGCAGCACCTTGCCCTTGTAGCCTTCCAGCGTGGTTTTCTCGCCGTCAATGGTGGTCACTTCGGTATTCAGAATATCAGACTGCATAGCATTCCCTCAGGTTGACTTACGGGTAGTGTGTTAACGTCCAGCTTTCAATAATAGCCAGATAAAGACCGGCGCGCCCAGCGTCGCGGTCACCACGCCAATGGGCAGCTCTGCGGCGGACAGAGCGAGCCGGGCGATGATATCGGCAATCAGCAGCGTTGCCGCCCCGGCAACCGCCGTGGCCGGGAGCAGGGTTCGATGGTCCGTAATGCCGCACAGACGCAGCATATGCGGGATCACCAGCCCAATAAAGCCAATCGCGCCCGCCAGCGCCACGCTTACGCCCACCATCCAGCCGATGGCGATAACCAGCACGTTGCGCCAGAACCCAATCGGCATCCCAAGCTGACGAGCAGATGTTTCACCCAGCGCGAGCATATTCAGCGGCTGCGCCTGGAATGCCGTCCACAGAATGACCGGGAGCAGGAGCAGCATCAGCCATCCCTGACGCCAGTCAACGCCCCCAAAGCCCCCCATCATCCAGTACATCAGCTGGCGCAGATCAAAAGAGGTGGAGAAGTAGACGGCCCAGGTCATCAACGCACTACAGATGATCCCTAACGCCACACCGGCAAGCAGCAGACGGCTGGTGGATAAGTGGCGTCGGGCAAAGCGCAGCAGGATGAGGGTTATCAACAGCGCGCCAACAATGGCACTGAGGCTAATCCCCCAGGCGGAGAGCTCGCCTCCTCCCAGCATCACGGCGGCGATTAGCCCGACGCCTGCGCCATTAGACACCCCCAGAAGACCGGGTTCCGCCAGCGGGTTTTCAAACAGTGCCTGCATGATCGTGCCGCACAGCGCCAGGGCAGCGCCGACTAAAAGGACCGCCAGCGTCCGCGGCAGGCGGATCTGCCAGACAAAGATCTGTCCCTCAGGCGTAAACCAGCTTGCCGGCCCCAGCCACCGATCGCCCGCACACAGGCTGACCGTGGTGGCGACAAGCAACAGCACCCCGAGCAGACACAGGCGGCGGAGATCGGAGCGGTGCTGGCGACGGGCAAGATCAAGCATAGACGATAGATTATCCGGTTGAGATATCATTGATTTTACGGCGGGTTTGGCAAATAGCGCAAAGAAAAAAGGCCGCGTGAGCGGCCTTTTTAGTTAGTTCATATTACTCTGCTTTGGGCGTTGCGTTTTCGACACGGCTTTTTAACTTCTGACCGGGTCTGAAGGTCACCACGCGGCGGGCTGTAATGGGAATATCTTCCCCCGTCTTCGGGTTACGGCCCGGACGTTGGTTTTTGTCTCGCAAATCAAAATTGCCAAAGCCGGAGAGTTTTACCTGCTCACCATTTTCCAGAGCACGACGGATCTCTTCGAAAAACAGCTCTACCAGCTCTTTGGCATCCCGTTTGCTAAGCCCAAGCTTATCAAACAGATATTCTGACATTTCAGCTTTTGTAAGCGCCATAGGTTCAATCCCTCAATGATGCCTGGAATCGCTCTTTTAATGCCTCTACACATTTGGCGACGGTAGCGGCAATCTCCTCTTCTTCGAGTGTACGGCTGGTATCCTGAAGGATAAGGCTAATAGCGAGGCTCTTGAAACCTTCTGCTACGCCCTTGCCGCGGTACACGTCAAATAAGTTTACGCCAACTACCTGATTTACGCCAACTTTCTTACATTCGGCCAAAATATCTGCTGCGGGCACATTTTCGGCGACCACAACCGCGATATCACGGCGGTTTGCAGGGAAGCGAGAGATGTCCTGCGCCTGAGGAATCACGCGGTCTGCAACCGGGCTCCACTCCAGCTCGAACACGATGGTACGGCCATTCAGGTCCAGCTTACGTTCCAGCTCTGGGTGAACAACGCCAATGAAACCAACGCGTTTGCCGTCTAAATAAATCGCCGCGCTCTGGCCCGGATGCAGGGCCGGAATCGCTTCTGCACGGAATTCAATTTCGGATAATTTACCGGTCAGATCGAGAATAGCTTCCAGATCGCCTTTCATATCGTAGAAATCAACCGTCCCTTTTGCCAGGTCCCAGTGCTCTTCATAGCGGTTACCGCTGATGGCGCCCGCCAGCATGAGATCCTGACGGATGCCTAAATTCGCCTGAGTATCCGGTACAAAGCGCAAGCCGCTTTCGAAAATACGCACGCGGTTTTGCTGACGGTTCTGGTTATAAACGACAGTGCCCAGCAGGCCGGTCCACAGGGACAGACGCATCGCTGACATCTCGCTGGAAATCGGGCTTGGCAGGATCAGGGCTTCCTGACCCGGGTGGATCAGCTGTTGCAGCTTAGGATCAACGAAGCTGTAGGTGATCACTTCCTGGTAGCCTTTGTCGTTCAGCATGGTTTTCACACGCTTCAGAGACAGGTCGGCTTCGCGATGGCTGCCCATTACCAGACCCGCCTGCACCGGCTCGTCAGGGATGTTGTTGTAGCCGTAAACGCGGGCCACTTCTTCCACCAGATCTTCTTCGATCTCCATGTCGAAACGCCAGGATGGCGCAACGGCTTTCCACTCGTCCTGACCTTCTGTCACTTCACAGCCCAGACGCGTCAGAATATCAGTTACCTGCGCATCGGCAACGTGATGACCAATCAGGCGATCCAGCTTGCTGCGGCGCAGGGTAATGGTCGCACGCTTCGGCAGCGTCGCGTCGTTGGTCACATCGATAACCGGACCGGCTTCACCGCCGCAGATGTCGATCAGCAGGCGGGTCGCACGCTCCATCGCTTTGTATTGCAGCGCAGGATCTACGCCACGCTCATAGCGATGAGAGGCGTCAGTGTGCAGGCCGTGACGACGCGCGCGGCCAGTAATGGAGAGCGGGCTGAAGAACGCGCATTCCAGCAGGACGTTTTGCGTCTCGTCATTGACGCCAGAGTGCTCGCCGCCGAAAATACCGCCCATTGCCAGCGCTTTGCTGTGGTCAGCAATCACCAGGGTGTCGGCGTTCAGCTTCGCTTCGCTGCCGTCCAGCAGCACCAGGGTTTCGCCCTCTTTCGCCATGCGCACCACAATACCGCCTTCGATACGATCTTTATCGAACGCGTGCATTGGCTGGCCCAGCTCCAGCAGAACGTAGTTAGTGACGTCAACCACCGCGTCGATAGAACGGATACCGCAGCGACGCAGTTTCTCTTTCATCCACAGTGGGGTTGGCGCTTTAACGTTAATGCCTTTCACCACGCGGCCCAGGTAGCGCGGACAGGCGTCAACGGCGTCAACCTGAATTGGCAGCATGTCGCTGATGGTGGCCTCAACCGGCGCGATCTCCGGCACGTTCAGCTCGGTCTGGTTCAGCACGGCCACGTCGCGGGCCACGCCGATGATGCCCAGGCAGTCGGCACGGTTAGGCGTCACGCTGATTTCGATGGTGTTATCATCAAGCTTCAGGTATTCGCGGATGTCAGTGCCAATCGGCGCATCCAGCGGCAGCTCGATGATGCCGTTGTGATCGTCGGAAATCCCCAGCTCGGAGAAGGAGCACAGCATGCCTTCAGACGGCTCACCGCGCAGTTTAGCGGCTTTGATTTTGAAATCGCCCGGCAGTACCGCGCCCACGGTCGCCACGGCCACCTTCAGCCCCTGACGGCAGTTTGGTGCGCCGCAGACGATATCCAGCAGACGGTCACCGCCCACGTTCACTTTTGTTACGCGCAGTTTGTCGGCGTTAGGATGCTGGCCGCACTCCACCACTTCACCTACTACTACGCCGGTGAAAGCGCCAGATACGGGCTCTACGCCATCAACTTCCAGGCCCGCCATGGTGATCTGGTTGGAAAGCGCTTCGCTGTCCAGCGTGGTGTTAACCCATTCGCGTAACCACAGTTCACTGAATTTCATTGTTCTGTCCTGCCCTTATTTAAACTGTTTGAGGAAACGCAGATCGTTTTCGAAGAACGCACGTAAATCGGTTACGCCGTAGCGCAGCATGGTCAGACGCTCCATGCCCATACCGAACGCAAAGCCGGAATACACTTCCGGATCGATACCCACGTTGCGCAGCACGTTTGGATGCACCATGCCGCAGCCCAGCACTTCCAGCCATTTGCCGTTTTTACCCATCACGTCCACTTCCGCAGACGGTTCGGTGAACGGGAAGTAGGACGGACGGAAGCGAACCTGCAAATCTTCCTCAAAGAAGTTGTTCAGGAAATCGTGCAGCGTGCCTTTCAGGTTGGTAAAGCTGATGTTTTTATCAACAATCAGGCCTTCCATCTGGTGGAACATTGGGGTGTGCGTCTGATCGTAGTCGTTACGGTATACGCGGCCCGGCGCGATAATGCGGATAGGCGGTTCCTGTTCCTTCATGGTGCGGATCTGAACGCCGGAGGTCTGGGTACGCAGCAGACGGGTGGCGTCGAACCAGAAAGTGTCGTGGTCAGCACGTGCCGGATGATGGCCAGGAATATTCAGGGCATCGAAGTTGTGGTAATCATCTTCGATTTCCGGGCCAGTCGCCACGGTAAAGCCGAGCTCACCGAAGAAACTTTCAATACGATCGATGGTGCGGGTCACCGGATGCAGGCCGCCGTTTTCAATACGACGACCCGGCAGAGAAACGTCGATGGTTTCTGCTGCCAGACGCGCATTCAGTACAGCGCTTTCCAGCTCGGCTTTACGGGCGTTCAGCGCCTGCTGCACCTGCTCTTTGGCTTCGTTAATCACTGCACCTGCTGCCGGGCGTTCCTCTGCTGGCAGTTCACGCAGGGTAGTCATCTGAAGGGTCAAATGCCCTTTCTTGCCCAGATATTCGACGCGGACATTGTCTAACGCGGCAACATCTGAGGCCTGGTTAATGGCGGCCGTTGCACTGGCAACCAGCTCTGCGAGATGTGACATGGTTTTCCTCATTATGTCGGTGCAGACACCGAATTGTTGGACGTATTCTCTCAAATTCAGGCACAAAAAAAGCCTCCATCGGGAGGCTTATCTGGCGCTGTTTTTCGTTTCATCTTTCACGCGCTAGCCTCCTGATGTCAGGTGCTAAAGTAAAAGAAGAAGCGGAAAATAGCAGCATTCATGCTTGCGTTACCTTGTAGGGTAAAAACCGTTAAGACCTTATTGAAAAGCCTGCACGGATAAATGTCAATCTTCTGATGGTGTTGAATGAAAAGAGGAGGCAAAGCCTCCTCTTTCAACTGGCTTATGCCAGTGCTGCTTTCGCTTTTTCGACCAGAGCGGTGAACGCTACTTTGTCGAATACTGCGATGTCAGCCAGGATCTTACGGTCGATTTCAACAGAGGCTTTTTTCAGGCCGTTGATGAATTTGCTGTAAGAAATACCGTTCTGACGTGCTGCTGCGTTGATACGCGCAATCCACAGTTGACGGAACTGACGCTTACGCTGACGACGGTCACGGTAAGCGTACTGACCTGCTTTGATAACAGCCTGGAAGGCAACGCGGTATACGCGTGAACGCGCACCGTAGTAGCCTTTAGCTTGTTTCAAAATTTTCTTGTGACGTGCACGTGCAATTACACCACGTTTTACGCGAGCCATGTGTGCTCTCCTGTATCTATTCTAAGTTAAAAAAGTTAAACGTTAACGACTTATGCGTACGGCAGGCACGCGATGACCAGGCCCAGATCGCCTTTAGAAACCATGGCTTTTGGACGCAGGTGACGTTTACGCTTGGTAGCTTTCTTAGTCAGAATGTGACGCAGGTTAGCGTGCTTGTGCTTAAAACCACCTTTACCGGTTTTTTTGAAGCGCTTAGCAGCACCGCGTACGGTCTTAATTTTTGGCATTTTAATAACTTCCACTTCGCATTGTTAAATAAACGAAACATAGGCGAACAAAACCTATGGGGCCCGAAGGCTCCACAGATTCTGCTGCTTGAAGGCCTTACTGTTTCTTCTTAGGAGCGAGCACCATGATCATCTGGCGGCCTTCGATCTTCGTAGGGAAGGATTCGACTACTGCCAGTTCACTCAGATCTTCACGGACGCGGTTAAGCACTTCCATACCAATCTGTTGGTGGGCCATCTCACGACCGCGGAAACGCAGCGTGATCTTGGCCTTATCGCCATCTTCCAGAAAGCGAATCAGGCTGCGGAGTTTTACCTGATAATCGCCATCGTCGGTACCAGGACGGAATTTAATTTCCTTAACCTGGATAACTTTTTGCTTCTTCTTCTGTTCCTTAGAAGACTTACTCTTTTCATAAAGGAACTTGCCGTAGTCCATGATACGACAAACTGGCGGTTCGGCGTTAGGGCTGATTTCAACTAAATCTACTCCAGCTTCTTCAGCCTTTTCGATCGCTTCTCTCAGACTCACAATCCCCAGCTGCTCGCCTTCCAGACCTGTTAAGCGAACTTCCTGGGCGCGAATCTCGCCATTGATACGATTCGGACGTGCCGTTTGAACTCGTTTTCCGCCTTTAATACCTTATTCCTCCAGTTGTTGAAGACTGCGGCTGCGAATCTCTTGTTGCAGCTTCTCAATCACTTCACTTACGTCCAGGCTCCCCAGGTCTTTACCACGGCGGGTGCGAACGGCAACTTTGCCTGCTTCCACCTCTTTATCACCACAGACCAACATATACGGGACACGACGTAAAGTGTGCTCGCGGATTTTAAAGCCAATCTTCTCATTTCTCAAGTCTGCTTTTACGCGAATGCCCGCATTTTGTAGTTTCTGCGTCAATTCTTTAACGTAATCCGCCTGAGAATCGGTAATGTTCATCACCACCACCTGCACTGGCGCAAGCCAGGTTGGGAAGAAGCCCGCGAACTCTTCGGTCAGGATGCCGATGAAGCGCTCCAGTGAACCGAGAATAGCACGGTGAATCATGACCGGCACCTGACGCTCGTTATCTTCGCCAACATAAGAGGCGCTTAAACGCTGCGGCAGGGAGAAGTCCAGCTGTACCGTTCCGCACTGCCATGCGCGATCGAGGCAGTCATACAGGGTAAATTCAATTTTCGGACCGTAGAATGCGCCCTCGCCCAGCTGGTATTCGAATGGAATCCCATTCTCTTCCAGCGCCACGGCGAGATCCGCTTCTGCGCGATCCCATGTCTCATCGCTGCCGATACGTTTTTCCGGACGCGTTGAGAGTTTGACCACGATCTTCTCGAAGCCAAAGGTGCTGTACATATCGTAGACCATACGAATACAGGCGTTAACTTCATCACGTACCTGATCTTCAGTACAGAAGATATGCGCATCATCCTGAGTAAAGCCACGAACGCGCATCAGACCGTGCAGCGCACCCGATGGTTCGTTACGGTGGCAGCTACCGAACTCGGCCATACGCAGCGGCAGATCGCGGTAGGATTTCAGACCCTGGTTAAAGATCTGAACGTGGCCCGGGCAGTTCATTGGCTTGATGCAGTATTCACGGTTCTCAGACGAGGTGGTGAACATCGCATCTTTATAGTTGTCCCAGTGGCCGGTTTTTTCCCACAGCACACGGTCCATCATGAACGGGCCTTTCACTTCCTGATACTGGTACTCTTTCAGCTTAGAGCGTACGAACGTTTCCAGTTCACGGAAGATAGTCCAGCCGTCGTTATGCCAGAACACCATCCCCGGCGCTTCTTCCTGCATATGATACAGGTCAAGCTGCTTACCGATTTTACGGTGGTCACGTTTAGCCGCCTCTTCCAGGCGTTGCAGGTACGCGTTCAGGGCTTTTTTATCGGCCCACGCGGTACCATAGATGCGCTGCAACATCTTGTTATTGCTGTCGCCACGCCAGTAGGCGCCTGCGATTTTCATCAGTTTAAAGTGATGACAGAAGCGCATATTCGGCACGTGCGGTCCACGGCACATGTCGACGTATTCTTCGTGATGGTACAAGCCAGGCTTGTCATCATGCGAAATGTTTTCGTCAAGAATCGAGACTTTATAGCTCTCGCCGCGCTTCACGAAGGTTTCACGCGCTTCGTGCCAGCTGACTTTCTTCTTGATGACGTCATAGTTAGTTTCGGCGAGCTCGTGCATACGTTTTTCGAGCGCGTCGATATCTTCCTGGGTCAGGGTGTGGTCAAGGTCAACGTCGTAGTAGAAACCGTTGTCGATAACCGGGCCGATCGCCATTTTGGTGTTTGGCCACAGCTGCTTGATAGCATGACCTAACAGGTGCGCGCAGGAGTGACGAATGATCTCCAGACCCTCTTCGTCTTTCGCGGTGATGATTGAGAGCGTCGCATCGTTTTCAATAACATCAGACGCATCTACCAGCTCACCGTTTACGCGGCCTGCAATGGTTGCTTTTGCGAGTCCAGGACCGATGTCCAGGGCTACATCCATTGGGCTTACAGCGTGGTCGAAATGGCGTTGGCTGCCATCAGGAAGAGTAATTACAGGCATTTTATATCCTTATTTGCAGTGATGCCCCACACATAAGAGCATATACAAAGAAAATAATCGTGATTAAACAGTAGATTAGGAACCATCTGACCAACAATCGTCAAATTGGTTCGTCATCCTCTGCCAGCCGAAATCAGACAAAGGCGAATATACGGCAAGCAGCCTAATGGTAACACTATTGAAAGGGCGAATGCATCCTCTGCGACCGTTTTGAACCGCTCATCCTTTTGTATGCGTTCATGAACTTTTGCTGACGGAGGCTCGCAATCCAAAAGTGCTGAGCTATTCTTGATCTGGTCCTTAAACATCGAAGGGGTATCACGTGAACGTATCCAGCAGAACCGTTGTGATATTGAATCTACTTTCCGCGGCTGGCCTGGTTTTGATTCTGGCCAACAGATTCCAGTGGTTTTGAGCCGAACCGGTGTTCTGGCATAACCTGTTGTCCCGGGTAAAGCGCTTTCTGGCGCAGACTTTGGTACACTAAGGGTATCAACTGACAAGGATTAGGTTATGCCAACAAAAAGATTTGCCGTTAAGCACTGGAAAATGGTCGTGGTATTAATTGCTATTTGCGGCGCGATGTTGCTGCTGCGCTGGGCTGCAATGATTTGGGGTTAATGTATTGTCAGAAAGGGAAGCCATTAGTGCTGAGGTCAGCGTAAACGTGCCGTTAATTTATTGAATAATCTTTAACTCTCTTTACGCCACCGGCTTGTGAAAAACCGGTACATCATTATCCGGTTTTCGACAGGTTGTCATAGCGTTTATATTCCATCACAACGTGGCAGTTAATTTATCAGGACCACTCACCCGCTACCAGCTTATGCACATCAAACGCATCGTTCATTGACTGACCGGTAGACTGGGAGCCAGGGGCAATGTTAGAGCCCGCTTCAACATCAGAGGCGTTGGTGATTCCGATTTGGCTGTTAGCGTCACTGGCAGGTTGCGTCATATTATCAGCAGCAAAGACGCCAAATGAAAGTGCGGAAAGCACCATCGCTGCTGTAGCAGTTTTGATTGTTTTCATAATTTTATTCTCATACTAAATTAATGCAGAAAAAGCCTGAGGCGATTTTTTTGCCTGTGGCGTAAGTGTAGATCTGGATCACACTTTTTCCTAGTCAAATTATTTATCAATTCGTGTCAAATAAACTGAATAAGCCGTGCACGCCTAATTATGGAGAAATGATGAAGAGGACGCATTCTGTTATTTTTAAAACGCCATTTAATATAATTAAGCACAGTTTCAAAAAATAAAAAACGGGCTGAGAAGAATCTCAGCCCGACGGAATTACATTTTATAACCTAAAGAAATCGTGGTTCTGCGATCGGTATGTTCCGGCGCAGAATCAGGGGGCGATGAGTTCCAGGTTACGTTGTACGCCACCTTGAGTCCAAAGTGTTCGTTGATGGCCACGTTCAACGCGCTTTCAGAGTTCAGGGTGGTATCTTCTGCACCAAACACCGACACGCCCTGGGTGAATTTAGCGTTGTCGGTCATCTGCCATGCGTAGGTGCCCGATGCATAACCCAGCGGCTGGGTTTCATCTTCGCCGTTGGTGTACTCGTCGTAACGTACACCCGGACCGAATTCAAAACGGAGGCTGTGCACCGGCCCATTCAGGAACTGACGACCATAACCCGCCGTCACGACATCGCGCTGGCGATAGCCGTTGAAGCGGTCAGTCAGCCAGCTTGCCTGCCCGAACAGGTAGTCATAATCGGTCATGTTGTAACGGCTACGTCCGCCTACCGCATATTTCTCCGAGGAGCGTTCATCGTTAGCAGACGTGTTGCTGGCATTTCCCCACAGCGACCAGGCCGTGGTGTTGCCGTACCAGGTCAGGGTGCTGTCTGCGGTCAGGGAGGAGCTTTTCGTGTTACCGGATTGCGCCAGATACCCGGCATTCAGGTTACCTTCAAAGGGTTTTTTGGCAGTGGAGGGGTCGTCCATGACAGTAAAAACGGTATCATCGGCGGTTGCGTTCAGTGACGCAAATACGCCACCCGCCAGCATCAGTGCTGCGGGTACTGTCTTCAAAAGCTTCATTATATTTAAGGAGTCCGTACAACATAAAAAGAGACCGTCACGGTCTCGGAAACTTTCTTGCGGATCAATGACAAGGCGACCATAGAAAGGTAACAAATTATAAAAAGCCGCAAATAACATAGCAATAATTTCTTCTTTCATTTTTTGAATAAGAACGATCCCAAAACGCGTTTTATTTTATATGTCCTGCGCCGGTTATTTGTCAGCATTCATTTTTAAAATCATACTGTTATTTACGTTGCCTTCCTGCCAAACGGTGCCAGGCTTAAAAGAACCCATGCTAAAAGGAGGTCATGATGGCTTCGATTTACACGCTGACGCTCTCCCCTTCCCTCGACTCCGCGACCATGACGCCGCAAATTTACCCGGAAGGTAAGCTGCGCTGTAGCGCGCCGGTATTTGAACCCGGCGGCGGTGGTATTAACGTGGCGCGCGCCATTACCCATCTCGGCGGAAAAGCAACCGCCATCTTCCCTGCTGGCGGCGCCACGGGCGAACATCTGGTTGCGTTGCTGGCAGATGAACAGGTTGCGGTAGACACGGTAGACGCCAGAGACTGGACCCGGCAGAACCTGCACGTTCATGTTGAATCGAGCGGCGAACAGTATCGTTTTGTGATGCCGGGGGCAAAGCTGAGCGATGATGAGTTTCGTCAACTGGAAGAGAAAGTGCTGACCATTGAAAGCGGCTCATTGCTGGTCATCAGCGGTAGCCTGCCGCCGGGCATTGAAACAGAAAAGCTGACGGCGCTCGTTCAGGCGGTGCTCCAGCGCGGCATCCGCTGCATTGTTGATAGCTCAGGCGAAGCCCTGAAGGCAGCGTTAGAACCCGGGCAACTTGAACTCGTGAAACCTAACCAGAAAGAGCTGAGTGCGCTTGTCAATCGCGAGCTCAACCAGCCCGATGACGTGCGTACTGCCGCAGAAGAGCTGGTACGCACGGGCAAAGCGCATCGCGTGGTGGTCTCTCTCGGTCCTCAGGGTGCGCTGGCCGTCGACAAGACGGGCTGTGTGCAGGTCGTTCCACCACCGATGAAGAGCCAGAGCACCGTAGGTGCAGGTGACAGTATGGTTGGCGCGATGGTGCTGAAGCTGGCGCAGGGCGCTTCGCTTCTGGAGATGGCACGTTATGGCGTCGCGGCAGGGAGCGCGGCCACCATCAATCAGGGAACGCGGCTGTGCTCGCTTGCGGATACCCAAAAAATTGTCGATTACCTGGCGAAAAGCTAAACCTTCTTCCCCCTCCTGTGGAGGGGGAAGTCGCTAAATAGCGCTTATCGACTATGCTAAGAAAACTTTCAGGATAACAACGAGGTGCATTATGAGCAGTGGTGATATCACCCGCTACGTCGTAACCGTCAATATTCATGAGGCGTCGCTGACCGAGCTGAATGAACTTAACAACGCTTTCACGCGGGCAAATTTTCTGCTCACGCTGACCGACGATGAAGGCAATATCCACGACCTCGGCTCGCTGGCCTTTGGCCTGATCAGCCCGCTCAGTCAGGAAGAGGTCAAGGCGCTCGCCAGCAGCCTGGTGGAAAGCGTGACTGACAAAGCAACAGAAATTGACGTGGATAGCTGGGAAAACTGGCATAAAAAAGAGCAATAAGTGCCCTGTATAAAATTAAACCGCTCAGTTGTGCGTTAGTTCCTGTTTTTTTATTGCCGTTTTGCGCTAACTTTATGATCTGGCAGACAACATGGGAGAGACATCATGTGGCAGGCTATCAGTCATCTTTTAAGTGAGCAGCTGGGTGAAGGTGAAATTGAACTGCGTAACGAACTGCCAGGCGGAGAGATCCATGCCGCGTGGCATTTACGCTACGCCGGGCGCGATCTTTTTGTGAAATGTGATGAACGCGAATTGCTTCCCATTTTTACTGCCGAAGCCGATCAGCTTGAGCTGTTATCGCGCAGTAAAACCGTCACCGTTCCGCAGGTTTTAGCCGTCGGCAGCGATCGCGACTACAGCTTTCTGGTGATGAACTATCTTCCCGCACGCCCTCTGGATGCCCACAACGCCTTTATCCTTGGTCAACAGATTGCCCGCCTGCATCAGTGGAGCGATCAGCCTCAGTTCGGGCTCGATTTTGATAACGACCTCTCCACCACGCCGCAGCCAAACGCGTGGCAGCGTCGCTGGTCGACATTTTTCGCCGAGCAGCGAATCGGCTGGCAGCTGGAGCTGGCCGCTGAAAAGGGGCTGGCGTTCGGCAACATCGATGCAATTGTTGAACACGTCCAGCAGCGCCTGGCCTCGCATCAGCCTCAGGCTTCCCTTCTGCACGGGGATTTATGGTCGGATAACTGTGCGCTTGGGCCTGATGGCCCTTATATATTTGATCCGGCCTGCTACTGGGGCGACAGAGAGTGCGACCTCGCAATGCTGCCGCTGCACCCTGAACAGCCGCCACAAATTTATGATGGCTACCAGTCGGTCTCGCCTTTGCCACCTGACTTTCTCGAACGCCAGCCGGTGTATCAGCTATACACCCTGCTCAACCGGGCCATCCTGTTTGGCGGAAATCATCTGGTCAATGCCCAGCGTGCGCTGGACCGCATTCTGGCGGCATAACGTAAGGGGGGCGCAACACGCCCCCTTCAGCATTTACAGGAAGCCGAGCAGCGTAAAGAAGAAATACCCGGCCACAATGATAATGACCGGCAGAACGTAGAGCGGGAAAAACTGCACAAAGATGGTATGGCGCGGAACGACAATGCGCGATTCGATCTGCTCGCGGGTCATTCCCTCAGGACCTTTCGCCTTCTCAAGGATCATCTGGTCTTCCACCCCTTCGCGTAAAAAGCGGGTCTGGCGACTCATGCGTGCGCCGGAGGCCTGCAACGCCATTGCGATAAAGATCAGCGCATAGATTATCCAGAAGCCAACGTTAAGCTGGTGGTGAAAATCCGGCGTGGGCGAGTTAAACCAGAACACGTTCAGGAACGGGGTATTAAACCGCATCATCTCAATCATTACGTGGGCAAAATCAAGCATGACGGCATTGATGCCCGGCTGTTTTTCGCTGTGATCGTACATAAATTTGAGTACGGAAATCAGCGTTGAAATCAGTGCGGGAATGAAAATAACCCAACCAGCAATACGTTTTAAGATCGCAATGCGTCCAGCTTGTTGATACGTCATCAGTTCCTCTTAATAAAGACGCGTTATTTGTGCCTAAGTCTACCTGCTGTCGGTCATTTTCGCCCGATCTTTGGATGCGATATGCTAAATTGCTTGTGCTTAGCACCGTTCGTCTTACCTCTAAGATAAGGAGAAGTTGTAATGTCGACACCGCGCCAGATACTTGCCGCTATTTTTGACATGGATGGATTGCTGATTGATTCCGAACCCCTGTGGGATCGGGCTGAACTGGACGTGATGGCCAGCCTCGGCGTCGATATCAGTCGTCGTAACGAACTCCCCGATACCCTGGGGCTGCGTATCGATATGGTGGTCGATCTTTGGTATGCCCACCAGCCATGGGTTGGACCGGATCGTGACGAAGTCACGGCGCGCATTATCAACCGCGCTATCTCCCTGGTTGAAGAATATAAGCCACTGTTACCGGGCGTCCATGACGCTATCGCCCTGTGCAAGGCGCAAGGACTGAAAGTGGGGCTGGCCTCCGCCTCACCTCTGCATATGCTGGAAAAAGTGCTGACGATGTTTGGGCTGCGCGACAGCTTCGACGCGCTGGCCTCGGCCGAAAAGCTGCCTTACAGCAAGCCGCACCCGCAGGTGTATATGGACTGCGCCGCGAAACTGGGGCTGGATCCGCTCACCTGCGTGGCGCTGGAAGATTCCGTTAACGGCATGATAGCGTCCAAAGCCGCGCGTATGCGCTCCATCGTTGTGCCTGCTGAAGAAGGCCGACACGATCCTCGTTTTGCCCTCGCGGATGTCAGGCTGACGTCTCTTGAAGAACTGACTGTCCGCCATCTGCGCGGAGAGTGACCCTCTTTTCAGGCAGCTTCGGCTGCCTGCATCACAAAATTAAAACATCGTTTTACTTTATTTGCTTTTCTCATTCCAGGCTCCTATCCTTACGTGCAGAATGACAATAACCTGACTTCTGAGGCGCGTATGATACTGGATGCTTTTACTCTGGCAGGAAAAGTGGCGATGGTGACCGGGTGCGATACCGGCCTGGGTCAGGGCATGGCCATTGCCCTCGCCGAGGCAGGTTGCGATATCGTGGGTGTTAACCGCAAGGTTCCTGACGAAACGACAGCGCGCGTTACGGCGCTGGGACGACGCTTTATCGCGATTCGCGCCGATCTCGGCAAGCATGAGAACATTCAGAGCGTCGTGGATACCGCTGTTAAAGAGATGGGACGCATCGATATTCTGGTTAACAATGCCGGCACCATTCGTCGGTGCGATGCGCTGGAATTCAGCGAAAAAGACTGGGACGAAGTCATCGACCTGAACCTGAAATCGGTCTTTTTCCTCTCGCAGGCGGTGGCCAAACGGTTTATCGATCAGGGTCAGGGCGGGAAGATCATTAACATTGCCTCCATGCTCTCCTTTCAGGGCGGCATTCGGGTGTCCTCCTATACGGCCTCGAAAAGCGGCGTCCTTGGGCTCACCCGCCTGCTGGCAAACGAATGGGCGCCGCTGGGCATTAACGTGAACGCTATCGCGCCGGGTTATATGGCGACAAATAACACCCAACAGCTACGCGATGATGAGCAACGCAGCCAGGCGATCCTCGAGCGTATTCCGGCGGGACGCTGGGGACTGCCGGAGGATTTACAGGGGCCGGTGGTGTTTCTGGCCTCAGGAGCCTCTGATTACGTCAACGGCCATACCCTCGCCGTAGATGGCGGCTGGCTGGCGCGCTAACTGCGCGTTTGTGACAAAGAGTTACACCGTCACCTCTTTCGCACACTGTATAAAAACCCTATACTGTATGAATTGACAGTTTACCGGGTTTTATCATGACGGCGGAAGGCCACCTGCTTTTTTCACTTGCCTGTGCAGTGTTTGCTAAAAACGCTGAACTGACCCCTGTGCTGGCACAGGGGGACTGGTGGCATATTGTCCCTTCTGCCGTACTGACCTGCCTGTTGCCGGACATCGACCATCCCAAATCCTTCCTCGGTCAACGGCTGAAGTGGATTTCAAAACCCATCGCCAGAGCCTTTGGTCATCGCGGGTTCACCCACAGCCTGCTGGCCGTGTTTGGCCTGTTAACCCTCTTTTATCTGAAGGTTCCTGAGAGCTGGATAGTCCCGGCGGATGCCATTCAGGGCATGGTGCTCGGTTACTTGAGCCATATCCTGGCGGATATGCTGACGCCTGCGGGCGTTCCGCTGCTCTGGCCCTGCCGCTGGCGTTTCCGCCTGCCGATCCTCGTGCCGCAAAAGGGCAACCAGCTGGAGCGCGTGCTGTGCATGGCGCTGTTTGCGTATGCCGTCTGGATGCCGCAGACGTTGCCCGAAAATGGTGCAGTGCGCTGGTCGTCGCAGATGATCAACTCGCTGCAATTTCAGTTCAATCGTTTTATTAATCACCAGATTGAACATTAAACCGACAATATAATCACTTTTGTCATAAACCATTCCATATGGATATAAGCGCCACATCACACTTCTGATAACCTTGCGCCAACAGGTTCGGTAAAAACCGACCGAATAATAAATCAGGAGAACGGGGATGAATTTTCCACTCATCGCGAACATTGTTGTGTTCGTCGTATTGCTATTGCTTCTCGCCCAGGCTCGCCACAAACAGTGGAGCCTGGCCAAAAAGGTGCTGGTCGGTCTGGTGATGGGCGTGGTGTTTGGCCTGGCCTTACACGCTATTTACGGCTCCGACAGCCCGGTACTGAAAGATTCTATTCAGTGGTTCAACATTGTCGGTAACGGCTATGTACAGCTGCTGCAAATGATCGTCATGCCGCTGGTATTCGCTTCTATCCTGAGCGCCGTGGCCCGTCTGCATAATGCGTCTCAGCTGGGTAAAATCAGTTTCCTGACCATTGGCACCCTGCTCTTCACCACGCTGATTGCGGCGCTGGTGGGTGTGCTGGTGACCAATTTGTTTGGCCTGACCGCTGAAGGTCTGGTGCAGGGCAGCGCTGAAACCGCGCGTCTGACGGCTATTCAGACCAACTACGTGGGTAAAGTGGCCGATCTGACCGTTCCGCAGATGGTGCTCTCCTTCATTCCGAAGAACCCGTTTGCTGACCTGACCGGTGCAAGCCCAACCTCCATTATCAGTGTGGTGATCTTCGCGGCGTTCCTGGGCGTGGCGGCGCTGAAGCTGCTGAAGGACGATGCGCCAAAAGGCGAGCGCGTGCTGACTGCCATTGATACCCTGCAAAGCTGGGTGATGAAGCTGGTGCGTCTGGTCATGCAGCTGACGCCGTACGGTGTCCTGGCGCTGATGACCAAAGTCGTTGCAGGATCAAACCTGCAAGACATCATCAAGCTTGGCAGCTTTGTGATTGCCTCGTACCTGGGTCTGGGCATCATGTTTGTTGTGCACGGCATTCTGCTGGCGGTGAACGGCGTTGGCCCGCTGAAATACTTCCGTAAAGTCTGGCCGGTACTGACCTTCGCCTTTACCAGCCGTTCCAGCGCGGCATCTATTCCGCTGAACGTCGAAGCACAGACCCGTCGTCTGGGCGTGCCGGAGTCAATCGCCAGCTTCTCGGCCTCTTTTGGCGCCACCATCGGCCAGAACGGCTGTGCGGGCCTATACCCGGCGATGCTGGCCGTGATGGTTGCCCCTACCGTCGGCATTAACCCGCTGGATCCGGTCTGGATTGCGACGCTGGTCGGTATCGTGACCATTAGCTCCGCCGGTGTTGCAGGCGTGGGCGGCGGCGCGACCTTCGCTGCGCTGATTGTTCTGCCTGCGCTGGGCCTGCCGGTGACGCTGGTCGCCCTGCTGATCTCTGTTGAACCGCTGATCGACATGGGTCGTACCGCGCTGAACGTGAGTGGCTCAATGACCGCCGGTACCCTGACCAGCCAGTGGCTGAAGCAGACCGACAAAACCATTCTCGACAGTGAAGAAGATGCCGAACTGGCCCATCGTTAATCACTGCCGAAATAAAAAAACCGCCTGAGGGCGGTTTTTTTATGGCTGTTATTCTTCAACCTCTTCATCCTGGCGCATCTGCACCGCCCATCGCTGCGCCGATTCCGGCACCGTAAACGCAGGGGAGCGACGGAAGTGCTCGCCAATCAGCACGAAGGCAACGTATTTACCCCGCAGCATCCAGACATCGCGAAAACCATCCACCTTCAGGGCATGGTCTGGCGGCGCGGGCTCAACGCGGGGTACATAGCTAATAACCTGGCGGTTTTGTTGACGAAGAGGTTTCATAAGCGACGGATTCACTAAAGCAAATTCTTAAAGCAGGAAATTTCTATCATAGCCGATTCTCCCCCCGCCCGTCGCGCCTGACGTAAGGCAGAGGGCTCCTTTCGCTAATCAATATCTGAAAACGCTTAGTTCGCCTGCTAATTCTTAACATTGTTCTATCCTTAATAGGGTTTTTAGGAATGAACAAAGGAGAAGCGTGCAATGTCGAACAATGATAAACCACATCAGTCACCCATTCATGGCACTGAAGAATCTCAACCGGGAATGGACTCACTTGCCCCCGCCGACGGCTCACACAAACCTTCACCGGGTCCTTCCGCACCGGGTGAACAGCCTACCGCCCCGGGCAGCATGAAAGCCCCTGAAACGGAAAACGAAAAGCTGAAATCGCTCGATCCTCACCGTAAAGGCGGTGAAGGCCATGCGCTGACCACGAACCAGGGCGTTCGCATTGCCGATGACCAGAACTCCCTGCGCGCCGGAACGCGCGGCCCGACGCTGCTGGAAGATTTCATCCTGCGCGAAAAAATCACCCATTTCGACCATGAGCGTATCCCTGAGCGCATCGTCCACGCTCGCGGCTCCGCGGCGCACGGCTATTTCCAGCCGTACAAGAGCCTGACGGAGATCACGAAAGCGGATTTCCTTTCCGACCCGAACAAAATCACACCGGTATTTGTGCGCTTCTCTACCGTACAGGGCGGCGCTGGCTCGGCTGACACGGTGCGTGATATCCGCGGCTTTGCCACTAAATTCTATACCGAAGAAGGTATTTTCGACCTGGTCGGTAACAACACCCCGGTGTTCTTCATTCAGGATGCGCATAAGTTTCCTGACTTTGTCCATGCGGTAAAACCGGAGCCACACTGGGCCATACCGCAGGGACAAAGTGCGCACGATACTTTCTGGGACTACGTCTCCCTGCAACCGGAAACGCTGCACAACGTGATGTGGGCGATGTCTGACCGGGGGATCCCGCGCAGCTATCGCACCATGGAAGGGTTTGGTATTCACACCTTCCGTCTTATTAACGCCGAAGGCAAAGCAACGTTTGTGCGCTTCCA
Organism: Enterobacter quasihormaechei; assembly: GCF_004331385.1. Classification (GTDB taxonomy): domain Bacteria; phylum Pseudomonadota; class Gammaproteobacteria; order Enterobacterales; family Enterobacteriaceae; genus Enterobacter; species Enterobacter quasihormaechei. The sequence goes on from NZ_SJON01000005.1 coordinate 236,909, forward strand.
CTGGAAACCGGTCGCGGGGAAAGCGTCGCTGGTGTGGGATGAAGCGCAGAAGCTCACCGGGCGCGATCCGGACTTCCACCGTCGTGAACTGTGGGAATCCATTGAAGCCGGAGATTTCCCGGAATACGAGCTGGGGTTACAGCTGATCCCGGAAGAGGACGAGTTTAAATACGACTTCGACCTGCTCGACCCAACCAAGCTAATTCCTGAAGAGCTGGTGCCGGTTCAGCTGGTGGGCAAAATGGTGCTTAACCGCAACCCGGATAACTTCTTCGCGGAGAATGAGCAGGCTGCGTTCCACCCGGGCCATATTGTGCCGGGGCTGGATTTCACCAACGATCCGCTGCTCCAGGGCCGTCTGTTCTCTTATACCGATACGCAGATCAGCCGTCTCGGCGGACCAAACTTCCACGAAATTCCGATCAACCGTCCTACCTGCCCTTACCATAACTTCCAGCGTGACGGGATGCATCGTCAGGATATCGATACCAACCCGGCTAACTACGAGCCGAACTCCATTAACGATAACTGGCCGCGCGAAACGCCGCCGGGACCAAAACGTGGCGGATTCGAGTCGTATCAGGAGCGCGTGGACGGAACAAAAATTCGCGAACGCAGCCCGTCCTTCGGCGAGTATTACGCCCACCCTCGCCTGTTCTGGAACAGCCAGACCCCGATCGAACAGCAGCACATTATCGGCGGCTTCAGCTTTGAGCTGAGTAAAGTGGTGCGCACCTACATTCGCGAGCGCGTTGTCGACCATCTGGCACATATCGATATCCAGCTTGCGCAGGGCGTGGCGAATAACCTCGGCATTACGCTCACCGACGAGCAATGCCATGCCGCGCCGCCAAAAGACGTGAACGGGCTGAAGAAAGATCCGTCCCTGAGCCTGTACGCGGTACCTGGCGGATCGATTAAAGGCCGCGTGGTGGCTATCCTGCTGAACGATAAACCGCGTGCCAGCGACGTGCTGGGGATCATGCGGGCGCTCAAAACCCAGGGCGTACATGCCAAACTGCTTTACTCGCGCATGGGTGAAGTGACGGCCGACGATGGCTCCGTCCTGCCGATTGCCGCGACCTTCGCCGGGGCACCGTCGCTGACGGTTGACGCGGTGATTATGCCGTGCGGCGACGTTGAGAGTCTGCTCGGCAACGGTGATGCCGCCTATTATCTGCTGGAAGCCTATAAGCACCTGAAGCCAATCGCCCTGGCAGGCGATGCGCGGAAGTTTAAATCTCTGCTGAAGGTACCGGATCAAGGGGAAGAAGGCATTGTCGAAGGTGATAACGTTGACGATGCGTTTATGACCCGGCTGTTTGACCTGCTCGCCGCGCACCGCGTGTGGTCCCGCAGTAGCAAGACCGACCAGATACCGGCGTAAAAAAAAGCCGGGTGGCGCTGCGCTTACCCGGCCCACATTTCGATTGCTTTTGTAGGCCCGGTAAGGCGAAGCCGCCACCGGGCTTTACCTCAAAGATCCCTGAACGTCCCCAGACGATATCCGCGCTCGGCAATCGCGTACTTCAGCGACGCCGACGTCAGCACGTCCAGCTCCGCCAGACGCGGCCAGCAGTAGGCGCTCTTACGCACGGTGTTATCGATAAAGGCAGGATGCGCCATGATCTCCAGCGACCGCACGGCGGAATCATCCAGCACTTTAAGGAACAGCGCTTCGCTGATCTCGTCGCCGTAAAATGCGCTGCTGAACCCCTCCGTTGACGTCACCACGATGTCCGGTAATTCGCGCACCTCCCGATCCAGGCGCATCGCCACGCCTTTACGTTGGGCAAACTCTGCCACAAGCGGGAAAATCGCCGGGATCATATGCACATGATGGTGACTATCAATATGGGTGGGCTCACGGCCAAACACATCCACAAAGCGGTTAAACTGGCAATCCAGCTCGCGGGCAATCTCATCGAGCGGCAGAGCGTCCTGCTCCGCCATTTCCCAAATCCATTTACCCAGCTGCCCGTCGCGCGTCAGCCCCGGCATCGGTGAAAGGGGCTGCCCAAGCGTCAGCACAAAGTGCAAGCCGACGCCCAGTTCGGGCACCTCACGGCTTAGCTGCGCCGCATGTTCCACCGCCTCACCGTTGATGAGCGCAGTGGTAGAGGTTACGACGCCCCGGCGACAGGCTTCGATAATGCCGTAGTTCTGCCCTTTTGACAGGCCAAAATCATCGGCATTGACGATCAGCAGGTTTTCCATCGCACCTCCTCTTAACGGTGTGTAAGCTTCAGTTTCTCAACCGTTGCAGCAAAGTTTGGCAGCCATTTTTCATGCGCCAGGATCATCTCGCTCGCGAGTTTTTCAGCATCACGGTCAGAATGCACCAGCGGGCTGAGGTTCAGCGCCAGCAGCACGTCATTCAGCTCGCCGCTCAGGGCCGCATTGCTCGCCGCGACTTCAAAGCCCTTGATGGTGTGAATAAGGCCCATCACTTTATCGTCGAAGTGAGTAATGCGGGGATGCGGTTTTGCGCCGTCGCGTCCAAGGATGCAGGTCATCTCAACGGCCCAGTCTGCCGGGATGTTGTCGATGTGCCCATGATGCGGAACGTTCACATAGTGCTCGGCCTGCTTGTCATTGTAAATGGCGTTGATCACTTCACACGCGGCATCCGAATAGTATGCCCCGCCGCGCTGCTCCAGCTCTTTCGGCTTCACGTTCAGGTTCGGATCTTTGTACAAATCAAACAGCTGCTTCTCTACTTTCTGCACAACCTGAGCACGCGCGCCGCCTTTGTAGTATTCGCCCATTTCAATCGCCAGCATCTCTTTCTGCTTGAAGTAGTAAAGCAGATACGAGCACGGCAGCAGGTTCAGGGAGCGGATCAGCCCTTCGCTGAACGGCAGGTCGAAGATGTTTTTCACCGAGGCCGCGGTCAGGCGGCCAGAGGCGACGCCGTCGAGCAGTTCTGCAAAGCGCGACTGCCCGTTCACGATCACATCTTTGATAAAGACCATGTGGTTCAGGCCGAACAGATCAATGGACAGTTCGTCGTTATCGTTCAGTGCCAGCACATCGCGGATGAACATTTTCATGCCAATCGGAATATTGCAAACGCCGATAAAGCGTTTGAAACCGGTGTGGCGATAAACCGCCTCGGTGACCATTCCAGCCGGGTTGGTAAAGTTAATCACCCACGCGTTCGGGCAGATCTCCTCCACGTCTTTGATGATGTCAAAAATAACCGGAATGGTACGCAGACCTTTAAACAAGCCGCCTGCCCCGTTGGTTTCCTGCCCCAGGTAACCGTGGCTCAGCGGAATACGTTCGTCCAGCTCACGCGCTTTCAGCTGGCCGACGCGCAGCTGCGTGGTTACGAAGTCAGCATCTTTCAGCGCCAGGCGGCGATCCAGCGTTTTGTGCACGGTTAAGGGCACGCCCGCCTTTTCAACCATGCGTTGGCACAGCTCAAAAATAATATTCAGCTTCTCCTGACCTTCTTCAACATCCACCAGCCATAATTCGCTGACCGGTAATTCATGATAACGTTTCAGGAAACCTTCAAGTAATTCCGGGGTATAGCTGCTGCCGCCACCAATGGTTACGACTTTTAATTTCTTTTGCATAATCTCTCCCTTAGCGTATCAGGTTAATCGCCTGCAAGGTATAGCGTACTCTTCCCGCTATTTGGGCAAGCCATTACGTCAATATTCCTGGCGGATAAACCGCCGAAAGTTAATTAATTACCGTTAAATTTTTGCGGTAACTGTTCGGGGTAAATGAAGTCAGTTTCTTAAAGGTTTTAATAAACAGGCTGGGGCTGCTGTAACCGGATTCGTAAGCAATATCGGTGACAGAGTAGTTCGTTATTTCCAGCTGCTTTTTGGCAAAATTAATGCGGATTTCATTAATAATTTGTACAGGCGTTTTACGGTAATAGCGCTGCGTGGCGCGCGTTAAATATTCCTGCGATTTACCCGAAAGCGCGACCATGTTTTCCAGCGCGTTATCGCTGAACTGCCCTTTGTCGTGCATCAGCTCCACGGTACTGCGCAGCCACTGGGGAATATCGTCCACCACCTGCTGTTCTTCACGGTGATGGCGAAGGCGATTCATCACGTAGAACGTCACGGTTTCAATAAATTCATCAAATTCATTGTCGCGGAAATTCAGCGAGGCAATAACCGTTTCAATCCAGGTCATAAACTCATTTTTGACGCGATACACCTGTGACGCCACAAAGCAGAACGGGACCAGCGGCAGATAGTGCTTCTCGAAGAAACGCCTGCTCACCCCTACGTTCAGAATGCGCGTCGCACCAAACTCATAAAAGCTCTGGTGATAGGATCCCATCGGCAAAAAGACGAAATCACCGCGCTCAAGCAGGACGCGCTTACCGTTGATCTCCTGATAATAGCGCCCGGTCAGAACAATCGTGAACTCGTAGTAGTCGTGCTGGTGCAGACCGCTGGCGCTCTCCGTCTTGTTGTATATCACCACGTGAAAATTCTTGCCGTTAAACAGCTGCTGCTCATGTGCGGTTTTGATTTCCATCGTGCTGACCTCCTGCTGCCTGAACTGACTTACTGCATCTTCTCGTGAAGCTCAATGAGCTCCGCTACCAGCTCGCGCGCCAGCATGGAGGTCATCAGGTGATCCTGCGCATGTACCAGCACCAGGCTCACCTTCATCTTCCCTTCACCCTGGTCGCTTTCGATGAGCTTCGTCTGCACCAGATGCGCTTCGTTTAACGCCGTGCGGGACTGCTCCATCATAGTTTTCGCGGCAACGAAATCGCCCTGCTTAGCCTGCTTAAGCGCCGCATACGCCAGGCTGCGCGCCTGCCCGGAGTTGATGATAAGACCCATCACCACCTCTTCCAGATCGTTCTCTGCGGTTTCTTCTGCGACGATACTGTCTAAATCTAACATCTTCAGCTCCTTTACGCTGGCGCGGGTTGCCCCGCGCCGTGCAATTTTAGAATTTCAGTGCGAGGGCGATATCCTCTTCGCTCTCTTCTTCATCGATCACCGTTGCGGCTTTGTTCGCAATCGCCACGAACGGCATGTAGAGCAGGGTTGCAATCCCGAGGTTGAATATCGCCAGCAGGAAGGCGGCCACGCTACCGTTGGTGTTGAAGAACGCGCCCAGACCGGCCGGCATCGTCCACGGTGCAATGTTGGTCACCGGCGGGATAATGCCCAGGTAGTACGCCGTCAGCGTAATCGCGGCCAGCAGCGGCTGAACCAGGATGAAGGGAATGAACATCACCGGGTTCATGATAATCGGCAGACCAAACAGGATCGGCTCGTTAATCTGGAAGATGCCTGACGGCAGGGCCAGCTTCGCAACCTGACGATGGTCAGCGCGGCGAGAGACAATAAAGACCGCGATGATCAGACCCAGCGTCGCCCCGGTACCGCCCAGGAAGATATAGGAGTCCAGCATCGGCTTCGCCCACACATGGAATGTTTTACCGGCCGCCAGCGCCGCATCGACGGAGCCGTACTGCTGGTAAAGCGCGACGTTTTCCAGTGCCCACGGGGTCATAATACCGCTGTCCAGCGCCGCCAGTGCCAGTGAACCATGCACGCCGAAGAACCACAGCAGGGAGGTAAAGATGACGTACGCCCAACCGACCACGCTACCCATCGACGCCAGCGGCGTTGAGATAGAGTCCATAATGATCTGGTGGAAGTTAGTCCCCCAGTGAGAGAGCGCCCAGGCAATAATCCCCATGATGGAGAGAATAATAAAGCCCGGAATCAACGCGGAAAATGAACGAGAAACGGAGGCCGGAACGCTATCCGGCAAGCGGATAACCCAGTTGCGGCGAATAATAAAGGTGAACATTTCGGCCACCACCAGCCCGATAATAATACCGGAAATGATGTTTGCCCCACCCAGCCAGTTGGCGCCTACGGCATAAGCGTCGCCCACGCTGTACGGCGTGACGGTCATAAACGCGGCTATAGACAGTAAGCCCGCCGCCAGCGGATCCACTTTACGCTCTTCCGCCAGCGCCATACCGATAAAGAAAGGCGCCATTAGCGACATAATACCCAACGTACCGTTGTATACGTTGCCGCCAATGGCTTTTAAACCATTAAGGGTTTCAATAGTGGAAGCATCTAACCTAATTCCTAATGAATAAAAAAAGGAACCTTCACCAAAGCTCAGAAAAACGTTGTTAATTAAAACGAACATTGCCCCGGCTAACGTCAACGGCATTAATTTAATAAAGCCGTTTTTAATGGCATTAACGTGAGGCTGCTTTCCTATTTTAACAGCAAAAGGAAGGAGTACCTTTTCAAGTGAAGCGATGACTTTACTCATAGGAAAATACCCTTAAATGCCGCAACAACCGTTACGGCGTATTGTGTGTGAAATAACTCTTTGACGGGAAAAATAAAAATTAATTAGCAGCTTTTTTAATCGCCGCAACAGCAGCTTTTAATACACCTAAACCATCAATCTTGCCGTACAGACCGGAGTCGATCACTTCGACCGGCTTATTGGGGAGTAGACGTTGAATTTCGGGCAACATATAAGCGATTTGCGGCCCCAGTAAAATAACGTCTGCCGCCTGGCCCTTTTCACCCGCCAGCGTTTCCGGAAACGCTTCAATCACCACAGGGACTTCATATTTTTCGGCCTGCGCGCGCATTTTGGAAACCAGCAGCGAAGTTGACATGCCCGCAGAGCAGAACAGGTAGATATGTTTCTTTTCCATGATAATTTCCCTCTTATTGGTCTGTCCGCCGTCGCGCTATCACTCGACTTGCTATCCTGGCTGACGGGCAGTGTGCTGAACATTGTTTGTTGTTGAAGTGAGTATACGCAATGGTACAGGGAGGGGATAATTCTGGACAGACTAAAATTGTCTCTCATTGACCTGGCTTGTTGACTACCTTCACATTTCAGGCAAATAATTCGCGACAAGAAATAAGATTCACGTATGCATAAAAAAACCGGCCTTCAGGCCGGTTTCAATCGCTCGCGAGCAAGTACGCTTACTGTGCCTTAGGTGCCTGCGGGTCGGTGTCGTATTCAGCACAGGTCTGGTAACCAGAATTGATCACGTGACCCGTATCATCCAGGGCGACAAAGTAGGTCTCTGCCTTACCATCGCGTTGACCCAGAATATAGGTCTGGCAGGTACCACGAGCGTGGATCATGGTGACCTCAGAAGAAGGTTTACCGGCAATGGCCGCAACCTGGGAACGCGTCATCCCTTTTTTGACGTCTTTAACCACTGGCTGTGTGAACTGATCTTTAGTGCGATCGTAAGCTGTACACCCTGCCAGCATAGTCAGTACCGCCGCTGCGCTTAAAATTCCTGCTACGTTCTTGTTCATATTCCGTCCTCTTGTTTATCAGCGTGTTAACTAAGCATGGGATAAAAATTACTATTGTTCAACTTTGCGAGTTACGCCAGACGAATTTCGGAAAATTCTAATAAAACAACGATAAGCTGCGAAATCGCTGTAAAACAGTACACTCAAAACTGTGATCCTTGTCGTTTTCCCGACAAAGGGTTAGTTTTAACAGATCGTACATTCTGTTTGGTTCTGCATAGGGAGGGCGTAATGGCTCTGCAACAAGAAATTATCCAGGCGCTGGGCGCGAAACCTGCGATTGATGCCAATGAAGAGATCCGTCGTAGCGTTGATTTTTTGAAAGCTTACCTGTCTGCACACCCTTTCCTGAAGACGCTGGTGCTGGGTATCAGCGGCGGTCAGGACTCCACGCTGGCTGGTAAGCTGAGCCAGATGGCCATCTCCGAGCTGCGTGACGAGACCGGTGACGCCGCGCTGCAATTTATTGCCGTACGTCTGCCGTATGGCGTGCAGGCCGACGAGCAGGACTGTCAGGATGCTATCGCCTTTATCCAGCCGGACCGCGTGCTTACCGTGAACATCAAAGGATCGGTGCTGGCAAGCGAGCAGGCCCTGCGTGAAGCCGGCATTGAACTGAGCGATTTTGTTCGCGGCAACGAGAAAGCCCGCGAGCGCATGAAGGCCCAGTACAGTATCGCAGGCATGACCAAAGGGGTGGTCGTCGGCACCGACCACGCCGCAGAAGCCATTACCGGCTTCTTCACCAAATACGGCGATGGCGGCACGGACATCAACCCGCTCTTCCGCCTGAACAAGCGTCAGGGCAAGCAGCTGCTGGCAGCGTTGGGCTGCCCGGAACACCTTTATAAGAAGGCGCCAACGGCAGACCTTGAGGACGATCGTCCTTCCCTGCCGGATGAAGCGGCGCTGGGCGTGAGTTATGACAACATCGATGATTATCTCGAAGGTAAAACGCTCGACGAAGGGACCGCGAAAATTATCGAAGGCTGGTATCTGAAAACCGAGCACAAGCGCCGTCCACCAATCACGGTGTTTGACGACTTCTGGAAGAAATAGCCAATATTTTTGCCCAGCGGCGCTTCGCTTGCTGGGCCTACGGTTCCGCGCTGTTGCAGGCCGGGTGAGGCGTAGCCGCCACCCGGCTCTTTTTTAACCACCAAACACCTGCTACACTGTATACCTGAACAGTATATGGAGCAGTATGTGAGCAGGCGTCAATCCGCCCCGCGTCTTGAGTTTGAAGCGGCGGCTATCTACGAATATCCCGAGCATCTTCGCCCCTGGCTTGAGGCATTGCCTAAACAGCCTGGCGTCTATTTCTTCCACGGCGACAGCGACACCATGCCGCTCTATATCGGCAAAAGCGTGAATATCCGCAGCCGGGTGATGTCGCACCTGCGTACGCCAGACGAGGCGTCGATGCTCAGGCAGTCCCGGCGGATCACCTGGATCGAGACGGCAGGCGAACTGGGTGCCCTTCTGCTCGAAGCCAGGCTCATCAAGGAACAGCAGCCGCTGTTTAACAAACGCCTGCGCCGCAACCGCCAGCTGTGTTCCTTGCAGGTCAACGCAGGAAAACCGCAGGTGGTGTATGCCCGTGAAGTGGATTTTTCACATGAACCGAATCTTTACGGCCTGTTTGCCAACAAACGTGCCGCACTGCAAACCCTGCAATCCCTGGCTGATGAATTACAGCTTTGCTACGGCCTGCTGGGGCTGGAAGCCACCACCCGCGGTCGCGCCTGTTTCCGTTCCGCGCTGAAACGCTGCGCCGGGGCGTGCTGTGGAAGAGAGAGCGTTGAAGACCATCACGCCCGGTTTATGGCGGGCCTGGCCTCGATCAGCGTCAACTGCTGGCCGTGGGAAGGCGCGGTGGCGTTGAAAGAAACCCGCGAGGATATGACGCATTATCACATCATTCGCAACTGGCTCTGGCTTGGCGCCGTCGATAGCCTGGATGACGCCACCGCCCTGCTACGCACCCCCGCCGGGTTCGATCAGGACGGTTATAAAATTCTCTGTAAGCCGCTGTTAACCGGAAAATATGAGATCATCGCGCTCACTGACCCGGCAGCCAGGTAATTTCACTGAACAGCAGCGCCCCTTTCGTTTCCAGTAATCGGAGGGTATGGGTGCCCGCTTCCCAGCTGGCGCCCTGATCGGCGGTCAGTAATTTGTCGCCCAGTTGCCAGGCCCCGCTTAACACGAACGCCACCCCACCGCGTGACGCAAAGGTGGTGAACGTTCGGGTAGCAACGCGCACCTTAGCCTGGCAGTGCTCCCGTCGGGTCATAATGTTGAAATCCATCGACATCTGCCCCTCCGTGAGCACCGCTTTTACCGTCAGATCGCCCGCAAAGCCGTAAGGCTGATGGTGCTTCAGGGTATGGCAAAACGCCCTGCCCGCATCCAGCGTCACCTCGCCGCCTTCCAGCAGCGTTATCACCCGGTCAACGCCCGGAAAAGCGGAAAATTCGCCGTTACTGGCGATGGAGGCAATGCTGGCCCGCCAGGAAAAATCCCGCGTCGCGGGAGGGAAACAGCAAATCTCACGCGTCTCACCCGCGCCGTTACGCCAGAGACTGACGGGCATTTTACGGATATCAAAGAATTCCATTACCACTCCTGAAGGACGCACCGTGCGCCAGGGCATTTCACAGACGTATTATCGGCAGCGGTAAGGCCAGACCTTAGGCATGGGGCAAAAGAAAAACCGCCGGTCCTGTCCACAGCGTTTTCGCTTTTGTAGACAGGAGCCCGGCGGTCTTAAGAGAGTGAGCCGATTATTCGGCTGGTGCAGGCATTTTACCTTCCGGCGCTGCACGTTCTGTCAGACGCTTCTCAAAATTGGCATTAAACTGCTTTTTCTGTTCCGGCGTCAGAATGTTGTAAATCTTGTTCTGGGTTTCCATGTGGGCCAGCATGCGCGCTTTATGCTGCTCGGCCATTTTATCGATCTGCGCTTCTGCTTTTGCTTTATCGAAGCTGTCGCTGGCAATGATGTCATGCATCGCGCGGCGCTCTTCCAGCGGAGGACGCTTCATCTGGTCACGCTGGCTTTTTCTGATGTCGCGGATCTGCTGCTTCTGCGCGTCGGTCAGGTTCAGGTCTTTAAACATCATCATCTCATGATGCATACCCGGCTTGCCTTTATGATGCATCATCATTTTGCCTTCAGCCGGCGCGGCGGTAGTGGTCGCGGTATCTGCGGCGAACGCCATGCTGGTAGCGCCCAGAGCCAGGGTAGAGGCAACAAACAGTGCAGTTAATTTACGCATAATGTCTTTCCTTACTTTCAGTTATTCTTCGGCGCTATGCCGTGTTGACGAGATTAACTTTACGGGGTTTATCGTCAATTAGTCAGAGCAACGGTAAAACAATGAAAGTATAAAAAACACGTTTTCGCCAATTATGGAGAAATTAAGGAAAAAGCGTGGAGAGATGAAACAGAAATATTCAACAGGATGATTTTAAAGAGATTATGGAGAAGTATAACGAAGTGCCGTTTAATAATAAAGCAATACTCCAGGAAAATTCCGCAAACTATACAAGAGCGCTTTTATCGCTAAGAAATTTATTCTTCACGTCCCCTCCGGTCTACGCGAGGGGAAACGATCAGGACATTTTTTCCAGCATCAAGCCGGCCCGCAAACCAAATGCGACCGACGGATTAGGGAATAAAACATATTCCGTGGCGTGCTGTACCGCATAGCGGGTCTCACCATCTTCCGCGAGCAGGACTCCCTGTCGAAACGGCGTAAAGTTCAGCGTATGGGGCGCCATATGAAGATGGAAAGCCTCGCTGCGGCGCGTGATCTGCTGCACGACCCGATAGCGCACGACGGGTTCACAAGCGTGTTCCGGCGCAACCCCTGCGAGCAATGCCCGCAGCGCCTGATGCGTAGGAGCAAAACGGGTCAGGTCGTTTTGCCCGAACGGCAACGCTTTTCCCAGCTCCAGGGTGCAGGAAAGCGCGCCAAAACGCTCGCAGGTGAAATGGGTAAACGTGCCGCCCGGCGTCTGGTGGAAAACCAGCGCCTCCAGCCCGGCATCGCCAAGCCAGTCCAGAAACGCTTCATCCCAGGGCTGGTTTCGCTGCGGTAAAACGCCAAAACGCACGTGATACGAGGCGCGAATGGCCGTATGCAGATCGAGGTGCCAGCGCGTTGCCCCCGCCCCGGCAAAAAACGTCGTCACCACCTCCTCCAGCCATTGCGCGCGGGTCGTTTCATCGCTCTCTGGAAATTGCGTCCAGCGCCCCCCAAACATGCGGTTAAGGTCGCTCACGAGGTACCGTTTGTTTTGCGCCAGCGCAGGCGGATTTCCCAGCACCACCAGCAGACGGCAGTGCAGCGTGATCTCCTTGCGACAGAGCGCGCGCAGCAACAGATCGACAATCTCCACGGGCGCGGTTTCGTTTCCGTGAATGCCGGTGGAGAGCAGCAGCGACAGGTCATATTCCTCCAACGGCGTCAGCTCAAGCACGCCCGGTCCCAGCCATCGCCAGTGGAATGAGGGGCCTTCCCCCTCGTGCCGCTCCGGTGTCTTTCCAGCCAGCGTCAGCGCCAGTAAGTTTTCCATATCGTCTCCTTAGCGCTGGAACGGATAAACCGAACCCAGTTGCAGGATGGTCGACAGGGCATCCAGCGCCTCGCGGCCTTCGCGCAGCAGCTGCGGATCAACCAGATCGGCCTGAACCAGACGGTCGCGATAGTAGCGATCCACCCAGTCGTTGAGGGTATTGAACAGGGTGTCGTTCATCATCACCGCCGGATTCGCCGCCTGCATCTCCTCCGGCGTGAGTACCACGCGAAGGCGCAGGCACGCCGGTCCCCCGCCGTTGGCCATACTTTCCCGCAGATCGAATACGCGGAGTTCATCAATCGGGTTATCCGCCTGCACCAGCTCGCTGAGATAGCGCCAGACGCCCTGATGATTGCGGGACTCCTGGGGCAGCACCAGCATCATGCTGCCGTCTTCCCGGCTCAACAGCTGGCTGTTGAAGAGGTAGGTTTCGACGGCATCCTGCACGCTTACCGCCTGCGTGGGCACCTGAATCGGCATAAATCCCGGCACGCGTTCACGTAGCGTGGCCAGCAGCTTTTCCTGATGGGCAAACGCCTGCTCGTGGCAAAACAGCACCTGGCGGTTCGAAACGGCAATCACGTCGTTATGAAACACGCCCTGGTCGATCACCTGCGGATTTTGCTGGGCGAAAATCACCTGAGAAGGATTCACCTGGTTCAGCCGCGCCACCGCCTGGCTCGCGGCCAAGGTTTGTCTCGCCGGATAACGAACCGGCGCGGCGTGGCCGCCCTCTTCTCGTCCGTAGATAAACAGCTGCAAACCCGGATCGCCATAGTCGCCGCCCAGACGGTTGTGGTTTGCCGCCCCTTCGTCGCCAAACATCGCAACCTGCGGCAGCGCCTGATGCACCTCGAAATGCGCCTCATGATTAAAAATGGCGCGCAGCACGCGTCCGGTGGTCTCCGCTTCGCTGGCGCGGTGGAATTTATTGTTCAGGTTAGCAACGGTGAGATGCACTTTGCCGTCCAGCGTATCCGCCGACGGCGCGACGGTGGCAGCATTCGCCACCCACATCGAAGAGGCTGAACTGGCCGCAGAAAGCAGTTGTGGCGTCTGCGTACCGGCTTTTTCCACTACCTGCTCATCCGTGCCGCTGAAGCCCAGCTGGCGCAGTACGGCCACGTTCGGGCGCTCCTGCGGCGGGATCACCGCCTGCGGGAAACCGGCATCGGACAGCGCCTTCATTTTCAGCAGCCCCTGCTTCGCCGCCAGTTTCGGGTTCGAGACCTGGAAGCGGTGCTTCGTCGAGGCTTCATTGCCGAACGACAGCCCGGCATAGTGGTGCGTCAGCCCCACCAGCCCGTCAAAGTTAACCTCACGCGCTTTCATGGGTATCACCCTCTGTAAAATCCAGCCCCGGATTCAACGACTCCGGCAGCGTCAGCGCCGGGGTTTCCAGGCTTGCCATCGGCCACGCGCAGTAATCGGCGGCATACCAGGCGCTGGCGCGATGGTTGCCCGACGCCCCCACGCCACCAAATGGCGCGGTGCTCGCCGCGCCGGTCAGCGGTTTGTTCCAGTTCACGATCCCGGCGCGCGCTTCCAGCAGCAGCTGGTCGAATTTTTCGCGATGCGGCGATATCAGGCCGCTCGACAGGCCGTAGCGGGTGTTATTGGCCATCGCGATCGCCGCATCAAAATCGTCATAGCGCCAGACGCACAGCAGCGGGCCAAAGACCTCTTCATCCGGCACAGGGTCAACACCGCTCATCTCAATAATGCCCGGCGTCAGTAACGAGGTGCCCGGCGCGACCTGTTTCGGCTCCAGCAGGGTTTTCGCCCCGCGCGTCACATGCTCCTGCCAGGCTTTCAGCACATTCTGCGCGGCCTGCTCGGAAATCAGCCCGCCGATAAACGGCTGCGGCTCGGCATCCCACTGCGCGGGGGTCAGACGCGCGCTCACCTCCACCAGACGCTTCAGGAACGCGTCTCCCTGCGGGCCGCGTTTCACCAGCAGACGACGGGCGCAGGTGCAGCGCTGCCCGGCGGTAATGAATGCCGACTGAATGGTCAGGTGGACCGCGGCGTCAATATCATCCGGATCTTCCACAATCAGCGGGTTATTGCCGCCCATCTCCAGCGCCAGAATTTTTTCCGGCTGCCCCGCCAGCTGGCGATGCAGCTGATACCCCGTTCCGGCACTGCCGGTGAACAGCAGGCCGTCAATGTCGCTCAGCGCGCTCAGCGCCTGACCGGTTTCACGCCCGCCCTGCACCAGATTCAGCACGCCCGGCGGCAGCCCGGCCTGCTCCCACATCTTCACCACCGCCTCGCCGGTTAACGGCGTAAGCTCGCTCGGCTTGAAGATGACGGTATTCCCCGCCAGCAGCGCGGGTACGATATGCCCGTTCGGCAGATGGCCGGGGAAGTTATACGGGCCGAACACCGCCAGCACGCCGTGCGGACGGTGGCGTAGCGTGGCGGCGCCGTCCGGCATATCGGTATGCTGCTCGCCGGTGCGGGCGTGGTACGCCTTCACCGATATACCGATTTTGTTGATCATCGCCGTGACTTCGGTTGCCGCCTCCCAGCGAGGTTTGCTGGTTTCGGACGCGATGATGCGCGTCAGTTCGGCCTTGTTCGCCTCCAGCAATCCGGCAAATTTCTCAACCAACGCCTGACGCTCGGAGAATGGCCGTTTCGCCCACACCGGAAACGCGCGGCGAGCAGCCTGGCAGGCCTGTTCAACCTGCCCGGCGCTGGCGTCGTTCCCCTTCCAGAGCACTTCCTGGCCCACCGGATTGGTTTTGATCCGCGCCTCACCTTCGCCCGTTACCCAGTCACCGTTAATCCATAGAGTCATGCTGTTTTCTCCTCAGGGCAGAGTCGCACCAGGCGAACCGTATCGCCGGCATTACATTTCAGGGCATCCAGCTGCGCTGGCGTCAGCACCAGACGCTCGCATGCCGGGTTGGTTCGCACCAGCATGGCGCGGAAGCTGGTGTAATTCTCGTTCGAGACCAGGCAGGCCGGCCATTCGCCCGGCGCAGGCTGGCCTTCCGAAAGCTCGACCAGACGGCTTTTACGGATGGCGCGCACGCGGTCAATGTCGCACTCCAGCGTCGGGCCGCCGTCGAAGATGTCGACGTAGTTACGGTAGCGAAATCCCTCTTTCTCCAGCACCGCGCGGGCCGGGGCGGTTTGCGGATGGACTTCACCAATTACCGCCTGCGCCTCCGGCGTTAAGAAATGGGTATAGATAGGATGCTTCGGCATCAGCTCGGCGATAAACGCCTTCTGACCGGTGCCGCACAGGTAATCCGCCCGGCTGAACTCCATGGAGAAGAAGCGTTCGCCCAGGCTCTCCCAGAACGGCGAGTAGCCCGTCTCATCAATCACGCCGCGCATCTCGGCGACCACTTTTTCGTTGAAGCGGTCGCGAAAGGCGGCCATAAACATAAAGCGCGATTTGGAGAGCAGATAGCCGTTGCCCTCCTTGCGCCAGTCCGGATCGAGGAAAAGCGTGCAGAGCTCGCTGGCGCCGGTATGGTCATTACAGAGAAAGAGCGTCGGCAACGCGTTGTAAACGTTCAGCTCTTTCGAGGCGTGAACCATCGTGCCGACGCGGTAGTTGTACCACGGATCGTTAAGCCCGACGGCCACTTCGATGGCGCAGATCCCCGCCACGGTCCCCGTGTCGGTCTCTTCCAGCACGAACACATAGCCCTGTTCGCTCTTTGGCAACGTCCCCTGCCAGGTTTGCAGGGCGCGCTCAATGCGCGCCGACAGCGTTTTTTCATCGGCAGGCAACGAAGTCAGCCCGCCCCCTGTCTTACCGGCAAGCTGCATAAGCCCGGCGAGATCGCCGTGCGCAACGGGACGGATAACCATCATGATGACACCCCAGACTTCACCTGTTCGCAGGCCAGCGCAAAACGATCTAACCCGGTTCTGACCTCTTCCTCGCTGACGATCAGCGCAGGGGCAAACCGCACCACGTTGGCACCGGCAATCAGCACCATCACGCCCTGTTTTGCCGCTTCCTGTGAAATCAGCTTCGCTTTTCCGGCAAACTCAGGGGCAAGCTCACAGCCAATCAACAGCCCCAGACCGCGGATCTCTTTGAACAGCCCGGTCTGGTTATTGATGGCGGTCAGACGCTCAACAAACCACTGGTGACGCTGCTTCACGCCGTTAAGCACCTCAGGGGTATTGATGATATCCAGCACCTGCCCGGCAACAGCGGCTGCCAGCGGGTTACCGCCGTATGTGGTGCCATGGGTGCCCACGGTCATCACGCTGGCAAATGTATCGGTGGTCAGTATCGCTCCCACCGGGAAACCGCCGCCGAGCGCTTTGGCCGTCGACAGCACATCCGGCGTCACGCCATAGTGCATGTAGGCGTATAGCTCGCCCGTACGGCCCACGCCGGTCTGTACTTCGTCAAAAATAAGCACCGCGTTGTGACGATCGCACAGCTCGCGCAGCCCTTGCAGGAACGCTTTCTGAGCGGGCATGACGCCGCCTTCACCCTGCATAGGCTCCACGATCACCGCACAGGTGTTATCGTCAATCAGCTCGCTGGCAGCGTGTAAATCGTTATACGCCGCGTGACGGATATCCGGCGGCAGCGGCGCAAAATCCTGAGAATACGAGGGCTGACCGCCCGCACTGACGGTAAACAGCGTGCGGCCATGGAAGGCATTTTTAAAGGCGATAATGCCGCTCTTGTGCGCGCCGAATTTATCGTGCGCATATTTTCGCGCCAGCTTCAGCGCCGCTTCGTTCGCTTCCGCACCGGAGTTACAGAAAAAGACTTTTTCTGCGAAAGTGGCGTCGATCAGCTTTTTCGCCAGGCGCAGCGCCGGTTCGTTGGTGTACCCGTTGCCTGTATGCCAGAATTTCGCCGCCTGGTCGTTCAGCGCCTGCCGCAGCGCCGGGTTTGCGTGGCCCAGCGCATTCACCGCAATCCCACCCGCAAAGTCGATGTACTCCTTGCCCTGCTGATCCCACAGGCGAGAGCCTTCCCCACGTACCGGAATAAAAGCCGCCGGAGCGTATACCGGCATCATCCATTCATCGAAATTTTCACGCGTAACTGACTGAGACATAGCGACCTCATCCGGTAAATAAAAGGTTGTTTAAATGTTAAATAATTGAGTGTTTGCACTGTGAATGTAGATTGCAGCGTTCATGCCAGCCAGCGATAAAAATGCATAAACGGGATGAGCTAACAGAATATCAACGAGTTACAATATGGAATTATTCACTGTTGTTGCATAAATAGTGAATATTTTTACAGCAAGCGGCGCTTTGCCGCATGAAAACAAGAAAGAGTATGCAGAGACCAAATATAATTCTGGAATTGTGATCGCTCGCGAAATTTATCGGTTCTTTACGCCCTGTTTGAGGGCAATGCGCGTCGAAATGGTGCAAATATTGCACCGTTGGCATTATCTGTCGCAGTAATTGGGCGAAGCGGATAACAGACGACGTAAATTCTGTTACCATCCATGCACTATTCACCTTGCATTGGCAGCGACTATGAAATTTGTCTCTTTTAATATCAACGGCCTGCGTGCCCGCCCTCACCAGCTTGAAGCGATTGTTGAGCAACATCAGCCAGATGTGATCGGCTTGCAGGAGACAAAAGTTCACGACGATATGTTCCCGCTCGAAGAGGTAGCGAAGCTGGGCTATAACGTCTTTTACCACGGTCAGAAAGGCCACTACGGCGTTGCGCTGCTGACCAAAGATACGCCGGTCTCGGTGCGTCGTGGCTTCCCGGGGGACGGTGAAGAGGCGCAACGCCGCATCATCATGGCGGAAATTCCTTCCGCACTCGGCAACGTTACCGTCATCAACGGCTATTTTCCGCAGGGTGAAAGCCGCGATCATGAAACCAAATTCCCGGCTAAAGCGAAGTTTTATCAGGATCTGCAAAATTACCTGGCAACCGAACTCAAAAAAGAAAATCCGGTGCTGATCATGGGCGACATGAACATCAGCCCGACGGATCTGGATATCGGCATCGGCGAAGAGAACCGCAAGCGCTGGCTGCGCACCGGCAAATGCTCTTTCCTGCCGGAGGAGCGCGAGTGGATGGAGCGCCTGCTCGGCTGGGGGTTGGTGGATACCTTCCGTCATGCCAACCCACAGACGCAGGACCGCTTCTCGTGGTTTGACTACCGCTCGAAAGGCTTCGATGACAACCGTGGCCTGCGAATCGATCTGCTGCTGGCAAGCGCCCCGCTGGCCGAGCGCTGCATTGAAACCGGTATCGACTATGATATCCGCAGCATGGAAAAGCCGTCCGACCATGCGCCGGTATGGGCAACATTCAAGCTGTAATCCTCAGTGAACAGTAAAAAAATCATTCTCCTGTGCGCCCTTCTGGGCGCATTTGTTTTGATCGTTGTTTTGCTGCCTCCGGGCGTCCTCTCCCTCGACGCGTTAAAAATGCATCATCAAACGTTGCTTAATCGTGTGGAGCAAGCGCCCCTTCAGAGCGCGCTGCTCTATTTTGCGGTTTACGTTCTGGTCTCCGCGCTGTCGATCCCCGGAGCCGCGCTTCTGACGCTGCTCGGCGGGGCGCTTTTCAGCCTGTGGGAGGCGACGCTTTTGGTCTCATTTGCCTCGACGCTTGGCGCCACGCTTGCCATGCTCGTCAGCCGTTATCTGCTGCGGGACTGGGTGCAACGGCGCTTTGCTGCACAGATGAACACGATCGATGCGGGGATGGATCGCGACGGCGCGCGCTACCTTTTTGCCCTGCGCCTGATGCCATTGTTTCCGTTCTTTCTGGTCAATCTGCTGATGGGCCTTACCCGACTTAAGGTGCGTCACTACTGGTGGGTGAGCCAGCTTGCCATGCTGCCTGCCACCGTCATCTATCTGAACGCCGGGCGCGAACTGGGGAAACTCACCTCGCTGCGCGATATTCTGTCGCCGGGATTGCTGTTCGCCTTTACACTACTGGGGTTATTACCGCTGGCTACGCGCCGGCTGTTTTCCCGATACATCCCTTCGATTAAAAAGTGAGGCATTATGCGCCAGGTGCGTTTTTGCGCGTTTCTGACGGGTCTGCTGCTGGCAACGCCCGTCTTTGCTGCCCAGAGCTGGCAATCCATTCAACAGCAGGCCAGCGGGCAGACCGTCTGGTTTAACGCCTGGGGCGGCGATGAGGCCGTTAACCGCTACCTGGACTGGGTGAGCGGCGAAGTGAAAACGCACTACGCCATCAACCTGAAGATCGTTCACCTGGCCGATGCCGCCGACGCGGTGAAGCGGATCCAGACGGAACAGGCCGCAGGACGCAGCCGTAACGGGTCGGTGGATCTGCTCTGGGTAAACGGTGAAAACTTCCGCACGCTGAAAGAGGCGAACCTGCTGCTCACCGGCTGGGCGCAAACCCTGCCCAACTGGCGTTATGTCGATACCCGCAAGCCGGTGACGGAAGATTTTGCCCTTCCTACCGAGGGCGCAGAATCCCCCTGGGGCGGCGCGCAGCTAACCTTTATTGCCCGGAAATCGAGCATGCCGACGCCGCCGGCAGATCCCCGCGCGCTGCTGGTTTACGCTCAGCAACATCCCGGTAAGGTGAGCTATCCGCGCCCTCCTGATTTTACCGGCACCGCGTTTCTTGAGCAGCTACTGCTGGCGTTGACCGCCCATCCGGAGGCGTTGAAAAAGGCGCCGGATAATACCTTTGCGCAGGTTACCGCGCCGCTGTGGCGCTATCTTGATACGCTGCACCCCCTGCTGTGGCGTGAAGGGAACGATTTTCCTCCGTCGCCTGCGCGCATGGATACGCTGCTGGCCAGCGGCAGCCTGAACCTGTCGCTGACGTTTAATCCGGCCCACGCGCAGCAAAAGGTGGCGAGCGGTGAACTGCCTGCCGACAGCTACAGCTTCGGCTTTAGCCAGGGCATGATTGGCAACGTGCATTTTGTCGCTATCCCGGCAAATGCGAGCGCGAGCGCGGGCGCAAAAGTGGTGGCGAACTTCCTGCTGTCACCCCAGGCGCAGATCCGCAAAGCCGATCCTGCCGTCTGGGGTGACCCGAGCGTGCTGGACGGCGAAAAACTGCCTACGACAGCGGCAAAACAGCTTCGCACCTTTACCCCTTCGGACACCCCAGATGTGCTTCCCGAACCGCACGCCGCCTGGGTGAACGCCCTGGAGCAGGAATGGCTTCGCCGCTACGGAACCCGCTAAGCGGGCTGGTGTGGGTAGCAATGGCGGTGATCTATCTGCCGCTGCTTCCCGCCAGCGGCATGCTGCTGGCTCCGGCGTTCTCTTTCGCCAACTGGGCGGCGCTGTTTGCCGACCCACAGCTGCCGCAGGCGCTGGCCGCCACGCTGGTGTCAGCGCTGATCGCGACGCTGGGTTCGCTGATTATCGCCCTGAGCCTGCTTGCGCTTCTCTGGCCCGGTGAAGGCTGGCAACGCCTGAGTGCCCGCCTGCCGTGGCTGTTAGCCGTGCCGCACGTCGCCTTCGCCACCAGTGCGCTGCTGCTGTTTGCGGAAGGCGGTCAGTTTTACCGGCTCTGTACATTCTGCTCGCCGCAGCTGGACCGCTACGGTATCGGGCTTGGCCTGACGCTGGCGGTCAAAGAGAGTGCGTTCGTTCTGTGGGCGATCTACGCCGCGCTGCCTGAAAAGCGCCTCGCCCAGCAGAAAATCGTGCTGCATACCTTCGGCTATGGGCGGATACAGGCGCTCGGCTGGCTCATCCTTCCGGCCATCGCCCCGGCGCTGGGCGCCGTGATGCTGGCGGTGCTGGCCTGGTCGCTATCCGCGGTGGATGTGGCCATTGTGCTCGGGCCGGGCAACCCGCCGACGCTGGCGGTACTGGCCTGGCAGTGGCTCACCCAGGGCGATGCGCAGCAGCACACCAAGGGAACGCTGCTGTGTCTGGTGTTACTCCTGCTGCTGGCCACGCTGGCAGCCGCAGGTTACGGTCTCTGGGCGGCATGGCGGCGCGCCGGGCCGGACACCTCCGGGATCCGTCGTCCTTCTCATTTCGTACTGCCTGCACGTACGCTGGGCGCGCTACTGCCGCTGTGCGGCGTGCTCTGCGCGCTTGTCCTGCTGTTGCTGGCACGCCGGGACGACGTCGGCCCCGTCAGCGACAGCCTTTCGCTGGGACTGCTGTCGAGCCTGATAGCGCTGGCAATCATCCTGCTCTGGCTTGAGTGGGGGCCGCGGCGCGGCGCGGTGTGGATCTGGCTGCCGCTTGCCCTCCCGGCGCTGCCGCTCGTATCCGGGCAATATGCCGTTGCGCTGTGGCTGGGCATTGACGGCGAGTACGCTGCGGTGCTCTGGAGCCATATGCTCTGGGTCATCCCGTGGATGCTTCTGGTGCTGCAACCGGCCTGGCGCAGGATCGATCCCCGTCTGATCCTGACCGCCAGAACGCTGGGCTGGCGACGGGCGAAAATTTTCTGGCGCGTAAAATGCCCATTGATGGTTCGCCCGGCGCTGCTGGCCTTTGCAGCCGGCTTTTCCGTGAGCATGGCCCAGTACATGCCTACCCTCTGGCTGGGGACGGGCCGTCTCGCCACCCTGACAACGGAGGCCGTCGCCCTCAGCAGCGGCGGCAGCGTGCCCGTTCTGGCTAACCGGGCGCTGGGTCTGCTGCTGTTGACCAGCAGCGTCTTTGCCCTTGCCGCGCTGCTCTCCCGCCTCGTAGGCCGTTACAGACAAGGATTACGTTGATGCTGAACGTGAAAAATCTCACCATTTCGCCGCTCTTTCATGAGGTCAACTTCCGCGTCCCGGCGGGGGAGATCGTCACGCTAATGGGGCCATCCGGGAGCGGGAAATCGACCCTTTTCGCCTGGATGGTGGGCGCGTTATCCGCTGATTTTAAGGCGCACGGCGAGCTGTGGCTGAACGATCGTCGCTGCGATCTGCTTCCCGTGGAAACGCGCGGGATCGGCATTCTCTTTCAGGATGCCCTGCTGTTTGACGCCTTCAGCGTGGGGCAAAACCTGATGCTGGCGCTGCCGGCGCACGTTGCCGGGCGCGCCCGGCGCGAGGCGGTCGAGCAGGCCCTGGACACTGCCGGGCTGGCAAACCACTACGCCAGCGATCCGGCTACCCTTTCCGGCGGCGAGCGCGCCCGGGTGAGCCTGTTGCGCGCCCTCCTCGCCCAGCCGCAGGCATTGCTGCTCGACGAGCCGTTCAGTCGTCTGGATAAAGCGCTGCGCGCCTCATTCCGCGCATGGGTATTTGAGATCGCTCGTCAGCGCAGGATCCCGGTGGTGCTGGTCACCCACGATGAGGAAGATATTCCGCCCGGCGGGGAGGTGATTGAGATTTCTCGCTGGCAATAATGTGCTAACGCAATGTTTTTGGCCTCAGGAGCGACGACAATGCCATCCTCTTTTAATGACGTCAGGTTTTTCGATGAAACGTGTTTCTCAACTGACCGCGCTGGCCCTGATCTGCGGCCTCGCTTCACTTTCCTCCACGGCGGCTGATATGCCCCACTCCCTCACCCTGGCCCAGCTACAGGCTAAGAACGGCGCGGTAATCGATACGCGTATCAGTGCGTTCTATAACGGCTGGCCGCAGACCCTGAGCGGAACGTCCGGGCACGAGCCCGCCGCGCTTAATCTCTCTGCCCGCTGGCTTAAGGCAATGAGCGATGAACAGCTCAGCGGCTGGGCAAAACAGCACCGGCTGACGCCAGACGTGCCGGTGGCGCTCTATGGCAACGATGACGACAACCAGACCGTCAAAACGCGGCTGGAAAAAGCAGGCTTTACCCGCGTTTCCATCCTGAGCGATGCCCTGCAACAGGCTGACCGTCTGCAACGGCTGGCGCATTTCGAACAGCTGGTTTATCCGCAGTGGATCCACCGGTTGCAGCAGGGTAAACCGGTTACCGCCGCGCCGGCGGGCGACTGGAAGGTGATTGAGGCTGGCTGGGGTGCGCCGAAGCTTTATCTCCTGAGCCACATTCCCGGCGCGGGCTACATTGACACCAACGAAGTGGAAAGCGAGCCGCTGTGGAATAAGGTCTCTGACGAGAAGCTGAAAGCGATGCTGGCGAAGCACGGGATCCGTCACGATACCACCGTCATTCTGTACGGTCGCGATGTGTATGCCGCCGCGCGCGTAGCGCAGATCATGCTCTACGCGGGCGTGAAGGATGTGCGTATTCTGGACGGCGGCTGGAAGGCATGGTCAGACGCCAGCCTGCCCGTTGAGCGCGGAACGCCTGAGAACGTGAAGCCAGCCCCTGATTTTGGCGCGCCGATCCCGGGTCAACCCCAGCTGATGGTGGATATGGAACAGGCCCGGGGAATGCTGCACCGTCAAGATGCATCCCTGGTAAGCATTCGTTCCTGGCCGGAGTTTATCGGTGAAACCAGCGGCTACAGCTATATCAAGCCAAAAGGTGACATTGCCGGCGCGCGCTGGGGCCATGCGGGCAGCGACGCGACCCATATGGAAGATTTCCACAATCCGGACGGCACCATGCGCAGTGCCGATGACATCGCCGCCATGTGGAAGGCGTGGA
Source organism: Enterobacter quasihormaechei (assembly GCF_004331385.1). GTDB lineage: Bacteria > Pseudomonadota > Gammaproteobacteria > Enterobacterales > Enterobacteriaceae > Enterobacter > Enterobacter quasihormaechei. The sequence goes on from NZ_SJON01000005.1 coordinate 260,287, forward strand.
ATATCCTGCCGGAGCAGCACGTCGCGTTTTACTGCGGCACCGGCTGGCGCGCGTCTGAAGCCTTCATGTACGCCCGCGCCATGGGCTGGAAGCACGTGGCCGTCTACGACGGCGGGTGGTACGAATGGAGCAGTCATCCGCAGAACCCGGTCTCCACCGGCGCGCGCGGCCCGGAGCGTACACGCTAGCGGGGGAGTGACTTCAGCGTCACGTAACCGCTCCAGATGCGCGTTGTGGTGGTCAGCCAGCACAACGCGCCAAACGCCCAGGCAAACAGCGTGAAGTGTGCCGGAAACAGGCAGCACAGCACAAACAGCGCGATGGTCTCCGTTCCTTCCGTTAACCCTCCGAGGTAATAAAACGACTTGTGCGCGTAGCCGGGGTTGTCGATATCATGTTTCCCCGCCAGCGCGGCAAAGGCCAGAAAGCTGCTGCCCGTGCCGATAAACGCGAACAGCAGCCAGGCGGCGGCAATCGCATTTTCAGCCGGTGCGGCCAGCGCGAAGCCAAACGGCACCAGGGCGTAAAACAGGAAGTCGAGGGCGATATCAAGAAACCCTCCCGCATCCGTCAGGCCACGGCGACGCGCCAGCGCGCCGTCCAGCCCGTCCAGTAGCCGGTTCAGCACAATGGCGACCAGCGCCGCCGGATACCAGCCCAGCGCCAGAAACGGTAACGCCAGCACGCCGATGCCAAACCCGGCGAGCGTCAACCCGTCAGGCGTGATAAACGGTTTATCCAGCGCGGCAGCCAGCTGATTCAGCCCGGGCTTCAGCCGGGGGTGCAGATGTTTATCCAGCATGCGGTTTACCTTTAAACGTGGCGCACAGCCCCTGCGCCGGAATATCCAGTGCGGCATTAAAGCGGGCGGAAAGGTTCTGAAAAGCAATCAGGGCCGTCATTTCAGTGATGGTCTCTTCCGTAAAGTGGCGCTTTAGCTGGCTTTTGATATTTTCATCCACCCGAGGCGGCGTGGCGGTGACCGCCTCCGCAAAGGCCAGCGCCGCGCGCTCCTCTTCGCTGAACAGGGTGGAATGGTGCCAGTCGCTGACGGCCTGCACTTTATCCAGCGCCCCGCTCCGCTCGGCCAGACGCAGACTGTTGGCATCGATACAAAATGCGCAGTGGCAGATTTGCGAAACCCGCGTCATCAGCAGCGAACGCAGCACCGGCGTCAATCGCGCCCGGCGCCGCTCCAGATAGCCGACAAACAGCGCCACCAGCCAGAAAAGACGCGGCATGCGCCCCCACCAGCGGGTAGGGTTAAGCACCGCACCGAAGTGTTTTTTCTGCATCGCGGCAATGGGCTTGAGGCTGACGGGAAGGGATTCAATGGGGGCAACCCAGGCGGATGTCTCTTTCACCTGTTTCTCCTGATGACTGGACTCTTTGAAAGGGCACGATAATATGTCGTTTTTCGCTATTAATTATTGACGAACATGCTGAAAACACTCGATGTTGTTGCGGCCATCCTTGAAAAAGAGGGCAAGATTTTACTGGCACAGCGCCCTGCCCATGCGGATCAGCCAGGAATGTGGGAATTTGCGGGCGGCAAGGTTGAAGCCGGTGAGACCCAGCCCCAAGCGCTGATCCGCGAACTGCGTGAAGAGCTCGGCATTGAGGCCGTGCCCGCGCAGTATGTGGCAAGCCACCGGCGGGAAGTGTCGCAGCGGCTGATCCACCTCCACGCCTGGCACGTGCCGGAATTTAGCGGCGAGCTGAAGGCGCACTACCACTCGGCGCTGGTGTGGTGCACGCCAGAAGACGCTTTCAGCTATGAGTTAGCGCCGGCGGATATTCCGCTGCTGGAAGCGTTTATTCTTTTACGCGACGCCAGACCAGCGGGTTCGTACTGAGGGTGCGTTCATCGCGCTGGCACTGCAACAGTACGCCATCCGCCCTGACCACCGCCCCTTCTGAATAGTTTTGATCCTGATAAATACAGCACTGACTGCACGGCTGCGCGCGCTGGCCGCTGGCGCTAAAGACCTCTGGCGGCACGTTCACCTCAACATCCGGTCGTAGGCGGTCAGCCTGCGCCCCGGCGGAAAACATCAAGCACAACGCGGCCATTGCGTAACGGTTCATAGACTTTCTTTCCTTTGCATCGTTTATATCTATAACGGTAGATCGCGACGGGATCTTTAATTTATCTCGTCATCGCTTTTGGTTATGACGCGCGCCTCGTCATTAATTTCCCTTTCGGCCTAAATTTCTGCTTGCCTCTCAAAGCGGTGCGGGTGGTATAGTCAAAAAAACAACACATAACATCTACGCCACGCGCATAAATTATTATAAGAGGTTCTTATATCTATGGATCAGACACGCTCTCTGGAAAGCTTCCTTGCCCACGTTCAGCAGCGCGACCCGCACCAAAGCGAGTTCGCCCAGGCTGTTCGTGAAGTGATGACCACCCTGTGGCCCTTCCTTGAAGAAAACCCGCGCTACCGCCAGATGGCGCTGCTTGAACGTCTGGTGGAGCCGGAGCGCGTGATCCAGTTCCGCGTGGCATGGGTGGACGATCGCAATCAGGTGCAGGTCAACCGCGCGTGGCGCGTGCAGTTTAACTCCGCCATTGGGCCTTTTAAGGGCGGGATGCGCTTCCATCCGTCCGTGAACCTGTCGATCCTGAAATTCCTCGGCTTCGAGCAGACCTTTAAAAACGCGCTCACTACCCTGCCGATGGGCGGTGGCAAAGGCGGGAGTGATTTCGATCCAAAAGGCAAAAGCGAAGGCGAAGTGATGCGCTTCTGTCAGGCGCTGGTTACTGAGCTCTATCGTCACCTTGGGCCAGATACCGACGTCCCTGCCGGTGATATTGGCGTGGGCGGACGTGAAGTGGGCTTTATGGCCGGGATGATGAAAAAACTCTCCAACAACAGCGCCTGCGTCTTTACCGGCAAAGGGCTGTCGTTTGGCGGCAGCCTGATTCGCCCCGAAGCGACGGGTTACGGTCTGGTCTATTTCACCGAAGCGATGCTTAAGCGTCACGGCCTGAGCTTCGAGGGGATGCGCGTGGCGGTCTCCGGCTCCGGCAACGTGGCGCAGTACGCTATCGAGAAAGCGATGGCGTTTGGCGCGCGCGTGGTAACCGCATCCGACTCCAGCGGTACGGTGGTGGATGAAGCCGGCTTTACGGCAGAAAAACTGGCGCGCCTGTGCGAAATCAAAGCCAGCCGCGACGGGCGCGTGGCGGACTATGCCCGCGAGTTTGACCTGACCTACCTGGAAGGCAAGCAGCCGTGGGGCGTGCCGGTGGATATCGCCCTGCCGTGCGCAACGCAAAACGAGCTGGACGTGGACGCCGCCCGTACGCTGATTAGCAACGGCGTGAAGGCGGTAGCGGAGGGGGCAAACATGCCCACCACCATTGAAGCGACCGATCTGTTCCTCGAAGCAGGCGTGCTGTTTGCTCCGGGCAAGGCGGCGAACGCGGGCGGCGTGGCAACGTCCGGCCTGGAAATGGCGCAAAACGCCGCGAGAATGGGCTGGAAGGCAGAGAAAGTGGATGCCCGTCTGCACCACATTATGCTGGATATTCACCATGCCTGCGTGGAGTACGGCGGCGAGGCGTCACAGACCAACTACGTGCGCGGCGCCAACATCGCCGGGTTCGTGAAGGTGGCAGATGCGATGATCGGGCAGGGTGTGATTTAACATTTCGCTGCGATCTCGCCCTGTAGGCCCGGTAAGCGTCAGCGCCACCGGGCTTTTTTTCAGGGCCGCAGAGCCGCTTTTCGCCGGGTGACGGCTGCGCCTTACCCGGCCTACGGTTTAAGCAGCTGTATTTTTGGCCGCGCTCTTTTTCTTTTTGAACGGCTTCTTCGCCCCGCCACCGGGCGCAACCATCCCTCTGAAGCGCTTCACCGGCGTGCTGCGCGCCTGGTCAATCAGCTGATAAAGCGTGCCCACCAGCGGCTGCATAAAGTCCTGGTAACGACACTGCTTTTCGCTGATTTGCGTCAGCACCGACTCCCAGTGCGCCGTCATATCCGGCCTTGCGGCCAGCTCCGGCAGGGAGTGGATGAGCGCCCGGCCCGGCTCCGTTGAGTGGATATAGCGCCCTTTTTTCTCCAGGAAACCGCGCTTGAACAGCAATTCGATGATCCCCGCTCGGGTTGCCTCCGTGCCCAGACCGTCGGTGGCGCGGAGGATCTTCTTCAGATCTTTATCCTGCACAAAACGGGCGATCCCGGTCATCGCGGAAAGGAGCGTGGCGTCGGTGAAGTGGCGCGGCGGCTGGGTCTGACGTTCAACCACTTCGCCCTTCTCGCACAGCAACTCGTCACCTTTCGCCACCACCGGCAGCGGCGTGCCGTCGTTCTCCTCGTCGCGCTCTTTGTTGCCGAGCAGCGTGCGCCAGCCCGCTTCCGCGAGGAAACGCGCTTTCGCAATAAATTTGCCTTTGGCAATCTCCAGCTCGATCGTGCACTTGCGGAACACCGCGTCCGGGCAGAACTGCATCAGGTACTGACGCGCGATCAGGTTATAGACCTTTGCTTCGTTGTCGCTAAGGTTGACGCTGCTGGCGCGCGCCGTCGGGATAATCGCGTGGTGGGCATCGACTTTTTTATCGTCCCAGCAGCGGTTATGGGTATCCGGGTTCACCGCTGGCTGAGGCAGCAGATCCGGCGCATGAACGCCAATGGCGTTCATCACCGAATGGCGGCCAGCGAAGTGCTCTTCCGGCAGATAGCGGCTGTCCGAACGCGGATAGGTGATCAGCTTGTGGGTCTCGTAAAGCTTCTGGCAGATATCGAGCACGTTCTGCGCGCTCAGGCCAAACTTTTTCGCGGCCTCAATCTGCAATGCCGAAAGGGAAAACGGCAGCGGTGCAGGCTCTGATTCCCGTTTATCGTTATAGCTGGTGACGATTGCGGGCTGGCCGGTAATGCGGTTGACCACGTGCTCCGCCAGCGGACGATGCAGCAGCCGCCCCTCTTCGTCCTGATACGACTCACAGGCGTCGCTCGGCTGCCAGACGGCGGTAAAGCGCTCGTCTTTCGGCGTGACGATATGCGCTTTGACTTCAAAGAAATCCTTGGCGACGAAATTTTCGATCTCTTCGTCACGACGCACCACCAGCCCCAGCACCGGGGTTTGCACGCGGCCCACGGAGAGCACGCCCTGATAGCCCGCATTGCGTCCGAGGATGGTGTAGGCGCGGGTCATGTTGATCCCGTACAGCCAGTCCGCGCGGGCACGGGCCAGCGCGGAGACACACAGGGGGATAAATTCGCTGTTGGCGCGCAGGCGCGAAATCGCGCGCTCCACCGCCTGCGGGTTGAGATCGTTAATCAGACAGCGCTGTACCTGCTGACGCTTCTCCGGCGCCAGCTCCAGGTAGTCCAGCACTTCGTCTACCAGCAACTGCCCTTCCCTGTCCGGGTCACCCGCATGCACCACCTCCGTCGCCTCATGCAGGAAGCGCTTGATGACGTTAAGCTGTTTAGTGACGGAAGGACGAGGTTGCAGACGCCACTTTTCCGGCACGATCGGCAGATCGTTGAGATTCCAGCGGGCATAGCGGCTGTCGTAGACATCCGGCTGCGCCTGTTCAAGCAGGTGACCGATACACCATGTGACCACCTGCCCGTTACCGCATTCGATAAAGCCGTCGCCTTTGCGATGCGGCTTAGGCAGCACGTCGGCGATGGCACGGGCCAGGCTCGGCTTTTCGGCAATAAACAACCGCATCGAATTAACGGATCTCAATCATCGGGCGGCCACCGCGGGCGGTCACCAGCTCGCCAATGGCCGTCAGGGTGATGCCAAATTCGGCGGCCGTCGCCTGAACGTCAGCTTCCGCTTCCGGGGTCACCGCCAGCAGCAGGCCGCCGGAGGTTTGCGGATCGCACAGCAGGTTGCGCCACGCTTCCGGCATTTCGCCCATCAGGTGGCCGTAGCTGGCGAAGTTGCGCTGCGTCCCGCCCGGAACGGCGCCCTGAGCAATGTACTCTTCCACGCCCGGCAGCTTCGGCACGTCCTGATACCAGACCTGCGCCTGCACGCCCGCCCCCTGACACACTTCTGACAGGTGCCCCAGCAGACCAAAACCGGTCACGTCGGTCATTGCCTTCACGCCATCAATACTGGCGAAAGCCGCACCCGCGAGGTTCATCTGGCACATGACCTCCGTCGCAAGCCCGACGTGTTCAGGCTTAAGCAGCGATTTTTTCTCTGCGGTCGTCAGTACGCCAATGCCCAGTGGCTTGGTGAGGAACAGCTTGCAGCCCGCCTGCGCGGTGCTGTTGCGCTTCACGCGTTCGGTCGGCACCACGCCGGTGACGGCCAGGCCGAAGATCGGCTCCGGCGCATCAATGGAGTGGCCGCCAGCCAGCGCAATTCCCGCCTGCTGGCAGGCGAAGCGCCCGCCTTCGATCACGTCACGGGCAATCTCTGGCGCAAGGGTGTTGACGGGCCAGCCCAGAATGGCGATCGCCATAATCGGCTTGCCGCCCATCGCAAAGATATCGCTGATGGCGTTGGTGGCCGCAATGCGCCCGAAGTCGAACGGGTTGTCGACGATCGGCATAAAGAAATCAGTGGTGCTGATAATGCTGGTGCCGTTACCTAAGTCATAAACCGCTGCATCGTCACGCGTTTCGTTACCGACAAGCAGGTTCGGGTCGACAAACTTCGCCTGTTCACTGTGCAGAATGGTCTCCAGCACTTTCGGGGAAATTTTACAACCGCAACCGGCTCCGTGGCTGTACTGCGTTAAACGAATGGTTTGCTCGCTCATGGACGTCTCCTGTCATCTCAATCGCGCTATGGTAGCGCTCATTCCATAAAGAGGTAAGTATGACTGTCTGAATTCTGCGGCGGATGCTCAGAATCCAGACAGTTTAGCGCGTGTGGTTAAAAACGGCTGACGAAAGGCGTGGTGTCCGGCACGCTAATGGTGCTGGAGGCTTTAAGCTGAGGAGTGCCGAGGTAGAGGAAGCCGACAATCTTATCGTGTTCACCGCATGAGAAGCCTTCCCGCACGGCGGCGCTCCCGGTCAGCGGGCCGGTACGCCAGATGCCGTTAAAGCCCTGCGCGAGGGCGGCCATCTGCATTGCCATTACCGCGCAACCGGCGGACATCTCCTGCTCCCAGACCGGCACCTTATGGTCAGGCTGGCATTTTGCCACGACGGCAATAATCATCGGGGCGCGGAACGGCGCGTTGCGGGCTTTATCAATCCCCTTCTCATCCTGGCCTGCGGCAATAGCCCCCTGCTCCAGCAGCTGGCTGAAGCGGTCACGCCCTTCGCCTTCAATAATAAAGAAGTGCCACGGCTGCAATGTGCCGTGGTCCGGCGCACGCATTCCGGCACGCAGAATGTTTTCCAGCTGCTCGCCGACGGGTGCCGGTTCGGCCAGGCGGGAAGCGCTACGACGGTTAACAAGCAGTTCAAGTGCGTCCATTGGTTAACTCCTTTCGTGAAATTTACTCACAAAATTAACACGACAGCAGAATTTGTTACAGCGCGGCAGGCGATTCCTGCTGACAAGTGGCGGTTGGGTCATTACGATAACCGCACATTACCGTCCCGTGGCGACGGAAACAGTCCTTTTCTGGTTAGGGAGAATACATGCGAACCCTTTGGCGAATCTTTGCCGGTTTCTTTAAATGGACGTGGCGACTGCTCAACTTCGTCCGCAACCTGGTGATGAATATCTTCTTCATCTTCCTGGTCCTGGTCTGCGTGGGGATCTGGATGCATATCAGCAGCACCAGCCAGGCGCAGAATTCGACGCGCGGCGCGCTGCTGCTCGACATCACCGGGGTGATTGTCGATAAGCCGTCTACCAGCAACCGTCTGGGCGTGATTGGCCGCCAGCTTTTTGGCGCAACGTCAGACCGTCTTCAGGAAAACTCCCTGTTTGATATCGTTGACATCATCCGTCAGGCCAAAGACGACCGTAACATTACGGGTATCGTGCTGGACCTGAAAGATTTTGCCGGGGCCGATCAGCCGTCAATGCAGTACATCGGTAAAGCGCTGCGCGAATTCCGCGACAGCGGAAAGCCGGTCATTGCCGTTGGCGACAGCTACACCCAGGGGCAATATTATCTGGCGAGCTTTGCCAATAAAATCTGGCTTTCGCCGCAGGGCACGGTCGATCTTCATGGCTTCGCCACTAACGGTCTGTACTATAAAACGCTGCTCGACAAGCTGAAGGTCACCACCCACGTCTTCCGCGTCGGGACCTATAAATCCGCCGTGGAGCCGTTCATCCGCGATGATATGTCCCCTGCGGCCCGTGAAGCGGACAGCCGCTGGATTGGCGAGCTGTGGCAGAACTACCTCGGCACCATTGCCGCTAACCGTCAAATGACCGCTGAGCAGGTCTTCCCGGGCGCGCGCGGCGTGCTGGACGGACTGCGCAAGGTGGACGGCGATACGGCGAAATACGCGCTTGATAACAAACTGGTCGATCGGCTGGGCTCCAGCGCTGAAATTGAAAAAGCGCTGACCAAACAGTTCGGCTGGAGTAAAGAGGACAAAAACTACAGCGCCATCAGCATGTATGACTACGCCGCGAAAAAACCGGACGACAGCGGCGACAGCGTTGCCGTGGTGTTTGCCAACGGCGCCATTATGGACGGTGAGGAAACCCCGGGTAACGTCGGCGGTGATACCACCGCGTCGCAGATCCGCGATGCTCGCCTGGATCCGAAAGTGAAAGCCATTGTTCTGCGCGTCAACAGCCCAGGCGGCAGCGTCAGCGCCTCCGAGGTGATCCGCGCTGAGCTGGCCGCCGCGCGCGCCGCGGGCAAGCCGGTCGTCGTATCTATGGGCGGCATGGCGGCTTCCGGGGGTTACTGGATCTCCACGCCGGCTAACTACATCGTGGCGAACCCAAGCACGCTGACGGGTTCAATCGGCATCTTCGGGGTGATCAACACCGTAGAGAACAGCCTGGATTATCTCGGCGTTCATACCGACGGCGTTTCCACCTCGCCGCTGGCGGATGTGTCCGTGACGAAATCTCTGCCGCCTGAGGTGTCTGAGATGATGCAGCTCAGCATTGAGAGTGGCTATAAGCGTTTCATCACGCTGGTGGCGGATTCCCGTAAAAAGACGCCAGACCAGATTGACCAGATCGCGCAGGGCCACGTCTGGACCGGCCAGGATGCGAAGAGCAACGGTCTGGTAGACAGCCTGGGTGACTTCGATGACGCCGTGAAGAAAGCGGCGGAACTGGCGAAGCTGAAGCAGTGGCACGTGGACTATTATCAGGACGAACCGACGTTCTTCGATATGGTTATGGACAGCATGTCCGGCTCCGTCCGCGCCATGCTGCCGGAAGCGCTTCAGGCGTATCTGCCGGCGCCGGTAGCGACTGCGGCTAAAGCCATGAAAGCGGAGAGCGATAAGCTCGCGGCCTTCAACGATCCGCAAAGCCGTTACGCGTTTTGCCTGATGTGTGCGAACGTGCGTTAAAAACCGTCCCCTCTTCCCGTGAAGAGGGGATTTTTTCTTTTGAAGAACAAGAACTCACTACCATGCAGAAGAAATCAATTTATGTCGCCTATACCGGCGGTACCATCGGTATGCAGCGCTCGGAAAATGGCTATATCCCGGTTTCCGGTCACTTGCAGCGCCAGCTGGCGCTGATGCCTGAATTCCACCGTCCGGAAATGCCGGACTTCACCATCCACGAGTATGAGCCGCTGATGGACTCCTCCGACATGACGCCGGAAGACTGGCAGCATATCGCGGACGATATTAAAGCCCATTACGACCAGTATGACGGCTTCGTGATCCTGCACGGCACCGACACCATGGCGTTCACCGCCTCGGCGCTCTCCTTTATGCTGGAGAACCTGAGCAAGCCCGTCATCGTGACCGGCTCGCAGATCCCGCTGGCGGAACTGCGTTCGGACGGGCAGATCAACCTGCTTAACTCCCTGTACGTGGCCGCTAATTACCCGATCAACGAAGTGTCGCTGTTCTTCAACAACCGGCTGTACCGCGGGAACCGTACCACTAAAGCGCACGCCGATGGTTTTGACGCTTTTGCCTCGCCTAACCTGCAACCGCTGCTGGAAGCGGGGATCCACATCCGTCGTCTGGGCACGCCGCCTGCGCCAAACACCGCAGGCGAGCTGATTGTTCACCCGATTACCCCGCAGCCGATTGGCGTGGTGACGATTTATCCTGGCATCTCCGCCGACGTGGTGCGCAACTTCCTGCGCCAGCCGGTGAAGGCGCTGATCCTGCGCTCCTATGGTGTGGGTAACGCCCCGCAGAACGGTGAGTTCCTGAAAGAGCTTCAGGAGGCGAGCGATCGCGGGATTGTGGTGGTCAACCTCACCCAGTGCATGTCCGGCAAGGTCAACATGGGCGGCTACGCCACCGGTAATGCCCTGGCGCACGCGGGCGTGATCAGCGGATTCGATATGACCGTTGAGGCAACGCTGACTAAACTTCACTATTTACTGAGTCAGGATCTGGATATTGATTCCATTCGCCGCGCCATGATGCAAAACCTGCGCGGCGAACTGACGCCGGACGAATAAGGAGTTCCCATGAAGCAACGCGCCCTGTTACTGGTCGATTTGCAAAATGATTTCTGTGCGGGCGGCGCGCTGGCCGTCGCGGAAGGCGACAGCACCGTAGACGTCGCCAATTCGCTGATTGCGTGGTGTAAGGCTCGCGGTGAAGCGGTCGTGGCGAGTCAGGACTGGCATCCGGCAAACCACGGCAGCTTTGCCAGCCAGCACAACGTTGAGCCTTATAGCCAGGGCGAGCTGGACGGGCTGGCGCAAACCTTCTGGCCCGATCACTGCGTACAGCAGACGGAAGGCGCCGAGCTGCATCCGCTGCTGAACCAGAAGGCGATCGACGCCGTGTTTCACAAGGGCGAAAACCCGACAATCGACAGCTACAGCGCTTTTTTCGATAACGGCCACCGCCAGAAAACAGCGCTGGACGCGTGGTTACGCCAACATGAGATCACCGAGCTGATTGTGCTGGGTCTGGCAACGGACTACTGCGTGAAGTTTACGGTGCTGGACGCGCTCCAGTTGGGCTATACCGTGAATGTCATCACCGACGGGAGTCGTGGAGTGAATATTCAGCCGCAGGACAGCGCCCAGGCGTTTATGGATATGGCGGCGGAAGGCGCAACGCTGTATACGCTGGCCGACTGGCTGGAGACGCAGGCGTAAGCTTTTTTAGCCGGGTGGCGGCTTCGCCTTACCCGGCCTACTTTCTCTGGTTTTGTAGGCCGGGTAAGCGCAG
>NZ_SJON01000050.1 GCF_004331385.1 Enterobacter quasihormaechei
CACTATCGTTAACTGAATACATAGGTTAACGAGGCGAACCGGGGGAACTGAAACATCTAAGTACCCCGAGGAAAAGAAATCAACCGAGATTCCCCCAGTAGCGGCGAGCGAACGGGGAGCAGCCCGGAGTCTGAATCAGCTTGTGTGTTAGTGGAACGGTCTGGAAAGTCCGACGGTACAGGGTGATAGTCCCGTACACGAAAA
>NZ_SJON01000051.1 GCF_004331385.1 Enterobacter quasihormaechei
AACACACATGAGCTGTGTGTCGTTTCAATTTTCAGCTTGATCCAGATTTTTAAAGAGCAAAACTTCGCAGTGCACCTTTTCAGGTTCACTCTGAAGTTTTCTTGTGTTCGCAGTAAAAGATGGTGGAGCTATGCGGGATCGAACCGCAGACCTCCTGCGTGCAAGGCAGGCGCTCTCCCAGCTGAGCTATAGCCCCATCGTA
>NZ_SJON01000006.1 GCF_004331385.1 Enterobacter quasihormaechei
AACAGTCCGCCGTTCTACCGACTGAACTACAGAGGAATCGTGTGAACGAGGCGAATATTATCGACCTGCGTGCGCCTTGTCAAAGGGGAAAACGACGTTTTTGTTCGTTTGCCGAGAATTTCAGCAAACCGATGATTTAATAGCAAATTTGCTTTCAAATTGCACAGCGAATTGCGCCGCCCGCTGGCAGGCGGCGCGAAGGATCAGAACAGAACGGAGTAGTTCAGACCAAACGTACGTCCACGGCCTTTGTAAGTATACAGACCCGGCGCGCCGTAGGTTGGGCTATACAGCCCCGGTGCGCGCTGACCCCAGGCGGTGGTGTAGTCTTTGTCCAGCAGGTTTTCCACGCTGAAGCTGACTTTCCCCACCGGCAGGGCGTAGCTGCCGAGGAAATCAATGGTGTTATAGCCATCGATCTTCTTACCGTCTGCATCCGACACGTCGAAGGTTTGAGTGCTCTGCACGCGCAGGGCCCAGTCGCCCGGCGCCCAGTTGACCCATGCGCTGGCTTTCGACGGGCTGGCGCTATCAACCGTCAGCTTCTCCCATTTCCCGTTTTCACGCGTTTCGGACTTGATGGCGTTAAAGTTCGCCCCGGTGCTCCAGTCGCTGTCGGTGAAGAAATAATCCACCTGGCCTTCAACCCCGTAAATACGACGTTTGTCGTCTTCCAGGTTGATGGTCATGTCGCTCTTGTTGATGGTGATGGTTTTATCCGAGAGCGAGTAGTAGGCCGCCACCTGCGTACGCAGGTTATCGCCAGTGAAGCGCCAGCCCAGCTCGTAAGCGTTGACCTTAATCCCGTCCAGCGTCGAGTCGTTCACGTTCACGCTGTTTTGCAGACGATAGTGACCATCCACCAGCTGATAGGTGCCGGAACCGTAGTACTTCGCCAGATCCGGGATCTCGAAGCCCTGAGAGAAGTTAAACCACAGCTGCTGCTGTTCAGTCAGACGTCCAAGGATCCCGGCGTTAAACAGGAAGTTGTTGTAATCGGTTTTCCCGCCCGGCACCGCGTCTGCGGAGGTCGCTTTGCCCGTGGCAATAGCCTGCTGCTGGGCGTAACCGACAAAATCATCCACCTTGTTTTCGGTGTACTGGTAGCGCACGCCGCCGCTCAGGGTGATGGCGTCAATGTCATAGCTGGCTTGCAGGAACGGCGCGAGGTTAGTGATGCTGTAACCCGGATAACGGCCCACGTTGTAGGCGTTGTCCAGCTCCATGCCGCCGCTCGCCGCCGCTTTGCTTAAGTCGAAGAACTGCTGGTTGGCGTCGAACGTTTCATGGTCGGCATCCACGCCCCAGGTAAGCGTCAGGTCATCCATCGGCTTGCTGTTCAGCGTCAGCTTGCCGCCGTAAAAATCGGTTTTCTGCTGGGATGCGCCAATGCTGGTTACCGCGCCTTTGCTCAGCGTCGGGAACGGGTAGTAGGTCAGGCTCTCATCACGGTAGTAAATCTGCGCAACCAGATCCTGGCCCCAGAAGTCGGTGTTCGAGTATTGCAGATTAATCATGTGACGCTCTGTGCCCGGGATACGGTCAGAGTTCAGGTTGTCTTTGTTATAGGCTTTGGCATCGCCCGTGACCGCAGCAAAATTCTCCCCGAGGAACAGGCCATGTTTCCCGTCGGATTCGCTCTTGTAGTACTGCGTGGTTAACTGGAGCTGCTGATGATCGTCGATGTTGATGGTGCCTGTTCCCATCACGTCGATACGGTCGGAATACTGCAAGCCGGTCTGGGTGTTATCGATAATCACTTCGTCGCCGTTGCCGTCATACCAGCCGCCGTAGCGCTGATACGAGACCGACAGACGGCCAGACGCGTTATCGTTACCGCCGCTCACGGCGGCAGAGACGTTCTCATCATGGTCGTTATGGCTGTTAAATCCGCTTTTTGCTCCGGTCTGGAACTCGACTTCGGTCTCTGGCTGGCCTTTTTTGGTGACGATGTTCACCAGCCCGCCGGTACTGCCGCCGCCGTAGAGCGAGGTAGCGCCGGAGATCACTTCGATGCGGTCAATGTTAAACGGATCGATAGAGTCGAGCTGGCGGCTGTCGCTGCGGGATGAGTTCAGGCGCACGCCGTCCACCATCACCATCATGGAGCGACCGCGCAGGTTCATGCCGTAGTTGGTACGCCCCTGGCTGCTGACGTCCATGCCGGGGATCAGCTGGGCCAGCACGTCTTTAATCTCTTTCCCGCCCTGGACCTGCTGCTCAATTTCCGCCCGCTCAATAACCCAGGTGGTCTGCGCCATCTCTGCCACGCTGCGGTGGGCACGGCTGGCGGAGACCACAATATCTTCTTCCTTTTGTTCTTCCGCCCACGCAGAGGTAGAAAGCATGGCAAGCAGGCACGGATTTAAAACCCAAAGATGAGAACGTTTCATTGTTATGTTGATCCTGAATGTGTGTGTCAGTACTCGGTGGTCTTCATTAATGATTTAAAAACCTGGCTGCTCTCCGGGCTGGTGGTGCTTCGCCAGTGGATAACGCCGGGGGTGGTTGCCAGTTCAAACGGCTCGTCATCGTGAGCGCGATTCAGAATTCGCGCCGCGCGCCAGGCCATCAGGCTGAGCTGGGGTTCGGCAATACCGAGACGGTGCATCCCGGCGTTGACGGCAAACAGGCGGTTGCGCTGCGGGCCGTCCCATTCAAGGGTGAAATCGTTGTTGATGCAGAAGGCGTCATCCTCATCCAGACGCAGTCGGGAAGAGAGCGGGGCCAGAAACGCGGGCTGCACGGCGCGGTAGCCGGTGGCGAAAATCACCACGTCGCTCTCCAGCTGTTCACGCCCGCCGTCGAGATGATGCTGTATGCTCAGGCGCTGCACGTTTTCCAGGCGCGTCAGCGCCGTCACCGAGCGGGACGGCAGCAGGTGCGCCCAGGGTTTTTCGCGCAACACTTCGAAACGGTGGTACATGGCGCGGTAAATGGCCAGTAATGACTCCGTGGTGATCCCGTCGGAGGTCATCTTCTGTTCCTGCAACATCTGACGACGTGCGTCGTCACCGAGCGTGGAGAAGCTATCCACATACTCCGGCGTGAAATACTCGTTAGCAAACGCGGCCTCATCCAGCGCGTTGTAATTGTTGCGGCGCGATACCCAGTTGAGGCTCAGCGGCTGGCCCCATTCCCCGCGGAAGATATTCAAAAACAGATCCGCACCGCTCTGGCCGCCGCCGACGACGGTGACACGTTTTCCCGCTAAATCCGGCGTGCGCAGCATCATCTCGCTGGCGTGGAAGCAGGTATCATCCTGCGCGGTGACGCACTCGGGCAGATTGATCTGCTTACCAATCCCCACGCAGACGTGGCGCGCAAGGAAGCGATCCCGCTGGGTCACCACCTCAAACAGGCCGTTTTGCTCATCAAAGCTGACCTGCTGCACCTGCTGGCTGAAGGCCAGATTCGTCAGATTATCCGCCGCCCAGCACAGGTAGTCGGCAAACTCCTCGCGAGAGACGGTGCGCTGCTCGGTGGTCAGAAAACGGTAGAACTTCTTACGCTGAACGAGGTAGTTCAGGAAACTGTGGCGGTTGGTCGGCTCCACGGCGCTGACCAGATCCTTCAGGAAGCTGGTCTGCATATGGCAGTCCGGCACCATCATCCCCGGATGCCAGGAGAAGTGCGGCTTGCGTTCAAGAAACAGCGAGCTAAAACCGTCCAGCCCCTCTGCCAGCGCGGCGATGCTGAGGTTGAACGGACCGATACCGATGCCGATGAAATCATACGTTTTCATTGCGCTGACTCCTGGGAGACCAGAAAAAGAGGGTTATCAAGATCGCAGACGTAGTTCGGCAGCATGCGGCTGCCGCCGTCGTGTTCAGAGAAGGTCAGTTTGACCGGGTTGAGGATCACGCGAATAATCTGCGGCTTAAACAGGTCGAACTTCGCGAAGCGCGCTGCAAGATCCGGATGGGCGGCCATATAGCGGTGCAGCACCTGCGCCAGGATCTGATAGAAACGCGTTTCGCTCACGCCGCATTGCAGGGTGAGGTGCGAAATAAAGCGCAGCACCGTCACAAAGTTGCCGGTTTGCAGGTCGTGGATAATGTAATCCGCACTGAGGCGCGCGGTGACGGCTTTTACCTGTTCCGGCAGGCTCTGCGCCTGCGGGAAATCTTCGTCCACCAGGCGCATATCGCCCTGAAAATCCTTCAGCAGAATGCGTTGTGGAACGTCGTCTTTCATCACCAGCGTGACGTTCTGGCCGTGGGCGATCAGCGCCACGCCGTAGCGGCAGAGCAGGTGATAGAAGGGGATCACCGTCGCCTCAAACAGCCTGTCCAGCCATGCGTCAGCGGTTAAGCCCGAGCGTTTGATCCACGCGTCAATCAGCGGGCGCCCCTGGTTGTCGGTTTCCATCAGCGCCGCCATCAGCACCGCCTGTTCGCCGTCCTGTAAATAGCAGGATGGGTTCTCGCGCCAGATCACGCCCAGCATCTCCTGATAGCGGTACGGCGCCTCAGGCAATGCGGCATAACCCGGATGCGACAGATAGCCGGCGGCGGGTTCGCCAAGCACCTGCGCCCCGGAGCGAATCAGCGTGGCATCGCTGGCGAACTGCTGCTGTAGCCAGCGCGAGGCCAGCGGACCGGCGGCAATGTACTTGCCCGGAATACCGCGGTAGCAGGAGGTGTTGTAGATGGTCAGCGGTAGCTTGATGTCATACGGTGCGCGACGGCTGGCGTTAGTCAGCGTGCGCAGGGACTGCTGCGCCAGATACTCATCGCCAAACTCGCCCAGCTCGACCATTTCGCCGCGCGCGAGCTGCGCCAGGAAATGAATGGCAATTTTTTGCTGCCACTGCCACGGATGCAGCGGCACGGGCAGCCAGCGGTCGTCCAGTTCCAGCGCCTGCCAGCAGGCGTCGAACCGGGCGCGCTCGGCATCGTCCATGGCGCTGGCGAGCAGGGCGTTAATGTCGCAATCGGCGTCGCTGCTCCAGACCAGACGCTCGCGCTGCACGGCTACCCAGTGCAGGCGAAAGCGACCGCGATATTCCGGCGCGTACTGGCGTAGCGCATCCAGCCCCCAGCCGCGGCGTCCCTTGTTGAAGATAAACTTTGGGTGACCGCGCATCAGGCACTGTAATTCGTCAGGGTCGAGCTGGATCAGCGCATCGGCGTCCAGCGCTTCACGCGCCTGCACCAGCTGCATGTCGCCGCGCAGCGTGGCGTAGAGATCTTCCATGTGCTCCGCCGTTTGCGCGTCGCTCATCTCCAGCACGGTGGCGAGTTGCAGCAGCGCGCTTTCCGCTTCGACCGCCGCGCCGCTGGCGGTGGTCAGGGTGTCCGGATCGATATGCAGCCAGCCCCAGATCCCACGCGTGGCGCGAAACTGCCATGACGCGTTGCCCATGGCGATGTGCCAGCCGTCCGCCGAAACCGGCTCGGCGCGCAGGGTGCGTTCGTATTCCAGTTCAGCAAGGATTTTCGCCACCATCTCGCGGTTCACTTTCTGCCAGAGCGCGTTCACAGTTCCACCTCATGAAAGAAGCGGTGACGCTCGCTCATGATCAGACGAGAGCGCTTGTGCGGGAAGTCAAACTCCTTCACCGTGTCGAAACCGGCGGACGACAGGTGGCGGAACAGACGCTGGTTGTCGAAGCGCGGCTCGGCGACAATACGCGTCGTGCGCGGTTCATCGAGATACAGATAGTGGCTCAGCCCGCGCAGCCAGCTGCGGATATACTGCGCCCCGCGCCAGTTCTCTTCCCCGACCAGCATGTGCAGCCCACGGTCAAAGGACTGCCAGCGGTAGTGGCGGCCAATACGGTCTTCTGGCGCCCAGTAGAGTTCAAAATAGCCGAACGGCTCATCGTCAAAGCAGCCGATCACCGGATAGCAGTACGACGAGTCGAGCTGGCGACGCAGGTAATTTTCCTGTTCGGCCTGCGGACCGGCCATCTCCCAGAAGGCGTTCACGCGCGGGGTGTTCATCCAGCGGGTAAAACGCTCGCCGTCCAGCGCCACGTCTGCCACGCGGAAACTCAGGGTGCGCTTAATCTGCGGATCGTAACGGCGATAGACTTCACCCTGCGGGCGGTGAGGGCGCAGCGGGAAATAAAGCTGGCGGCTTTCGTCAAACTGCATGCCGCCGCTCGCCTGCGGACGTTCCCCTTTCAGCCACAGCGGCAGCTGCCAGAAACGTTCACGCGCCAGATAATCCCCGTTTGCGAGGCTAAACAGCGCCTGCGCCTGGGGTTCATCCTGCCAGGCGGCCCACGGCAGGGTAATGCCCGTCAGGGCGGGCGCGGCAACAAACAGCTGGTCGAGCGCCTCCACCAGCCAGCCGTCCGGGATCCCGGCCAGACGATCAAGAACCGCGCTGCCGTCAAGACCCAGGGTCAGCGGCAGGTTTTTTTCCGTGGATGTGCAGCGGAAGCCGTAGCCGGAATGGACGATATTCGCAATGGCCATCACGCCTTCTCCTTATAAAACGGGTTGCTAAAGTCGAAATAGATCACCGCCGGATCGGCGATGGTATTTTCGTTGCGATCGTGCAGATAGCAGAAGAAGTTGCCTTTGCAGTTCCAGGTCGGGCTGTCGAGCACGTAATCGAGGCAGCGGGTCTGCTTCGCCGTCTTGCGCAGGTCGGCCAGCGCGTCCCGCACGCGGGACATCAGGCTCTCTTCGCTGTCGAAGCCGGCAGCGGCGAGGGCGGCGGTCACGGCAAGGGTGGAGTTCAGCAGCAGGTAGTAAGGGAAGTAGCGCAGCAGCTGGCTGTCGCCAAAGCGGTTTTCCACGTCGGTTTCGCCCGCTTCTTTCAGCCACGCGTCGGCCCCTTCGGTCCATGCGCTGCCCTGGCAGTCACGGTAGATCAGCCCGACGGGAAAATCCTGCTGCATCTCAACGAGGATATTTTGCTGGTGCGCCAGCAGCACCAGGCCGTAGTCCGCCTCGGCGCTGAACAGGGGGAGTAATACGCGGTCGCAGTAGGCATCCAGCCAGCAGCGCGCGGCCTGGGCGAGCGGGAGATCCAGACGCGCGCTCAGACGGCGAACCGCCGCCGCCAGCAGGCTGTCGCCGCCGTCCGGTGCGGCCTGCGTCAGGCTTACCAGCACGTTGGTTTGCGTTTCAGGGGTAGGGAACAGCAGGTTGACGCGCAGGGCCATCAGGCTCTCTTCCTGAACGACGCCGTGCTCGTCGCACAGGCCCGCCCAGCCGTCTTCCTGCATCACGCGCATGGTCGGGTAGCGCGCCTGGAGCCCCTGCCAGCGTTCCGTTTTCGCCAGTCGCGCCAGGCGCATTCCGCGCTTAACCTCTTTCACCGACAGCGTGCGCACGGAGTTGGTCAGGCGCACGCTCAGGGAAAACTTAATCATGTCGCTGTTGGTTTCGCTGTACAGCGAGCGGGAGGAGCTGGTGGGCAGCCACTGCGCGCCCGCTTCGCCCAGGTCCTGAAGGGCACCTTTTTCGACCAGACGCTGGCACCAGGGCTGTTCCAGCAGACAGTCAGCCTGCCACGGGTGCATCGGCAGCAGCCAGCGGGTGTCCGTGAAGTGGCCAAGCAGCGCCGGGGCGCTCTGCGCCGCAAAGCGCAGCAGCCGCTCACGCAGGGAGACATTCAGGCTATCGCCGGTAATCTGCTTACTCTCAACCGCGAACCAGCGCAGCGGGAAGCGGGAGGCAAAATCCGGCAGATAGCGGCGCGCCTCGGCGTCGTTAAACGGCTCGTGCGACTTAGGTGCAGGGTGAAACGCGTGGCCGACCAGCAGCGCCTGTTCCGCTTCGGCAAAGGTCAGCGGCTTATCGCGCAGGTTGGCCCAGTTGTGGCGTAAATCAATGGCCTGCCAGGTATGCGTATGGCTTTCCAGCACGCGCTGCCTAAAGCGCGCCAGCGTATCGGCATCCAGAGATCCGTTGACTGACGGTTTTTGCAAAATGAAATCAATCAGTTGATGAAATGTGACCGCGTCACCACCGTCGCTGTCGGCCTGAATCAGCGTGGCCGGGAAACAATATTGGTGATGCTGCGTGGGGGAGAAATAGCGTACCGGAACCCGAATGGCCTGGGTTGGGGAGAGCGGGATATGAATCTGCGATAACTCATCCGCACGGGTTGCGGGAAGATAATGCCAGTCCTTCGTTTCGCGCAGCAGCGCGTTCAAAAAACACTGGGCCGCAACATCTGTACCGGCGGAGCGGGGCAGAGCACGCATAGATGTACCTCATTCCATGACTGATAATAATTCTCGTTATGATATTCATTCTGTTTACAGTCGCAACTATTTTTGCAATATTTGTTTTCATAAACTTCATAATTTCCACACATTTATTGACATTATCTTCACAATTCTATGCGCGCCTCTATTGATAATCTGACTGATGATATTGCCCCGAAGGCCAACTGGCCCCTGGCGCTGGGCGCCGGTTTACTGGGCATCGGACAAAACGGTTTGCTGGTCATGCTGCCGCAGCTGGTATCAATGACCGGCTTTTCGCTCTCCGTCTGGGCCGGGCTGTTGATGTTTGGCTCGATGCTCTTTTTACCCGCATCGCCCTGGTGGGGACTCCAGAGCGAGCGGCGCGGCTGTAAGATCGTTATGCTGGCCTCGTTAGGCGGCTATCTGGTGAGCTTCGTGGTGATGGCGCTGGTGGTCTGGGCGATGGCGCACGGCGCGCTGAATGCCTTCTGGGGAATGGCGGGCCTGATTCTGTCGCGCATGCTGTACGGCCTGACGGTCTCGGGGCTGGTGCCTGCGGCCCAGACGTGGGCCATTCAACGTGCCGGGCTGGATAAAAGAATGGCGGCGCTGGCGACGATAAGCTCTGGCCTTAGTCTTGGGCGTCTGCTGGGGCCGCCGCTGGCCGCGCTGATGCTCAGCGTCAGTCCGGTCGCACCGCTCTGGCTGATGGCGCTGGCACCGCTTATCGCGCTGCTGCTGGTGCTGCGCGAGGCCGCGGATCCGCCGCTGCCGCCGGTGGCGCATCAGTCGACGCGGTTACAGGCCTCGATGCTGCCTTTCCTGGCGCTGGCGCTGCTGCTGGCGGCGCTGGTCAGCCTGATGCAGCTTGGCTTATCGCCCCATCTCCACCCGCTCTTCAATGGCGATGCCGTGCAAATCAGCCATCATGTCGCGATGCTGCTGAGCCTGGCCGCGCTGGCGACCCTTGCGGCACAGTTTCTGGTGGTGCGCCCGCAGCACTTTAGCCCGAGGGTTTTACTCTTCATTGCCGCAGTACTGATGGTGGCGGGGCTTGGGCTGATGTGCCTTGCAAGCGTCGCTCTGTTCTACGTGGGCATTGTCATCACCTCGCTGGGTGCCGCCATGGCCACGCCGGGATACCAGCTTTTGCTCAACGATCGGCTGACGACGGGTAAAGGCGCAGGGGTAATTGCCACCAGCCATACGTTGGGGTACGGTGCCAGCGCACTGCTGGTACCCGTGGTGACGCGCTTGTACGGTGAGCAGTTTTTGATTACTGCCGCATGGGGAATGGCGGTGCTGTTTCTCGCGGTGAGCGTGTGGGTACGATCAACCGATCGTACCCCTTAAACATTAGTGGAACGGATGTGAGGACGTGCTCGCAGCGTCCTCGCTTTGCCGCAGACGCTGGAGCGGATCCTGCTGGTAAAACTGGCAAAAACGCTGCCACAACGCCGGGAAGCGAGGGGCGAAAAGCTCGGGTGCGCTAAAGAAATACTCGGACAGCACCGCAAAGCATTCGGCGGGATCGGTCGCCGCGTAGGCATCAATGCTGGCCGCACTCTCACCCACCAGGTCTATCTCATCCTGAATGTTTTCCATCGCCGCGTGCAGGTCGTGCTCCCAACCTGCGACTTCACGCAGCGGGATCAGCGGCACGCCGCTGGCGCGATCGCCGTTGCGGGTATCCAGCTTATGCGCCACTTCGTGAATAATCAGGTTGAAGCCCGAGGCATCGAACGAGTCCTGAATATCCAGCCAGTTGAGGATGATCGGCCCTTGCTGCCAGCTTTGTCCGGACTGCACCATACGCTGGTTGTGCACCAGGCCGATGTCATCCTCCCATTCGTCATCAACGATAAACGGTGCCGGGTAGATCAGCACTTCGTGGAAGCCATCCAGCCATTCGATGCCCAGCTCCAGCACCGGCAGGCAGAAGAGCAGGGCGATGCGCGAATTTTTAAGCGGGTCGAGCTCGAAGCCCTGTAGCGGTACCAGACGTTTTTGCTGTAAAAAACGCTCTGCCAGCTGAATCAGCTTTGATTGCTCTTCAGGCAAGAGATTCGCCAGCACGGGGATCGCCAGAGCCTCATCCCAGGGCAGCGCCATATTTCGACCAGCGTCGTTCGTTTTCCAGGGCCACTTAATCATCGCTTTGCTCGTTACTCGCACGTGAACAAAATGGAAAGGTCAGGGGCAGTTAGCATGCCAACATACTCTGTATAGCAGTATGACACTCCTCTTTGGCAGTTTGCAGACGGGCAGCCTGTTTAAGAGGAATCCAGCCCGCATAAACTATCACTATGTGCCGTCTGGTTGATAGCGCTTTAGGGGTATCCCCTTCATTTTGTGAAGTATGTCGTGCGCGGCTATGATAAATCTCTTCTCACCCTATGTGCTTAAGGATCTCGGCCGTATGCCCGTCAATTTCGACCTCAACGATCTCTACGCCTTCCGCGCGCTGCTGGAATACGGCAATTTCCGTCTTGCGGCAGAGTCTATCTGCCTTTCCCAGTCGGCACTGAGTCGAAGAATAGAAAAGCTGGAGGCGGCGCTGGGGGCAAAGCTTTTCGACAGAACCACCCGGCGCGTCACGCTGACCCTGTATGGTCAGACCTTTGCCGACCGGTGCGGGCAACTGCTTGCCGACGTGGAGTCCATGCTTTCGGATATCGATAAAGCCAGCGAGGAGCGCACGGGGCTGATCACCGTGGCGACCGTGCCGTCAGCCGCGTGTTACTTTATGCCGGACGTGATCCGTCGCTTTCAGTCTCGCTACCCTCGCGTGCGCATAAAGCTGATCGACAGCAGCGCCGGGAATGTTATCGAGGCCGTCACCCGCGGACAGGCGGATTTTGGTATCTGTTTCGCCCAGAATTTACAGCCCGACATCGAATGTGTCCCGCTGGTGGAGGACGTCTACGTCGCCGCCTGCCGGCGCGACAGCCCGCTTGCCAAAAGAAAAAGCCTGACGTGGCAGGCTTTTTATCAGCAGGATTATATCGGTCTGGATAAGACGTCCGGCAACCGCAATCTTCTTGACCAGCGGGTCGGGCATATTCGTCCCGAGCGCCCCAGCATCTGCGAAACGCGGCACGTGACGACCATGCTGGGGATGGTTGAAGCCGGGATCGGCATTGCCGCCGTTCCCGCCATGTCGATGCCCCGCGCCGAACATTCGCTCCTGACGTCGGTCCCTTTAACCGAGCCCGAGGTCAGGCGGACCGTGGGGCTGATTCGCCGTCGCGGGCGGATCCAGTCCTATATTGCTGCCGAACTGGAAGCGCTGATCACCGAGCAGTATCGCGATCTGCGCTAACGGGCTGTAGGCCGGTTGCCGTCACGATCGGTGCTGCATCCGGGGAAGAGAGAAAGGCCAGCAGCGCTTTTCCCCGTTCAGGATGGTCGGCGCTCTGCGTTACGGCGCCGGCGAAGCGGGTTATGTACTGCATGTCGTCAGGCAACTTGCCCACAAACGTCACCCCGGGTACCGGCAGAAGTTCGCTGACCTGCTGAAAGCCGAGGTCGTATTTCCCTTTCGCCACCTCAGACGCCACCGGGATGCGTTCAACCCGGTGCGCTTTACCGTGAACCTGGCCGTCGATGCCCAGTTTCCCGAACAGCTCGCTCTCGACATACCGGCCGCTGGCGCTGTCGGAATACGCCATGGATTGGGCCTTCAGCAACGATTGTCGAAGGGCAGCCACCGTACTGATATCCGGCACCGGCGCGCCCGCTTTAACGACCATCCCGACGGGCGAATCCGCCAGCTCCACGCGGGAGCCCGGCGCCGTCCAACGATCCTGTTCAAGCTTTTCCAGCGCATCGCCAACCATAATAACCACATCCGCTTTTTCGCCCCGGGCGAGCCGGGCGGGAATAGCCTGCGGCGTTTTGCCCATCGATGGGCCGGAGATCAAAACGAGCCTGTCGCCGCTTTTCGCCTCATACTGCGGCGCCAGCTTCTCCAGCGCCGCTCTGAAGCCGCCTGAAATCATCACCGTCACATCCTGTGCAAGCGCGCCCGCGCTGAGGGTGGCGAAGGTCAGGGCGGTAATCACCGTTCTGAATTTAAGCATCATTAATCACTCCTCAACGGCGGTGTGCAGGGCTACCGTACGGCGACGATAGAGATAGAGCGTTGCCAGCAGGGCGCAAACGGCGGCAAAGCTCATCCAGTAGCCCGGAGAGGCTTTGTCCCCGGTGTACTCAATCAAGGCGGTCGAGATCACCGGCGTGAAGCCGCCGAAGACGGCGGTCGCCAGGCTGTAAGCCAGCGAGAAGCCCGCCACGCGGACTTCTGTTGGCATGATCTCCGTCAGGGCCGGGATCATCGCGCCGTTATACAGGCCATAGAGGAAAGAGAGCCACAGCAGTACGGTCAGCATCATGGAGAAGCTCGGGGCGGCGGCCAGCATCGTCAGCGCCGGATAGCTGGTTGCCAGCGCCAGCAGCGTCATGGCGATCAGCACCGGCTTCCGCCCGAAGCGGTCCGAAAGCGCGCCGCCGATCGGCAGCCAGATAAAGTTGGACACCGCCACCAGCAGCGTGACCAGCAGGCTGTCCGACGCGCTCAGCATCAGCACTTTTTTACCGAAGGTCGGCGCGTAAACGGTGATCAGGTAAAAGGCGGTGGTGGTCATCGCCACCATCAGCATGCCCGCGACGACAACCTGCCAGTTGGCGATCAGCGTTGTGAAAACCTGACGCATCGCCAGATGGTGGCGACGGGCGCTGAACTCCTCGGTCTCCTCCAGCTTGCGGCGCAGGAAAAAGATGAACGGCACAATCAGACAGCCAAACAGGAACGGGATACGCCAGCCCCACTCGCGAATGGCGCTCTCTTCCAGCACCACGTTCAGCGCGAAGCCCATCGCCGCCGCGACCATAATGGCGACCTGCTGGCTGCCCGACTGCCAGCTGGTGTAAAAACCCTTGCGGCCCGGCGTGGCGATCTCCGCCAGATAAACCGAGACCCCGCCCAGCTCAGCGCCTGCCGAAAAACCCTGCAACAGGCGGCCGGTCAGCACCAGCAGCGGCGCCCACAGGCCAATGCTCTGATAGGAAGGGATCAGCACAATCAGAAACGTTCCGGCGGCCATAATCGACAGGGTGACGATCAGCCCTTTACGGCGACCCACTTTATCAATGTAGGCCCCGAGGACAATGGCCCCGATCGGACGCATCAGAAAGCCCGCGCCGAAGACGGCGAAGGTCATCATCAGCGAGGCAAATTCACTGCTGGCCGGGAAGAACGTGTGGGCGATATAGGTGGCGTAAAACCCGAACAGAAAGAAGTCGAATTGCTCAAGAAAGTTGCCCGACGTGACGCGGAAAATCGCGCCGGCTTTCGCCCGGACGGTTGCAGGTGAGGTTGAGGAAACCATGGTTATCTCCAGTTTTTATAGCGACGTTATGCTCGTCTGTTTCTGAAAACTGGATCAGGATGTGAGAATTAATAAGCGCAAAAAGCACATGAATTGATGCGTGCCGCGCATGAATGACAATAAGTTGACCAGGATTTACATAGGCAACAATAACTTAACATTTGGGTGATCTTTTATTTACCTGTTTTCGCTAAGTTGCTGAAATCGCTGTTTTGTGACGTCGCGCAGAGGTGAAGCCAGGCAAAGCCTGGCTTCGGTAATTTAGCGCAGCGCGTTGGCAATGGCGCTAAACATCAGCGACGCTTCCAGCGGCTGGGCGCTGAATGACGGTTCCGCCTGTGGCCAGGTGGACCACTGGACAATCACCAGGTTTTCCTTCTGATTGACCACAATCATCTGGCCGAAAATGCCCAGCGCCCAGAGGGAGTCCTTCAGCGAATCCTCGACCTTTGGCGCTACGTTTGTGGCGTTGGCCGGCACCTCATTGTTCCACCACTGATAGCCGTAAAGGCCTTTCGGATGCGCGGCGGAGACAGAACCTTTTGCCTGCGTCCACTCGGAGGACTGCTTCACCCAGCCGTCAGGGAGGATCTGCTTCCCGTCCGGCAGCGTACCGTTATGCAGGATAAATTCCCCGAAGCGTCCCCAGTCTTCCAGGGTTGCGTTAAATCCGTGCGCGCCCACGTCGTGCTGGCCTTTGCTGTAGGCATGCCATACGCCGTCGCTGGCCATGCCGTACGGCTGCCAGATGCTTTTCTCCAGATACGCGGCGAGCGTCATGCCGGTGGCGCGCTCAAGCACATCGCCTAACAGCCACGCGCCGCCCGAGGAATAGGACCAGTTTTCCCCCGCCGGATGTTCGCGGCGTAATCCTTTCACCAGCGTGCGCACGCAGTCGTAGGTGCCCGGCTTCGCTTCGCATTCGGTAAGCCGGGCGAAGTCTGACTGCGGGTTGGTGTAATCTTCGTTCCACGCCACGCCGGAGGTGTGGGTGATGAGCTGCTTCAGCGTGACGCCGTCCCAGGCGGTGCCTTTTAAATCCGGTTCGTATTGGGTGACAAGGTCGTCCAGGGAGTGGATTTTACCCTCTTTGATCGCCACACCCACCAGCGCGGAGACCACGGATTTGCCCACGGAGCGCGAGGTCCAGAGCGTTGAGTCGGTATTGCCTTCTCCCAGATATTTATAGGCCACTTTGCCATTTTTCAGCACCAGCATGCCGCTGACGTTCTGGCGCTTCAGGTAATCCTGAAGATCATAGCTATTGCCATTCACCTGATAGCGGGCATCTGTGAGCGGTTTTTCTGCGGCGAGCAGCGGCGAGGCGTTGCCGTGGCGGAATACATCGCCCGCGTAGTTGCGGTAGTCATTGCGAAAGCCCACCACGCGGTCGGCCTGGCTCCAGGTGAGCATCGTATGGGCGTCCGGGAGTTTGGCATCAAAAGGCGCCGGACAGGTCGTGAGTTCGGTGCCGCCACAGGCAGCCATCGCGGCAGGCGAGACCAGGCTACCGACGACAAGCGCCGCGAGCAGCGTGCGATTGGTTTTGTTTTTCATATTTATCTCGTTTGGCTCAGGAAGGACTTCAGTTTAAGAACCCGCGCCCTATAATAAAAAGCGCGTTATGGGGGAAAATCCCCCGTAAAAATCGCGTGGAGAATGACGTGGCAAACCTGATCTACTCTTTTGCCCAGCTTGAGGCGTTCACCGCCGTCGCTGAGCACGGCAGCCTGATGAAGGCGGCCAGTAAACTCGGCAAAGATCGTACTACCCTTCGCGATCTGATCGATTTTCTTGAGGATGGGCTGGGCTATGCGCTGTTCCTGCGGGAGGGGCGCAGCCTGCGCCTGACGCCGGAAGGGGAGCAGCTTCAGCGGCAGGCGCACCTGCTGATGCGGCAGGTGAAAGCGTTTGAGGCGTTTGCCCGTACGGTGCCGGACAGCGCCACGCAGGACATTGCCCTCGTTTACGATCCGTTCACCCCCAGAGCCTTTTTGCAGGCGCTGATTGCCACGCTGGCGACGCAAAAAATTCGCCTGAGCCTGACCAGCGCGTCGCGCGATGAGGCGGAAGCCATGCTGGCGAGCGGTCAGGCCGATCTGGGCATCTGCCAGGCGCGCAACCGCAGCGTGGGCAATGAGATGGAGTGGCGGGCATTAGGGGCGATCGAAATGGATTTTTACGCCGCAACGGCGCTTTTTGCGGAGGTGGCATCGCCGGTGTCGCTGCTCGATCTCTCCCTGGTGCCGCAGGTGATCATGCATGCCGCATCCGACGAGCCGGTTGCGCGTCGCCTGCAAATTTCAGGGCACACCCTTTTCACTAACGAACTGGAGATGCTGCGCGGCCTGCTGGAACAGGGGTGCGGCTGGGGCTTTTTGCCGACCCATCTTCACGCGGCGCGGTGGAAAAACGTAAGAAGGCTGCCCACCGAAGTGGGCAGCCAGGGGATAAGTCAGACGATGGTCACCATCTGGAAGCCGGGCAGCGACAAGCGCGGGCTTATCAACGATACGCTGTCGCTGCTGCCGGCATTATGGAAACGCTCAGCGCTGTGAGCACCCTTTGCACTGTTTGTTCTGGATCTGCTGGAAGAAGTCGTTGCCTTTGTCATCTACCAGGATAAACGCCGGGAAGTTTTCCACCTCAATTTTCCAGATCGCTTCCATTCCCAGTTCCGGATACGCCACGCACTCCAGGCTCTTGATGCTGTTTTGCGCCAGCACCGCCGCCGGGCCGCCGATGCTGCCGAGGTAGAAGCCGCCGTGCTTATGGCAGGCATCGGTGACCTGCTGGCTGCGGTTACCTTTTGCCAGCATGATCATGCTCGCACCGTGGGATTGCAGCAGGTCCACATAGGAGTCCATGCGCCCCGCAGTGGTTGGACCGAGTGAGCCAGACGCATACCCTTCCGGGGTTTTGGCCGGACCGGCATAGTAGATCGGGTGATCTTTCACGTACTGCGGCAGCGCTTCGCCGTTATCGAGCAGTTCCTTCAGCTTCGCATGGGCGATGTCGCGCGCCACGATGATGGTGCCGTTAAGGGACAGGCGGGTAGAGACCGGATGCGCGGAAAGCTGTGCCAGGATCTCTTTCATTGGCTTGTTAAGGTCAATGCTGACAACGTCGCCTTCACCCTGCTGGCGCAGGGATTCAGGAATATACTGGCCCGGGTTGTGCTCCAGCTTCTCAATCCAGATCCCATCGCGGTTAATCTTCGCTTTGATGTTGCGGTCAGCAGAGCAGGAGACGCCCATGCCGATTGGACAGGAGGCACCGTGGCGCGGCAGGCGGATCACGCGAATATCGTGGGCGAAGTATTTCCCGCCGAACTGTGCGCCGAGGCCGAGGTTTTGCGCTTCCTGAAGCAGTTCCTGTTCGAGCTGAACGTCGCGGAACGCCTGGCCGTGCGCGTTGCCTTCGGTTGGCAGTTCATCGTAGTAGCGCGCAGAGGCGAGCTTGACGGTTTTCAGCGTAGCTTCCGCGGAGGTGCCGCCGATAACAAAGGCAATATGGTACGGCGGGCAGGCTGCGGTGCCGAGGGTCCGCATCTTCTCAACCAGGTAGTTTTTCAGCTTCGCCGGGGTAATCAGCGCCTTGGTTTCCTGGTAGAGATAGGTTTTGTTGGCAGAGCCGCCGCCTTTCGCCATGCACAGGAATTTATACTCGTCACCGTCGACGCTGTAGAGGTCAATCTGTGCGGGCAGGTTGGTGCCGGTGTTCACCTCTTTATACATATCCAGCGCCGCATTCTGCGAGTAGCGCAGGTTGTCTTCAATATAGGTGTTATACACGCCCTGGCTCAGCGCCGCTTCGTCACCGCCGCCGGTCCAGACGCGTTGGCCTTTCTTACCCATAATGATTGCCGTGCCGGTATCCTGACAGGTTGGCAGCACGCCTTTCGCCGCAATGTCCGAGTTGCGCAGGAATTGCAGGGCCACGTATCGGTCGTTCTCGCTGGCCTCCGGGTCGCTCAGAATAGCCGCAACCTGCTTCTGGTGAGAGGTGCGCAGCATAAACGCGGCGTCGTGGAAGGCCTGCTGTGCCAGCAGGGTCAGCGCTTCGGGCTCCACCTTCAGCACTTCCTGACCGTCAAACTCGGCAACGGAGACGTGCTCTTTGGTCAGCAGATAGTATTCGGTGTCGTCATGCGCGAGCGGGAAGGGGTTCTGGTAGAAAAACGGTTTGTTTGACATAGCGTATTGCTCCACAAAAATAAAACCGCCGGAGGAGAAGTCCGGCGGTCAGGAATCAGAACATCATGGACATCCACGGGTAGCCAATCAGCAGCAGGGCCGCCAGGAAGATGGCACCGAAGATGGTGCCGAGGCGCCAGTAGTCTTTGGTTGGCAGGTAACCGCTACCGTAGTAAATCGGGCTTGGACCAGTACCGTACGGGGTGATGATCCCCATCACGCCCAGCGAGGTCACCATCAGCAGGACGAACACTTCCATATTCATGCCCGGAATGGTGGAGGCGATGGTCAGCATCGCCGGCAGCAGCGCCGTGGTGTGCGCGGTGGTGCTGGCAAACAGGTAGTGCAGCAGGTAGAACGCCAGCAGCAGGACGATGGTCGCCACGCCCGGAGAGATACCGCTCATCAGCAGGCCGCCTTCTTTACCCAGCCAGCTGATAAAGCCGGTGGAGGAGAGGCCATCCGCCAGCGCCACCAGTGTGGCGAACCACACGAAGGTGTTCCAGGCGGCTTTGTTGCCGGTGATGTCGTTCCACTCCAGTACGCCGGTCCACAGCATCAGGCCGACGATGAGCAGGGCAGCCATCGCGGGCTCAATCCATGCGGCGGCGAAGATCCACATCAGCAGCGCGCAGCACACGAACACCAGCAGCAGGATCTCATTGCGCGACAGTTTGCCCAGTTTTTCCAGCTCACGGGTCGCCCACAGCGGCACTTCGTTGTTCACCTTCACTTCCGGCGGGTAGAACCAGTAGGCCAGCAGCGGCATGGTCAGGATCAGCAGGATGCCCAGCGGCAGGAAGGCGAGGAACCAGGTGCCCCAGGAGATATCAATCCCAACGGTGCTTTTTACCAGCGCCAGCGCCAGCAGGTTCGGCGCAAGGGCTGAGAGGAACATGGAGCTGGTGATACAGGCCGCGGTAATGGCCACCCACATCAGATACGAACCGATTTTACGCGCGCTTGGGTCGTTCGGTTTTGAACCGTACAGCGGCGGCAGGTTGGCGATAATCGGGTAGATGGTCCCACCGCTACGCGCGGTATTGGACGGGGTAAACGGTGCCAGCAGCAGGTCCGCGAAGGTAATGGCGTAACCGAGCGTCAGGCTGCGACGGCCCAGATATTTCACCAGAATCAGCGCCAGGCGGCGGCCGAAGCGGGTTTTGTCGTATCCCGCGGCAAACATAAAGGCACCGAAGATCAGCCACACGGTGGAGTTACCAAACCCGCTCACCGCCCATTTAAAGGAGGCGCCCGCCAGCTTGAATTTCGGGTCAGCCAGCTGTTCGGGGCTAAAGAGCACCCACTGGCTGCACAGCGCAATCGCCACCACGCCGGTGAGGCCGATTACGGCGCCCGGCAGAGGTTCGAAAATCAACCCGACGATGACGCCAACAAAGATGGCGAAGTAGTGCCACGCATAAGGCGGCAGCCCTTCAGGAACGGGGACAAACAGCAGCAGGACGGCAACGATGATGGGCAGGGCCATCATCAGCAGGCGTTTTGCTGTTCCATTTGATGCCAGATTCGCCGCAGGAGGCGTTACAGCAGTTTTTGTTTTCATAGTTTCACGTCTTAAGTTGTCAAAAATTCGTCGTACAGCGAAAACACACATTCGATTGCTTTATTTGCTTTGCTTTTTTTAGTTATTTAAGGTGCGTTTTTGTGTTTTCAGTAATAGCGATTTAACGCATTTTTGTTTGCGCTAAATAAAAAATGATGATGTTTTTATATTGCGCCTTTGGATGCCATTACTATTGATCGCGATCAAAAAAATAGAATTATGAGCGTATTTTTATACTTTTTATAATAACCACTCGGAGTAGTGTGGTTATTCGTTGGTTTTACGCGTTTTATGTATCAAATTTATAACATTTTAAAATTGGTATTTATATTATTGTTTGATTTGTATGGATTTCTATTGGTGTAGGTGTATTGGTTTGACCTTTGCTGATTTAACTTTTTTTAAATTAATGTGAATGGGTGAAACATTCCTGCTAACACCAATGTGTTATTAATGTTACCGCAGGGATTAAATAGTTTATTAACTAACGTAATAGCTTTGGAAACTAAAAAAAGCATTATATTACTTCCATGACATCGGCAAAAAATACGAAATAAAACGATCCCGATACCGAATTCTTAATTTTAAAGTTTGGAGTTTCTATTATGAGCACTAACGAACGAATTTTAAGCCCCTTCACATTACCGAATGGTACTGAACTCAAAAACCGTTTGTTAATGGCCCCAATGACAACCTGTACCGGTTATTACGATGGCACCGTGACCAGCGAGCTGGTGGAGTACTATCGCGCCCGCGCTGGCAGCATCGGCACCATTATCGTTGAGTGCTGTTTTGTTGACGATCTCGGCCTGGCGTTCCCGGGCGCAATTGGGATTGATAACGACGAGAAAATCGCCGGGCTGGCGAAAATCGCTGACGCTATCAAGTCCAAAGGCTCTAAAGCCCTTCTGCAAATCTACCACGGCGGCCGTATGGTCGACCCAAAACTGATTGGGGGTCGCACGCCGGTTGGCCCAAGCGCGGTTGCCGCGCCGCGTGACGGTGCCGCGACGCCGGTAGCCCTGACCTCGGAAGAAGTGGAAGGCATGATCGGCAAGTTTGGCGACGCCGTACGCCGCGCGATTCAGGCTGGCTTTGACGGTGTCGAAATTCACGGGGCGAATACCTATCTGATCCAGCAGTTCTACTCCCCGAATTCCAACCAGCGCGACGACGAGTGGGGCGGCAGCCGCGATAACCGCGCGAAATTCCCGCTGGCGGTGCTGGACATCACCCACAAGATGGTGCGTCAGTACGCGGACGACGCGTTCATCATTGGCTACCGTTTCTCTCCGGAAGAGCTGGAAGTCCCGGGCATCCGCTTTGAAGACACCCTGTATCTGCTGGAAAAACTGGCCGCACGCGGGGTGGATTATCTTCACTTCTCCCTTGGCGCCGCCCTGCGTCCTTCTATCGTCGACACGCAGGATCCGACGCCGCTTATCGAAAAATACTGCGCGATGCGTTCTGACACGCTGGCACAGGTACCGGTAATGGGCGTCGGCGGCGTGGTGAATGCTGCCGATGTGAATGAAGCGCTGGATCATGGCTACGACCTGATTGCCGTAGGCCGCGCCACCATCGCCTACCCGGACTGGACCGATCGCATCGCGGCGGGCGAAAGCCTTGAGCTGTTTATGGACAGTACCCGACGCGAAGAGCTGAACATCCCGGAACCGCTGTGGCGCTTCTCGCTGGTAGAGGCGATGATCCGCGACATGAGCATGGGTGAATCGAAGTTCAAACCGGGCACCTTCGTTGAAAAAGTGCAGGACGATGCCAACGAGCTGGTGATCAACGTCAGTCTCGAAACCGATCGCATCGCTGATATCGAGCTGGCCTCAGGCCCGAGCGAAGACGTGGAGTTTGTCACCAGCTTCGAAGAGATCCGTACCCGCATTCTGGATGCCAATACCCCGCACGTGGACGCCATCACCGGCGCAACCAGCCAGAGCGAGGCGGTGAAAAAAGCAGTCTCGAAAGCGATGCTGAAATCCAGCAAAGCGCTGGCGGCAGAAGAGGGTGCAGACCCGAATGAAACCAGAAGCGTCGACGTGGTCGTGGTCGGCAGCGGCGGTGCAGGGCTGGCGGCGGCGATCCAGGCGCATGACGAAGGCGCGAGCGTGCTGATCGTTGAGAAAATGCCAACCATCGGCGGTAACACCATTAAAGCCTCGGCAGGGATGAACGCGGCAGAGACCCGCTTCCAGCGCGTGAAAGGTATTCAGGACAGCAAAGAGCTGTTCTACCAGGAAAGCCTGAAAGGCGGCGGCAACAAAAACAACCCTGAACTGCTGCGTCGCTTCGTGGAGAACGCGCCGGAGGCGATTGAGTGGCTGGCCACGCGCGGCATTATGCTGAACGACATCACCACCACCGGCGGGATGAGCATTGACCGTACGCACCGTCCGAAAGACGGTTCCGCGGTAGGCGGGTATCTGATCAGCGGCCTGGTGCGTAACGTCAACAAACGCAACATCGAAGTGATGCTGGATACCGCCGTCAGCGACATCATCTTTGAAAATGGCGAAGTCACCGGCGTGCGTCTGACCACCGAAGAGAACGAAACTCTTACCGTGGCAACCAAAAGCGTGATTGTCGCAACGGGCGGCTTCAGCGCCAACAGCCAGATGGTGGTGAAATACCGTCCGGACCTGGAAGGGTTCGTGACGACTAACCACAAAGGCGCAACCGGCGGCGGTATCGCGCTGCTGGAACGTATTGGCGCAGGCACCGTGGATATGGGCGAGATTCAGATCCACCCAACCGTGGAGCAGAAAACGTCGTACCTGATTTCCGAATCCATCCGCGGCGGCGGGGCGATTCTGGTCAACCAGCAGGGGAACCGCTTCTTCAACGAAATGGAGACCCGCGATAAAGTTTCGGCGCAAATCATCGCGCTGCCCGAGAAATACGCTTACATCGTCTTTGACGAGCATGTCCGGGCTAAAAACAAAGCGGCGGATGAGTACATCGCGAAAGGCTTCGTGACCAGCGCCAGTTCGCCAAAAGCCCTGGCGGAAGCGCTCGGGATGGATCATCACCAGTTCCTGGCAACGCTGGAACGCTACAACGGTTTTGTGGAAAAACAGCACGACGATGATTTCGGCCGCACCACCGCGCTGCGCGCGCCCATCAACGAAGGGCCGTTCTACGCCATTCAGATTGCACCGGGCGTACACCACACCATGGGCGGTGTGACCATCAATACCGATACCTGCGTGCTGGACAGCAACCACAACGTATTGCCAGGGGCGTTTGCTGCGGGTGAGGTTGTCGGGGGCATCCACGGCGGTAACCGCATCGGCGGTAACGCGGTGGCAGATATCATTATTTTTGGTACGCTAGCAGGACATCAGGCGGCTATGCGTTCGAAAACACGGTAAGGCTCCTGTTTCCCCGGCGGCGCGGTGCCTGCCGGGGCTACATATGAGGACTCATGCAATGCCTGATAGCCATCGCGTTTACAGCTACACCGCCGTTCTGATGGGCTCGCCCATCCTCCTGAAACTCTTTTCCCACGACGAAGCGCTCGCCTCCCGCGTGTTTCGCCTGATCAAACAGTACGAAGATCTCCTTACCGTCAACCGCGCGCATTCGCAGGTGATGAACATCAACCATGCTGCCGGTCAGCATCCGGTTGCCGTCAGTCGCCCGGTGTTTGACCTGATCCGCTGCGCGAAAGCGGCCAGCCAGATGGAAGACAGTGCGTTTAATCTGGCGATCGGCCCGCTGGTCAAACGCTGGAAAATTGGCTTTAAGGGGGACGCCGTGCCGCCCGCAGACGAGATCGCTGCCTTGCTGAACATCACGCATCCTGCGGACGTGGTGCTGGATGAGGCCAGCAGCAGCGTGTTTCTCACTCGCCCGGGAATGGAGATCGACCTGGGCGCAATCGCCAAAGGCTATATCGCTGACAGGGTCCGGGACCTTCTGCGCAAAGAGGGGGTTGAGCTGGGGTTAATTAATCTCGGCGGCAACATCCAGACGTTAGGCTCGCCGGAGGGCGGCTGGCGCGTCGGCCTGAAAAAACCGTTTGCCGAAGACGCGTTGATTGGGACGATGACGGTAGAGAACCGGTCGGTCGTGACGTCAGGCACCTATGAGCGCTACTTCGAGCAGAACGGCAAACGCTATCATCACATTCTTAACCCGCGCACCGGCTACCCGCTGGATAACGAACTGGACAGCGTGACGATTGTGTCGAAAGACTCCATCGACGGCGATATCTGGACCACGCTGATCTACGGCATGGGCGTGGAGAAGGGGTGTGCCGCACTGCGTTCGCGCCCCGATATTGAAGCCATCTTTGTCACCAAAACAAAAGAAGTGGTGATCTCCTCGATGCACCACTTCCGCTTTACCCTTCTGGACGACAGCTACCGCATTACTGGCAGTACTGTTTGAGCAGCCCGACCTGTTCCGGCTGCAAACGGTAGCGATACACCGGCCTGCCGGTCGCGCCGTAGTGAATGCTGGTAAACAGGATATTAATTTGCGCCAGCCAGATCAGGTATTTGCGGCAGGAAACGCGCGAAATGTTGACCGCATTCGCCAGATCGTCAGTGGAAAATTCCATTTCCGGATGGCTGTCGATCCACTGGCAAATCGTGCGCAGCGTCTGCGGGGTTAATCCTTTCGGTAATTTTTTGCTGTCGGCCAGCTCCGGCGCGCCGCCGTGGATCAGCCTGTCGACGTCGGCCTGTTCATAATACTGATGCGATCCCATCAGGCTGCGCTTTGCCTTCCAGCCGTTCAGCGCCTCTTCGAAACGCGGGAACTGGAACGGCTTAATCAGGTAATCCACCACGCCATAGTGCATCGACGTCTGGATCGTCGCGGCGTCGGACGCCGACGAGATCATGATGACGTCGATCGGGCGGCCCGATGCGCGGATGATGGGCAGCAGATCCAGCCCGTTATCCTGCTGCATATACACATCCAGCAGCACCAGATCGATCGGCTGGCCAGGGTTTGCGATCAGCGCCTCGGCCTGGTTGAGCGTGGACGCGACGCCGCAGCAGCTAAAACCCTCAACGCGGTTTACATACAGACGGTTGAGGTCGGCTACCATGGCGTCATCATCGACAATTAACACATTTATCACGCGATATTCCTCTCGCTATCCCAGGGGATCTGAACAAAAAATTGGGTAAATACGCCAGGCTCCGACTCGACGGTAATATCGCCGCCCAGGTTCTGGATCTGCTGACGTGCAAGGAACAGCCCAACGCCGCGGTTTTCACCTTTTGTTGAGTAGCCCTTTGTAAAAATAGCCTCCAGCCGCTCGGGATCAATCCCGGGGCCGTCATCGCTGACCTCTCCGCTCAGCCAGCCGTTCTGGTAATGGAGCAGAAGGCCGATCTCGCCTTCCGGCTGACCTTCCATCGCATCCAGGGCA
This sequence comes from Enterobacter quasihormaechei, assembly GCF_004331385.1. Taxonomy (GTDB): domain Bacteria; phylum Pseudomonadota; class Gammaproteobacteria; order Enterobacterales; family Enterobacteriaceae; genus Enterobacter; species Enterobacter quasihormaechei. Next base: position 24,707 of record NZ_SJON01000006.1, read on the forward strand.
TTTTCGATTAAATTGCCCAGCACGGTGATCAGCACCGCAACCTGCTCTTCATTGGTGGTATCGGGAAGCTGGCTCTCCTCCGCCAGCGTCAGGGTCACTCCGGCCTCTTTGGCGCGGTTAATTTTACCCAGCAGGAAACCCGCAATAACCGGCGATTTAACCTTGCGCTGTATCGCCCCGATGTCCGTCTGATAATTCTGCGCGGTCTGGATGATGTACTCCTCCAGCTTATCGTAGCGCTTCATGTGCAGCAGGCCGAGGATCACGTGCAGTTTGTTCATAAACTCATGCGTATGCGAGCGCAGGGCATCAACATAATTGACCATGCCGTCAATACGCTGCATTAGCTGGCTGATTTCGGTTTTATCGCGGAACGTGCTGATCGCCCCGATCACCTGATTCTGGCTTTTCACGGGGACCATGTTGCACAGCAGCAGCCGTCCGTTACAGCCGATCTCCTGATCCTGGCGAGCAATGCCGGTTTTTGACACTTCCCGCAGGCTGGCCAGCAGCGGTTCACTGCTGCTTTCGGAGTGCTGGCCCGAGGTCAGGAGTAAAATTTCTCTGGCGGTGTGGTTAATCATCGTCACGCGACCGTGCATATCCACGGCCATCACGCCTTCTCGCAGGGACTGTAACATGGCCTGACGCTGCTCAAAGAGGGCGGAGATCTCGTAAGGCTCCAGCCCGAAGAGGATGCGTTTCAGCACCCTGACCAGGCCCCATATCGCCAGTGAACTCATCAGAACGCTGAACAGGATGGTCCACACGGCGTTGAGCCGTCCGCGGGCAATCTGATCTTCCACCTTATTCAGCGAAATCCCTACCACCACTACGCCGATCTGGTCGTGCCGGTCGTCATACACGGGCGTAAAGACGCGCAGCGCTTCCGCAAGCGCGCCGCGGTTTACAGAGACATTCTCTTTCCCTTCCAGGGCAGGCGTCAGATCGTCGCCGATAAAATGCAACCCTAATAGCGCTTCATTGGGGTGGGAATAACGAACACCGCGCAGATCGGTGACCACGGTAAACAGCAGGTCGTTGCGCTTCGTCACCGCCTGGGCAATCGGCTGGATGATGCCGGCCTGGGGTGAGGCCATCAGGCCACGCTTGATATCGGGGCTGTCGGCCAGCGTTCGGGCGATACCCAGCGCGGTATCCTTCACGTCATCGCGCGTGGCGCGGGTGATCTGTACGGAGTACAGTGCGAACACCACCAGCAGCACAGAGCCGATAATGGCGCACACCATCAGCGTAACCAGCGTATTCAGCTTCATAGGACGCTTGCGCATCGGGGGGAAGGGCCGCAAATCGCTCATTAACACTCCGCGATGAAAAAGAAAGGGCTAATTATCGCTGATGAAGGCCATTTCATAAAGCCATGTAAAGAGAGGCGTTTCGTGAGCCTCCTCTCAGGTGACCTATATAAAACACTTTATAGTGTGTGGGTACTCATAATAAGGAGGCAGTTTATGAGCATTATGCTTACCGGTACGGCCAGGGAAAGACGGCAGGCCAGCACGACGAACATCGACAGATTATCCACGCTGGATATGCTTAACGTCATTCATCAGGATGACGCGCAAATCGCTTCTGCACTTACCCCTCACATGACGATGCTGGCCCGCGTGGTAGATAACGCGGCGGCGACGCTGAGCCACGGCGGACGTCTGATTTTGACCGGCGCGGGCGCGTCCGGACGCGTGGCGGAGCAGGCGGCAGAAACGTTCGCGCCGGGAAAACATCCCGTTATTGCGATCACAGCAGGCGATAACGCCGGAAGCTACGCGCGCGGCGTTGCCGATCTCCAGACCATTGATTTTGGCGAGCACGACATGATGCTGGCGCTGTCCGTCAGCGGCAAAACGCCCTGGGTGTGGGGCGCGATGCGTCATGCGTGGTCTCTGGGCTCAACGGTCGCGCTCATTACGGAGGATGCTCAAAGTGAAGCGGCGCAGCTGGCGAGCATGGTCATTGCGCCCGAGCTGGGGGCTGACGTGGTTGCCGGGTATGCCAACACCAAAGCGGGCATTGCGCAAAGCATGATTATGCATATGGTTACCACCGGTCTGGCGGTACGGACCGGACGGGTGTACAGCAACCTGCGCGTCGATCTGGAAGCAAGCAGCACCAAATGGGCCGAGCGACAGATTGCCATTGTGATGGAAGCAGGGGGATGTTCCCGGGCGCAGGCGAAGGCCGCGCTGGAAAGCTGTAACCACCAGTGTAAAACGGCGGTACTGATGGTGCTGACGGGTCTGGATGCGTGGAAAGCCCATGAGCTGCTGGTGCAGAATAACGGGTTTATTCGCCTGGCCTTGCAGGAAGCGCCGTAAATAAAAAAGCCCGCATTGCGGGCTTTACTTTTTGTGGGGATTAGAACTGGTAGGTCATGCCGACGCCAACGATGTCATCGGTTGCAATACCGTTGTCATTGTAGAAGGCGTCATCTTCGTCCAGCAGGTTGATTTTATAATCAACGTAGGTGGAGAAGTTCTTGTTGAAGCTGTAGGTCATGCCTACGTCGATGTAGTTAACCAGATCCTGGTCAACGTAGTCATAGCCGTTGCCTGGGTGATAATCGTTACCGCCCAGGTCAATGCCTTTTGAATAGACCCACGCCAGGGATGGACGCAGACCGAATTCAAACTGGTATTGCGCTACGGCTTCAAAGTTCTGCGTTTTGTTGGCGATGCCGTCACTGCCGTACGGCGTCATGTTGCGGGTTTCCGCATACATCATGGCCAGGTAGACATCATTCGCATCGTATTTTGCGCCAACTGTCCACGCTTCCGCGCGTTCACCGCCCGCATATTTGCTGAAGCGGTTGTAGCGGCCATTACCAGCTGCGACCTGGTCGTTGGTACGGTCAGAGGAAGAATACGCCGCACCCAGCGTCAGGCCGAAATCGAAATCATAGGTGGAAGACATGCCGAAGCCGTCGCCGTTCTGGAAACGAACGTCATCATGGCCGTTTTTGGTGCCTTCCTGATCTTCGTTTGCATTGGCGCCTTCATTCGCGCCCTGGTATTGAAGCGCAAAATTAAGACCGTCGACCAGACCATAGAAATCATTATTACGGTAGGTCGCCACGCCGTTAGTACGACCAACCATATAGTTATCGGTCCAGGTGTAGGAATCACCACCAAATACCGGCAGCATATCCGTCCAGGCTTCAACGTCATACACGACGCCGTAATTACGGCCGTAATCAAACGAGCCGAAATCGCCATATTTCAGGCCCGCGAATGCCAGACGGTTAAAAGAGGTATCGCCAGCGTCTTCGGTGTCGTTTGCGTAGGTTTTATATTCCCACTGGCCGAAGCCGACCAGATCGTCAGTAATCTGCGTTTCGCCTTTGAAACCAATCTGAACGTAGGTTTCATCGCCGTCGTCGCCCGCGTTGTCTGAGAAGGTGTGGCGCGCATCAACCTTGCCGTACAGGTCGACCTTGTTGCCGTCTTTGTTGTACATCTCAGCCGCATTGGCTGCGCCAGCCATTAATAAAGCGGGTACAAGCATTGCCAGAACTTTTCTTTTCATTATATATTCCCTTTAAATATAAATTGTCTGAATATATGTAATTACTCTCCGTAATTACATGGCCGATACTATTCTATGGATTGTTATTTAGGTTCAAAAATAAATGTAATTAAAATAGTAAAGATATTACAAAATATTTCTTTTTGTCTCTTTATTTTTCACGTGAATTAATGCTTTGAATATATAGCGGGTAATTATTATTAAGTATTTCGCAATTCTATTTTTTAAAGTCTTTCATTTGGATATATTATAATTTCACGCTTTCGAACTACAGGACGTCATAATGGAACATGCGCAGTGGCAGCACCGCTTTGAACGCTGGCTCAATGAAAATCATTCTACCGAGGACGCGGCGCATGATATTGCGCATTTCCGCCGCGTCTGGATGACCGCGCAGACCATCATGGCCGGGGAGGGCGCCGATCCGCTGGTCGTGCTGGCCGCCTGCTACTTCCACGACATTGTCAGCCTGCCGAAAAACCATCCCGAGCGGAGCCAGTCCTCGCGGCTGGCGGCGCGCAAAACGCGCGAGATCCTGAGCGGCGCGTTTCCTGACTTTCCGGCAGAGCGCTATGCGGCAGTTGAGCACGCTATCGAGGCGCACAGCTTCAGTGCGGGCATTGCGCCGCAGAGTACAGAGGCGAAAGTCGTGCAGGACGCTGACCGGCTGGAGGCGCTGGGCGCCATTGGCCTGGCGCGCGTGTTTGCCGTGTCGGGGGCGCTGGGCGTCGCGCTGTTTGACGCCGACGACCCGTTTGCCGGGGCGCGAGCGCTGGATGATAAAACCTTCGCGCTCGACCACTTTCAGACCAAACTCCTGCGCCTGCCGGACACCATGCAAACCGCACGAGGCCGGGAGCTTGCGCGTCACAATGCTGATTTCCTGATCCAGTTTATGGCGAAGCTGAGTGCCGAATTACAGGGGGATTATCTCGGAACAGATAGCCAGGTACTGAACCATTTCCGTCGCAGTCTGCGATCCTGAACTGTGGTACTCTGTTTTCTGTCTTTATTGCCCGGTTAAGAGAATGCAGGAAAATCGATCAGTGACTGTGCCCGCGCCCGAGCGGGTTGAGAAATCAACGGCAGCCGTGCAGGCACTCCTGCGTCAGCTGCTGGAAATGTACGATGCTAAAACGCTGGCAAACCAGCTGGAGGCCCATGGCGAGAGCCACTGGAGCCCGGCGATACTCAAACGGCTGCTGATAAGCGACAGGGCAGGACACCGCCTCAGCGACGGCGAGTTCCGCTACCTGCAAAATTTGCTGCCGCGTCCTCCTGCCGCGCATCCGAATTATGCTTTTCGCTTTATCGATCTCTTTGCCGGCATCGGCGGCATTCGCCATGGCTTTGAAGCCATTGGCGGGCAGTGCGTGTTCACCAGCGAATGGAACAAGCATGCCGTGCGCACCTATAAAGCGAACTGGTACTGCGACCCCGACGCGCACCAGTTCAATGCGGATATTCGTGACGTCACCCTGAGCCACAAAACCGGCGTCAGCGACGAAGAGGCCGCCGAACACATCCGTAACACCATTCCGGCGCACGATGTGCTGCTGGCCGGTTTCCCGTGCCAGCCGTTCTCGCTGGCTGGCGTATCGAAGAAGAACGCGCTGGGGCGCGCGCACGGCTTTGCCTGCGATACGCAAGGCACGCTGTTCTTTGATGTTGCCCGGATTATTGATGCCCGTCGCCCGGCGATTTTTGTGCTGGAGAACGTTAAGAATTTAAAGAGCCATGACGGGGGCAAAACCTTCCGCATTATCATGCAAACCCTGGATGAGCTGGGCTACGACGTGGCGGATGCAGAGGATATGGGGCCGGACGACCCGAAAATAATCGACGGCAAACACTTCCTGCCACAGCACCGCGAACGCATCGTGCTGGTGGGTTTCCGCCGCGATCTCAATCTGAAAGGCGATTTTACGCTGCGTGATTTGCCCTCACTCTATCCGGCGCGTCGTCCTACGGTGGCCGAGCTGCTGGAGCCCGCCGTCGATGCAAAATTTATTCTGACCCCGGTGCTGTGGAAATACCTCTATCGTTATGCCAAAAAGCATCAGGCAAAAGGCAACGGCTTTGGGTTTGGCATGGTTAATCCGCTTAATCCCGACAGCGTGACGCGCACGCTGTCGGCGCGCTACTACAAAGATGGCGCGGAAATTCTTATCGATCGCGGCTGGGATAAGGCGCTGGGTGAAAAAGATTTCGACGATCCGCAGAACCAACAGCACCGGCCAAGGCGCTTAACCCCGCGCGAGTGCGCCCGCTTAATGGGGTTTGAGACGCCGCAGGGCTACCGTTTTCGCATCCCGGTGTCGGATACCCAGGCCTACCGCCAGTTTGGCAACTCGGTGGTGGTGCCGGCTTTCGCCGCCGTCGCAAAACTGCTGGCCTCTCGCATCAGCAAGGCCGTTCAGCTTCGTCAGAGTGAGGCCGTCAATGGCGGACGTTCACAATAAGGCCACGCGCAGCAAGAACATGCGCGCCATCGGCACGCGTGATACCGCGATTGAAAAACGGATCGCTGGCCTCCTGACCGCCGTCGGGTTTGAATTCAGGGTTCAGGATGCCACGCTTGCCGGGCGTCCTGATTTCGTGATCGACGCGTATCAGTGCATCATCTTTACCCACGGCTGTTTCTGGCATCATCACGACTGCTATCTGTTTAAAGTCCCGGCGACGCGCACCGAGTTCTGGCTGGAGAAGATTGGCAGGAACGTCGAGCGGGATAAACGCGACGTTTCGCAGCTTTACGCCCAGGGCTGGCGGGTGCTGATTGTCTGGGAGTGCGCGCTGCGCGGAAAAATGAAGCTGAATGATGTGGAACTGACGGAACGGCTGGAAGAGTGGATCTGCGGCGGCGGTCAGGCCGCGCAGATCGACACCCAGGGCATTCACCCGATCACGGTTTTTCCACCCCACACGGCGTGACAATTGGCTTCGCGGGCAGCAGATATTTACCCAGCGTGACCAGCACCACGGCAAAAACAATCACACCCAGCGCCAGCCATTCAATTGGCGACAGCACTTCGCCAGCGAAACCGGTACCCAGCAGCACGGCAACCACCGGGTTAACGTAGGCGTAGCTGGTGGCAACCGCCGGGGAGACGTTGCGGATCAGGTACATATAGGCGTTGATGGCAATAATCGAGCCAAACAGCGCCAGATACCCGACGGCCAGGAAACCAGAGAGGCCTGGCATCGCCGTCAGTTTTTCACCCGCCAGGGTGGAGGCAATCAGTAGCACGATCCCTGCCGCGAGCATCTCAATGGCACCCGCCATCATCCCGGAAGGCAGTTCAATGCGGGAGCCGTAGACCGAGCCGAAGGCCCAGCTCATGGAGCCGATCATGATCATCACCGCAGCCCACGGATTCCCGCTCAGGTTACCGCCGCTGTTAAGCATGATGATGCCCGCAAGCCCAATCGCGATGCCCAGCCATTCGAGCTTGCGGGTGCGGATCCCGAACAGACGACTAAAGCAGAGCGTAAACAGCGGCACGGTCGCGACAACCACCGCGGCGATCCCTGACGGCACGTTCTGATGTTCGGCAACGGTTACCGCACCGTTGCCCACCGCCAGCAGCAGCAGGCCGATCAGGGCGGCGTTAAGCAGAGGGCGCAGCGGCGGAAGCTTATGGCCGCGCAGCAGCAGAAACGTCAGCAGCAGCACGCCGGCTGCAAGGAAGCGAACGCCTGCCATCATCAGCGGGGGCCAGCTCTCCACGCCAATGCGAATGACAAAATAGGTGGATCCCCAGATGATATACAGGGAGAAAAGCGCTCCAATGAGCGGTAATAAATGCCGGAAACGCATAGTTCCTCACGACGGAATAAAAAGGTCGCTCATAGTTAACGCCAAAACTATCTCGCTGGCGAGCGCTTTAATTGGGCTGCATATGTGAAATTTTTGTTGACGCGAGGTGCCAGTTTCCGGGCGGTGAGTTTTGTTCCATACTATTCACTTAATTAGCAAAAAAAGAAGGATAGAGATTTTGGCAGGAAGTAGCTTATTAACATTACTGGACGATATCGCCACCTTGCTGGATGACATTTCGGTGATGGGAAAACTGGCGGCGAAAAAAACCGCCGGGGTACTGGGAGACGATCTGTCCCTGAACGCGCAACAGGTGACCGGCGTGCGGGCGAACCGTGAGCTGCCGGTGGTGTGGGGCGTAGCGAAAGGGTCCTTTATTAACAAGGTGATCCTCGTTCCGCTGGCGCTGCTCATCAGCGCCTTTATCCCCTGGGCCATTACGCCTCTGCTGATGATTGGCGGGGCGTTCCTGTGCTTCGAGGGCGCCGAAAAGGTGCTGCATATGCTTGCGGCGCGCAAAGAGAAAGACACCCCCGAGATGCGCCAGCAGCGTCTGGAAGCACTGGCCGCGCAGGATCCAAAAACGTTCGAGCGCGATAAAATCAAAGGCGCGGTTCGTACCGATTTCATCCTCTCGGCCGAAATTGTGGCGATTACGCTTGGGATCGTCTCCGAAGCACCGCTGATGAATCAGGTTCTGGTGCTTTCGTTGATTGCCATTCTTGTCACGGTTGGGGTGTATGGCCTGGTCGGGCTGATCGTCAAGCTGGATGATATCGGCTTCTGGCTGGAAAAAAAATCCAGCGCCATTGCTCGCGGTATCGGCAAAAGCCTGCTGGTGCTGGCCCCGTGGCTGATGAAAAGTTTGTCGATAGTGGGAACCCTGGCGATGTTCCTGGTCGGCGGCGGTATTATCGTGCACGGCGTGGCCCCGCTGCATCATGCCATTGAGCATCTGGCGTCAGGTTATGGTTCGGCAATCGCCGCCATTCTGCCGACGCTGCTTAACCTCGTGCTGGGCTTTATCGTCGGTGTCATTGTGGTGGCAGTGGTTAAGCTGATTGGAAAAGTACGCGGCACAGCGCATTAATTATTGATGCGCTGCGGATGCAAAAAGGCTATTCCTCGTCTAAATTGAAAACGTTTCACCCTGATACAGGAGGCAGGTATGGTCTTTTTGGTCAGTGATGAAGTTAAGCCTAAAAGTGGTGGTCCAGGCATGATTGTCACCGGTTATTCCAGCGGAATGGTGGAGTGTCGGTGGCATGACGGATACGGCATTAAGCGTGAGGCTTTTCGAGAAGACGAGCTTCAGCCTGCGAATAACAGGCAAGAGCGCGACAAGGCTTAATCACACAACGCCCGGCCATGCCGGGCGTTTTACTGGCAGAAGACGTATCCTGTCGGATGGCGGGCGACAATCAGGGAGTGGGTGTGCAACACGATACCTTTGTTGAAAAACAATCTTTGTTGCAGTGGCTGCATAAGCGTAGCAATCCCGGTTTGATTGTTAATCTCTGTTTTATCGTTGTCCTGATCTTTTCCACCCTCCTGACCTGGCGCGAAGTCGTGGTGCTGGAGGAGGCCTACATCTCCAGCCAGCGTAACCATCTGGAAACGGTGGCCAGCGCGCTGGACAGACAGCTCCAGTTTAGCGTCAATAAAATGCTCTATTTTCGCCACAGCATGCTTGATGCGCTGGAGACGCCGCTGGCGTTTGGGGTTCTGCAAGAAGCGGTAAAGCGTTTTGAACGCGTGAGGCGTTCCCCCGTCTGGCAAATCGCGGTCGATCCAAAACGCACGTTACCGATTAACGGCGTTTCGGATGCGTTTGTTGAACAAACAACGCTGCTTAACCGCGATGACGATTACCTGGATAAGGAGATCTCCGCCGCCCTCGAAGTGGGCTATTTGCTGCGCCTGGCATCCACGAACTCACGTCACGAGGAGCGGATATTATACGTTTCTCGCGCGGGTTTTTTTCTGGAAACGGATACACCTCCCCATCACAGCGATATTGCACAGCGCTATTACCATCTGGTGACGCAGCCCTGGTTTACGCAGCAGACCGATCGTGAAAACCGGGCGCGGGCGGTTCGGTGGTTTATCTCTCCTCCCTCGGCCTTTGCCGGAAAAAAGCCGCTCATTACGGCCAGCGTGCCGGTTTACTACGATCATGTCTGGTATGGCGTGGTGGCGATGGATTTTACCTTTGCCACCATGCGTCAGCTGCTGGTGGAGGCAATGGACGACCATACGGAAGGGGAGTACCAGCTGTATGACAGCCGCCTCAACATGCTGGCGACCACCGAGAAGCCAGCGGACGAGGTGAATCATTTCAATGAGCTGGAATTAGCGCAAATCGCGCACGCCATAGAACAGGACACCGAGGGCGGTATTCGCCTTGGAAGCCGTTTCATCAGCTGGGCGCGCCTCGATCATTTCGACGGCCTCGTCCTGCGGGTCCATACCCTGGATGAGGGGGTGCGCGGAGATTTCGGCAGCATCAGCATTGTTTTGGCCCTGCTTTGGGCGCTGTTCACCGCGATGCTGCTGATTTCATGGCTGGTGATCCGGCGCATGGTCAGTAATATGTATTCGATGCAGAACTCGCTGCAATGGCAGGCCTGGCACGATCCGCTGACCCGGCTGAATAATCGCGGGGCGTTGTTTGAGCAGGCGAAAAGGCTGGCGAAGCAGTGTGAACAGCAGTCGCTGCCGCTCTCGGTCATTCAGATCGATCTCGACTGCTTCAAGAGCATCAATGACCGGTATGGGCATCAGGCGGGTGATAAGGTGTTGACCCACGCCGCCGGGCTGATTGCCAGTACCCTGCGCGCGAATGATATTGCCGGACGCGTCGGTGGCGAAGAGTTCTGCGTCGTGCTGCCCGGCCTGACGATTGAAGAGGCGGCAGACGTCGCAGAACAGATCCGCGAGCGTATCAACAGCAAAGAGATCCTGATTAAGAAAAGTACGACCCTGCGCGTGAGCGCGTCGTTTGGCGTTTCCTGCGCCCAGGAGAAGGGCGATTACCACTTCGAAAATCTGCAATCCGCCGCCGATGCGCGGCTGTATGAGGCGAAACAGCGCGGGCGTAACCGGGTTGTCTGGCAGGCTCACGACAAAAAGTGATCGAGCCCTTCACGCCAGCCGGACGGTCCGGTGTGCTGCGTATGGTATACCCGCGCGGGATCGTTATTTTTCAGGCTGACACCCTCCCGGTTGAAGCCTTTCACCACCACGGCGAAGCCTACGCTGTCCAGCAGCGGCGCATCGTTGGGGCCGTCGCCCAGGCCCAGCGTCGTCGGCTCTTTTCCCTCGTGCAGGCGATACTGGTCCACAAGCCAGTGAACCGCCACGTCTTTGCCGCAGGCGTTGTCCAGAATGTGCCAGAAGCGTGCTCCCTGGACGATCTTCAGCCCCTGCCGGGCCAGTTCGGTTGCGAAGCGCGTCATTTGTTCATCACCGTCACGCCAGATAAGCGTCACGGACGCCTCATGTTTGCGTGCCAGCGCCGAACGTGGGCGGCTCAGCCCGGTCCATTCGGCGACCACGCGCTCATCCACATCATCAAAGGTGGTAAATTTCAGGTGCAGTTCCTGACGAACCCGGTCAATAAACTGCCGGATTTCGTCATGCTTTTTTTCTGAGATGAACCGGGCGGCGTTTTCCCACCGTACGTCAGGCTGGATCACCGCGCCGTTTTCCGCAATGTAAGGTAGCCCAACGAGCCCAAGCTCCTGCTGGATGTCCTGCATCTCAGACGCGGTTTTGCTGCTGCACAGAATGACCGGTATCTGCTCATCCTGTAATCTCTCCAGCCAGGGGGCGGCAGGCTGCCAGTCAAACGTGTGAAAATCCAACAGCGTGCCGTCGAGGTCAGTAAAGACCAGCAGCGTCTCCTGAAGCGAAGGCATAAACTCTCCTGGAAGATGGCGCGTTTTATGGGAAAATTCTTAAAAAAGAGAGGCGTTGTCACCCCGTTGAACCGGTAACGATCCCGACAAACCCACACCCGACGCAGGTTTATACTCATAACAAAAATTCACATGTATAAAATATTATATTCGCTCAGAGAATATATGCTTGTAAGAAAATTCCGTTGGGGATAATGTCTTACCTGCATCAGATTTCCTGGTGTAACGAATTTACAAGTGCTTCTTGCATAAGCAAGTTTGATCCCGGTCATCCCCATGACCGGGATTTTTTTCGCCTTAGCGGTTCGTCTCCGAGACGCTAAAGTCATGGATATCCAGCTCGAACGCTTCGGCCAGCTCGCGGTAGGTATGGTAATCCCGACCGTTGACCACGACGCGGTCTGAATTATCCTCCGCACGATGAACTTCGGACTCACTGATTTCATTGATGGCGGCAAGCAGGGCATCGACGTCCACCTCAACCTCTCGCTTAATGGTGTCGCTGTACTCTTTGTCGGTCTTCATTTCGGGCTCCTCATTTAACCGTCTCCACAGCTAAGTATAGACCGCACACAAAAACGCCATTCGCGCCGGGCGGCGATGCCAGAGGAGGTAATTTGTTCTACACTGGCTCAAAACCACAGGAGAAATGTATGAAGGTCAACGATCGGGTAACCGTCAAAACGGACGGTGGGCCGCGCCGCCCGGGTGTGGTGCTGGCGATAGAAGAATTTAATGAAGGCACGATGTATCTGGTGTCGCTGGAAGATTACCCGCTCGGCATCTGGTTCTTTAACGAACTGGGCCACCCGGATGGGATCTTTGTCGAAACGGCGGAATAGGGCGGCGTCGGGGGCGTTGTCTCCCCGGCTCCGGCTGCTGAAAAGCAAAATCTCTGGCCAGGCCAGAGATCAAGGTAGGGTACAACATGGCCGTGCAACTTAGCGCATATTAACGAAAATCCCATTCGTCACATTATCTGTCAGGCGTACGACATGGTAAATCACTTGCTTATTATGCGTTTTAATTTTCCTTTTAATATTTCCTTTGTGTGACGATACTGTTTTTGCCTTGATATTCATCTGGTCTGAGATCTGAATTGTCCCTTGTCCTGCCATCCACATTCTTAACATACTTGATTCAGTTCTGCTTAATGATAGGGTAGGTAAGTTAATCGCACCTACATTCTTTACTTCTTTATTCAAATAATCGCCCAGAATGTCGTCAAGCGACTCTGGTTTAATCGATTTCGAACTGATTAATAAGTTTTTACGCACCAGCAAATACTCATCGAAATGAATATTGGCGATTGCCATAAAAACAATAAACAAGGTCTTAGGATGCTGATTAATGATCTGCTTAATGTGCTGACTGTTAGCGGGGTCGTGAATGAAACAGTCCTCATTAATAAACACCACGCCTGGCTTGTGGACGTCACAAGCGGCTGCGAGTTCTTCAACGGTGTGCGCATCGTTGATGTCTCTCTTTCTTACCCCTCTGCTTGCTAAGTACCCGGTTAACCCTAGCCGGGTGTAGCTGCATAAATCCATAATGATCGTTGACATGGCATACCCTCACTCAATGCGTAACGATAATTCACCATCTGCCTGAGAGCTCATAAACAGCCATACGGGATGGAAAAAAGCTAATAAAACCTGTGAGCATGACAAAGACTTTCAGGCGAACTCACTATCCCGTAAAGTTACGTATAATTTGCCAGGAATCATCTTAAAGTAAAGTAAATATTAAGTATTGTGAGGTGGTTAGAAAGATTTAAACCGCGTCAGATATATCCTGGTAGATGTTTTTCGAGATTATTTTTAGGAATATCCTCAGAAAGACATTGCAAACGCTACGGGTTATTATTTGCGTGGTAGTTCGCTGACAATATCCGCTAACAGATTGAATATCTCGCTGAATAAATGTTCGCAGAAGGGGGCGATAAGGGGCATCAATAATGACATTAATAAAAGGCCAACCGTCAATGTTACCGGAAAACCGATGACGAAAACCGACAGCTGCGGGGCCATTCGGTTGAGTAAACCTAGTGCGAGGTTAACCGTGAGCAGCAGGGTAATGATCGGCAGCGCCAGCATCAGCCCGTTGAGGAAAATCAGTCCGGCGGCCCGCACCAGCGCCAGAAAGGCGTTGCTGTTTACCGGGTTGTCGCCAATCGGCAGCGTATGGAAGGTATCCACCAGCATGGAGATCAGCCACAGGTGGCCGTTGAACGAGAGAAACAACAGCATTGCCAGCAGGTCGATAATGCGCGCCAGCACGGGCATATTCAGATGGCTGCCGGGATCAACGAACGTTGCGAAGGAGAGGCCCATTTGCAAGCCGATCAGTTCCCCCGCCGTTCGTACCGCGGCAAAGGCGAGCTGCATCGTAAACCCAACCGCCACGCCAATCATCACCTGTTGCAGGGCAATCCAGATCGCATTCGGGGAAAAAATGGGAATATCCACCGCCGGCAGGGATGGGGCAACGATAACGGTGATAACGATGCCCAGCCCAATTTTGACGCGTTTAGGCACCGACTTTTCACTGAGAATGGGGGCGGTGGAGATCAGCGCCATGATGCGCAGCATCGGCCAGAAATAGATCCCGAGCCACTGAACAAACTGATCGCTGGTGAAATGCAGCATCGTCCGTCAGCCGATGATGTAAGGCAGGTTGGTGAACAGGTTGCGCATATAGTCCAGCAGCAAATTCAGCATCCATGGCCCGGCGACGATAATCGCCACGAAGACGGCAATGATCTTAGGGATGAACGACAGGGTCATTTCGTTAATCTGCGTGGCGGCCTGGAGAATACTGATAATCAGACCGGTTACCAGCGCCACCAGCAGCAGGGGCGCGGCCACGGCAATCGCGACTTTCATCGCCTCCGTGCCCATCATCATGACCGATTCAGGCGTCATTGCGCGCTCCTCAACTGTAGAAACTCTGCGCCAGCGAGCTGACCAGCAGCTGCCAGCCGTCGACCAGCACAAACAGCATGATTTTAAAGGGCAGGGCAATGGTCGCGGGCGGAACCATCATCATCCCAAGCGCCATCAGGACGCTGGCGATCACCAGGTCGATAATCAGGAACGGAATGAAAATAGTGAAGCCAATCTGGAACGCGGTTTTCAGCTCGCTCGTGACATACGCTGGCAGCAGGATGCGCATCGGCACCGCTTCCGGCCCCTGTAGCTCCCCCGTGTTCGCGAGACGGGCAAACAGGGCTAAATCCGCTTCGCGCGTCTGGCGAAGCATAAATTCACGTAATGGCTGAGCCCCCTTTTCCAGGGCGACCTGCATGGAAATTTTATCTTCGCTGAACGGCTGATACGCCTCGGTGTAAATCTTGTCGATCACCGGCGACATAATGAAAAAGGTCAGGAAAAGGGCTAAGCCCAGCAGCACCTGATTGGGCGGCGCGGACGGCGTGCCGAGCGCGTTGCGCAGCAGGCCAAACACGATGATGATGCGGGTAAAGCTGGTCATCATCAGCAGGATCGCCGGGATAAAGGTCAGCGAGGTGATGAACACCAGCGTCTGCACGGACAGGGACCAGCTTTGACCCCCGTTCGCCAGCGGCGTGGAAACCAGCCCCGGCAGCTGCGCATACACGGAGGGCGCGAACAGGCCCAGGCCTGCCAGCGTAAGGAATAACAGACGACGCATCAGGATCTCCCGGAACGCTTGAGCAAACTCTTCATAACGGACTGGAAATCCGCAGGGGCCGGGGCGTTTGCCTCTACCGCGGCAGGCGCAGGGGGCAGCGTGTGCAGGACGTTGATGCTGGAGGCGGTCACGCCCAGCACCAGTCGCGCATCTTCCACTTCCACAATAACCACGCGTTCGCGTGGCCCGAGCGTGGTGCTGGCGCTGACCTTCAGCCCGCGCGTGCCGGCCGTTTTCCCCGCCAGACCGAAACGCTTCGCCAGCCAGGCGGCGAGAAGGATAAAGGCAATAATACCGAACAGCGCGCCGCTCACCTGAAGCAGCGGTGAGCCGGGTACGGCGGAGGGCGCGGACAGTGTTGCCTGGGTTTTCATGCTTAACGGCTCAGACGACGCATACGTTCGGAAGGAGTAATGATATCGGTGATACGTACGCCGTATTTATCGGCCACCACCACCACTTCGCCCTGGGCAATCAGGTAGCCGTTGATCAGAATATCCAGCGGCTCACCGGCTAAACCGTCCAGCGCCACCACGGAACCCTGCGTCAGGCGCAGCAGCTCTTTAATGGTCATGCGGGTGCGGCCCAGCTCAACGGTCAGCTTGACCGGAATGTCCATAATCAGGTCGATGTCCTGCAACGTGCCGCTGACGTCACCGCCGCCTAACTGCTGGAATACCGCGTCTGCCGCGCTTTTCGTCGGCGTCGTTTTTTGCTCGTTTAACGCGTCAGCCCACAGATCGTCCAGTGCTCCGCTGTTTTCATCGGACGGATTGTTCATGTCACTCATTTGGGCTGTTCCTCATTCAGCGAATTCAAAATCGGGTTGATCAAGTGCTCAACGCGTAACGCATACTGGCCGTTAATCGTGCCGTACTGGCTTGTCAGCACGGGTACGCCATCCACATGGGCAATAATGCGGTCGGGTTTGTCTATCGGCAAAACGTCGCCGGGTTGTAATTTCAGGATCTGCGATAACCGCATGGAGATGTCGGCGAAGTTGGCCACCAGCTCCAGCTGCGAATGCTGCACCTGACGCACCAGGTTCTCACGCCAGTTCTGATCTTCATGGCGTGAGTTCTCCAGCGGCGGGTTCACCAGCAGTTCGCGCAGCGGTTCAATCATGCTGAACGGCAGGCAGATGTTGAACTCGCCCGTCAGGTTGCCGATCTCCACGTGGAACGGGGTGTTCACGACGATGTCGTTCGGGGAGGTGGTGATGTTGGTAAACTTCACCTGCATCTCGGAACGCACGTACTCCACTTCCAGCGGGTTAATCGCTTTCCACGCGTCGCTGTAGGATTCCAGCGCCAGCTTCAGCATGCGGTTAATCACCCGCTGTTCGGTATGGGTGAACTCGCGGCCTTCCACTTTGGTCGGGAAACGACCGTCGCCACCGAACAGGTTATCCACCGCGATGAACACCAGGCTTGGCGAGAACACGACCAGGCCGGTACCGCGCAGCGGCTTGAGATGGATCAGGTTAAGGTTGGTTGGCACCGGCAGGTTGCGGGCAAACTCATGGTACGGCTGAATGCGGATCGCCCCGACGGTGATATCCGGGCTACGACGCAGCAGGTTAAACAGCCCCATACGGAACTGACGTGCAAAACGTTCGTTGATAATCTCCAGCGCCTGTAATCGCTCGCGCACCACGCGACGCTGGGTATTGGGATCGTAGGGACGAACATTATCATCGCCGGTTAAACTCGGCTTCGGATCGTCACTCTTATCGCTGTCGCCGTTGAGCAGCGCATCGATTTCTGCCTGAGAAAGAATACTGTCGCCCATGTCGTTACCGCAGAATGAAGGCTGTATACAGAACGTCAGTGACTTCCTGCTTAGGTTGGCCGTTGACCAGCGGGGTCGCCAGCGTCTGTTTGATGGCATCGACCAGCTTTTGCTTGCCCACATCGGTGGCGAGCGCGGAGGCGTCCTGACGAGAAAACAGCAGCAGCAGACGGCTACGCACTTCTGGCAGGTAGTCGTTCAGACGTGCACGGGTCGCTTCATCTTTCAGGCGCAGCGTAATGCCCACGTACAGCACGCGATCCGCATCGCCCAGGTTAACGGTGAACGTATCCAGCGGAAAGAAGACCGGCGCCGGCGGAGGCGGCACGTCAGCTTTGGCGGCCGCGCCGGAGGGCTCCTGCTGCATACGCCAGTAACTGTAGCCTGCGGTGGCGCAGGCCGCGAGGGTAATCAACACCAGCAGCGGGATCCAGATGGAACGCTTGCTTTTTTTGGTGATAGCGGAGTCTGTCATCTGATACGAGCTTCCTGTTTCGGTACAGCTTAATACGGTGATTATCCCGTGTCCGGCTTAGGTCAAAGCGTGGAAAAGACGGAGATAATCACGTTACCTCTGGCGTTTAGGCAAAGATGTCTACGGCACGGCTGCCGCGCGCGGCGGATTGCAGGGCAGCTGGGGTTGGCAATAACTCGTCGCTCTCATCGTTAAACCCGCCAGGCTGACCGGAGCGCGAAGCGTGCTGTTGCTGCCCGGATGAAGACTGCTGCTGCCCGGCAAAGCCCTCGCTGCTGACGCTGCTTTGTGCAAGCTGAATACCGTTTTCCGCAAGCTGCGTGCGCAGGATCGGCAGGGCCGCTTCCAGCGCCGCGCGAACGTGGCTGTGAGGCGAAACCATCTGCAACTGCGCCTGGTTGTCATCCAGCTTAAGCGAAATTTGCACCTGACCCAGATCCTCCGGGTGCAGACGCAGCTCCGCGGTCTGCTGTCCCTGCTTTGTGAACAGGGTGATGTGCTGGCTCAGATTCTGCTGCCATTCGTGCGTGCCCAGCGGCTGGCTTAACACCGGTGCTGTCGCAACGGTTGCGGCAGGCTGGGGGGCAGGCAGATGGCTGACGACCGGGGCCAGCGTCGCGGTTGGGCTGGAGGCTGGCGACGCCGTGCTCGCTACGTCCAGCTTCTCCGCGACGGCGGCGACAGCTGGCGTAACGGATGCCGTGGCGGGCAGCGACGTATCGCTATCCTGAACCGGCATTTTTTCCTGACCCGGTAACGCGTGGCTCAGCGGCTGTTGCTGGCCGTTATCCGTCTGGGCTAGCGCAGAGGCGAGGGCGGCGCGGGGCGCGATCCCCGTCGTACTTGCAGGCGCCGTCACCACCGGGGTGGCGATCTGCTGGTGCGGTAACATCGCCATCAGCGCGCTTAACCCGGCCAGCTCTTCCTCTTCGGTTGCGGTGTCGCTGCTTATCTTCGCGTCCGTCTGGGTCAGCACCTTCAGCGCGTCCGTATTCGCTGTGGGCTTCAGGCCGGAGACGAGGCTTTGCAGGGAGAGGGCGGTATCCTCTCCTGTCAGTGTCTCCTGGCGGGAGAGCAGCTCGGCGATTTTGGCCTGGAGCGTGGTATCACCGCTTTTTTCCCGTGCCGCTGTCGACAGCTTGCTGCCCGCTGCTTTCAGATCGGCCAGCGTCAGCGGGGCATCTTTACCTTTGCCGGTGGCCTCCGTCAGCGCGCCAGCCAGCAGAGAGAGAAAATCCTGTGCGTCCTCAGCGCCTTTTCCGGCCAGCGTGCCGCCGGACGGGTCGCTGTCGGTCATCAGCAGTTGTTGCAGTGTGATCATTCTGGTTTCCTCATTGATGCGCGCTGGGCAAACTCATCCATTTTTTTCTGATCCAGACGGTTTTCCGCCAGGGTCGAGGCTGCAATTTGCCGGTCCTGTAAGGTTTGCCAGGCCTGCAACCGCTGTTTTTTCTCGCGCCAGAAGTTCAGCGCGGTATCGACTTTTTGCGTCCACTGGTTAAGCTGCTGGCGATGCTGCTCAATCGCTTTTTCCAGCGTCTGGATAAACTGCTGATAGTTGATCCAGCGCTGGCTCCCAATGCCCTGCGTCATGTCGGTGTTAAGGTTGGTGCGGTATTCATGCTGATAGTCGATTAACATCTTCAACTGTTCTTCAGCCTGCTGGCACCCGCGCCGCATTGCGCCAAGCTGCAATGCGGCATCATCAACTTCTTTTTCAGCCAGATCTTTCAGCGTTGATAACGCGCTGTTTTGCGCCATGACCTTCGCCCTCCACCTGTGTTACACCTGCGGGAAAATCAGCTCCAGTGCCTGGAGGGAATCTTCCCAGTCGGCGCGTTCAAAAATACCTTGTTGCAGAAACGCCTCCAGCTGCGGCCACAGTGCGATCGCTTTATCGAGCATCGGATCGCTGCCTTTGGCGTACGCCCCGACGCTCACCAGATCGCGGTTGCGCTGGAAGCTGGAGAGCAGTTGTTTGAAGTTACGCACGCGGGCGTAGTGCTTCTCGGTAATCAGCGCCGTCATCGCACGGCTGATCGAGGCTTCAATATCAATGGCCGGGTAGTGCCCGGCTTCGGCCAGACGGCGCGACAGCACGATATGGCCGTCAAGGATCGCTCGCGCGGAGTCGGCAATCGGATCCTGCTGGTCATCGCCTTCGGTCAGTACCGTATAGAACGCGGTGATGGAGCCCCCGCCGCTGATGCCGTTCCCCGCGCGTTCCACCAGCGCGGGCAGTTTGGCAAATACCGACGGCGGGTAACCTTTGGTGGCCGGCGGTTCGCCGATGGCCAGCGCAATTTCACGCTGCGCCATCGCGTAACGGGTCAGGGAGTCCATAATCAGCAGCACGTGCTGGCCCCGGTCGCGGAAATCTTCCGCGATCCGCGTGGCGTAGGCGGCGCCCTGCATACGCAGCAGCGGCGACACGTCGGCAGGCGCGGCGATCACCACCGAGCGGGCGCGTCCCTCCGCACCCAGAATGTTTTCGATAAAATCTTTAACTTCGCGTCCACGTTCACCGATCAGGCCGACAACGATCACGTCCGCCTGGGTATAACGCGCCATCATGCCGAGCAGGACGGATTTACCCACGCCAGAGCCGGCAAACAGCCCCATACGCTGGCCGCGTCCCACGGTGAGCAGGGCGTTAATCGGCCGCACGCCGGTATCCAGCACGTGCTCTATCGGGGTACGTTGCAGCGGGTTGAAGGGATGCGTGATGAGCGCGCCGGTTTCGGTGGTATCGGGGGAGGGCAGGCCATCGAGCGGTTTGCCGCTACCGTCCAGCACGCGTCCCAGCAGCGCCGGACCGAGCGGCAGCTGTTTGCCGCTTTGCAGGCCGTCGCCGCTAATGTTTTTCGCGTAGACGCGGGCGCCGGGCAAAATCCCTTCCACCTCTTCAAGGGGCATCAGGAACAGACGATGACCGTTAAACCCGACCACTTCGCTTTCCACTTCACGCGTGTCGCCCCCGTCCTGACGCTCAATCACGCAGGTGGCGCCGAGCGGAAGTTGCAGCCCCGTGGCTTCCAGCACCAGTCCGGTGGCACGCGTCAGGCGTCCATAACGACGAACGGACGGCAGCTGCGCCATCTTCGTTTCAAAATTGTCGAGCGTATTAAGCCAGCGCGTCAGGCGAGCGGTCATCAGACGACTCCCGGTGCCGCCAGACGGCACAGTTCCTGCCAGCGGGTCGCGACGCTGGCATCCAGATCGCCCTCATCCGCCGAGACCTTACAGCCCCCGTGATGAAGTGACGGATCGCCGCTCAGCCGCCACCCGTGCAGGCTCAGCGTCGCGCCGAGGCTCTCCTCCACACGCTGCAAGTCATCAGGATGAACGCGCAGCTGCGGTTTGCCGCTGAACAGCGGCTCCTGCTGGAGCAGGGCCTGGATCTGCTTAATCAGCGCGGCGTTATCCACCACCGGCGTCTGGCCGATCACCTGACGGGCCGCCTCCAGCGCCATCTGCATCAGGCGTGAGGCAATCACGCTGTCCAGCGCATCCAGGGTATGCTGAAATTCGCTCACCAGCTGCTGCATGCGGGCATGTAGCGGCGCCTGCTGCTGGCGCGCCTGCTCGATGCCCTGCTCTAAACCTTTCGCCAGCCCTTCCTGATAGCCCTGCGCGTGCCCGGTCTGACGGCCTTCGTTCATCCCGGCGTTGAAGCCCTGCTCGTGCGCCTGCATTTGCATCTGGGCCAGCAGCTGGGCGCGCTGCTCCTCTTCACTCAGTTCCGGCACGCCCGCATCGGTATCGCCCTCGTCGGACGACAGCGTGGCAGGGGTGAACTCTGCGGCAGGAGGGGAGAGGTCGTCAGGCGTCCAGCGCTTCCACGACAGTTCATCAGACATAGGTGTCGTCTCCGCTGCCAATCACCATTTCGCCGGTTTCCGCCAGACGACGAACGATAAGCAGGATGGCTTTCTGTTCGTTCTCCACCTGAGACAAACGCACCGGGCCGCGGTTGGCAAGGTCGTCGCGCAGGATATCTGCCGCACGCTGGGACATATTGCGCAGGAACTTCTCGCGCAGCGGCTGCTCGGCGCCTTTGAGGGCGATAAGCAGAGATTCCGAATCCACTTCCTGAAGCAGGCGCTGAATGCTGCGATCGTCCACTTCGACCAGGTTTTCGAACAGGAACATCTCGTCGATAATTTTCTGCGCCAGTTCGCCGTCGAACTCGCGTACCGCCGTAATAACCGCCTCTTCCTGCTGGGTTTTCATCAGGTTGATGATTTCCGCTGCCGTTCTCACGCCGCCCATTTTGCTGCGCTTGAGGTTCTGGCCATCGAGCAGGTTGTTCAGCACTTCGGTCAGCTCCGCCAGCGCGGCAGGCTGCACGCCGCCGAAGGTGGCAATACGCAGCATCACGTCGTGGCGCAGGCGCTCGTCGAACAGCGCCAGAATATCGGCCGCCTGGCCCCGTTTGAGGTGGACCAGAATGGTGGCGATAATCTGCGGGTGCTCGTCGCGAATAAGATCGGCGGCGCTTTGCGGCTCCATAAAGTTGAGCGTTTCGATCCCGCTGGCGGTATCGCGCGTTTCGAGAATGTCTTCCAGCAGGCTGGCGGCGCGCTCTTCGCCCAGCGCCTTAACCAGCACGGAGCGCAGGTATTCGTTGGCGTTGACGTTGAGCGCAGCAAACTGTTCTGCTTCCTGTTCAAACTCCGCCAGCACTTCGGTCAGCTGCTTGTTGGAGATCTGGCGCACGTTGGCCATCGCCGCACTGAGGATCTGCACTTCTCTCTGGGAGAGGTGTTTAAACACCTCCGCCGCGCGGTCTTCGCCAATGGTCATCAGCAGGATGACGCTCTTATCGGTGCCTGTAAGCGTATTACTCATGTTCGTTACCCATCCAACCGCGGATGACCAGCGCGACGACGCGCGGATCGTTATCTGACATTTCGCGAATGCGCTGGCTCATCACCTCTGCGCCCATACGCTGGTTAGCACGGCGCTGCTGCATCTGTTCATCTTTGCTGAGACGAACCTCGACCGCTTCTTCCTCGTCCTGACGCGTGCTCTTCTGTTCCAGCGCGGCTTTCTCGGCTTCAGCACGACGCTGAAGCTGAGGACGGACGCCTTTACGCCACAGCAGCCACGCGACAATCAGCACCAGCAGCCAGCGGCCTGCGGACATCAGCTGATCGAAGAACGCCTGCTGTTGCCAGAACGGCAGCTCACCACCGGTTTCATCCACTGGGTTGAACGGTGAGTTCACAACGTTGAGGGTATCGCCACGTTTTTCAGAGAAGCCCATCGCTTCGCGGGTCAGGTTTTCGATCTGCTTCATCTGCTCCGCCGTGAGCGGCAGCGGTTTACCGTCCGGCAGCGTTTTGTAGTTCACTACAACGGCTACAGAAAGGCGCTCGATATCGCCCGTGTTCAGTTTGGTATGGCGGATGGTTCGGTCGACTTCGTAGTTAGTCGTTTCGTTACGGCTGCTGTTGCGCGGGCCGGCACTGTTCGCCGTCGAGGTCGTCTGCTGATTCGTTTGCTGACCGTTCTGCTGGTTTGCCGGCGGCGTGGAGATTGGCGCGGCGTTGGCAGGCGCAGGCTGGTTAGAGAGCGCACCCGGCACCCCGCCAGGATACTGGCCGCCGACCTGTTCCGTCTCATTGATCTGACGCGAGCGTAACACGGCGCGGGAGGCATCCCCGTTCGGAGCGTACTGCTCTTCGGTCTGTTCTTTATTCGAGAAATCAATCTGCGCGGTGACCTGCGCGTGCACGTTGCTGTTGCCAACCACCGGGCCCAGAATCGCTTCGATGCGACGCTGGAGACGGCCTTCCACATCAGCGGCATATTTCAGCTGGGCGTCGTTGAGATCGCGCCCGGCGGTGTTGGACTGCGTCAGCAGGTGACCGCTTTGATCCACCAGCGTGACGTTACCCGGCGGCAGACCGGCTACCGCACTGGAGACCAGGTGCGTCACGGCGCTGATCTGCCCCTCATCCAGCGCGCGGCCAGGTTCGAGGTTAACGGTCACAGAGGCGGAAGGGGACTTTTGTTCGCGGACAAACAGGGACGGCTTAGGCATCGCCAGGTGCACGCGGGCACTCTTCACCGGGCCTAAGGTTTCAATCGTACGGGCCAGCTCGCCTTCCAGCGCGCGCTGGTAGTTAACCTGCTCGCTGAACTGGCTGATGCCGAATTTTTCCTGATCCAGCAGCTCAAACCCAACCGCGCCGCCTTTCGGCAGCCCCTGCTGGGCGAGACGCAGGCGAAGCTCGTGCACTTTATCTGCCGGCACTTCAAGCGCACCGCCGTTATCGGCAAAGCGATACGGGATGTTCATCTGGGTCAGCTGGGTGACGATGGCACCGCCATCCTGGTCGGAAAGGTTGCTGTAGAGCGTGCGGTAATCCGGGCTTTTTGCCCATAAGATCATCGCGACAATAATCGCAATGGCGGCAGCGCCTGCCACAATCAACGGGATCTTAGGGTTAGCGCGAAGGCGGTTCATCCACTCAAGTGATTTATTCTGCGGCGCTGTCGATGCTGCTGTCGCACTCATTGCGCACCTCTTAAATCCTGGTGGTTTACGTTATTCGTGTAGAGAAACAAAACTGACTCCCGGGTCGGCAAACACGACAAAAGTTCCATACTGATGGCCCAGCCATTATTTGATGATTCGGGATTTTCTATGCGTCAAATAACCTGGTTTTTTAACGCTATTTACCGCCTTTATCTTATTGACAAGCTGTTAGTCTTGACCCCGTAAAAAACCATCCAGGGGAGAGTCATGGCTATACAGGGCATTGAAGGAGTACTCAGTCAGTTGCAGGCAACGGCGATGACGGCCCGCAACCAGAGCGTGGCTGACCAGCCGCCGGGCATTAGCTTCGCCGGTCAGCTGCATGCGGCGCTGGACCGGATCAGCGACAAGCAAAACGCGGCCCGTACCCAGGCTGAGAAATTTACCCTCGGTGAACCCGGCGTGGCGCTCAACGATGTGATGGCCGATCTGCAAAAAGCGTCGGTGTCGTTGCAGATGGGGTTGCAGGTGCGGAACAAGCTGGTGTCGGCGTATCAGGAAGTCATGGGGATGCAGGTTTAAACATTACCTATCTTACGCTGGCAGCCTGATGGCTTTAATGCCACAATATTTTTTTCTTCGCATGCAGGAAAGATGATGAAAAAAGTAGCAATTGTGGCTGCGATGCTGACGTTAGCGGGATGCGTTCAGGTCGAAAACTATCAGGAAGTGGTTAAGCATCCGGCACCTTCGCAACTGGCAGGTTACTGGCAGTCGAAAGGGCCGCAGAGCGCGATGGTGAGCCCGGAGGCGATTGCCACGCTGGTGGTGACGCAAGAGGGAGATACCCTGGACTGCCGTCAGTGGCAGCGCGTTATCGCGGTGCCGGGTAAGATCATGCTGCGTTCAGATGATTATTATAACGTGACCGAAAAACGAGACGTCTATCCGCTGGATCGCGATGGAACCACGCTTGAGTATGACGGCATGGAGCTGCAAAAGGTTGACCGTCCAACGGTGGAGTGCGCAGATTATCTGAGCAAGAATCCGTTGGAGAGTAAGCTTCCGTAACCGTGTTTAGCCGGGTGGCGGCTTCGCCTTACCCGGCCTACAAAAACTAACGGTAAAAGCAAAACGGCAATCATATTGCCGTTTTTAGGGTTTGCTCCCTTTCCCGTACTAGAGCGCGTCTTCAATCACCCAGACGCTGACGCTTCCCCCGTTACAGAAGAACGTCCCTTCGCCATCCGCCGCCGTGGTTACGGTTTCCTCGCGATTGCCTAAAAAATCACGCCAGGTCTTATTGCCGTAATTCTCGCCGAGGCAGATTGTCTTCTCGCCGTCATCACCATTCGACAGCACCACCACACAGCCCGGGTGATCCTCAGTCCCGCTGCGGCTAAACGCAATGCAGTTTGGATGATCGAAAAAGAGCGTCTGCACGCCGTGGGCAAAACGCTGACGGGCTAAAATCAGCTCGTGAAGCTGTTCAATCACCGGCATATCAATGTGATACGTCTCGCCGTCACCCCCGGTGTCGTCATAGCTGGCGCCAAAAAGATCCGGGTAGAACACGCTCGGCACGCCGTTTTCACGCAGCAGGATGAGCGCGTAGGCCAGCGGTTTAAACCAGGCTTCAACCGGGGCTTCCAGCGCCTGCAAGGGTTGGGTGTCATGGTTGGCCACCAGCGTCACAGCATGGAACGGATCGGCTTCCACCAGCGTACCGGTGAAAATCTGGCTCATGTCGTAGTCGCGGCCCTGGCGTGACGCCTCGTGAAATTTCATTTGCAACGGCGCATCAAACAGCCTGGTCTTGCCGTCTACCTGATCGATGTAGTGCTGCAATTTATCCACTTCGTGAGACCAGTATTCCGCCACGATAAACAGCGGCTGCGGGGCCACCTCCTGAACGTGCTCAATCCACTCTTTATAGAACCAGGCCGGGATGTGTTTTACCGCGTCCAGGCGGAAGCCGTCGCAGTGGGTTTGCTCCATCACCCAGCGCGCCCAGTATTTAATCTCTTCGGTCACCGCATGGTTGCGAAAATCAATATTTTCGCCCATCAGGTAATCGAAATTGCCCATCTCGCCGTCGACCTGATCGTTCCAGCCTTCGCCGGTGTAGTCGTTCACGATTTTGAAGATACCGTCCTCATTGGGGTTTTCAATGTGGTCGATACCGCTGAAGCATTTGTAATCCCAGACAAACTGCGAATACTGACCGGCACGAACGGGGAAGGTGTAGCGCGTCCAGGCTTCACATTCGATGATCTCATCGCTAATTTGGGTGCGATCCTGCGCATCCACACGCTGGACGCGGACGGGTTCCTTTTCATCGGCGCCCATTTTATGGTTAACCACCACGTCCAGAAGCACCGCAATCTGGTTGCTTTTTAAGGCGTTGATGGCTTCCAGCAGCTGGGCTTTATCGCCGTATTTGGTGGCAACGCTGCCTTTCTGGTCAAACTCACCGAGGTCGAAAAGATCGTAGGAGTCATACCCGACGGAATAGCCTCCGGATGCGCCTTTGTACGCCGGCGGCAACCAGACCATATTGATGCCGATTTCGTTCAGGTTGGGGGCTAATGCCGTGACTTCTTGCCACAATTCACCGCCGGTGGGGTAGTACCAGTGAAAACATTGTAAAAGTGTTGGGTTGCGCATGCACCATCTCCATGAGGTCGCGAAACTCAAGTATGGAGCAGGTTTGGCAGAAATGCCTGGCGAACGAAACGGTTAACGCTTGCCCGCCAGTTAAATGGCTAATTAATATCGCTATTACTTTGCGGAACCAGGACATGACCGCCCTGATTACCGTAGGTGGAGAGCACGGTTTTCTGGATAGAGGATTGCCCAACCAGTTTCGCCAGCTCATCCATTCTGGCTTGCAGCAATGTTTTTACCTGGCCTTCGTTGTCCAGGATCACCCGCAGCGTCGGGCGAAGCTGTTCCTGAATCTGCATCGAAGGTTCACTTTCCTGAGTGAGACGAGCCAGTGAGTGCACCGCATTAACATAGTCGGTTTCACAGATGATCAGATCATCCCATAGTCCCTGCCGGGCCAGTCGCAACATCAACTGGCTCTGCTCAAGGAGTTGCTGATAAAGGGCATAAAGTTGCGGTGCGTTACTCATTAGACGGCGTCCTGCATCAGTTGTGGCGTACCGGCAACCTCCTTCCACCCGTCAGCGATATTGCGCAGCAGGTTTTCCACCTCTTCGATGGCGCTGGCGTCGTTATTCACGTTGGCGTGCAGGAGGCGACGTACCATATAGGCATAAAGGGCAATCAGGTTTTGCGTAAGCTCATCACCGTTATCTTCTACCAGGCCAACCTTCAGCCCGTTTTCGATAATGTTGATGGCTTTGGAGAGCGCCAGCCCTTTTGCCGGGATATTACCGTCTGCCAGGAACAGACGCGCGCGTACCAGCGCGCTGAGGGCTCCATCAAATAGCATGATAACCAGCTGCTGCTGGCTGGCGCTCATCACCGCGCTTTCAACTTCTATCTTTGCGTAGGCTTGCGTGCCTTTTGCGCCGTACATGTTATCCCCCTCGGGTCTGATTAGCGTTTACTACTTGTTGCTGGACGTGTTCTCGAACTGCTGAGTCAGGTAGCTGCTGGTGTTGTTCAGCGAGGTCATCAGTACGTCCAGCTGGGTAAACTGGGCTTTGTACTGTGCCACTCTCGCGTCAATACGTTCGCTCACGGCGTTGTATTGATCCGTTAACTTGTTCAGCGTTTTGCTGACGCCATCTTTGGCCGCCTGGATAATGCCTTTACTGGAAAGCCAGTCAGTCAGATGGGTGGCCATGGTGGTGGTGATCCCGGTGGTTTTACCGTCACCTACAACCAAATCTTTCACCGCAGACGGGTTCTCCGTCAGCGTTTTTTTCAGCTTGTCGCTGTCCAGCTCCAGCTTGCCCGTGCTTGGATCGGAGGTAATGCCCACCTGTGACAGCGTCTTATAGGCGGTTCCGCCGACGGTGTTGCTCAGCATGGTTTTCAGCTGCGTCTGGATAGTACGCAGCGTGCTGTCCCCGAGCAGGGCGCCGTTGCTGGAATCCTGCGCATCTGTGCCTGCATCAACCGCCGTATATTTGGTTAACGATGCAAAGCTGTCCTGAAGGGTGTTGTAGGCATCCACCCAGGCCTTCATCGCCGTTTCCGCTTTTGACGTATCTTTCGTTATCGTCAGCGTCTGGTTACCGGTGGTGACGTCGTTCAGGTTCAGGGTGATATCTTCCAGCGCATCGCTGATGGTGTTGCTGCTGTTTTCGATATCGACGTTATTCACCTTCAGCTTCGCGTTCTGCGCGGTGACGCTTTCCGTCATGCCGTTGCTGGCGTCGGTGCTGGTGCCGTTGTAACCCATAAAGGATTGCAGGGCGCTGTCGCCGCTTACGCTGATGCTGACCGCGTTGTCCGCCCCGGTTTCGGTGGAGGTGATGGACAGACGATACTGACCGTTACCGACGTTAATAATACTGGCGGTCACGCCGGCGTCAGCTTTGTTAATTGCATCGCGAATGCCGTTCAGCGAGGAGTTTGCCGCGCTGATATCGACGGTCACCGGATCTTTACCGTTACCGGCGGTAAACGTAATCTTGCTGTCAGCCGTGGCAATGGCCGTTTTTGCATCTGCCTGCGTATTTTTGGTCGTCAGGGTTTGCGCCTGCGCCAGCTGCGACACGCTGATGGTGTATTTCCCGGCAATCGCGCTGCCGGTGGTGGTGGCGCTGAATGCCGTGGTGCTGCTCGCTGTGCTGGTCGCCGTAAACAGATCGGCTTTATTCAGCGCGGTGTTGGCGGTCTGAAACGCTTCCAGTGAACTCTTCAACGTGCCGTAAGCGCTCAGCTTGGCGGTATAAGATGATTGTTGTTTGGAAATCGGCGTCAGCTGTTCTTTTTCGGCCTTGGTCAGACTATCCAGAATGTCTGCTAACTTAAGACCCGATCCAATCCCCAATGATGAAATACTTGCCATATTTATTCCTTAATCTATCGACACGTAGAACGAATAGTGGGGTTATCGGCCTTAATGGGGGAAAGTTTACGGTTAATTTCTTTTTTTTAATGGCGGGAATAACGGTAATAGAGAAGAGCTTTTCCGTGGCTAAAAAAATTAACGCGATCCTGAAAAAATATCTAAAGGTTGGTTTGGACCAGACGATAACACTTTTGACGGCGATGAAGCCGAAGG
This sequence comes from Enterobacter quasihormaechei, assembly GCF_004331385.1. GTDB lineage: Bacteria > Pseudomonadota > Gammaproteobacteria > Enterobacterales > Enterobacteriaceae > Enterobacter > Enterobacter quasihormaechei. The sequence goes on from NZ_SJON01000006.1 coordinate 53,621, forward strand.
GTGGAAACCCAAATCTAACCAAACAGATTTGATGAATAACAGGAATCGAAATCATGGCACAAGTCATTAATACCAACAGCCTCTCGCTGATCACTCAGAACAACATCAACAAGAACCAGTCCGCTCTGTCTTCTTCTATCGAGCGTCTGTCTTCTGGTCTGCGTATCAACAGCGCGAAAGATGACGCTGCGGGCCAGGCTATCGCTAACCGCTTCACCTCTAACATCAAAGGTCTGACTCAGGCTGCACGTAACGCTAACGACGGTATCTCTCTGGCGCAGACCACTGAAGGCGCACTGTCTGAAATCAACAACAACCTTCAGCGTGTTCGTGAACTGACCGTTCAGGCAACGACCGGTACTAACTCTGATTCTGACCTGTCTTCAATCCAGGACGAAATCAAATCCCGTCTGGACGAAATCGACCGCGTATCTGGTCAGACTCAGTTCAACGGCGTGAACGTGCTGGCTAAAGATGGCACCATGAAGATTCAGGTTGGTGCAAACGATGGCCAGACCATCTCTATCGACCTGCAGAAGATTGACTCTTCTACTCTCAATTTGAAAGGTTTCTCTGTATCAAGCAACGCGCTTAAAGTTAGTGATGCAATCACCAGCGTTCCGGGAGCCACAGCAGGCTCTGCCCCGATCGCTGTAACTTTTGGTGCTGACGCAGATGGTGCGGCTGCAATTGCTAAAACGTTAGGGGTTGCGGATACTTCAGGCCTCAGCCTGCATAACGTATTGGACTCAAAAGGCGACGCAACCGGTACATACGTTATTCAGTCGGGTAGTAATTCTTATTCTGCTTCACTGGACTCTGCAACAGGTAAAGTAACATTAAATACCACTAACGTTACTTATAACGACCCTGCAAGCGGCATTACTGGTGCAACACAAACAGCTCAGCCAATCAAAGTTTCAACTAATGCTAATGGTGAAGCTGTTGGCGTTGTTACTGTACAGGGTAAAAATTACCTGGCTGGAGCTACAGGAACAGGTAAAGATGCAATTGCAAATAGCGGTACAACTACTCCAACGTCTGTTGCTACAACTATCCAATTGTCAGCTCAGGCTGCCGTTGCTGCAATTCCTGAAACTGCACCGGGTGCAGGCGATGCCGTTGCTGCCGTACCAGGAATTGAAGCGACTGCAGAATTTAAAGGCGCTGCTACCAACGATCCACTGGCTCTGCTGGACAAAGCTATCGCGTCCGTAGACAAATTCCGTTCTTCACTGGGTGCGGTACAGAACCGTCTGAGCTCTGCGGTAACCAACCTGAACAACACCACTACCAACCTGTCTGAAGCGCAGTCCCGTATTCAGGACGCCGACTATGCGACCGAAGTGTCAAATATGTCCAAAGCGCAGATCGTTCAGCAGGCCGGTAACTCCGTGCTGTCCAAAGCTAACCAGGTTCCTCAGCAGGTTCTGTCTCTGCTGCAAGGCTAATCGCCTGATTACGCTTAAACCCCGCTTCGGCGGGGTTTTTTCTGTCCACGCACACGCGTAACCCCCCAAATAACCCCTCATTTCACCCACTATTCACCCGATTAAAACCCCTCCAGAATCGGATAATCATGCCGATAACTCAACTAACGCAGGGCTGTTTATCGTGAATTCACTCTATACCGCTGAAGGTGTAATGGATAAACACTCGCTGTGGCAGCGTTATGTTCCGCTGGTGCGTCACGAAGCATTGCGCCTCCAGGTGCGTTTGCCGGCGAGCGTGGAACTGGACGATCTGCTACAGGCGGGCGGTATCGGGTTATTGAATGCAGTTGACCGGTACGACGCTCTGCAAGGAACGGCATTTACGACTTACGCAGTGCAGCGTATTCGTGGTGCGATGCTGGACGAGCTGCGCAGCCGCGACTGGGTGCCGCGCAGCGTTCGCCGCAACGCGCGCGAAGTGGCGCATGCGATGGGGCAGCTGGAACAGGAACTGGGGCGCAACGCGACGGAAACCGAAGTGGCGGAACGTCTGGGCATTCCTGTTGAAGAGTATCGTCAGATGTTGCTCGATACCAATAACAGCCAACTCTTCTCTTATGATGAGTGGCGCGAAGAGCATGGCGATAGCATCGAGCTGGTGACGGATGAACATCAGCAAGAAAACCCGTTACACCACTTACTGGAAGGGAATTTACGCCAGCGCGTGATGGAAGCCATTGAAGCTTTACCGGAACGTGAGCAGCTGGTGTTAACCCTCTATTACCAGGAAGAGCTCAATCTCAAAGAGATTGGCGCCGTACTGGAGGTGGGGGAGTCACGGGTGAGCCAGCTGCACAGCCAGGCCATTAAACGCCTGCGCACCAAACTGGGTAAGTTATAGGTGAGTGATTCGCCTTGGTAATGCCGCACAACGTATTGACAACCAGGAGTTATCATGACGGTGCAGCAATCTAAAAGACGGCCTTTAAGCCGCTACCTCAAAGACTTTAAACACAGTCAGACGCATTGCGCCCACTGTAAAAAATTACTCGATCGAATCACGCTGGTTCGTCGCGGTGAAATCGTGAATAAGATTGCGATTTCCCGCCTCGACACGCTGATGGATGAAGCCGCCTGGCTTGAAGAGCAAAAAGAGTGGGTAGCGCTTTGCCGTTTCTGTGGCGATCTCCACTGCAAAGAGCAAAGCGACTTCTTCGATATTATCGGTTTTAAGCAGTTCCTGTTTGAACAAACTGAGATGAGCCACGGCACCGTGCGTGAATACGTGGTTCGCCTGCGCCGCCTGGGTCAGCATCTGACCGTGCAAAATATCTCCCGCGATCTGCTGACGACCGGCTACCTGGATGAAAATCTTGAGCCCTGGCTGCCCGCCACCAGTACCAACAATTACCGCATCGCGCTGCGTAAGTACGCGCAATATAAAGTCCAGATGCCGGGCGCCCTAAAGCAGAAAGTCCACGCCGGAACAACTTCTGATATATATTAAAAAAGAATAAGATGTAGCGCAGCCGCCTTTGACGTTGCAGGCGATTTCTCTACACTACTCAAAAATTCCACTGTATCGGAGTACTTATGAAATTAGCACTTCTGGGTCGTCAGGCGCTGATGGGGATGATGGCCGTTGCGCTGGTCGCGGGGATGAGCGTAAAAACGTTCGCGGCAGATAATCTGCTTAATAAAGTCAAAGAGCGCGGCACGCTGCTGGTTGGGCTGGAAGGTACCTATCCTCCGTTCAGCTTCCAGGGCAACGACGGTAAGCTGACCGGTTTTGAAGTGGAGTTTGCACAAGAGCTGGCAAAACACCTCGGCGTAAAAGCCTCTCTGAAGCCGACCAAATGGGACGGTATGCTGGCGTCACTGGACTCCAAACGTATTGATGTGGTGATTAACCAGGTGACCATTTCTGACGAGCGTAAGAAGAAGTATGACTTCTCCACGCCGTACACCGTGTCCGGTATTCAGGCGCTGGTGAAGAAAGGTAACGAAGGCAGCATCAAATCCGCCGCGGATCTGAAAGGTAAGAAAGTCGGCGTCGGTCTGGGCACCAACTACGAAGAGTGGCTGCGCCAGAACGTGCAGGGCGTGGACATCCGCACCTATGATGATGACCCGACGAAATACCAGGATCTGCGCGTAGGCCGTATCGACGCCATTCTGGTTGACCGCCTGGCAGCGCTGGATCTGGTGAAGAAAACCAACAATACCCTGGCTGTCGCGGGCGATGCGTTCTCCCGTCAGGAATCCGGCGTGGCGGTGCGTAAAGGTAACGAAGATCTGCTGAAAGCTATTGACGGCGCCATTGCCGAAATGCAGAAAGACGGCAGCCTGAAGGCGCTTTCTGAGAAGTGGTTCGGCGCAGACGTGACGAAATAAGTCTCTGCTCGACAAAAAAAGGCGCTTTTAAAAGCGCCTTTTTTATTTCTCGCGCGTCTGCGTGCATAATGAAATAACAATTGTTTGCGTGACCGGAGGAACCATGTCACTACAGAATTTAACGCGCTTTCCCCGTCTGGAGTTTATCGGCGCACCCACGCCGCTGGAGTATCTGCCGCGATTTTCTGACTATCTGGGGCGCGATATATTCATTAAGCGTGACGATGTAACGCCCATGGCGATGGGCGGAAATAAGCTGCGCAAGCTCGAATTTCTCGCCGCCGATGCCCTGCGCGAGGGCGCGGATACGCTGGTCACCGCCGGGGCCATTCAGTCTAACCATGTTCGCCAGACGGCGGCCGTGGCGGCAAAGCTGGGCCTTCACTGCGTAGCCCTGCTGGAAAACCCGATTGGCACGCAGGCTGAGAATTACCTGACTAACGGTAACCGCCTGCTGCTGGATCTGTTCAACGTGCAGGTTGAAATGGTTGACGCGTTGACCGATCCGGCTGCCCAGCTTGATGAACTGGCGACGCGCCTGGAAGCGCAGGGCTTTCGTCCGTACGTCATTCCGGTTGGCGGCTCGAATGCGCTGGGTGCCCTCGGCTATGTTGAGAGCGCACTGGAAATCGCGCAGCAGTGCGAAGGTGCGGTGAGTCTGTCCTCGGTGGTGGTGGCGTCCGGCAGCGCGGGTACCCATGCCGGTTTAGCGGTCGGGCTTGAGCAACTGATGCCGGACGTTGAGCTGATTGGCGTAACGGTTTCCAGAAGCGTTGCGGACCAAAAGCCGAAAGTCGTCACGCTGCAACAGGCGGTAGCTGAACAGCTTGAGCTTGAGGCGAAGGCGGAAATTATGCTGTGGGATGACTACTTTGCACCCGGCTATGGCACCCCCAATGATGAAGGGATGGAGGCCGTTAAGCTGCTGGCGCGTCTCGAAGGCATTCTGCTTGACCCGGTCTATACCGGCAAAGCAATGGCGGGCCTTATCGACGGCATTGCCCGGAAGCGCTTTAAGGATGAAGGACCCATTTTGTTTGTTCATACTGGCGGGGCGCCTGCGCTGTTTGCCTATCATCCTCATGTCTAAAAATCAGGTCGAAAAATAATAATGCAAGAAAGTATTCAACTGGTTATTGATTCGCTGCCGTTCTTACTTAAGGGCGCGGTGTTTACGTTACAGCTCAGTATCGGCGGGATGTTCTTCGGGCTGGTGCTCGGGTTCGTGCTGGCTCTGATGCGCATGTCAAACATCTGGCCGGTGCGGTGGCTGGCGCGCTTTTATATCTCCGTGTTCCGCGGAACGCCGCTTATCGCCCAGCTGTTCATGATCTACTACGGGCTGCCCCAGTTCGGTATCGAGCTGGATCCGATCCCGGCGGCGATGATTGGTCTGTCGCTGAATACGGCGGCGTACACCTCGGAAACGCTGCGTGCGGCGATCTCGTCCATCGATAAAGGGCAGTGGGAAGCGGCGGCCAGTATCGGGATGACCCCGTGGCAGACGCTGCGTCGGGCGATCCTGCCGCAGGCGGCGCGCGTAGCGCTGCCTCCGCTTAGCAACAGCTTTATCAGCCTCGTGAAAGACACCTCGCTTGCGGCAACCATTCAGGTGCCGGAGCTGTTCCGTCAGGCGCAGCTGATCACTTCGCGCACGCTGGAAGTGTTTACCATGTATCTGGCGGCCTCGCTGATTTACTGGGTGATGGCGACGGTGCTGTCGGCCCTGCAAAACTATTTTGAAAACCAGCTTAACCGCCAGGAGCGAGATCCAAAATGAGTGCAATTGACGTCAAAAACCTGGTGAAAAAATTCCATGGGCAAACGGTGCTGCACGGCATCGACCTTGAGGTTGAGCAGGGCGAAGTGGTGGCTATTATCGGCCCGAGTGGGTCAGGGAAAACCACGCTGTTGCGCAGCATCAATTTGCTGGAGCAGCCCGAAGGCGGGACGATCCGCGTGGGCGATATCACCATTGATACCGGGAAATCCATCAGCCAGCAAAAAGGGTTGATTCGCCGCCTGCGCCAGCATGTCGGCTTCGTATTCCAGAGCTTTAACCTCTTTCCACACCGTACGGTGCTGGAAAACATTATTGAAGGCCCGGTCATCGTCAAGGGTGAACCAAAGGAAGACGCGACGGCCCGCGCCCGCGAGCTGCTGGCGAAGGTTGGCCTGGCAGGGAAGGAGACGAGCTATCCGCGTCGCTTATCGGGCGGGCAGCAGCAGCGTGTCGCCATTGCGCGCGCGTTGGCGATGCGCCCGGATGTGATCCTGTTCGACGAACCCACCTCCGCGCTCGATCCGGAGCTGGTCGGGGAAGTGCTGAACACCATCCGCCAGCTGGCGCAGGAAAAACGCACGATGGTGATCGTGACGCATGAAATGAGCTTTGCCCGCGATGTGGCCGATCGGGCCATTTTCATGGACCAGGGGCGAATAGTAGAGCAGGGGCCGGCTAAAGCGCTGTTTGCCAATCCGCAGCAGCCCCGCACCCGCCAGTTCCTTGAAAAATTCTTAATGCAGTAGCATTTTCGCACTCAATTTGCTCCGGATGCCGCTTCTGGGGCAAATTATCCTCCCTTAAATTCGGTTCTGTTGCTTTTTTATTCCGGCTAATGTGGTTAAGCCTTCCTCAAATTAAAGATAATCTGCCCGTGGCCGATATTTTATATAAATAATCATGCTTTATGTGTTAGGTTATATTCACCATAATAATGATTATCTATTTCAGAGGCTTCATTCACTACGTATGAGGGATATAGACTTTTTCACCTGGCGACGGGAATGCTTCCTTCGGTTCCAGGAAATGACCTGTGCTGACGAGGTATATCAGGAGCTTCAGCGACAAACGCAGGCGCTTGAATTCGATTATTATGCGCTTTGTGTTCGACACCCTGTGCCATTTACCCGCCCGCGAACCTCCGTCCATTCCAGTTATCCGCAACAATGGATGGCACAATATCAGTCCGAGAATTATTTCACCATCGATCCGGTACTGAAGCCGGAGAATTTCATACAGGGACATTTGCCCTGGACGGATGAATTATTCGCGGATGCCCAGCAATTATGGGACGGCGCCCGCGACCACGGTTTGCGCAAGGGAATAACGCAGTGTCTGATGCTGCCAAATCATGCGCTCGGCTTCCTCTCTGTGTCACGTACCAGCGTAGAAGCAAACGCCATCACCAATGAAGAAGTTGAGCTGCGTTTGCAAATGCTGGTCCAGATGGCGCTCACAACGCTGTTGCGTTTTGAACATGAGACGGTGATGCCGCCGGAAATGAAATTCAGCAAGCGTGAACGGGAAATACTGAAGTGGACCGCAGAAGGGAAGACGTCGGCAGAAATTGCCATCATTCTCTCCATCTCGGAAAATACCGTGAACTTCCATCAGAAGAATATGCAGAAGAAATTCAACGCGCCGAATAAGATCCAGATAGCGTGTTATGCCGCCGCGACGGGACTTATCTGACTGCTCTCACGTTCTGCGTGTCAGACGAGGAAAAGGCTGAATGCACTGCATCCAGCCTTTTTTGTTACTGGCGGTAGGCTTGTTTAATTTGCTTAACCGTATTGGCAAAAACAGCGGATTCCGCCTGGTCTTCCATCTGCGCGATCTGTTTTTCCATTTTAATGATCACACGTCCAGCATCAGCCTGGCCCATCGCTTGTAGCATAAGCGTCAGCAGCGACTTCAGGCAGTTAACTTCCTGTGCCAGTTCCTGGTTATTCTCGGCAGTGGCAAATTCAGGTGTGCTCATTTATTTTCCTCATTATAAAACAGCGCATGAGCGCGACGATGAAAGTTAAGGCGGCGGAGTATACCACAAGCTGCGGCAAAAAATGCAGTGGTTGTTTTTTATACTTTTCCGCGTATTGATTATTGGCTGGTGCGGATTATGAAGGTAATCTGTCCAATATGTTAGCGACAATTAAATGTTTATCGCCGGTACGTCATCCGTTAATTGTTGTTACAAAAAAATGAGAGCATTTTTTAGTTTACGTTAACAAATGTTTTGGTAGCTTTTTGAATGCTGGTGCCAAAAAATAGCGGTAAAGCCCAGTGTACATGGGTTTTCTTTCCACTTACTGTACAGCCTAATTTCCAAAAACGAGACCCGAATCGTATAGCCGATTTTTTAGCGTTTTAATCTTGCATGGAAAACCGTTAATATAAACACAATTAGCAGTCAGTAGCGTTATCCCTATTCTGGAGACATTTCCTTTGATCAACGTCCTTCTTGTTGATGACCACGAACTGGTGCGCGCAGGGATACGACGCATTCTTGAAGATATAAAGGGTATTAAAGTTGCCGGCGAGGCGTGCTGTGGTGAAGATGCCGTCAAATGGTGTCGTACTCACTCAGCAGACGTGGTGCTGATGGATATGAACATGCCCGGCATCGGCGGGCTTGAAGCCACGCGTAAAATCGCCCGCATGTTTGTTGATACCAAAGTCATCATGCTGACCGTACACACTGAAAATCCGCTGCCCGCCAGAGTTATGCAGGCAGGTGCCGCAGGATACCTGAGTAAAGGTGCCGCACCGCAGGAAGTCGTCAATGCGATCCGTTCCGTACACGCAGGGCAGCGCTACATTGCTTCTGATATTGCTCAACAGATGGCGTTGAGTCAGATTGAACCGGAAAAAACGGAATCGCCGTTTGCCAGTTTGTCTGAGCGCGAATTGCAGATTATGCTGATGATTACTAAAGGTCAGAAGGTGAATGAGATTTCAGAGCAGCTGAATCTCAGCCCGAAAACGGTCAACAGCTATCGCTATCGGATGTTCAGTAAACTGAACATTCACGGTGATGTCGAACTGACTCACCTGGCCATTCGCCATGGTTTGTGCAATGCGGAGTCGTTATTAAGTCAGTGAGTGAAGCGTTCGATTCAAAAGCATTTCTGAAAACCGTCACCAGCCAGCCGGGCGTCTACCGTATGTACGACGCTGGCGGTACGGTTATCTATGTCGGTAAGGCGAAAGATCTCAAAAAACGCCTTTCCAGCTACTTCCGCAGCAACCTTGCTTCCCGTAAAACCGAAGCGCTGGTTGCCCTCATACATAACATTGATGTCACCGTGACGCACACGGAAACGGAAGCGCTGCTCCTTGAGCACAACTACATTAAGTTGTATCAGCCGCGCTACAACGTTCTGCTGCGCGATGATAAGTCCTACCCGTTTATCTTCCTGAGTGGTGATACGCACCCGCGGCTGGCGATGCATCGTGGCGCTAAGCATGCGAAAGGGGAATATTTCGGCCCCTTCCCGAACGGTTATGCCGTACGGGAAACGCTGGCGCTATTGCAAAAAATCTTCCCCGTTCGCCAGTGCGAAAACAGCGTCTACCGCAACCGATCCCGGCCATGCCTGCAATATCAAATTGGCCGCTGTCTGGGGCCGTGCGTTGAAGGGCTGGTGAGCGAAGAAGAGTACGCGCAGCAGGTGGAATATGTACGCCTGTTTTTAGCCGGGAAAGACGATCAGGTGCTCACGCAGCTGATTGCCCGCATGGAAAAAGCCAGCGCGGGGCTGGAGTTTGAGGAAGCCGCCCGCATCCGCGATCAGATCCAGGCGGTGCGCAGGGTGACCGAGAAGCAGTTTGTTTCCAATACCGGCGACGACCTCGATGTAATCGGCGTCGCTTTTGACGCCGGTCTCGCCTGTGTTCACGTGCTGTTTATTCGTCAGGGTAAAGTGCTCGGCAGCCGCAGCTACTTCCCGAAGGTGCCGGGTGGCACCGAGCTGGGTGAAGTGGTGGAGACTTTCGTCGGCCAGTTTTATTTGCAGGGCAGCCAGATGCGTACGCTGCCTTCGGAGATCCTGCTCGACTTTACGCTTGACGATAAAACCCTGCTGGCGGATTCGCTTTCAGAGCTGGCAGGCCGCCGGGTGAATGTCCAGACGAAACCGCGCGGGGATCGCGCGCGCTATCTGAAGCTGGCGCGAACCAATGCCGCTACGGCGCTGACCACCAAACTTTCCCAGCAGTCGACCGTCAGCCAGCGTTTAACCGCGCTTGCGACGCTGCTCAAGCTGCCGGAAGTGAAACGTATGGAATGTTTCGACATCAGCCATACGATGGGTGAGCAGACCGTGGCGTCGTGCGTGGTCTTTGATGCCAACGGTCCGCTGCGGGCAGAGTATCGACGCTATAATATCACCGGCATTACGCCCGGTGATGATTACGCCGCCATGAACCAGGTGCTGCGTCGTCGCTATGGTAAAGCGATTGAAGAGAGCAAAATTCCTGACGTTATCCTTATCGACGGCGGGAAAGGGCAGCTGGGCCAGGCGAAGGCGGTGTTTGAATCGCTCGACGTGGAGTGGGACAAAAACCATCCGCTGCTGTTAGGGGTGGCGAAAGGGGCGGATCGTAAAGCGGGCCTGGAAACGCTGTTCTTCGAGCCGGAGGGCGAGGGCTTTAGCCTGCCGCCAGATTCCCCGGCGCTGCACGTGATCCAGCACATCCGCGATGAGTCGCACGATCACGCCATCAGCGGGCACCGCAAAAAACGGGCGAAGGTGAAAAATACCAGTACCCTCGAGACTATCGAAGGCGTTGGGCCAAAACGTCGCCAGATGCTGTTGAAGTATATGGGCGGATTGCAAGGATTACTCAATGCCAGCATGGAGGAAATTGCAAAAGTGCCGGGTATTTCGCAAGGGCTGGCAGAAAAGATCTACTACTCGTTGAAACATTGAGGGCTCTGTAGCAACATAGAGCTAAATTTTACTGACAACAGACAGTTACCGTCATCATGCGATTTAATATCCCTACGTTGCTCACCCTTTTTCGCGTTGTGCTCATTCCGTTCTTTGTACTGGCATTTTACCTGCCGGTCGTCTGGGCGCCTTTTGCCTGTGCGCTGATTTTCCTGATTGCCGCCGTGACGGACTGGTTTGACGGGTATCTGGCACGCCGCTGGAATCAGAGCACCCGCTTTGGCGCGTTCCTCGATCCGGTCGCGGATAAGGTGATGGTGGCGATCGCGATGGTGCTGGTGGCGGAGCATTATCATACCTGGTGGGTCACGCTGCCCGCCGCGACCATGATTGGCCGTGAAATTATTATCTCTGCCCTGCGCGAATGGATGGCGGAGCTGGGGAAACGCAGCAGCGTGGCGGTATCCTGGATCGGTAAAGTCAAAACCACCGCACAAATGGCGGCGCTGGTGTGGATGCTGTGGCGTCCGAATGCCTGGGTCGAGTGGGCCGGCATTGGCCTGCTGTGGGTTGCGGCAGTGCTGACGCTGTGGTCAATGCTGCAATATTTGAACGCTGCGCGCGGTGATTTGCTTGAACAGTGATCGTTTCGGCTTAATTTTCAGCAAACGATCCTGAGATGCAAAAAATAACGTTGACTCAAAACGTCATATCAGTAGAATGCAACGCATCGAACGGCGGCACAGTTAGCCGGACGATAATGAAATCAAGTGGTTAGCAGTTAACTTGATAACATGCGGGAATAGCTCAGTTGGTAGAGCACGACCTTGCCAAGGTCGGGGTCGCGAGTTCGAGTCTCGTTTCCCGCTCCAGATTAAAGCATCGGCAGTTTGCGGGTGCGTGTCGAAAGACAAAAGATTTAAGGCGCGTTAGCAAAGCGGTTATGTAGCGGATTGCAAATCCGTCTAGTCCGGTTCGACTCCGGAACGCGCCTCCACTTTCTTCCCTGGCCGGATGGTGGAATCGGTAGACACAAGGGATTTAAAATCCCTCGGCGTTCGCGCTGTGTGGGTTCAAGTCCCACTCCGGCTACCATGGGAAACAAAGAATAATCAAAGCAATAAGCAGTGTCGTGAAACCACCGAAAGGTGGTTTTTTTGTGCCTGGTCTTCCGTTAATCATTCTCTTTCATCCCTGATCTTCACTTAATACACAGCGTTCCTTTCGTAACGGAATTAAACAGATACGCATTATGCTATCGTGTAGCGGGCGCGATATGCGGTTTGAACACGTGCACGTTTGCGACCCCGATTCCTCATCTCATCACGTTATGTAAGGGACGCTATGTCTTTACCGCCATTGTATGCACTGCGTGCGTTTGAGGTTGCTGCGCGGCTGAACTCCTTTAGTAAAGCCGCTGAAACGCTGAATATTACGCCGGGCGCGGTCAGCAGACATGTCCGTACCCTTGAACAATGGTTCGACTGCGAGCTTTTCAAAAGGCAAGGTCCTCGCGTGGAGGTCACTGAAGCCGGGCGGGTGCTTGCCGGACAGCTGAACGAAAGCTTCACGAGCATTGAATGGGCCTGCCGGGCATTTCGCAGTGAAAACCATCTGCTGCGGTTAAAAGCACCCAGCACCCTGACCATGAGATGGCTTCTCGACGTGCTGCGATCTTTTCGCAACAACCATGCAAAACCACAGGTGGAGATTGCCAGCGTCTGGATGGACATTGACACCGTTGATTTCAATCTTGAGCCATACGACTGCGCCATTCTTCTCGGCAATGGCCGTTTTGGTGAGACAACGGAAAGCCAGCTGCTTTTTCATGAATGGCTTATTCCGGTTTGCACACCATCGCTTCTCGAACCGGCCCGGCAGCAGCTTTCGCAATGCGATCTGATCCATCCTTCACCGGACAGACGGGACTGGAGGCGCTGGCTGCGAAGGACGGGCTTGTTCCCGGGGCTCGATATGAGCAGCGGCATGGTGTTTGACACCCTTGAACAGGGAAGTATCGCCGCGATGAACGGGCATGGCATCGCCATCGCCGACCTGCATCTCACGCTTGATGCCCTGAAAAGCGGCCTGCTGGGCCTGCCGTTCAGGGAAGCTATCGCGACGGGAGATGGCTACTACCTCGTCTGGCCAAAAAATTCGCTCAAAAGAGAGAGCATCCAGCACCTTCTGGCCTGGCTGCAAAGCCATACCCCGGTCGTTCCGGCTCTGGATATTCTTTTTCTGGAATACGATGAAAGCCGGGTTTATTAATACCCTTATGAGTAAGAGATGTTTGCCATCTTTTTATAGCGTTCTGGCAAAGCGCTGTTCAGGCTGAGCACCTTATCCAGAATATAAAAAGCAGGGGTATTTTTTTGCTGCTCGGCCTCGATGATTGCGTCGCGTAATATCGTGGCCGCAGACGTAATCTTATGAAAATATGCCTCGGACTCGGGCGTCTGAAATTCACCCGACGTGGCGTAACGCACGTGCGGCCAGCCGGAGAAGTCGAGCAGCGGAAGGGGCTTTCCTGCTTCAGGATGACAGGCTGAAATCAGCGCAGCCGCTTGCTTAGGGTCGCGATGGGCTACGGACAGCATGTACACGCGCTGCGAAAACGGTGACAGAGCCTCTGAGTGATGTTTCGTCGCCATAAGCATGGCCATAAAATCCTGTAAATCATTGGCTGAATCGGTGTCAGGTGGTAATACAGTTTTCATTAACTGATATAACGCATCAAGTGTCATGTTTGCCCCGGATCCTCTTATCATTATTATTCAGTTTGCGGCTGAACGTTTTATCGGCCCGCGCAAAGGCGGGTCGTGAGGATGATATTTGAATACGGTCGCATCAGAAAAACGATTAATAATGGAAATCACTGTGAGTTTTTCTCACTATAGCCCTGGCTTCACACGCCACCCAGATATGCCTTCCTCACCTCCGGATCCCTCAGCAGCGCCTCGCCGCTGCCGCTTAACCGAATCTGCCCGTTAACCATCACATAGCCGCGATCGGACAACTTCAGCGCATGGTGCGCGTTCTGCTCTACCAGAAAAATCGTCATTCCGTTACGGGCAAGCTCGCGCAGCGTCTGGAAGATCTGTTTAACCACGATGGGCGCAAGGCCGAGACTGGGTTCATCCAGCAGCAGAAGTTTGGGGCGGCTCATCAACGCCCGGGCGATAGCCAGCATCTGCTGTTCGCCGCCGGAGAGCGTCATCGCCCGCTGGTTGCGTCGCTCCCTGAGGCGGGGAAACAGGTCAAACATGCTTTGCAGATCTGCCGCCGCATGGTGATTGCCGATGGGGATTGTCCCCATCAGCAGGTTCTCCTCTACAGACATATCCGGGAAAATGCGCCGCCCCTCCGGTGCCTGCGCGATGCCGCCGGTGGCCACGTAGTGGGTGGATTTTTGGCTGATATCCTCCCCGCAGAAGAGGATCTGCCCATTGCGGATCCGGGGCTGGCCAAAAACAGACATCAATAATGTGGATTTCCCCGCGCCGTTAGCGCCAATCAGGGCCACGGTTTCCCCTTTATTCACCTCCAGCGAAACCTGCTTCAACGCCTGGATCGCCCCGTAGAACACGTCCACATCATGAAACTGAAGCATCGGTTCGCTCACAGATTTACCTCGCTTTCGTCGGTGCCCAGGTACGCGGCAATCACCTTTTCGTTGTGCTGGATCTCGGCGGGTTTACCTCTGGCAATAACGTCGCCGTGATCGAGCACAATAATGTCGTCCGAAATGTCCATCACCATCCCCATATCATGCTCAATCAGCAATACCGTGATGTCGTGGTGGTCGCGCAGGAACCGAATGATATCGCTCAGCTTGTGCGTCTCTACCGGGTTCAGGCCGGCAGCGGGTTCATCAAGACAAATCATCTCCGGGCCGGTACACATGGCGCGGGCGATTTCGAGGCGTCGCTGCTGGCCATAGGACATTTCACCGGCCAGACGGTTCGCGCAATCCACCAGATCCACCACCTCCAGCCAGTAAAACGCCCGGTCCAGCGCATCGTTCTCTGCTCGACGATACGCAGGGGTGTTGAGTACCCCCGCCAGCAGGTTACGGTTGACGCGCATATGCTGTGCCACCAGCAGGTTTTCCACCACCGACATCTCGCGGAACAGGCGGATGTTCTGAAACGTGCGCGCAAGACCCGCGCGGTTCACCAGATGCGTGCCGCCAAACATCTTATAGAACAGGCGTTGACCAAGCTGCGCCGGGTTGAGCCAGTCGCCGGGCTGGAATTTCTGCCCGAGCACCTGAATGACGTTGGTGGTTTTATGCCGCGCATTGAACAGGATGTTGCCGCCGGAGGCCCGGTAGAAACCGGTCAGGCAGTTAAAGACGGTCGTTTTCCCCGCGCCGTTAGGGCCTATCAGGGCGGTAATTGACCCGCGCTGCACCTCAAGATTGACGTCATTCAGGGCCTTGATCCCGCCGAAATGCATCATCAGATGTTCTACGCGCAAAATCGTTGCGTTCATGGCGCCACTCCTTTCCGTACGGCAAATCCGCTGCGGTTGATGCGGATCAGACCGCGAGGACGCCAGATCATCATCACCACCATCAGCATGCCAAAGAGCAACACGCGGTATTCCGCAAAGCTGCGCAGCAGTTCAGGCGTGACGGTCAGCACAAAGGCGGCCAGCACAACGCCCACGGTAGAACCCATCCCGCCCAGAACCACGATCGCGAGGATCAGGGCCGATTCAAAAAAGGTGAAAGAGGTGGGGTTAACAAATCCCTGATAGGTGGCAAAAAACACCCCGGCAATACCTGCCGTTGATGCGCCCAGGGTGAAGGCAGAAAGTTTGACCAGAACGTGGTTAAGCCCCATGGAACGGCAGGCAATCTCATCCTCACGGAGCGCTTCCCACGCCCGGCCAATGGGCATTCGGGTCAGCCGGTGTTTAATGTACAGGACCAGCATGACCACCAGAAAAAGCACGGCATAGATGAAGATAAACTTCATGTTGGGGTTATAGGTCAGGCCGAAAAACTCGTGGAAGGGTACGCCGCCTTCTTTGGCGCGTCGGCCAAACTCCAGGCCAAAAAAGGTCGGAGCAGGGGCCGAAACGCCGTTTGGCCCGCCGGTGAAGGTGAGCCAGTTGTTCAGCACCAGGCGGATGATCTCGCCGAACCCGAGCGTGACGATGGCGAGATAATCCCCGTGCATGCGCAGCACCGGAAAGCCGAGCAGGGCACCCGCGCCAGCGGCCATCAGCGCCGCCAGCGGCAGCATGCTCCAGAACCCGAGGCCCAGATACTGATACCCGAGCGCCAGGCCATAGGCGCCAATGGCGTAAAAGGCGACGTAACCCAGATCCAGCAGACCCGCGAGCCCGACGACGATGTTCAGCCCAAGGCCGAGCAGAACGTAGATCAGCCCGAGAATAGCGACCGTCAGCACGTATTTGGTGGCAACAAACGGGAAGCAGATCGCCAGCGCGATAATCAGCGGAAGGATCCAGCGCAGGCGGCTTTTATATTCCGGTGGCCGGACATACACCCCCGCATTGTCGGATTCAAACCGCGCCTGTAAACGCTTTCCGGCCGACGTGCCCGTGAAGGCGCTCAGCAAAAAGCGTCCCAGCATCACGGTGCCAACAATCCACGCCAGACGCTGGCCGTCAAAGTTAAAGCTGTAACCATCCAGTATGACGCCCGCAATCGGGCCAAAAATAATCAGGGCGATCATTCCGGAAAAAATTGCGTCCAGAATGCAGCGCTTCAGGGAAAAGCCGTCAGAGGTCATCGCGTTGTTCCTTACACTTTAGCCACGACAGGGCGGCCTAACAGCCCCTGAGGACGGAAGATCAGAATTAAGACCAGCAAACCAAACGAGAACACGTCTTTATAATCTGAGTTCACCATCCCGGAGAATTGCGCTTCTGCGACGCCCAGAATCAGCCCGCCGAGCATCGCCCCGGGCAGAGAGCCGATGCCGCCCAGCACCGCCGCCGTAAAGGCCTTAATGCCGATAACGAACCCGACGTAGAAATCAAAGGTGCCGTAATTCATAGTGATCAGCACGCCCGCCAGCCCGGCCATGGCTGCGCCGATAACAAACACCAGCGAAATAATTCTGTCGGTATTGATGCCCAGAATAGAGGCCATTTTGCGATCCTGCTGCACCGCACGGCACATCCGCCCCAGGCGGGTACGGTTGATGATCCAGGTCAGCACCAGCATGCCCGCGAACGAGGCGATGAGAATAAAGACTTTGGTATAGGTTATCTGGACAAACCCTTCGCCCATGTGAAAACGCAGCACGCCATCCAGCAGGGTGGGCACGCCCTGCTGACGCGGACCCTGACTGAGCTGGGCGTAGTTTTGCAGTATCAGCGACATCCCGATAGCCGAAATCAGCGGCGCCAGACGCGTCGAATTGCGTAGCGGCTTATAGGCGATGCGCTCGATCGTCCAGCCGTAAACCCCGGTGACCACGATGGTGAAAACCAGCGTCCCAAGGATCAGCAGCGGAAAGGACTGAAGTCCAAAAAACGCCAGCAGGGCCAGGCCAATGGCCGAGAGATAGGCGGAAATCATATACACTTCGCCGTGGGCGAAGTTAATCATACCGATGATGCCGTACACCATGGTATAGCCGATGGCGATAAGGCCGTAGACCGAACCCAGCGTTAAGCCATTAATTAACTGCTGTAGGAAGAATGTACTCATTGTCGCGCACCTGAAGAAAGGGTTACGCCGACAGGCAGACCTGCCGGCGCAGAGCAGATTCCGTCCCGTTATGGCACTTCTTTATATTTGCCTTTGTCGTCCCACTGGTAGACCACGTAGTCAGACACCTTGAGGTCACCTTTGCTGTCCCAGGCTTTTTGACCCATGACCGTGTCGACTGGGTTGGCCTTCAGCCACTCGCTGGCTTTCGCTGAATCCGTGCCTTTTGTGGCCTTGAAAGCCGCCGCGATAGCCTGCACGGAAGCGTAGGCATAGAGGGTGTAGCCTTCTGGTTCAAATTTACCGGCGCGGAATTTATCAATCACGGCTTTTCCGTCGGGGATCATGCGCGGATCTTTACCGAACGTCATGTAAATACCGTTGGTGTATTGCGCTCCGCCAGCAGCGGTGACCATCTCTTCATTGACGATACAGTCCCCCGAGAAGAACTTCGCCTGCACGCCCTGCTCACGCATCTGGCGAACCAGCGGGCCCGCTTCCGGATGGCAGCCTCCGAAGAACACCACGTCCGGTTTTTGTGCGCCAATCTTGGTCACCAGCGCGTTAAAGTCTTTTTCCCCGCGCGATAATCCTTCGTACATCACATCCTTAACGCCGCGTTTTGCCAGCGCCGCCTTAGTGGCATCCGCCAGCCCCTGACCGTAAGTGTCCTTATCGTGGATAATGACCACCCGTTTGGCCTTCAGCTTATCAAGAATAAAATCGCTGGCGACCTGGCCCTGCTGGTCGTCACGACCGCACATGCGGAACACATCGCTCATGCCGCGCTCGGTAATCAGCGGGTTCGTTGAGCCGGGAGTGATGGAGAGGATCCCGGCATCGCTATACACCTCGGAGGCGGGCATGGTCGACGAGGAGCAGAAGTGGCCGACGACCGCTTTCACCTTATCCTGATCGACTAAGCGGTTGGCGACGGCAACGGCCTGTTTGGGCTCGCAGGCGTCATCGCCCTGAACCAGTTTGATTTTCTCACCGTTGATCCCGCCTGCGGCGTTAATGTCTTCCGCCGCCTGCGTAGCGCCATGCCAGTATTGATCGCCGTAGGTTGCGTTCGGGCCGGTGAACGGCCCGGCCACGCCGATGACGATATCGGCCTGCGCGGAAAAGGCCGTTACCAGACAGCCGGCCAGCACGAGGGAGAGGGGAGTTTTGGTAAATTTCAGCGACATTATTATGTTCCTTAGCAAAGAGGTTTTTGCACCAGGTATAAACCCGAACGCCTGATGGCATTGTTAATCCAAAAACAAGAGCGAGAACAAAATGCACTTTAGGAGCAATCTTCTGCTTAATACGGCGAGGATCCCACGCACCGTGAAGCGCGCAGAACATTAAGCAAAAAGGTTGCCAGAATGGTTAATCCCTTGACCGGGGCACAACATGTTGAGTATAGAGTGCCGTTTTACGCCCCTTTGCGGGACAAGATGAATTTTCAGCGGAGATCACATCTCCTTAACAACAAAGCCCATAAGTTGTGCAACGGTCACGATTTGCACGTTTTTGCAGCAGCAAAGACCTCAACTTCAGATAGGCACGGGCGGCGATATATGTCAGGATCGTTTTTTTTATCAGGAGTATCAGCAATGGCTGAAGGCCCATTAAATGAAAGCGAGATGGCGTGGCTGGAAGAGACGTTAATGTCTTACGGTCACGACGATGCATCCGTGATTGACGTGTCCGAACTGGACGGCATGCTTACCGCAGTACTTTCCGGTCCCGTTGTGGTGGAGCCCGACACCTGGCTGGTGGCGGTCTGGGGTGGTGAGAAGTATATTCCGCGCTGGAAAAACGATCGTGAGATGAACCGGTTTATCGATCTTTGCTTTAAGCACATGAACGATATTGCCGAGCGTCTGAGCGAATACCCGGATCAGTTTGAACCGCTGTTTGGCTATAACGACGTTGACGGCCAGAGCTACACCGTGGTGGAAGAGTGGTGCTATGGCTACATGCGCGGCGTGGCGCTGACGGACTGGTCATCCCTGCCGGAAGCGCTGGAAGCGGATCTGGCGGTGATTGCCCTGCACGGCACGGAAGAGAACAGCGAGAAGCTGGATGCACTGACCGAAGAGGAGTATATGGCCAGCATCGAGAGCATTCAGCCTGCGGCGCTGCGTTTGTATAACTATTGGGTCGCTAACCCTCAGCAGCCGGAAGCGAAAAAGCCAATAATCAACGGGGCGAAAGTGGGGCGTAACGACCCGTGCCCGTGCGGCAGCGGGAAGAAGTTTAAAAGCTGCTGCCTGCACTGAAAAAAGGGGCTATTCATAGCCCCTTTTTTTACCCCACTTCCGGCAGCATTCCCGCTGCAATCAGCACCTGCACCAGAATAATCACCACCCCACAACCAAACACCGCGCACAGCATTGGCGTACCGCCCGCCACGCGATACCCCTGCTGCGGATGCTGCTGGCGGCTTTTCCACGCCAGCAGGGAAGGCAACAGCAGGGCCAGAACCGATAACGCCACGCCGGCATACCCCAGCGCCATCACAAACCCGCGCGGATAAAAGAGCGCGAAGGCCAGCGGCGGCAGGAAGGTCATCGCCCCCGTCTGTAAGCGTCCGGCAACGGTATTGCGACGCTGGAGCAGATCCGCCATATAGTCAAACAGGCCAAGCGCCACGCCGAGGAACGAGGTTGCCAGCGCCAGGTCTGCAAACAGATGTACCGCCAGCTCAACGTGTGAAGAGGCCACCACGTTACGCAGGGCAACCAGGAAACCATTCAGACCAGAATGCTCGGCCATCAGGCCAATAAAAGTGGTGGAATCGATGCTGCCCAGCGTCACCAGCTGCCAGAACAGATAGGCAATCAGCGGAATGGCGCTGCCGATGACAAAGACGCGGCGCAGCTTGCGTGTGTCGCCGTTCATATAGCTGACGATGCTCGGCACGCTGCCGTGAAAACCGAACGAGGTAAAAATCACCGGGATAGCCGAAAGCGCCAGGCCTTTTTCCAGCGGCATCGTCAGCAGATTGATCTTATGAACGTGCGGGGCCAGCAGCACCAGCATCACAACAAGGAAGAGAATTTTGGCGCTGAATAAAAAGCGGTTAAACAGATCGACCAGCGACGTGCCCGCGCAAACCACGCCGCCACCGATTAGCGCAAAGACAATGGCGCCTGTTTCCGGTGAAACCGACGCCCCGAAGCCGTCATTGATACTTGACGCTATCAGTTCCCCGGCGCCGCTGATGTAAGCGGCAGTCAGCGCGTACATCAGGAACATCATGCTAAAACCGGTGATCCACTGCCCGTAGCGTCCAAGATAGCGTGCCGCGAGGGAGCCTAGGCCGGTATCGGCAGGGACGTGCTGATAAACCTCCAGCAACAGGAGCGCGGTGTAACACATCAGGGCCCACAACCCGCCCAGTAACAGTACGGTCACGCCAAATCCGACGCCGGCAGCCGCCAGCGGCATAGCCAACATTCCTGCGCCAATTGTCGTTCCGGCGACGATAAAAATACTTCCCAGAGTTCTGTTTTTCACGCTTTCCTCTACAACCCTTCCATACCGCGACTCATTCTGCGGCGCAGAGTAAGGGAAAAGCCCCATCTCGTCAAATCACCGTTACATAGGGTGTAATGATTAATTTACAAAAAGAAAAGGGGAACCTGCGCCAGCGCAAAGCGTGTCGTGGAGGGAGCGGTTAGTCTGCTTTTTATTTGCGAGAGGTAACCATGTCAATTCACGGTCACGACGTGCTTAATATGATGATTGAGTCAGGTGAGCGCTATACGGAGCAGAGTCTGGTTGAGGCAATTCATGCCCGCTTTGGCGAAGCGGCGCGATTCCATACCTGTTCGGCTTCGGAGATGTCCGCCGAAGAGCTGGTGGCATTTCTGGCGGCGCGCGGAAAATTCATTCCGGCAGAAGAGGGCTTTTCTACGCACGAAAGTAAAATTTGCCGTCATTAAAATAAAACGGTGCTGAAAAGTCAGCACCGTTTTGATATTAATTCTGAGTATCGAGAGTCGACAGCTCTTTATCGATGAAGTACAGGCCTTCCCCGGATTTCCCCGCCAGCGATAATTTATCCAGTACGGATTTAAACAGCTTCTCTTCTTCGTGCTGTTCAGCCACATACCACTGAAGGAAATTAAAGGTTGGATAATCCTGGCTGGTCATAGCGGCATGAGCCAGTTCATTTATTTTCTGGGTGATCAGCTGTTCATGCTCGTACGTGGCGCGGAACAATTCATCCAGAGAGCCGTACTCGGCGAAAGGCGACGCCACGTTATCGATGCGCGGCAGGCTGCCGGTATCCGTCAGATAATCAAACAGACGCTGCATGTGCGTCATCTCTTCCTGAGCATGACGACGCAGGAAGGCGGCGGCCCCTTCAAAGCTGTGATAGCTGCACCAGGCGCTCATCTGCTGATAAAGCAGGGAAGAAAAAAGCTCAAGATTCATTTGCGCATTGAGCTTGTCGATCATTTCAGTTTTTAGCATGGTGCAGCTCCGGTTTATTATTTCTGGTTCACGATGAGCGACACTATAATTTGTTATTTAATTATTTGCAAAAAGTAAAATAAATATCTCTTTATTAAAAATACGAATGGGAATAAAACGCATTGCCGCTATTTATTTTTATTAATGCGAATTGTTTTTGTTCTTATTAAATAAACTGCCAGCGTGACTGGCAGTACCGGTTAATACCACGGATTCTGGCTGCCGGCGGTTACGGCGTAACCCTGACATTTATACTGAATGGTCACGCTTTCATTCAGACACAGCGAGCCGCTGATGAGCGTACAGGTTTTAATGGGCTGTCCGTAGGCTGACGCGGTGGCATAGCCCATGTTTTGACAGGCTTTTGTTGCCGTACCGTTATTGACATAGTCGTCAGACCAGGCATTTTGCAGCATGGCCTGGCCATAGTCGAGGCGCACAATCCCGTTAGGGGCATCGGTGCTGCTTACTTGTGCCTCACGGTTGATGCTGCACCCAGCGAGCAGCAGGATCGTTCCGGCGATGATTACACTTTTCATGGTTCACTCTGCGTGTCGGGAAATATGCCATTGTAACCAACGCGATGGGGCGCAATGGCTGGAATAGCCGGAGGATCTGACCCTTCACCGTGCAACGAGCCGGTCCCGCCTGCGAAATTGTGAGCGCATCTTTGTTTTTTAAAACAAGTTTTCACTTAATTTGAAAGTGCGTTTGTTTGATAGTAAGGTTAAGTGGAAAAGGTATCCACAGCGGGATCGCCCGCCATGCATTCAGGAGAGACGAGATGAAAATTGCACTGATGATGGAAAACAGCCAGGCCGCTAAAAATCCCATCATCCTTAATGAGCTGAAAGCCGTTGCTGATGAAAAAGGTTTCCCGGTCTATAACGTCGGTATGAGTGATGAGAACGATCATCATCTCACCTATATTCACCTGGGCATCATGGCGAGCATTCTGCTGAACGCGAAAGCCGTCGATTTTGTTGTTACCGGCTGCGGTACCGGGCAGGGCGCATTGATGTCCCTGAACATTCATCCGGGCGTCATTTGCGGCTACTGCATCGATCCTGCGGATGCTTTCCTGTTTGCACAAATCAACAACGGTAACGCGCTTTCTCTGCCATTTGCGAAGGGCTTTGGCTGGGGAGCAGAACTGAATGTCCGCTTTATCTTTGAGAAAGCCTTTACCGGACGCAATGGCGAAGGCTACCCGCCAGAGCGTAAAGAGCCGCAGGTGCGGAACGCGGGGATCCTCAATCAGGTGAAAGCCGCCGTGGTGAAAGAAAACTATCTGGATACCCTGCGTGCAATCGATCCTGAGCTGGTTAAAACCGCCGTCTCGGGCCAGCGCTTCCAGCAGTGCTTCTTCGAAAACTGCCAGGACAAAGAGATCGAAGCCTTTGTGCGCGGTATTGTTGGCTAATTCCGTTGTGCCGGGCGGCGCGTTGCCCGCCCGGCAAGAAGCCTTACTTTTTCGATGAGACCGCGCTGCCTGCATCTTTGGTCAGGCGCAGTGTGTCAAACATTCCTACCAGGCAGATTAGCGCGATCGCCACAAATGCCAGCCGGAAGCTCATTCCCGGCATGGCGGTAAGCCCCATCGCCTCGCTGACTGTTTCCCCGATACGACCCCGAGTGAGATCCCAAGCCCCACGGCAAGCTGCGTTGCGGTTGAAAATAACGTATTGGCGTAGCTCATCTGCGCCGTGGGCACATCCGCAAAGGCCAGCGTACTGACCGCCGTAAACTGAATCGAGCGGAAAACGCCGCCCAGATAGAGGATCAGCATCACGAGCCACACCGGGGTCTGCGGAGTGAGAAACGCGCAGGCCAGCAATGCCATCACATTCAGCGCACCGTTAATCAGTAACAGCCGCTTAAACCCCAGGCCGCGGATCAGGGGCGTCGTCGCCGGTTTAATGGTGAGATTGCCAACGAAAACGGCCAGCACCAGCAGGCCCGAATGGAACGCATCCATGCCAAAGCCGACCTGAAACATCAGCGGTAGCAGGAACGGGACCGCGCTGATGGAGGCGCGAAACAGCGATCCGCCGTACAGGGTGACGCGAAACGTTGGCACCTGCATCGCATCGAGACCGATCATCGGCCAGGCTGCCCGTTTAAAATGACGCAGCGCCAGGCCCAACGCGACGAAACCGACGATGAATAGCGTGGCCGTTAATCCTGCCCGAAGAGGCTGTCTTCCCATCAACTCCATCGCGTACACCAGGCTTACCATGGCAAGGGTGGTGACAACAAAACCCGGCAAATCAAATGGCCGTCGCGTATCTTCATGCAGGTCAGGAATGATGCGCAGCGCCAGCAAAATGGCGATGAACCCCAGCGGCACGTTAATAAAGAAGATCCAGCGCCAGTCGGCATAGCTTGTGATGAACCCGCCCAGCGGCGGGCCGATGATTGGCGCAACCAGCGCAGGCCAGGTCAGGGTGGCAATTGCCGTGATGAGCTGGTGTTTTGGCGTTGTGCGTAACACGGCCAGGCGGCCAACGGGCACCATCAGCGCGCCGCCTATGCCCTGGAGCACGCGCATCGCCACGAACTGCTCAAGCGTGATGGACAGGCCGCAAAATACCGAGGCCAGCGTGAAGATTGCCAGCGCGAGGGCGAACACTTTGCGTGCGCCGAAGCGGTCGGCAATCCAGCCGCTGGCGGGGATCAGCACGGCCAGGGTAATCAGATAGGCGCTGATACCGATATTCAGATCCACGGCCTGTACGCCAAAGCTCTTTGCCATATCCGGCAGCGCGGTGGCAATCACCGTCCCGTCCAGAAACTCCATAAAGAAAGCACCGGCCACCAGCAGCGCCGCAGGCGAGAGTCCACGGCCCTCTTTGCCGGTTAGGTTTTCACTCATTCTCTTCCTGCCCGTTCAAAAAATCTTATAAAAATTTACTGGAATTTATAAGTCTGTAAGATGCGGATTTATCTTGGCTTTTTTTAACAAACCAGCAGCACTGTGGGGTTTGTAACCGTGATGCAGGTCACAAAACGGTTGATTTTTGTGATGATGGTCATATTATAAGCGTATTGACAATAACACCTGCATAACACGTTACTGGAGCAACATAATGAAACTGCGCAAAATCCTGAAAAGCATGTGGGCGAACTACTGCACGACGTTCAAAGACGTCCCACCGGGTGCGATGTTCTGATAAAAAAACCTGCTTCGGCAGGTTTTTTTATGTCTGCGAACGACGAGAGGGAGATGGAAGGGCGTCTGTTTTGCTACTATGGCGGCCTTTCAATAAGGAGAAACCCATGTCACAAAACCTGAGCGCCGATCAGGAACTGGTATCTGACGTCGTCGCCTGCCAGCTGGTTATCAAACAAATCCTTGATGTGATTGACGTTATCGCGCCGGTAGAAGTGCGCGAAAAGATGTCGACCCAACTGAAAAACATCGATTTCACCAACCATCCTGCCGCGGCGGATCCGGTTACGCTCCGCGCGATCCAGAAAGCGATCGCGCTGATTGAACTCCGCTTCACGCCGCAGGGTGAGTCACACTAAAATAAACCGATGTTTTAAAATTAGAAACTGTTTTCTGATTTTACGTTGAAGGGCGACAGCGTCTGTCGCCCTCAGTAGGGTCAGAAGAACGTCTGCACCAGCAGATAGCTCACCACGCAGGCGCAGCTGACGCCAATCAGCCCCGGCAGAATAAAGCTGTGGTTAATGATGAATTTGCCGATGCGGGTGGTGCCGGAGCGATCGAATCCGATACAGGCCAGATCGCTCGGATAGGTGGGCAGCACAAAGTAGCCGTATGACGCCGGGAAAAAGGCAACCAGCATTTTCGGATCGATGCCCAGCATCAACCCCATCGGGGCGACGGCGGTCAAGGCTGCGGCCTGGCTGTTGACCAGTTTTGAGACCAGAAACAGCACGATGGCATACGTCCAGGGATGGCTCTTCACGACACCCTCCAGCGCCATTTTCAGCTCGTCGAGATGCGCCTGAAAAAAGGTATCGCTCATCCACGCCACGCCAAACACCGAGAAGATGGCGACCATCCCCGCCTTAAACACTGCCCCGTTTGAAATTGCCGATGCATTGACCTTGCAGGTCATCAGCATGACGGCCCCGGCGATCAACATCATCATTTGAATGACAAGATTCATCGACAGGGCGGTCATTTTACCTTTGATCTCAAAGGCCGGGCGTAGCGCTGGCACTGCCCCCAGCAGGACCACAACGGCAATACCGGCGAAGAAAATCCACGTTGACCAGTAGGCCTGTTTCGGGAAGCGCTGATCCATTAGCGTCTCCGTTCCCCCGTAGATAAACTCCCGCTGTTTCGGATCTCTCAGCTTTTCCTGAAACTCAGGATCGTCTGCCAGGTTCTTCCCGCGGCGTAAGCTCCACAGCGCGGCGATAGCGACGCCACACAGCGAGGCCGGTACGGAGACGGCCAGGATTTCGAGGATCCCCCACGCGTGGCCGATGCCGTGTTGCGCACCCAGAATGGACACCAGCGACACGACGGCCACGGAAACGGGGGAGGCGGTGATCGCCATCTGAGATGCTACCGAGGCCACTGCCATTGGTCGTTCCGGACGTATGCCTTTTTTCAGGGCAATATCCGCGATAATGGGAAACATGGTGTAGACGACGTGGCCGGTCCCGCAGAGAAAGGTCAGCGTCCAGGTGGTAAATGGCGCGAGAAGGGTGATGTGCTGGGGGTGTTTACGCAGCAGACGCTCCGCGAACTGCATCATCACGTTCAGGCCACCCGCAGTCTGTAGCGTGGCCGCACAGCCGATGACCGCAAGGATCGTGAGCATCACGTCAACAGGGGGTTTACCGGGTTGCAGACCAAAGACAAAACTCAAAATAAACAGGCCGATGCCGCTTATCAGCCCCAGGCCCATACCGCCGAAGCGTGTGCCTATCAGCAGGCAGAGAATAATGACAATAAACTCAATGGTGATCATGATGCTCCCTCGTCAATGAATGTAATTAAACAAATCATTACACGATGTGTGGTTATTCATTGGGAGCGAGATCTGATTTGTTAAATGTCAGTAAAAGCAGGGAGTTGGTACCCGCTCCCTGACGGGAGCGGGTGAAAGGGATTAGTGGTGCTGAACGGTGGCAAGGTCCAGAAGATGGCGGTCCGTCTGCTCCAGGCAAATACCCGCGCGCTTCGCGTTGCGGATTTCATCTGCGAGCGTTTTCAGCAGCATGCCATCCTGCTGCTGCTCTCTGTCCATATCACGTAAAAACCTGAAGGTCGTGATGTCCTGTTGTGCTTTGGCTTCATCAGCCAGCTTGCTCAGCGTCGCACAGCGTTGTTCATACTCTTCGAGCGTTTTCTGGAACAGTTCTTCCAGAGAAGAGTAATTATCTTCAATCGTTTCAAGCTCTTTTACGGTGGGGTTTGCCCCGACGGCTTTTAAAAAGTTAAAGACACGCATCATGTGCGTGACGTTACTTTGCGCCTGAGTACGAAAGAAGGTGGCAGTGCCGTTGAGGCTTTTTCTGGAACACCACGCGCTCAAATGCAGATGCAGATTTGAAGCGTAAAACTCCAGGTTCATCTGGGCATTCAGTTTTTGCATCATCGTTTGGGTAGTCATACTCATATCCTTATTGACTGTGGGACTTGATGTCCGCTACTTAACCTGACCCGGCAGGTATTGACGATTGAATGGCAGAAAAAGATTTCTGCAAGGTAAAGAAACTCGAAAATTCACTTCCTGTGTTCGATTTAAATAAGCATACGCTTCTCTTTGAATTAAGAAAACTCTTAATTGGGCTGTGTTTACCATACATTACAAATTTAAATATAGCGCAGAATAGAAAACAGGCGATGAGGCGAGTTGTTTTTTAATTATATGATTTTATTCATTTAAAAAAGAATAAAGCTCATTTTTATCGTTTCAGGAAACCTTCTTTGGCGGGAAATTCTGCGAAAGTGTTAAATGAGAAATAATATCTGCAAATATATCCTGCTGTAGGAAATTTGAGCTAAATCAATTTTACCGCAATATACGGTTCTGTGATCGCGTCGCAAGATTGTCATCTGACAAGGTGTAAAAATGAAACAATGTTTTATATCGTTTCATCCGTTGAGGTTTATGATGACTAAAGTTGCGGTGCTGTTGGCACCAGGTTTTGAAGAAGCAGAAGCGATTATCACTATTGATATTCTGCGCCGCTTGCAGATTGAGGTTGAAACGCTGGCCTGCACGGAGTCCCGTGCGGTAGTGAGTTACCACAATATTCCTATGGTGGCCGACAGTACGCTAACGGAGCGCAGTGAGACGCTTTATGACGCGGTGGTGTTACCCGGCGGGCCGCAGGGAAGCGTCAGCCTCGCGGCTAACCGCGAGGTGATACGCTTTATTTCCGCGCACGACGAGCGCGGCAAGCTTATCTGCCCCATCTGCTCTGCGGCAGCGCGGGTTCTGGGCGGCAACGGGTTGCTCAAGGGGCGCCGCTACGTCTGTTCCGGCGATCTTTGGGAAACCGTTAATGACGGGGTTTATGTGGATGCGCCGGTCGTAGAAGACAACAACCTTATCAGCGGTAAGGGCCTGGGACACGCTTTTGACTTTGCGCTGACGCTCTCTGCTCGTCTGTTGGGCGACGATGCCCCCGTTCGCGATCATGCGGAACACATCTATTATCCCTGGTAATTTCTCTGCCGGGCGCTCAGGCGTCCGGATGACAGGGACGTCTTAGCTAACCTTATGGATAATTCTGCTTAATCCCTTCCCATTTGTAGGACAATTACGGCATTTTTTATGTCATTTTTCGCTGAATTTATGTACGCAATTACTGTAATTCTGCGGTGTGATGGCGCTCTCTTATGGATGATTAATTTCTCGCTAAAACTATCACCAGCAATAACGCTTATGACGAGGTAAGCGCTAATGCCTTGTTTTAAGTCCGATTAAATAAGCTGTTCGCCATTATTCCCTACAGATAAGAATACTTAAGCTGGAGTTTACCATGCACAAATTTACTAAAGCGCTGGCGGCCATCGGCCTGGCTGCCGTTATGTCACAATCCGCTATCGCTGAAAATTTAAAGCTCGGTTTTCTGGTCAAACAGCCTGAAGAACCGTGGTTCCAGACCGAATGGAAATTTGCTGATAAAGCCGGGAAAGATTTGGGATTTGAGGTGATTAAAATCGCCGTGCCTGACGGCGAGAAAACGCTGAACGCCATCGATAGCCTGGCGGCCAGCGGCGCAAAAGGTTTCGTTATCTGTACACCGGATCCAAAACTGGGTTCGGCTATAGCCGCGAAAGCGCGCGGTTACGATATGAAAGTCATTGCCGTTGACGACCAGTTCGTGAATGCCAAAGGCAAACCGATGGATACCGTTCCGCTGGTGATGATGGCGGCCACCAAAATCGGTGAGCGTCAGGGTCAGGAGCTCTATAAAGAGATGCAAAAACGCGGCTGGGATGTGAAAGAGACCGCCGTAATGGCCATTACCGCTGACGAGCTGGATACCGCCCGTCGTCGTACCACGGGCTCCATGGACGCGCTGAAGGCGGCCGGCTTCCCGGAAAAACAGATCTACAAAGTGCCGACCAAATCCAACGATATCCCGGGCGCCTTTGATGCGGCGAACTCCATGCTCGTCCAGCACCCGGAGGTGAAACACTGGCTGGTGGTGGGCATGAACGACAACACCGTGCTGGGCGGGGTGCGTGCAACGGAAGGTCAGGGCTTTAAGGCACCGGACGTAATTGGGATCGGCATTAACGGCGTTGACGCCGTGAGCGAACTGTCTAAAGCGCAGGCGACCGGCTTCTACGGCTCCCTGCTGCCAAGCCCGGATGTCCACGGCTATAAATCCAGTGAAATGCTCTACAACTGGGTGACCAAAGGGGTTGAGCCGCCGAAATTCACCGAAGTGACCGACGTGGTACTGATCACCCGCGATAACTTCAAAGAGGAGCTGGCGAAAAAAGGACTGGGCGGTAAGTAATACGCTGTGATTGCGCCCCTTACACGCCGTGAGGGGCCAGACGTACACACTACAGGAATCACGGAGTCGTTATGCAACAGTCTGATCCGTATCTCTCTTTCCGCGGCATCGGGAAAACGTTCCCCGGCGTAAACGCGCTGACCGATATCAGCTTCGACTGCTATGCCGGCCAGGTTCACGCCCTGATGGGGGAGAACGGCGCGGGAAAATCCACGCTGCTAAAAATCCTCAGCGGCAACTACACGCCCACTACCGGTACGCTGGCCATTCGCGGCGAAGAGGTGGCCTTTGCCGACACCACGGCCGCGCTAAACGCGGGTGTCGCCATCATCTATCAGGAGCTGCATCTTATTCCTGAGATGACCGTGGCGGAGAATATCTATCTGGGCCAGCTTCCGCATAAAAGCGGCGTGGTCAACCGCTCGCTGCTCAACTATGAAGCGGGCTTGCAGCTGAAGCACCTTGGGCTGGATGTCGATCCGCAAACGCCCCTTAAGTATCTCTCCATCGGCCAGTGGCAGATGGTGGAAATTGCCAAAGCGCTGGCGCGTAACGCCAAAATCATCGCTTTCGATGAGCCAACCAGCTCGCTCTCCGCGCGCGAAATAGAAAACCTCTTTCGCGTGATCCGCGAGCTGCGCAAAGAGGGCCGCATCATTCTGTACGTTTCTCACCGTATGGAAGAGATTTTCGCCTTAAGCGATGCCATCACCGTGTTTAAGGATGGCCGCTACGTACGCACCTTTACTGATATGAAGCAGGTCAATCATGACCAGCTGGTGCAGGCGATGGTCGGACGCGATTTGGGTGATATCTACCACTGGAAACCACGGGAATACGGCCCGGAGCGTCTGCGTCTGGATAGCGTTAAAGCCCCCGGCGTTCGCACGCCCATCTCACTCTCGGTGCGCAGCGGCGAAATCGTCGGGCTGTTTGGCCTGGTGGGGGCAGGGCGCAGCGAGCTGATGAAAGGGCTGTTTGGCGGTACGCGCATCACCCAGGGCCAGGTCTTCGTCGACGGGAAAAAGGTGGATATTCAGAAGCCTGCCCAGGCGATTAATGCGGGCATCATGCTCTGCCCGGAGGATCGAAAGGCCGAAGGCATCATTCCGGTACATTCGGTGCGCGACAACATCAACATCTCTGCCCGGCGCAAGTTCATCCGTGCGGGATGCCTGATTAACGATGGCTGGGAGGCGAGCAACGCGGATCACCATATCCGTTCGCTGAACATCAAAACCCCCGGCGCTGAACAGCTGATCATGAATCTGTCCGGCGGCAACCAGCAGAAAGCGATTCTTGGCCGCTGGCTGTCGGAAGACATGAAGGTCATTTTGCTCGACGAGCCGACGCGCGGCATCGACGTCGGGGCGAAACACGAAATTTATAACGTCATCTATGAGCTGGCAAAACGCGGCGTGGCGGTGCTGTTCGCCTCCAGCGATCTGCCCGAAGTGCTCGGCGTTGCCGACCGTATCGTTGTGATGCGCGAAGGCGAAATTGCCGGTGAATTGTTGCATGAACAGGCGAATGAACAACAGGCGTTGAGTCTCGCCATGCCTAAAGTTAGCCAGGCTGTCGCCTGAGTAAGGAGTTAATGATGTCCTCTGTTACTACATCCGGAGCGCCGAAGTCGGCCTTCAGCGTTGGCCGCATCTGGGACCAGTACGGCATGCTGGTGGTTTTTGCCGCCCTGTTCGTTGCGTGCGCGATTTTTGTGCCAAACTTCGCGACCTTCATCAACATGAAGGGGCTGGGGCTGGCGATCTCCATGTCCGGCATTGTGGCCTGCGGAATGCTGTTCTGTCTGGCCTCCGGCGATTTTGACCTGTCGGTCGCCTCGGTGATTGCCTGTGCCGGCGTCACCACCGCCGTGGTCATTAACATGACCGAAAGCCTGTGGATCGGCGTATTTGCCGGGCTGATGCTCGGCGTGCTGAGCGGCCTGGTGAACGGCTTCGTGATTGCGCGCCTGAAGATTAACGCCCTGATCACGACGCTGGCGACCATGCAAATCGTGCGCGGTCTGGCCTATATCATCTCTGACGGTAAGGCGGTGGGGATTGAAGACGAGCGCTTCTTCACGCTGGGCTATGCCAACTGGCTGGGCCTGCCCGCGCCTATCTGGCTGACGGTCGCCTGTCTGATCCTGTTCGGTTTCCTGCTTAACCGCACCACCTTTGGCCGTAATACCCTGGCAATTGGCGGTAACGAGGAAGCGGCGCGCCTGGCGGGTGTGCCGGTTGTGCGCACCAAGATCATTATCTTCGTGCTCTCCGGGCTGGTATCGGCGGCGGCGGGGATTATTCTTGCGTCGCGCATGACCAGCGGCCAGCCAATGACCTCTATCGGCTATGAGCTGATTGTCATTTCAGCCTGCGTTTTGGGGGGCGTTTCCCTCAAGGGCGGCATCGGAAAAATCTCATATGTGGTGGCGGGGATCCTGATTCTGGGGACCGTGGAGAACGCCATGAACCTGCTTAATATTTCTCCGTTCTCTCAGTACGTCGTGCGCGGCCTGATCCTGCTGGCAGCGGTGATATTCGACCGTTACAAGCAAAAAGCGAAGCGTACCGTCTGATTTATTTTTAGCCACCAATATGCTCAACTATTAACCATAGTTGACCCCCTGACCGGCCCGCCAGTTTTGCTGACGGGCCGGTTGCTAAATGGCGAGCAGCGTCACACTGTCTATACTTACATGGCTGTTTTGCTAACCGTAAGGAGGATTAGGGTGGCTGACTTGTTAACCGCACCGCCTGTACTGCCCGGAAAATTTGCTTTCTTTTTTGACCTCGACGGGACGCTCGCCGGGATTGAGCCGCATCCTGATGACGTCGTTGTACCGGATACGGTGTTAGAGAATTTGCAGCAGCTCTCACGACAAAACGAGGGGGCACTGGCATTGATTTCAGGGCGCTCAATGGCCGAGCTGGACGTGCTCGCCAGTCCTTATCACTTTCCGCTGGCCGGTGTACACGGAGCGGAGCGCCGCGATATCCATGATCAACTGCACATAGTTTCACTCCCCGATACGCTGATTCAGGCGCTGCATGCGCAACTCTCTTCGGCACTGGAACTGCTTCCTGGTACGGAACTGGAAGCCAAAGGCATGGCCTTTGCGCTGCACTACCGTCAGGCACCCCACCATGAGTCAGCGATCTTTGCGCTGGCAAGAAGCGTGGCGGACGCCCATCCGGAGCTGGCCTTACAGCCGGGTAAATGTGTGGTTGAGATTAAACCGGCAGGCATTAATAAAGGCGCTGCCATTGCAGCGTTTATGGCGGAAGCACCGTTCAAAGGGCGTACGCCTGTATTTTTTGGGGATGACCTGACCGATGAGGCCGGGTTCAGCGTGGTAAACCAGGCCGAGGGCATGTCTGTCAAGGTCGGGCCTGGTGAAACCGTTGCCGGATGGCGTCTGGAAAATGTCGCCAGCGTCTGGCAGTGGATATCTGACGTCGCTAACCAGCAACAACAACAAATAGCGCAAAACAACGGGAGAAATCATTATGGGTCGCTTAGTCGTCGTCTCTAATCGCATCGCACCGCCGGATGATAAAAAAGCCAGTGCCGGTGGACTGGCGGTCGGGGTATTAGGTGCCCTCAAAGCCGCGGGTGGTCTCTGGTTTGGCTGGAGCGGTGAAATCAGTAATGATGAAAAACCGCTAAACAAGGTGTCGCGGGGCAATATCACGTGGGCCTCTTTCGCCCTCAGCGAAAAGGACTACGATGAATATTATTCCGAGTTCTCGAACGCCGTGCTGTGGCCTGCGTTCCACTATCGTCTGGACCTGGTGAAGTTCCAGCGTGAATCGTATGAAGGCTATATGCGTGTCAACGCGCTGCTGGCAGATAAACTGCTGCCGCTCATCGAAGAAGACGATATTTTATGGATCCACGATTATCACCTGCTGCCCTTCGCCAGGGAGCTACGTAAACGTGGCGTGAAAAACCGCATCGGCTTCTTTCTGCATATTCCTTTCCCGACTCCGGAGATTTTTACGGCGCTGCCGCAACATGAAGAGATCCTGGAGGCGCTGTCCGATTACGACCTGCTCGGGTTCCAGACGGAAAACGACAGGCTGGCTTTCCTCGACAGCGTGTCGGGTAAAACGCGGCTGGTCACTCACGGCGGAAAATCTCACACCGCGTGGGGGCGAAATTTCCATACCGAAGTCTACCCTATTGGTATTGAGCCTGACGAAATCGCCGAGCAGGCCTCCGGCCCGCTGCCGCCGAAGCTTGCGCAGCTTAAGAACGAACTTAAGCACGTTAAGAACATCTTCTCGGTCGAGCGTCTGGACTACTCCAAAGGGTTGCCGGAACGATTCCTTGCTTACGAAACCCTGCTGGATAAATTCCCGCAGCATCACGGCAAGATCCGCTATACCCAGATAGCCCCAACCTCGCGCGGTGAGGTTCAGGCCTATCAGGATATTCGTCACCAGCTGGAGACCGAAGCAGGGCGCATCAACGGACGCTACGGTCAGCTCGGCTGGACACCGCTTTTCTATCTGAATCAGCACTTTGAGCGCAAAATCCTGATGAAGGTGTTCCGCTATGCTGACGTCGGCCTGGTCACGCCGCTGCGCGACGGGATGAATCTGGTGGCAAAAGAGTATGTTGCAGCACAAGATCCTGCTGACCCTGGGGTGCTGGTGCTGTCACAATTTGCCGGTGCGGCAAACGAGTTAACCTCAGCGTTGATTGTGAACCCTTACGATCGCGATGACGTGGCCAATGCCCTGAACCGTGCGTTAACCATGCCGCTTGCGGAGCGTATTTCGCGTCATTC
The DNA here is from genome assembly GCF_004331385.1 of Enterobacter quasihormaechei. Classification (GTDB taxonomy): domain Bacteria; phylum Pseudomonadota; class Gammaproteobacteria; order Enterobacterales; family Enterobacteriaceae; genus Enterobacter; species Enterobacter quasihormaechei. Next base: position 88,056 of record NZ_SJON01000006.1, read on the forward strand.
GGAAATGATGGAGACCATCGTTAAGAATGATATCGACCGCTGGCAGGCGCGTTTTATTGACGATTTGCGCGCGATCCAGCCGCAGAGTCAGGAAGGTGACCTGCAAAAAAAGATCGCGACATTCCCTAAACTCGCCTGATTTTCTCCGGGGGCATTAATTGCCCCCGAGAGGCACCAGCAGTACATCAACACGGCTTGATGAAACAATGGATTTTGCCGAGCAAGCCGCACGAGAAAAAAAGCTCTGGTTATGATTCCCGCAAATCACCAGGTCAATATTCTCTTTCTGGCACATGTCGAGAATATGCGCGCTTAATTCACCCGTCGCGATGACGGTCTGATGAATCGGATAGTCTGCCTTCTGTGCCAGCTCTCGCAGAAATTGCTGCGTTTCCTCCTGCAACACCTCACGAATATCCTCCAGCATCGGCGCAGCCAGCTGATTATACATTTCGGGTTCGGCGGCCAGCGTGATCAGGCTGATGCGGGCGTTTGCGGGGCGGGCGATGGACACGGCTCGGGCGACAAGCTGATGGCTTTCGGGAGAAACAGCAACGGAAACAAGCAGATGGGAGTAACTCATCACGCACTCCTTTGATGTCAGAATGACAAGTTTCCCCAGCTTTACCGCGAAACTGACGTTACTGCAAGGGGTGAATGCGTCATTAGTGTGAAGCTTATCATAATTATTCATTAATTATTCTTATAAGAAGAATAACTGAAAAGTTGGGCTAAATGAAAATAATTAACAACTTAACGTAAATCACACATTTAAGCTTCCGGGCGGTTTACCCGGCTTAACGCAACGTCAACCCGACGAAGATCGTTACGCAACGAAACTGTTTCTTTGGTTGCCAACGTTAACTTGCTGTTTTTACTTTATTAATTAAATGTCGTTTCAGCGTGACGTTTTCCCCATAGCAGGTTATCGCGAATTTGCCCTGTTCTCGCCTTTCCCAGGCCCAATTTTCCCGTCCGGATGCATGAGTATTCGTTGCTTAAGAATATAAACAAGCTTCGGTTGGATGAAAAACACCCAAATTACAAGTCACGCTGATGGATTTATGGGTTACATTCGCGTAAATTATGTGACGTAGATCACATTTTTTTTAAATTCCAGGGGGGGCTGCATTGTATGTGTCAAAACTGACGAGTAGAGTTTGCGTCGAATTAGGAAAAATCTTAGTTATTTGTAAGAAAAGATAAAATGTGTAACCGACATTTTGGCCATGTTAGCCGGTCACGCGCTTTACGACGTACAAACCTAAATTCAACTATGCATTTGGCCTTTTCTTTTTTATACCGGGTGATTTCCCGGCGACATCACGGGGTGCGGTCTTTCCGCATAAAAATAATAGTTGGTTATTCGGGATGGGAAAAATGCATACATCCGAGTTGCTAAAACATATTTACGACATCAATTTGTCGTATTTATTGCTCGCGCAGCGTTTGATTAGTCAGGACAAACCGTCAGCGATGTTTCGTCTGGGTGTTAACGAAGAGATGGCAACCATGCTGGGTGGATTAACGCTTCCGCAAATGGTCAAGCTGGCGGAAACTAACCAACTTGTCTGCCAGTTCCGTTTTGATAACCCCCAGACCATTACGCGTCTGACTCAGGAATCCCGCGTGGACGATCTGCAACAGATCCACACCGGTATTCTTCTCTCCACCCGCCTGCTCAACGAAATCAGCCAGCCTGATGACGTAGCCCGGAAGAAAAGGGCTTAACAATGAGCGAAAAAAGCATTGTTCAGGAAGCCCGTGACATACAGCTGGCGATGGAGCTGATCACGCTGGGCGCGCGTTTACAGATGCTGGAAAGCGAGACGCAGCTGAGCCGTGGACGTTTGATCAAGCTGTACAAAGAGTTACGTGGAAGCCCGCCGCCGAAAGGCATGCTGCCGTTTTCAACGGACTGGTTCATGACCTGGGAACAGAATATCCACGCTTCCATGTTCTGCAACGCCTGGCAGTACCTGCTTAAAACGGGCTTATGCAGCGGCGTTGACGCCGTGATCAAAGCCTACAAACTTTACCTTGAGCAATGCCCGCAGCAGGAAGAGGGTCCTCTGCTGGCGCTGACGCGCGCCTGGACGCTGGTGCGTTTTGTTGAAAGCGGAATGCTTGAATTGTCGCGCTGCAACTGCTGTGACGGCAATTTTATTACCCACGCGCACCAGCCTGCGGGCAGCTTCGCCTGTAGTTTGTGCCAGCCTCCATCCCGAGCCGTAAAAAGACGTAAACTTTCCCGGGATGCTGCCGATATTATTCCACAACTGCTGGATGAACAGATCGAACACGCTGTTTAACCCGAACCTGTGGGCAAGATTCCAGCAGCGGTAAGCCATTACCGCTGCTTTTTTTTACCCTGCGTTCCGGTCATGCGCTCGAGATGAACGTCCTGCCATAGTCACTAGCGGAAGGATGATGTCGTGCTTATCTTATTAGGTTACCTGGTAGTTCTCGGTACAGTTTTCGGCGGTTACATGATGACCGGCGGGCACCTTGGAGCACTCTATCAACCGGCTGAACTTGTCATCATCGGCGGTGCAGGGGTAGGGGCTTTTATCGTTGGGAACAACGGTAAATCGATCAAGGGCACGCTGAAGGCGATTCCGCTGCTGTTTCGTCGTTCGAAATACACCAAAAGCATGTATATGGATCTGCTGGCGCTGCTCTATCGTCTGATGGCGAAGTCACGTCAGCAGGGGATGTTCTCGCTGGAGCGGGACATCGAAAACCCGAAAGAGAGCGAAATTTTCGCCAGCTACCCGCGTATTCTGGCCGATGCGATGATGCTCGATTTTATCGTCGATTACCTGCGCCTGATCATCAGCGGCAACATGAATACCTTCGAAATTGAAGCCCTGATGGACGAAGAGATCGAAACCCACGAGAGCGAATCTGAAGTGCCGGCCAACAGTCTGGCGCTGGTGGGCGACTCGCTTCCGGCCTTCGGGATCGTGGCGGCGGTTATGGGCGTTGTTCATGCCCTGGCCTCGGCGGATCGCCCGGCGGCAGAGCTGGGGGCGCTGATTGCCCACGCGATGGTGGGAACCTTCCTCGGTATTTTACTGGCCTACGGTTTTATCTCCCCGCTGGCGAGCGTGCTGCGCCAGAAGAGCGCCGAAACCACCAAAATGATGCAGTGCGTGAAAATTACGCTGCTCTCAAACCTCAACGGCTATGCGCCACCGATCGCCGTCGAATTTGGTCGTAAAACGCTCTACTCCAGCGAACGTCCGTCGTTTATCGAACTGGAAGAGCACGTGCGTGCGGTGAAAAACCCTAACCAACAGACGACCACCGAGGACGCATGAAAAACCAGTCCCACCCGATCGTCATCGTAAAAAAGCGCAAGCATAAGGGGCACGGGCACGGTTCTCACGGCTCCTGGAAAATCGCCTACGCCGACTTTATGACCGCCATGATGGCCTTCTTCCTGGTGATGTGGCTGATCTCCATCTCCAGCCCGAAAGAGCTTATTCAGATTGCGGAATATTTCAGAACGCCGCTGGCGACGGCGGTCACCGGCGGGCCGCGTATTTCGAACAGCGACAGCCCGATCCCCGGCGGCGGTGACGATTACACCCAGCAGCAGGGCGAAGTCAAAAAACAGCCTAACATCGACGAACTGAAAAAACGGATGGAGCAGGCGCGCCTGAAAAAACTGCGCGGCGACCTGGATCAGCTGATTGAAGCGGACCCCAAACTGCGCGCGCTGCGTCCGCATCTGAAGATCGACCTGGTACAGGAAGGGCTGCGCATTCAGATCATCGATAGCCAGAACCGGCCGATGTTCAAAACCGGCAGCGCCGACGTGGAACCCTATATGCGCGATATTCTGCGCGCGATTGCACCGGTGCTGAACGGCATTCCTAACCGCGTGAGCCTGTCCGGTCACACGGATGATTTCCCGTACGCCACGGGCGAGAAGGGGTACAGCAACTGGGAGCTTTCTGCCGATCGCGCCAACGCCTCGCGACGCGAGCTGGTGGCGGGTGGGCTTGATGATGGCAAGGTCCTGCGCGTGGTCGGCATGGCTGCAACCATGCGCCTTACCGACCGCGGACCGGATGACGCCATCAACCGTCGTATCAGTCTTTTAGTGCTGAACCAGCAGGCGGAGCAGGCCATCCTGCACGAAAACGCCGAAAGTCAGAATGAGTCACTGGACGATTTAAAACAGCCTGGGGCCGTCCCTTCGGCTGCCGTTCCAACATCGCCACCAGCCAATCCGAGGTGATAGCGTGAGCATGGATATTACCGATTTTTACCAGACATTTTTTGATGAAGCCGACGAACTGTTGGCCGATATGGAGCAACATTTGCTGGATCTGGTGCCCGAAGCACCGGATTCAGAACAGCTCAATGCCATCTTCCGTGCGGCGCACTCCATTAAAGGCGGAGCCGGCACGTTTGGATTTACCATTTTGCAGGAAACGACCCATTTAATGGAAAACCTGCTGGATGAAGCACGACGCGGTGAGATGCAGCTCAATACCGACATTATCAACCTGTTTTTGGAAACGAAAGATATTATGCAGGAACAGCTCGACGCCTATAAAAGTTCGGCAGAGCCTGATGCCGCCAGCTTTGAATACATCTGCAACGCGCTGCGTCAGCTCGCGCTGGAAGCCAAAGGTGAGGCGTCTGCGCCCGTTGTCCCTGCGGCAAAACTGAGCGTTGTTGACGCCGTTGCTGAGCCAGATACGGCTCCTGAAGCGCCCGCAGGGAAACTGCGCGTGGTGCTGTCACGCCTGAAAGAGAGCGAGGTCAACCTGCTGGAAGAGGAGCTGGGTAATCTGGCGACGCTCAGCAACGTGGTGAAGGGCAAAGACAGCCTGGCCGCGACCCTCGACGACGGTATCGGCCAGGACGACATTGTGGCGGTGCTGTGCTTCGTTATTGAAGCGGATCAGATTGCTTTTGAAACCGACGCTGCGGCGGTTGAAGCGCCCGCTGCGGAAGAAAAGGCCCCTGCGGTGGTCCCTGCTGCCCCTGCGCTGAAGGCCGTGCCTAAAGAGACGGCATCGCCGGCGCGCGGTGAAAAACCGGCGGCGCGTTCCAGCGAGTCCACGAGCATTCGCGTGGCGGTAGAAAAAGTGGATCAGCTGATCAACCTGGTCGGTGAACTGGTCATCACCCAGTCGATGCTGGCCCAGCGCTCCAACGAGCTGGACCCGGTGACCCACGGGGATCTCATCACCAGCATGGGTCAGTTACAACGTAACGCCCGCGATTTGCAGGAATCGGTGATGTCCATCCGCATGATGCCGATGGAATATGTCTTCAGCCGCTTCCCGCGCCTGGTGCGCGACCTGGCCGGCAAGCTCAACAAGCAAATCGAACTCACGCTGATGGGCAGCTCTACCGAGCTGGACAAAAGCCTGATCGAACGCATTATCGACCCGTTAACGCACCTGGTGCGTAACAGCCTCGACCACGGCATCGAGTTGCCGGAAAACCGCGTGGCCGCCGGGAAATCGCCGGTTGGCAACCTGATCCTCTCTGCGGAACATCAGGGCGGCAACATCTGCATCGAAGTGACCGATGACGGCGCGGGCCTGAACCGCGAGCGTATCCTGGCGAAGGCGATTTCGCAGGGGATGGCGGTCAACGAAAACATGACCGATGAAGAAGTGGGCATGCTGATTTTTGCCCCGGGCTTCTCAACCGCAGAGCAGGTCACCGATGTTTCCGGCCGTGGCGTGGGCATGGACGTGGTGAAACGTAACATTCAGGAGATGGGCGGTCACGTTGAGATCCAGTCTAAGCAGGGCGCGGGCACCACGATTCGTATCCTGCTGCCGCTGACGCTGGCCATTCTTGACGGTATGTCCGTTAAAGTGGCGGACGAAGTCTTTATTCTGCCGCTGAACGCGGTGATGGAATCCCTCCAGCCGCGTGAAGAAGATCTCCATCCGCTGGCGGGCGGCGAGCGCGTGCTTGAAGTGCGCGGTGAATACCTGCCGCTGGTGGAGCTGTGGAAAGTGTTCGAAGTGGACGGGGCAAAAACCGAGGCGACGCAGGGTATCGTTGTGATCCTGCAAAGCGCCGGACGCCGCTACGCGCTGCTGGTCGATCAGCTGATTGGTCAGCATCAGGTGGTGGTTAAGAACCTGGAAAGTAACTACCGCAAAGTGCCGGGGATCTCTGCTGCCACCATCCTGGGTGATGGTAGCGTCGCGCTGATCGTCGATGTATCGGCACTTCAGGGATTAAATCGTGAACAACGTGTGGCGAACACAGCCGCCTGATTAAGTAAAAGGTAATAACATGACCGGTATGAGTAACGTAACGAAACTGGCGGGCGAGCCATCTGGGCAGGAATTCCTGGTTTTCACTTTAGGGGATGAAGAGTACGGGATCGACATTCTGAAAGTGCAGGAAATTCGCGGTTACGATCAGGTAACGCGCATTGCGAACACGCCTGCGTTTATCAAGGGTGTGACCAACCTGCGCGGTGTGATTGTGCCTATCGTGGATCTGCGCGTGAAGTTCAGTCAGGGCGACGTGGAGTACAACGACAATACGGTGGTGATTGTCCTGAATCTGGGGCAGCGCGTGGTAGGGATCGTCGTGGACGGCGTGTCTGACGTGCTGTCGCTGACCGCCGATCAAATCCGTCCTGCGCCGGAGTTTGCGGTCACGCTGTCGACGGAATACCTGACGGGTCTGGGTGCGCTCGGTGAGCGTATGCTGATTCTGGTCAATATTGAGAAGCTGCTCAACAGTGAAGAGATGGCGCTGCTGGATATCGCGGCGAATCACGTGGCATAAAATTAAAGCCGGGCGGCGGCGTCGCCTTACCCGGCCTACACATGGCTCGAACACGGAGGCCGGGTAAGCGTCAGCGCCACCCGGCTCTTTTGTAGCCTTACGCCTCCTGCTCCACCAGCTCTGCCTCCGCTTCCCGCGCCCCTTCATTCTGCGACAGCATCGCCGTCGCGATCCCGTTCCCCAGCACGTTAATGGCCGATCGGCCCATATCCAGGAAGTGGTCAATCCCCATCAGCAGCAGGATCCCGGCGACCGGGATGTTAAAGCTCGGAATGGTTGCCGCCAGCACCACCAGCGACGAGCGTGGTACGCCCGCAATACCCTTCGAGGCCAGCATCAGCGTGAGCATCAGCACCGTCACCTCGGTGAAACTCAGGTGAATATTGTACGCCTGGGCGATAAACATCGAGGCGAACGAGCAGTACACCATGGAGCCGACCAGGTTAAACGAATAGCCGATCGGCAGAACGAAAGAGGCGATATTACGTGAACAGCCGAAGCGTGCTAGCTGCTCCAGCGTTTTAGGGTATGCCGCTTCTGAACTGCTGGTGGTAAACGCCACCAGCACCGGATCCTTCAGCATCGCCACCAGACGGAAAACCTCTTTTTTCAGCACCATGTAACCGACCGCCAGCAATACCAGACAGGTCAGGAGGATCGCCACATAGTAACCACCAATAAACGAGGCATAGTTCAGCAAAATGCCCAGCCCCTGCGTGGCAATCACCGACGAAATCGCTGCAAAAATGGCGAGCGGCGCAACGTACATCACGTAGCCCGTCACTTTAAGCATAATGTGGGACACCACATCCAGCGCCGCGACCAGCGGGGCGTTGAATTTTTGGCCCAGCGACGCGCCGCCAATGCCGAAGAACATCGAGAAGACCACAATTTGCAGGATCTCATTGTTGGCCATCGCGCCGGCAATGCTGGTTGGAATGGTGTGTGACAGGAAGGCTTTCAGCGACATCCCACTCACGGCCAGGCCGGTATCAACCGTCTCAGTAGGAATGCTCAGGTTCAGACCGCTGCCGGGTTGTTCAAGGGTAACGATAAACAGCCCCACCAGAATGGAAAGCACGGACGAGCTGATAAACCATACCATCGCTTTACCACCGACGCGTCCAATCGTCGACGTTTCACCCAGCCTCATAATGCCCACCGTCAGGGTGCTGAACACCAGCGGGGCAATCACCATTTTAATCAGCCGCAGGAAGATATCGGTCAGCAGCGTAATGTTCTCCGACCAGGCCTGTATCGCGTCGGGCGATGCATATTCATGGATCGCCGCACCTGAAAGAATACCCGCCAACATGAAAATCACGATGAAGAGCGTGAGTTTGTTTGCACTTGCCACAAAAAGATCCTCAATGCGCTAAAAGAGTTTCCTGCGTCAATGCATACAAAATTTTTATTTAAGCGCAGGAAAATATTCGGGGCATAAATTGAAGTAAAGCGGGGTGAGTTACAACTTGTTTTTAATTTTTATGAAATTCGTTGTTTTGCAGGTCACGATATATTGTGACTCAGATCACACTACAGGCGATATATCCTCAAGCTGAGCAAGAATAATGCCTCTTTTTTTTTGCTAACTCTTTGTAATGTTTGTTAATAGTCTGTTAATTCGGGCGAAGTTGACCGCTTTTTGATGAAAGTGGTTGAAGTGCTAACCATAAACTAAATTCTCAGTAACCGCGCCGGGGAATGTTTTAGCGGGGCTAACATACTGAACAGTATGAATAAAATATGGCAAGCGAACCTATAATCTTCTGGAGAGTGGTAAATGAAAAGAAAACTTCTTTTTATCTGCGCGGGCACGCTGCTGACGGCGACAACGGTCGGTCAGGCTCTCGCGGTCACCAGTAGCGGCACTATCGGCGCGACGCTGACGCTGACCAACGGCTGCTTGATCAACGGCTCGCCAACGCAAAACGGCATTAACTTCGGTACGCTCGATTTCGGCACCCATCCTGCTACGTTTTCCACGCTGACAACCCAGTTAACCGGTGCCAGCGGAGGAAACACCTTTACCATTCAATGTACCACCGCCAGCTATACAGTGGCGATCACCGGCAACACCAACGCTACCGCACCCGGAACCGTCGTCGGCACCCCAGGTACGCCGGGCCGCTATTTGGTGAACACCGCCAATGCGGCGCAGGGCGTTGCCTACAGCCTGTTCAGCGATAGCGGTTACAACAACGTGGTTGCGAACAATGCCGCGCTGCCGGTTGCCTCTACGGCGGGTGGGGTGGACAGCTACACCCTTTACGCACGCATCACGGGCGGCGGCAATAGCGTAACGGTCGTACCGGGAACCTATACCGACACGATTAACGTCAGCGTCACCTACTGATTCAGCCATGAAGGCACTGTGTTTATGTCTGCGCGTCAGTGCAGAGGGCCTCGTGCACCCTTTTTTGGCCCTGCTCGTCGGGCTGGTGCTGCTCCCCGACGCCAGGGCGGTGACGTCCCAGTCATTCAGGGTGAGCGCGACGGTGGTACCCGGATGCTCGGTAAGCACCGGCACCGGCGGGCGTTTCGGTACGCTAAATTTCGGGACCCGCAGCGGTGTGGAAAGCGCGCCGGTCAGCACCAGTTTTGTCGCCGACGGCGCGTTGTCCATCGCCTGTACGCCGGGCGTGGCGCTAAGCATGAGCATTAACGGCGGGCAGAACTACAGCTCGGTGCGGCGGATGACCCGTTCAGGCGGGACGGAGGTGGTTGGATACCGCCTCTACAGCAGCAGCTCTCTGGCCGCAAACAGTGAAATTGGGGTTAACCAGGCCATACCGATTACCTATACCAACAGCAATAACATCGCGCTGCCTCTTTTTGGCGTCGCGCTTCTGACCGGGTTTAGCCCGTCAGGAACTTATTCAGATCAACTCACCGTGACCTTGTCATGGTAGGAAAGGGAGAGCATCGATGAAGCCATTTTTCAGGCGGTCAGGCCTGATAAGTCTGTTGGGGGTAACGGCCCTCGCGACGGTAAAGGCGCAAGCAGCGGCAACCATTCTTCTGTGGCCCATCGATCCGTGGCTTTCGGCAGAGGCCAAAGCCACTGAATTGTGGATCCAGAACCAGGGCAACAGCGCCACGACAATGCAGATACGTATTGTGCGCTGGAAACAGGAGGGCGGTTATGAGCGTTACACTGCCCAGCAGGATGTGGTCGCCAGCCCGCCGATTGTGACTATCGCAAACGGCAGTAAACAGCTTATTCGCCTGATCAAGCAGGGGACGATCCCGTCGGGCGTCGAGCAAGCCTACCGCATTATCGTGGATGAAATTCCCCAGCCGGATGCCAAAGCGGAACCGTCCCTCGGCCTGAAACTGCAAATGCGCTACTCCATTCCTTTATTCGTCTACGGCCAGGGGATCCCCACCCTCAATGAAGGAGCGCATCACGCGCTGGCGAACACCCAGCAACTCAGCTGGCGGGTCATTCAGGAGGAGGGAAAACCCGCGCTTCAGGTCCGCAATCACGGGAACGTTCACGTCAGGCTCAGCCAGGTTGCGGTTGAGCAGGGCGGGCAAAAACGCACGGTTGCCGAGGGGCTACTGGGTTATGTGCTGCCAGGCAGCACCCGAAGCTGGCCGCTTCCGGCAGGGATTTATCAGCCGAATCGGATGAGCGCGCAAATTAATGCCAGGGATACGCAATGGCAATCGACGCCCGACAGCTGAAACCGGCGATGATGATCCTGCTTTGCGTCAGTACCAGCGCCTTTGGCGAAACCGGCGACGACAGTTTACCGCCGCCGCCGGACGCGCAGACGATGAACGGTGAAGCAGTATTCCAGCTCGCCCTGGTGCTGAACCACTATGACACGGGTCTGGTGGTGCCGGTGACGCAGCGCGAGGGCGCCTGGTTTATTTCAGGGGCAGATTTGCTTCGCGCCGGGCTGCCGCCGGAGCATGTGCCTGCCGGAGAGGTGAACCTTTCAACGCTTTCATCGGTACGCGTGGAGTATGACAGCAGCGCCCAGCGGCTAATGCTGACGGTCCCCCGGGGGTGGGTTGCGGCGCGGATCACCTCGTTTAACGGTCAGAGCGCGCAAAGCAAACCGCATTATGGCCGGGGTGCGCTGCTCAACTACGACGTTTATACCAACCATACCGAGCACACGGGCGGCCAGGCATCGCTGTGGCATGAGTTCCGCTATTTCAACGAAGACTATTCGTTTTCTTCAACAGGGTACGCCCGACAGAATTTCGCCGGAAGCAGCGGGCAGCAGGAAGGGTACGTGCGTTATGACTCGACCCTGCTGATCACCAACGAAGAGGATGCCACCACCTGGACCGTCGGGGACGTTATCAGCGATGCGCTGAGCTGGAGCACCAGCGTGCGCATGGGCGGGATCAGCTACGGGCGCGACTTCTCCCTGCGTCCGGATCTGGTGACCTGGCCGCTGCCGGAGTTTTCCGGTGAGGCGGCGGTGCCGACCTCGGTCGATCTGTTTATCAACGGCTACCGTTCCGGCTCCACCCGTCTTCAGCCGGGGCCGTTTACCCTCACTAATCTGCCGTATATCAACGGCGCGGGAGATGCGGTACTGGTTACCACCGACGCGCTGGGGCGTCAGGTAAGCACCACACTGCCGTTTTACGTCAGCAGCGATGTGCTGAAGCAGGGGTTAAGCGACGGCGCCGTGACGCTGGGCAGCCTGCGGCGCAACTACGGTATAGACAATTTCGACTATGGCCCGGCGGCGGGCAGCGGATCGTATCGCTACGGGTTGACCGACTGGCTCACGCTGGAAGGGCACGCGGAAGGGGCGGAATCGCTGGCGCTCGGCGGCGCGGGCACGGTGGTGAAGCTCGGGCGTTTTGGCGTGGTCAATACCGCTTATACCCAAAGCCGGATGCGCGGCGACGAAGGGGGACAGATGAACTGGGGCTATCAGTACAGCACCAGCGAGTTTAGCGTAGCGACCCAGCATACCCGACGCGATCGCGGCTTCGGCAACCTCGCCCTGTACGATCAGCCCACCGTTTATGATGAATATGATAACCCCATTGCCAGCCTGAGCCGCAATACCGACCAGTACTCCTTAACCTTTAACCTCGGTGATTACGGCAATATCGGCGCGGCGTGGATCGGCGTTGAGAGTTTTGACAGCCGCAAAACCGAGTTGCTTAACCTCTCCTGGAGCCGCAACCTGTGGGGCTCAAGCAGTATTTATCTGGCTGCCAGCCGTGACCAGCAGCGAGGCGACTGGACGGTTGCGCTGTCGTTGCAGGTTCCCCTCGGCGAACGCGACAGCGCCGCCGTCACCTTTGAAAACACGCCTGACGCAGGCAGCACGCAACGCATTAACTACAACCACTCGATGCCGTCTGACGGCGGCTTTAGCTGGAACATGGCCTGGGCCAACCAGTCGCGGTCGAGTAACTATCAGCAGGCCACCCTCGGCTGGCGCAATAACAACGTTGAGCTTCAGGGCGGCGGCTACGGCGAGAAGGGCATGATGACCTGGTGGGGCGAGGCGATGGGATCCATCGTGCTGATGGACGGTGAACTGTTTGCGGCGAACAAAATCAACGACGCGTTTGTGGTGATCAGCACCGACGGACACCCGGACGTACCCGTCAGCTACGAGAACCAGCCGGTCGGTAAAACCAATAACAAAGGCTACCTGCTGGTGAGCGGCGTTTCCGCCTACTATCCGGCAAGCTACCGCATTGATACCCTGAACCTTCCGGCAGATACCCGGCTGAAGGAGACCGAACGTCGGGTAGCGATTCGTCGGCATAACGGCTATCTGGTGGATTTCCCGATGGAGCAAGAGCGGGTTGCCAGCGTGATCCTCCACGACGCGCAGGGCTATGCGATCCCGGTGGGAAGCCAGGTCAAACGCGCGTCCCGCAGCAGCGCGGTTGTCGGCTATGACGGCCTCGCCTGGCTGGAAAACCTCCACGATGTGAATCCACTGGAGGTTATCACCCCGGACGGTAAACGCTGTACCGCAACGCTGACCGTGGGCGCAAACCCCGAGCATAAGCTGCAAACCTACGGTCCGCTGACCTGCCGGGAGGCGCCATGAAACGTTTGATGATAGCCATACTGCTGCTGTTCTCGGGCAGCAGCTGGGCGGCCTGCACCGTCAGTACGGTGAACGCCTCGTTTGGCAGCGTCACCTCGTTCGCCCTGAGCAGCACGGGGGAGGTGCAAACCACCGGCACGCTGGTGGTCTCCTGCGATACGGTCCTTAACCTCCTCACCAACGACTCGGTGACGTTGACCTACACCTCGGCGTCGATAGCCGCCAACAGCCGCGCCACCATGAAACGAACCGATAACGCGGCCATCGCGGACGTTATCCCCACGCGCCTGTGCGGTGCCACTGGCTGTGGCGGAAACAGTGAAGTGCAAATCAGTAAATCCTATACCTGGAGCGGCAACACCCTGCTCGGGCTGCTGGGGTCCAGACGCTACAACATTCCCCTTTATTTCCGTACTGTGCCGGGGCAGAACGTCACGGCCGGGCCATACCAGGTATTGCTAACGTTCAGCATCAACTACAACGTGTGCGCCGTTGGCGCAGCCGGGCTGTGCCTGACCCCGCAAACCGGCACGGCAACCACCTCTATCCTCCTTAATATGACCGTCACCAACGATTGCAGCACCATGACCACGCCTGACGTGAACTTCAACAGCGCGCCGCTGGTGCAAAATTTCCCCACCGTTTCGCAGTCGATCGCCGTCACCTGTACCAAAGGCAGCACCTACACCATAGGGATAAACAATGGCGCAAACGCCCTGAACAACGTTCGTCGTATGGTTAGCGGCAGCAACTTTATGAGTTACGACATCTATAAAGAGGCGACCAGCAACCGCTGGGGCGGCAGCGGCAGCGAGCGCTGGGCCAGCGCCAGCTCGTCCCAGGTCAGTACCGACGGGCTTTTACGCACCTACAACTACACCGCTAAAGTCCTGACCAGCCAGGCCACGCCGCCTGCCGGAACCTACAGCGACACGCTGATTGTTGACGTCGCGTTCTGATCCTCCGCGCTTTTCCCTTTCGCAAATGTAAAGTTCCCGTGGCCCGTGCCGATAACACCGTTAATCAATCGATGAGAAGGTGTTGTATGTTGAACCGTATCCGCGTTGTCACAATGCTAATGATGGTGCTGGTCATTTTCGCACTTCTTCAGCTTATTTCTGGCGGCCTCTTTTTCTCGTCTTTAAAACAGAACCAGGACAGCTTCGCGGCCTCGAACGATTTGCGGATGCAGCAAAGTGAACTGACCACGACCTGGGATCTGATGTTGCAGACGCGTATCAACCTGAGCCGCTCGTCCGCCCGCATGATGATGGACCCGAACAACCAGCAGAGCAGCGCCAAAACGGAACTGCTGAAGAACGCGCGCGCCACGCTGGCAGACGCGGCGAAACACTATGACGCCTTCAAAAAAATCGCCCCTCAGCCCGCAATGGCGCAGGCGAGCGCGAATATAGATGAAAAATATCAGGCCTACTTTGCCGGCCTGACGGAGCTGGTGCAGTTCCTGGAGAAGGGCAATATGGATGCCTATTTCGCCCAGCCGACCCAGGGCATGCAGAACGCCCTCGGCGCGGCGCTCGGCGAGTACGCCAAAGCCAGCGGCGAGCTTTATCACTCGGCGTTTACGCAAAGCCAGAGCGACTACCGTTTTGCGAAATGGCAGATGGCGGTTCTCGCCCTCGCGCTGGTCATCGTGCTGATGGCCGTCTGGTACGGCATTCGCCATATCCTGCTGAACCCGCTGGGCCGCGTCATTGCGCATATCCGTGACATTGGCCGGGGCGATCTCACTAAAACGCTGACCGTTTCTGGCCGCAACGAGATCACCGAGCTGGCGACCAGCGTCGACCATATGCAGCGTTCGCTGATTGATACCGTCGCCAACGTGCGTGAGGGGGCGGATGCCATCTACACCGGCACGAGTGAAATCGCGATGGGTAACAACGATCTCTCGTCCCGTACCGAACAGCAGGCGTCTGCCCTGGAAGAGACGGCTGCCAGCATGGAGCAGCTCACCGCAACCGTGAAGCAGAACGCCGACAACGCCCGCCAGGCGTCTCAGCTTGCAGAAAGCGCGTCCGATACCGCCCAGCGCGGCGGTCGCGTGGTAGACGGCGTGGTGAAAACCATGCACGACATTGCCGACAGCTCGAAGAAAATCGCCGACATCATCAGCGTTATCGACGGCATCGCCTTCCAGACCAACATTCTGGCGCTGAACGCGGCCGTTGAAGCGGCACGAGCGGGCGAGCAGGGACGCGGATTTGCCGTGGTCGCCGGCGAAGTGCGCAACCTTGCCAGCCGCAGTGCCAACGCGGCGAAAGAGATCAAAGCCCTGATTGAAGACTCTGTTTCACGCGTGGATACCGGCTCGGTGCTGGTGGAAAGCGCGGGTGAAACCATGAATGACATCGTGAATGCCGTGACGCGCGTGACGGACATCATGGGTGAAATCGCCTCTGCATCGGACGAGCAGAGTCGTGGTATTGACCAGGTCGCCCTGGCGGTATCGGAAATGGATCGTGTGACGCAGCAAAACGCCGCCCTGGTGCAGGAGTCCGCTGCGGCGGCCGCTGCGCTGGAGGACCAGGCGAGCCGCCTGAAAATGGCCGTCTCGGCGTTCCGTCTTACTTCAAAAACAATAAATACGGTCAGCTCGCGGTCGGCGTACGGCGAAGCAGCCCCGGCGCCCGTGACAGCACGTACGCGCACAGCGGTGACCGGACAAGATGAAAACTGGGAAACATTTTGACTGACAATTAAACCGCGGCTGCTTGCCGCTTGATGGGAGCGTGGATGTTAAATCGTATTCGTATCTCGACCACACTGTTTTTGATTCTGATCCTGTGTGGGGTTTTGCAGGTTGGCAGTAACGGGTTGTCTTTCTGGGCGTTTCGCGATGGCTATCAGAATTTGCAGGAAGTTGAGACGAGTAATCAGCAGCGCTCCGCACTGGCACAAACGCGTGCCGTGCTGTTGCAGGCAAGCACTGCGCTGAACAAAGCAGGGACCTTAACCGCGCTGAGCTATCCGCCGGATGATATTAAGACGCTGATGGTCGTGGCCCGCAGCAGCCTGAAGCAGGCCGACGCGCAGTTTAAGGCGTTTGCGGCGCAGGAGGCGGTGAGTGAGAAAGAGAAAGCGCTGAAGGTCGCCATGAAGAAGAACTTTGATGCGTGGTACGGCGATCTCGAGCATCAGGCGACGTGGCTGGAGAACAACCAGCTTTCTGACTTCCTGACCGCGCCGGTACAGGCATCTCAGGCGGCGTTCGACGGCAGCTTTAACGCGTGGCAGCAGGATATTAACCAGTTTGTGGCGCGTGCCGGCGCGGACAGCCGTACCAGCTACCGCATGTCAGGGATGATTTTTCTGACCATGGTGATCCTGGCGGCCCTGCTGACCGGCGGCTCGCTGTGGTGGTCACGCAAAACGATCGTGCAGCCGCTGGCCATCATCAGCAGCCACTTCGACAGTATCGCAAAAGGCGATCTGGCGCGTCCGGTTGCCGTGTATGGCAAGAATGAAATATCGGCGATTTTTGCCAGCCTGAAGGCGATGCAGGGATCGCTGCGGGAAACGGTAAGCAACGTTCGTCAGGGCAGTTACGCCATGCACACCGGGATCTCAGAGATTGCGGCAGGCAATAACGATCTGTCGTCCCGCACCGAACAGCAGGCGGCATCGCTGGCGCAGACGGCGGCCAGTATGGAGCAACTGACCGCGACGGTAAGCCAGAACGCCGATAACGCGCGTCAGGCGTCCGACTTGTCCAGACAGGCGGCGATGACGGCGAAACGTGGGGGTGACCAGGCCTCGCACGTCGCCAGCACGATGCAGGAGATTGCCGCCAGTTCGCAGAAAATTGGCGACATTATTAGCGTCATCGACGGTATCGCGTTCCAGACCAATATTCTGGCGCTGAACGCTGCGGTGGAAGCGGCGCGTGCCGGGGAGCAGGGACGCGGGTTTGCGGTGGTTGCCGGTGAAGTCCGTAACCTCGCCAGCCGCAGCGCCAACGCGGCGAAAGAGATCAAAGGGCTGATTGAAGAATCGGTCTCCCGCGTCCAGCAGGGATCCGCGCTGGTGGATACCGCCGCGCAGACCATGCACGAGATTGTCACCTCCGTGACGCGGGTGAACGACATTATGGGCGAGATTGCCTCGGCGTCGGATGAACAGCGTCGCGGCATTGAGCAGGTGGCGCAGGCCGTCACGCAGATGGATCAGGTTACGCAGCAGAACGCCTCGCTGGTGGAAGAGGCGGCGGCGGCTGCCGATCAGCTGGCGAACCAGGCGGATCACCTTACCGGGTTAGTCGCCGTATTTAATGTGAAAGAGCACGTTGAAGCAGTAACAGAAGTCGGACGGTCACAGGCCGTGCCCGTTGTATCCTGAATGTGATTAAGAAGGCGCTATGACATCACCCATGCCCTCAGGGCAAACGTCATTATTGTTGCAGATGACACAGCGCCTCGCGCTGTCCGACGCGCATTTTCGTCGGATATGTCAGTTAATCTACCAGCGTGCGGGGATCGTGCTTGCTGACCATAAGCGAGACATGGTCTACAACCGGCTGGTGCGGCGCCTGCGCACGCTGGGGCTGGACGATTTTGGCCGCTATCTGAGCATGCTCGAAGCGAACCAGAACAGCGCCGAATGGCAGGCATTTATCAACTCATTAACCACCAACCTGACCGCGTTTTTCCGCGAGGCGCATCACTTCCCGGTGCTGGCGGAACACGCCCGTCGCCGTAGCGGAGAGTATCGCGTCTGGAGCGCGGCGGCCTCCACCGGTGAGGAGCCGTACTCGCTGGCCATCACCCTGGCGGACACCCTGGGCATGGCGCCGGGCCGCTGGAAAGTGTACGCCAGCGACATCGACACCGAAGTGCTGGAAAAAGCCCGCAACGGCGTTTATCGCCAGGATGAGCTGAAAACCCTGTCGCCTCAGCAGCTACAGCGTTACTTCATGCGCGGTACAGGCCCGCACGAAGGACTGGTGCGCGTACGCCAGGAGCTGGCGAACTGCGTGGAATTTGCCCCCGTTAATTTACTGGACAAGCAGTACAACGTGCCGGGGCCATTCGACGCCATTTTTTGCCGTAACGTGATGATCTATTTTGATAAAACGACGCAACAGGACATTCTGCGTCGCTTTGTTCCGTTGCTCAAGTCTGACGGTTTACTGTTTGCCGGGCACTCGGAAAACTTTAGCAACCTCGTGCGTGAGTTTAGCCTGCGTGGGCAAACGGTATATGCGCTGAGTAAGGAAAAAGCATGAGTAAAATCAGGGTATTGTCTGTCGATGATTCGGCGCTGATGCGTCAGATCATGACCGAAATCATCAATAGCCACAGCGATATGGAGATGGTGGCGACAGCGCCCGATCCGCTGGTCGCGCGGGATTTAATCAAAAAATATAACCCCGACGTGCTGACGCTTGATGTCGAAATGCCGCGCATGGATGGCATCGATTTTCTGGAAAAATTAATGCGCCTGCGACCGATGCCGGTGGTGATGGTCTCCTCCCTGACCGGGAAAGGCTCGGAGATTACCCTGCGCGCGCTGGAGCTGGGGGCGGTGGATTTTGTCACCAAGCCGCAGCTCGGCATTCGCGAGGGGATGCTGGCGTACAGCGAGATGATCGCCGAGAAGATCCGCACCGCATCCCGGGCGAAGCTCGCCGCGCACAAGCCGACGGCGGCCCCGGCAACGCTGAAGGCGGGGCCATTACTCAGCTCGGAAAAACTGCTGGTGATTGGCGCGTCAACCGGAGGAACAGAGGCAATTCGCCATGTACTCCAGCCATTGCCGCTCTCAAGCCCGGGTATCCTGATTACGCAACATATGCCGCCAGGCTTCACCCGCTCGTTCGCGGAGCGCCTGAATAAGCTGTGCCAGATTAGTGTGAAAGAGGCGGAAGACGGCGAGCGCGTGCTGCCGGGACACGCGTATATCGCTCCGGGTGACAAGCACATGGAGCTGGCGCGAAGCGGGGCGAACTATCAAATCAAAATTCATGACGGGCCGCCGGTTAACCGGCACCGTCCGTCGGTGGATGTGCTGTTTCATTCGGTGGCGAAACATGCGGGGCGCAACGCCGTAGGGGTGATCCTGACGGGGATGGGCAACGACGGCGCCGCCGGAATGCTTGCGATGCACCAGGCTGGCGCCTGGACCATCGCGCAGAATGAAGCAAGTTGTGTGGTGTTCGGCATGCCGCGCGAGGCCATCAATATGGGTGGCGTGAGCGAAGTGGTCGATCTTAGCCAGGTAAGCCAGCAGATGCTGGCGAAAATCAGTGCCGGACAGGCAATACGTATTTGACTCAGGAGTATTATTTTATGGCGGATAAAGAGCTTAAGTTTTTGGTTGTGGATGACTTTTCCACCATGCGTCGCATTGTGCGCAACCTGCTGAAAGAGTTGGGATTCAACAATGTTGAAGAAGCAGAAGACGGTGTGGATGCGCTGAACAAACTCCAGGCTGGCGGGTTTGGCTTTGTGATTTCCGACTGGAACATGCCAAACATGGACGGTCTCGAACTGCTGAAAACCATTCGCGCGGATGCGGGCATGGCCTCTCTGCCGGTGCTGATGGTGACCGCAGAAGCGAAAAAAGAGAACATTATTGCTGCCGCACAGGCGGGCGCAAGCGGCTACGTGGTGAAGCCTTTCACCGCGGCGACTCTGGAAGAGAAGCTCGGCAAGATCTTCGAGAAACTCGGCATGTGAGGTGGTGGTGATGATGCAACCTGCTATGAAACCCGTTGAAGAACATTCGCCGAGCGACATTATTGCCCGCATTGGTAGCCTGACGCGCATGCTGCGCGACAGCCTGCGTGAACTGGGGCTGGACCAGGCGATCGCCGAAGCGGCGGAAGCCATCCCTGACGCCCGTGACCGTCTGGACTATGTGGTCCAGATGACCGCGCAGGCAGCCGAGCGCGCGCTGAACAGCGTTGAAGCTTCGCAGCCGCACCAGGACGCGATGGAGAAGGGCGCAAAAGCCCTGACCCAACGCTGGGACGCGTGGTTTGAAAACCCAATCGAGCTGGCCGACGCGCGCGAGCTGGTCACCGATACCCGCCAGTTCCTGGGGGACGTGCCGGGACACACCAGCTTCACTAACGCCCAGCTGCTCGACATTATGATGGCGCAGGATTTCCAGGATCTTACCGGCCAGGTGATCAAGCGCATGATGGATGTGATTCAGGAGATTGAGCGTCAGTTGCTGATGGTGCTGCTGGAGAACATTCCGGAACCGGCTGCCCGTCCGAAACGCGAGAACGAAAGCCTGCTCAATGGGCCACAGCTCGACGCCAGCAAGGCGGGCGTGGTGGCAAGCCAGGATCAGGTGGACGATCTGCTGGACAGCCTGGGTTTTTAACGTAAAAAAACACCACCTCATTCAGGTGGTGTTTTCATTTGTTTAAATCCGAATTTTTTTATCTAAACCGGTTCGGGAATGACAGAGGGCTTCTTTAAGTTGCCGCAAATCCTCTACGCTGAAGGAAGAGGTGCGATAACTACCGTATTCATACTGCCTTAGCTGGTCAAAAGTGTGTTCTTGCAGAGCCTGTAACAGAAAATTGGTTAACTGCGGTCCAATGACCTGGACTCGTTTGTTATAAATTGTTCGTAAGATCTTGATAACAGAACCCATTTCGTTTGGTGTTTTCTGTAAAACGAGTTCAAGTCGACGATGATGCAAGTCGTGGAGATAGTTATCAGGACTGATGAGATGCTTTTTCTTCACATCGTAAAGAATCGAATCCCATGACATTAGCGTTGTGTTCAACAGACTATAGGTATCCTTAAACTCAACAATCCTGTTCTTAAAGGCCCATGTATCATTGATGCTCCAGATATCAAAATCCAGGCTCATGTAATGGAAGCGGATCCCGCCCAGCTTATTAACACTGAAACGTTCGATGTCGTGCCTGTTAAGCGCGTTAATCAACTCTTCTCGCGAAAGATCTATGACCAGATCGATATCCGACTTAAAGCCCCCACGCCCAAAAAGGCCGATATCGCGAATCATTCCGCCAAAAATCCACGCGTGCGAGCGCTCAGCCAGCGCGTCAATGAGCGCTCTGGCTTGCTTTCGCTCTTCGCTAACGTCGAAAAAATCTTCGATTCTTAGCTTAAGGCGTTGATGGCTGGAGACGACTTTCATATTCATAAAGCGATTTTAGCTCATCGTGAAGGCGTATCAAATAACTGTCTGTCATCCCTGAAACAGCATCAGCGAGCAACTGCGCTTCTTTGTAGAGCGGAGGTAAAGTGTTCCCCTTATCATCGAACACACGACGATAGTTTTCAGAAATACGGCCATAAGCATAACGACCAAAGGGCGTATCCCATTCTTTTCCACCGCTTTTACGACCCTTTATACCTACCCAGAGCATGTCCATAAGCCCCTGTATGTAGTTTGAGCCTTTCAGTTCAAGTTCAAGTACGGTTCGATGACGATAGCCACGGGTTTGATCGAATTTTTTCAAAGCTGAACAAAGTTCATTGCCATCACTAATACTAATGAGATCCTTAATATCGCACTCTGTGTTACAAAGTTGTTTGTGGCAATGTCGAAAGGCTTCAACAACACTCGTAATAAGAACATTCGTTCCGTGCACGCGGAACATTTGCATACTCATATCATTGATTTCGGCGGGAGAGAGTTCTTGCTTTCGATAGTCCCACTCCTGATTTTTATCCTGAACTTTTTTAACCAGGTGGTTAATGGTTTGGTCTGCTCCGTTTTTCCAGCTTGCCAGAAAACTCATCAGATCCTGATAGGACGCCAGCCCTTTTTTTATGGTGTCTTCCGCATCAAGAATTGAATACGCAATGTCATCGCACGCTTCCATTAAGTAGGTAAAGGGATGCCTGAGGCCTTCAGAAAGTCCTGTTTCCTGCCAAATTTCATGTACCACTTTTTCTTCCGAGAACAGATACCCATGTTTACTCCATTTCTTGTTTTGGGTGTAGGAGGACTGAGGGTATTTGATCATGGCTGCAAGTGAAGCGTAGGTAAGATTCAAACCATAGTTATCATTGATGATTTGAAGTCTGGTCACAAGGCGTAGCGTTTGAGCGTTGCCGTCGAACTTCATGAAATCATTGAATATGTTACCGCTTTCTTCATCAAAATCTACAGCGACTAAGGGCGCCAAATTGCGACGGAACCACGCCGCCATTGCCGCTTCACCCTGATGCCCAAACGGGGGATTACCTAAATCATGTGCTAGTCCAATCGTTGCCAACAGAGCGGGTACATCGCGTTCAAGTATTAAGTGGTTACAGTCGCTTCCAAAAATTTCTTCTTTCATTTCAAAGGCGAGACGCATCCCGATGCCTCTCGCAAAATTTGCCACTTCGTGGGAATGGGTTAATCGGGTACGTACGCTGTCATTAAGATCCAGCGGGAAAACCTGTGTTTTATCCGCTAAACGACGGGTTGGTGCTGCGAAGAGTAAGCGGTCAAAATCTCTTTCAATCTCTTGCCTTCCGGCGGCGAGGTCGGACGTGTGTGAATCCGGCTTTTTCTTTTTATCTTTGCGTCTGCTGCTGTTTAACAACTTACTCCACTTCATAAAACATCCTTTTTATTGAGGTCTTTAAGGAAAGCTATCAAACCCAGTTAGGGGTTACCAGACGGTCCAGAGTGAAAATTTGAAAACTGGAATGCGCTACGCAAGAAATGAAATCAAAGGCAAGCGTAGTGGTTGTTAAGGGATTAAATCGGCCCTTTTTATTAGTTTGTTTACGCGATTGCCACCGTAATTATTAGGCATGATACCCGTGAATTAATGGGCTGCGAGCAGGCACAGTGGCAGAAGAGAACGACGACAAAACAGAAGCCCCCACACCCCACCGACTTGAAAAAGCCCGTGAGGATGGGCAGATCCCCCGATCCAGAGAGCTGACGTCCCTGCTGATCCTGGTGGTCGGCGTGTGCATCATCTGGTGGGGCGGGGAGATGCTCGCCCGCAGACTGGCGGGCATGCTCTCTGCTGGCTTACGTTTCGATCACAGCATGGTCAATGACCCCAATCTGATCCTCATTCAAATCATCAATCTTGTGAAAAGCGCGATGATCGCCTTGCTGCCGCTGATCGTGGGCGTGGTCATCGTGGCGCTTGTATCCCCGGTCATGCTCGGTGGCCTGGTGTTCAGCGGTAAATCGCTGCAACCGAAATTCTCTAAGCTCAACCCGCTGCCCGGAATTGCAAAAATGTTCTCCGCGCAAACGGGCGCTGAGTTGCTCAAAGCCATTCTGAAATCGCTCCTTATGGGCGGGACAGCTGGGTTTTTCCTGTGGCACTACTGGCCTGAGATGATGCGCCTGATCAGCGAATCCCCCATGACGGCGATGAAAAACGCCCTGAATCTGGTCGGATTATGCTCGCTGCTGGTAGTGCTCAGCATTATTCCGATGGTGGCGTTCGACGTTATCTTCCAGATCTTTTCCCATATCAAGAAGCTGCGAATGTCGCGTCAGGACATCCGCGATGAATATAAACAGATGGAAGGCGACCCGCACGTCAAGGGCCGTATCCGCCAGATGCAGCGTGCTGCCGCGCGTCGTCGCATGATGGAAGATGTGCCGAAAGCCGATGTGATCGTCACTAACCCGACCCACTACTCCGTCGCGCTACAGTACGACGAAAACAAAATGAGCGCGCCGAAAGTGGTGGCGAAAGGGGCCGGGCTGATTGCGCTGCGCATTCGTGAAATCGCCACGGAAAACCGCGTGCCGATCCTTGAAGCACCGCCACTGGCCCGTGCGCTGTACCGCCACGCGGAAATTGGACAACAGATCCCGGGCCAGCTCTATGCCGCTGTCGCAGAGGTGCTGGCCTGGGTGTGGCAACTGAAACGCTGGCGTTTAGCAGGCGGTCAACGACCTGTAAAACCTGAGAACCTTCCGGTGCCTGAAGCACTGGATTTTTTGAACGAGAAGGACACTGATGGCTAATCTGGTGGCAATGTTGCGCCTGCCCGGCAACCTGAAAACAACGCAATGGCAGATCCTTGCCGGACCGATTCTGATCCTGCTAATTTTGTCGATGATGGTGCTGCCGTTACCGGCATTTATACTCGACCTGCTTTTCACCTTCAACATTGCGTTGTCCATCATGGTGCTGCTGGTGGCGATGTTTACCCAGCGCACGCTGGAGTTCGCCGCGTTTCCAACGATCCTGCTGTTCACTACGCTGCTGCGCCTTGCGCTGAACGTTGCCTCCACGCGTATCATCCTGATGGAAGGGCACACCGGCGCGGCGGCGGCGGGCAAGGTGGTAGAAGCCTTCGGTCACTTCCTGGTGGGCGGCAACTTCGCCATCGGTATCGTGGTGTTCGTCATTCTGGTGATCATCAACTTTATGGTTATCACTAAAGGTGCAGGGCGTATCGCAGAAGTGGGCGCGCGCTTCGTGCTCGACGGGATGCCGGGCAAGCAGATGGCCATCGACGCCGACCTTAATGCCGGGCTGATCGCGGAAGATGAAGCGAAAAAACGCCGTGCCGAAGTGACCCAGGAGGCCGATTTCTACGGCTCGATGGACGGTGCGAGTAAGTTTGTGCGCGGTGATGCCATCGCGGGCATTCTGATTATGGTGATTAACGTCGTCGGCGGCCTGCTCGTCGGCGTGCTGCAACACGGAATGGACATGGGCCACGCGGCGGAAAGCTATACGCTGCTGACCATCGGTGACGGTCTGGTCGCGCAGATCCCGGCGCTGGTGATCTCCACCGCGGCGGGTGTGATCGTGACTCGCGTCAGCACCGACCAGGACGTTGGCGAGCAGATGGTAGGACAGCTGTTCAGCAACCCGCGCGTTATGCTGCTCTCCGCGGCGGTGCTGGGTCTGCTCGGGCTGGTGCCGGGCATGCCAAACCTGGTGTTCCTGCTGTTTACCGCTGGACTGCTGGGGCTTGCCTGGTGGATGCGTGGCCGTGAAACCCAGCCAGCGGCAGAGCCGGCGCCGGTCAAAATGCCTGAGAACACCCAGGCGGTGGAAGCGACCTGGAACGACGTTCAGCTTGAGGATTCTCTGGGGATGGAAGTGGGGTACCGCCTGATCCCAATGGTGGATTTCCAGCAGGATGGTGAACTGCTGGGCCGTATCCGCAGCATTCGTAAAAAATTCGCCCAGGACATGGGCTTCCTGCCGCCGGTGGTTCATATCCGTGACAACATGGATCTGCCCCCCGCACGCTACCGCATCCTGATGAAAGGGGTGGAAATCGGCAGCGGCGACGCGTACCCCGGCCGCTGGCTGGCGATTAACCCCGGCACCGCCGCAGGCACGCTGCCGGGCGAGCAGACGACCGATCCGGCCTTTGGTCTGGCCGCTATCTGGATCGAAAGCGCGCTGAAAGAGCAGGCGCAGATTCAGGGTTACACGGTCGTTGAGGCCAGTACCGTGGTGGCGACACACCTTAACCACTTGATTGGTCAGTTCTCTGCGGAGCTGTTCGGACGTCAGGAGGCGCAGCAGCTGCTCGACCGCGTAACGCAGGAGATGCCGAAGCTGACCGAAGATTTAGTCCCGGGCGTGCTGACCTTAACCACGCTGCATAAAGTGCTGCAAAACCTGCTCGACGAGAAAGTGCCTATCCGCGATATGCGTACCATCCTCGAAACGCTGGCCGAGCATGCGCCGCTGCAAAGCGATCCGCACGAGCTGACGGCGGTAGTGCGTGTAGCGCTCGGACGCGCCATTACCCAGCAGTGGTTCCCGGGAACCGGCGAAGTGCAGGTGATTGGTCTCGACACGCCGCTTGAACGTCTGCTGCTACAGGCCCTACAGGGCGGTGGCGGACTGGAGCCAGGCCTGGCGGACAGATTACTGGCGCAAACTCAGGAGGCGCTGGCGCGTCAGGAGATGCTGGGCGCGCCGCCGGTGCTGCTGGTGAATCATGCGCTGCGTCCGCTGCTGTCGCGCTTCCTGCGCCGGAGCCTGAACCAGCTGGTGGTATTGTCGAACATGGAGCTGTCCGATAACCGCAACATCCGCATGACGGCGACCATCGGAGGAAAATAATGCGTAAATGGCTGTGGATCTTACTTTTTCCGCTGGCGGTGCAGGCCGCAGGCGAGGGGGCATGGCAGGCCAGCAGTATCGGCTTAACGCTCAACCATCGGGGGGAGGCGATCTCCTCCCGTCCGCTGTCGGCCTCTGAGCCCGTTTCCGGGCAGATGACGCTGGTGGCCTGGAATTACACATTGACGGGCCCTACGCCGGCCGGGTTACGGGTGCGGCTGTGCTCGCTGACCCGCTGCGCGGAAATCGAGGGGCAAAATGGCACAACCCAGGCCTTAAACGGGGTGTCTGCTCAGGAACCTTTACGCTTTATCTGGGAAGTGCCGGGCGGTGGACGCCTGATCCCGGCGCTTAAAATTCAGCGCAACGAGGTGCTCGTCAACTACCGCTAACTGCCCGCCTTTTCGCCAGTCTTCAGGCATTTCTGAAGGCTGGCTCGCAAAATTGACCTTCCCTTTTGATACAAAAGAAACGCTGTTTTATAAATCAGTGACACGCGTAACGACACTCTTTGCATTTTTGCCATTTGCCACCCGGTGATGGCAGAAACAGAAAGGTTTCACCAGGTCGATACTTTTACTGTAGCCGTGTAAAAACTCCCGGACGAGGTTTGCTTACAGGGAGTCTCCCAAAACTGATTAGGGTTGACGGCAATGAAAACACGAAAAATTGGACTCGCAAATTATCTTGCTTACGGGTCAGGGGACTTCCTCGGGGCGGGGACTACCGCCCTGACGGCCGCCTGGCTTTTGTATTTTTATACCACCTTCTGTGGACTCACACCGATTGAAGCAACCTTTATCTTTGCCGCTGCAAGGGTGCTGGATGCGGTAGTCAGCCCGTTAATGGGCTTCTTAACCGATAACTTTGGTACCACCTGGCTGGGTAAGCGTTTTGGCCGTCGTAAGTTCTTTATTCTGCTCGGTATTCCTTGTGTCTTCAGCTACTCGCTGATGTGGGTAGGGGACATGAGCTTCTGGTATTACCTGCTGACTTATCTGATCTTCGATATCGTCTACACCATGATCCTGGTGCCGTACGAAACGCTGGTGCCGGAGATGACGGACGATTTCAAACAGAAAACCAAATTCTCCGGGGCGCGTATCTCCATGGCGCAGATGTCTGCCATTCTCGCCTCCTTCCTGCCGGGGATCCTGCTCACGCAATTTGGTAAAGACAACGCGATCTCCTTCTTCTATGCCAGCCTGGTCTTCTCCGTGTTGTGCGCCCTGATGCTCACTTTTGTCTGGTTCTTTACCTGGGAACGTCCGCGTGAAGAGTGGTCTGAAGCGGCCCTGCGCGCCGAAGAAGAGAAGAAAAAGCTGACCCTGGGGCAGAGCCTGAACCGTCTTTTTGTCGAATTAAGTTCAACGCTGCGTATCAAGATTTTCCGCCAGCACCTGGGCATGTACCTCGGCGGCTATATTGCTCAGGACGTGTTCAACGCCGTCTTCACCTATTACGTGGTGTTTGTGCTAA
This sequence comes from Enterobacter quasihormaechei, assembly GCF_004331385.1. Lineage (GTDB taxonomy): Bacteria > Pseudomonadota > Gammaproteobacteria > Enterobacterales > Enterobacteriaceae > Enterobacter > Enterobacter quasihormaechei. Next base: position 115,386 of record NZ_SJON01000006.1, read on the forward strand.
TGCAGGAAGCGTCGATGGCGTCCAACCTGCTGGGCACGATGGCCATCTTCCAGTTCCTCGCCGTGATCGGGATGATCCCGCTGTGCATACGCTTCGGACCTGCACCGTCTTACCGCATGGTGGTCGTGCTGTTTGGCCTGGCTTCGCTCTCTTACGCGGTGCTTTACTACACGGGTCTGAGCGACGTATACGCTCTGCTGTTGCTGATCTCTGCAATTGCCGGTCTTGGCCGCGGGGGTATCAACTATGTACCGTGGAATACCTACACCTACATTGCTGACGTAGACGAAGTGATCACCGGTCAGCGTCGCGAAGGGATCTTCGCGGGCATCATGACGTTGACCCGTAAAGCGTCTCAGGCCGGCGCGGTGATGCTGGTGGGTATCGTGATGCAGATGTCCGGCTTTGTCAGCGGTCAGAAAGTACAGCCTGCGGAAGTGAGCCATACCATTCTGATGATCCTGAGCTTGGGCACCATTCTGGTGCTGTTCTGCGGCTTCCTGGTCTCCCTGCGCTTCAGGCTCAATTTACAAACCCACAGCACCCTGCGCGAAGAGACCGCGAAAATGCGCGAGTCCGGCCATGCGATGCCGGAGGCGGCGACCCCGCAGGCGCGCGCCACCGTGGAGATGCTGGCCGGTATGCCGTATGAATCCCTGTGGGGCAACAACAATATCGGTTATCTGAATCGCAATAAGCCGGCGGCCCCTTCGCTGAAGGATCGTGCGGTACTGAATTCGACATACAACAGAGGTTAAGATGATGAAAGTTTGGCCTGTCAAACATAGCCCGCTACTGCGTCAGCCTGAGCGCTTTATCGCCAGGGATGAGCTGAAATCGCTCATTCAGAAGGTGACGCATAACCTGGTCAATATCCACGACAAAACGGGTGAGTTTTTGCTGCGGCTGGACGACGGGCGCGTGATCGACACCAAAGGCTGGGCCGGATGGGAGTGGACGCACGGTGTCGGTTTGTACGGTATCTGGCAGTATTACTGCCAGACCGGTGACGAAGGCATGCGCGAGATTATCGACAGCTGGTTTGCTGACCGTTTCGCAGAAGGCGCAACCACCAAAAACGTGAACACCATGTCGCCGTTCCTGACGCTGGCGTACCGCTACGAAGAGACCAAAAACCCGGCCTGGCTACCGTGGCTGGAAAGCTGGGCAGAATGGGCGATGAAAGAGATGCCGCGCACCGAACATGGAGGCATGCAGCACATCACGCTGGCAGAAGAGAACCATCAGCAGATGTGGGACGACACGCTGATGATGACGGTACTGCCGCTGGCGAAAATCGGCAGGCTGCTGAACAAGCCGGAGTACGTAGAGGAGGCGATCTATCAGTTCCTGCTCCACGTGCAGAACCTGATGGACCGGGAGACGGGGCTGTGGTTCCACGGCTGGAATTACGAAGGTAATCACAACTTTGCCCGGGCCCGCTGGGCGCGCGGCAACAGCTGGCTGACTATCGTGATCCCGGACTTCCTTGAGCTGGTGGATCTGCCGGAAAACAACGCCGTTCGTCGCTATCTGGTGCAGGTGCTGAATGCGCAGATCGCCGCGCTGGCAAAATGTCAGGACGAGAGCGGGTTGTGGCATACGCTGCTTGACGATCCTGATTCTTATCTGGAGGCGTCGGCCACGGCAGGGTTTGCCTACGGTATCCTGAAGGCCGTGCGTAAGCGTTATGTCGGCGCAGAGTACGCTGAGGTGGCGGAGAAAGCGATTCGCGGTATTGTGCAAAATATCTCGCCGGAAGGGGAGCTGCTGCAAACCTCGTTCGGGACGGGAATGGGCAGCGATCTTGATTTTTATCGTCAAATACCGCTGACGTCGATGCCGTATGGCCAGGCAATGGCGATTCTGTGCCTGACGGAGTATTTACGCAAATATTTCTGATAATAAAAAACCCGGCGCTTGCCGGGTTTCTTTTTTACATACGTTCTACGGTTTCGATACCCAGGGTCTCCAGACCCAGCTTCAGGGTTTTCGCTGTCAACTGCGCCAGCTTCAGGCGGCTGTTACGCACCGCTTCGCTCTCGGCAGAGAGGATAGGGCAGTGTTCGTAGAAGCCAGAGAACAGACCGGCCAGATCGTACAGGTAAGCACACATAACGTGCGGCGTACCGTCACGGGCGACCACGGAGAGCGTCTCTTCGAACTGAAGCAGACGTGCGGCCAGCTGTGCTTCCCGGTCTTCGGTAATAGTCACCGGGGCGTTCGCCAGCACGCTTTCGTCGATATTCGCTTTACGGAAGACGGAGAGCACGCGGGTGTAGGCATACTGCATGTAAGGCGCCGTGTTGCCTTCAAATGCCAGCATGTTGTCCCAGTCGAAGATATAGTCGGTGGTACGGTTCTTGGAGAGATCCGCGTATTTCACCGCACCGATGCCCACGGCGTTAGCCAGTTTTTCCAGCTCGTCAGCAGGCATATCCGGATTCTTCTCGGCCACCAGGCGACGCGCGCGTTCCAGCGCTTCATCCAGCAGATCGGAAAGCTTCACGGTGCCGCCCGCACGGGTTTTGAACGGCTTACCGTCTTTACCCAGCATCATGCCGAACATGTGGTGTTCCAGCGGCACGCAATCCGGTACGTAGCCCGCTTTACGCACGATTGTCCACGCCTGCATCAGGTGCTGGTGCTGACGGGAGTCGATGTAATACAGCACGCGGTCCGCATGCAGGGTTTCATAACGGTATTTCGCACAGGCGATATCGGTGGTGGTGTACAGATAGCCGCCATCCTTTTTCTGGATGATGACGCCCATCGGTTCGCCTTCCTTGTTTTTGTACTCATCAAGGAATACCACCGTTGCGCCTTCGCTTTCCACCGCCAGATGTTTGGCTTTCAGGTCCGCCACAATGCCTGGCAGCATCGGGTTATACAGGCTTTCACCCATCACGTCGTCGCGGGTCAGGGTCACGTTCAGACGGTTATAGGTGAGCTGGTTCTGGGACATAGTGATGTCCACCAGCTTGCGCCACATCTCGAGGAAGTACGGGTCGCCGCCCTGGAGTTTCACCACGTAGCTGCGCGCGCGCTCGGCGAAGGCTTCGTCTTCGTCATAGTGTTTTTTGGCTTCACGGTAGAACCCTTCCAGGTCCGCCAGCGCCATTTCGCCCGCATTTTCCTGCTGCTGTTTTTCCAGATACGCGATCAGCATGCCGAACTGAGTGCCCCAGTCGCCTACGTGGTTAGCGCGGATCACCTTGTGCCCCATGAATTCCAGGGTACGTACGGCGGCATCACCAATGATGGTGGAGCGCAGGTGGCCGACGTGCATCTCTTTCGCCACGTTTGGCGCAGAGTAGTCAACCACCACGGTCTGCGGCTCTGGCTGAGTCACGCCCAGACGGTCAGACTTCAGCGCCGCGCCAACGTGGCTTGCCAGGAACGCTGGCTCAAGGAAAATGTTGATAAAGCCCGGACCGGCGATTTCGGTTTTGCTGGCGATGCCGGTGAGATCCAGATGCGTCAGTACCTGCTCAGCGAGCTGTCGCGGCGGCATGCCCAGTTTTTTAGCCACTGCCATCACGCCATTAGCCTGATAGTCGCCAAACTGTACTTTTGCTGACTGACGAACCTGTGGTTCGCAATCCGCAGGCGCGCCTGCGGCAATCAGTGCCTGACTGACTTTTTCTGAGAGAAGAGCCTGAATATTCACCTGGATACCTTACATTTTTGATGCGGGTAAAAACGCCCGCGCCAGTTTAAGAATTTAGGGCGGGAGTATACTGCAAATGCCTTCGGGCGTCAGCCCTGCCGGGGCCGAAGATTGTTCAGAATCCAGGCGAAGACGGTGTGCATAAACATGCAGTCGAAAAAACCGTGATTCTGCGGTTGGTCGAATGAGGGCAACAGAGTAAATTAGCGGCTTTGCGACACGAGACGAGACTGACCTATGGCGAACTGGCACACCCTTGACGAACTGCATGATATTTCCGCAGATTTACCACGCTTCACCCAGGCGTTCACAGAACTTGCCACCCGTCTCGGGCTGGATATCGCGCCGCTTGACGCCGATCACATTGCTTTGCGCTGCCACCAGAACGCCACCGCCGAACGCTGGCGGCGTGGCTTTGAGCAGTGCGGCGAGCTGCTCTCAGAGAATATCATTAACGGCCGCCCGATTTGCCTGTTCAAACTTCACGAGCCGGTAAGCGTCGCCCACTGGCAATTCACCGTTGTTGAACTGCCCTGGCCGGGAGAAAAACGCTATCCACACGAAGGCTGGGAGCATATCGAAATTGTTCTGCCGGGGGAGCCAGAGACGCTGAACGCGCGTGCGCTGGCGCTGCTCTCTGACGAGGGCTTAAGCCAGCCGGGTATTTTTGTGAAAAGCAGTTCACCAAAAGGGGAGCGCGAACGTTTACCAAACCCTACGCTTGCCGTTACGGACGGGAAAGTGACGGTGAAATTCCATCCCTGGACTATCGAGCAGATCGTCGCCAGCGAAGCGTGAGCGTTGATCCAGACAGGAATCGGGCAACGTGCCACGATGGTGCGTTGAGCGAAATTTAAGGAGAGAGATATGGCGCTGCTGGAAATTTGTTGTTACAGCGTGGAGTGTGCCGTTACTGCGCAACGGCAGGGGGCCGATCGCATCGAGCTTTGCGCGGCACCGAAAGAAGGTGGATTAACCCCGTCCTCTGGCGTGCTGAAATCAGCGCGTGAGGCCATCACCATTCCGGTGCACCCGATTATTCGCCCGCGCGGGGGGGATTTTTGTTATACGGCGGGTGAGTTTAGCGCCATGCTTGAGGATATTGCCCTCGTCCGTGATTCAGGTTTCCCGGGGCTGGTGACCGGCGTGCTGGATGAAGACGGCAACGTCGATCTTCCGCGCATGCGCCAGGTTATGCGCGTTGCCCGGGGAATGGCGGTCACTTTTCATCGTGCGTTCGATATGTGTAAAGATCCGATGCAAGCCTTTGATACGCTGGCAGAACTGGGCGTGGCACGCGTTCTGACGTCAGGCCAGCAGTCCTCGGCTGAAAAAGGACTGAAATTAATTACGGAACTAAAAGCACATTCCGGTGTTCCAATAATCATGGCGGGCGCGGGAGTACGCGCCAGCAATCTGGAACTGTTTTTAAACGCAGGGGTGGAAGAGCTGCACAGCTCGGCGGGTAAATGGATACCTTCGCCCATGCGTTATCGCAATACAGGGTTGTCAATGTCGACGGATGCTGAAGCGGATGAGTACTCGCGCTACGGTGTGGATGGAGAGTCGGTTGCGGTAATGAAATCGCTGATTGAACGTCATCACGTGTAGCAACGTACCGATTTTTACCGCGCATCATGTCGCCCAATATGATGCTTGCTTGTACCAGGCCCCTGCAATTTCAACAGGGGCCTTTTTTTGTCCTGTGCCCGGTGGCGCTGCGCTTATCGGGCCTACAAAAGCGAGAGCAGGCCGGGTAAGGCGTAGCCGCCACCCGGCTAAAAGATTACGGCTTGGTCGCAATCAACACCGCACGCATCGGGGCTGGATAACCTTCGATGGTTTTACTGTGATCGTCCGGGTCGAGGAACTGCTCCAGCGATTCGGTGATCATCCAGTCGGTGCGGCGCTGCTCCTCAATCGACGTCACGCACACATCGGCAATGCGTACATCGATAAAGCCACATTTCTCCAGCCAGTTCTTCAGCGCCAGCGCGGAAGGGATGAAGTAAACGTTGCGCATCTGCGCGTAGCGGTCGCCCGGCACCAGAACCGCATGCTCATCGCCTTCGATAACCAGCGTTTCCAGCACCAGCTCGCCGCCGCTGACCAGCTGATCTTTCAGCTGCCACAGATGCTCCAGCGGGGAACGACGGTGGTACAGCACGCCCATGGAGAATACGGTGTCAAAGGCTTTCAGGGCCGGAAGTTGCTCGATGCCCAGCGGCAGCAGGTGCGCGCGCTGGTCGTTGCCGAGCAGCTTTCGCACGGCTTCAAACTGGCACAGGAACAGCTGCATCGGATCGATACCCACCGCCAGATGCGCGCCCGCGCCGATCATGCGCCACATGTGATAGCCGCTGCCGCAGCCCACGTCCAGAATGGTGCGCCCGCTCAGGTCGGACAGATGAGGCAGAACGCGATCCCACTTCCAGTCGGAACGCCACTCGGTGTTGATGTTCACGCCGTACAGCGAGAACGGCCCTTTGCGCCACGGCATCAGGTTACGCATCAGCGTTTCGATACGGTTAATCTGCCCGGCCGGGAGCGGCGCTTCGCTTTCTGCCGTCACGCTGTGCAGTAAATCCAGACGATGAGGCGTCAGTTCAGGCAGAAACTCCACGGCGTTTGACCACTGTTTCAGCAGGCCATGCTGCTGATCGCGCTGCCAGGTGGCAATTTGCGCAGGCAGGGTCTCCAGCCAGTGGGAGAGGTGGTTTTTGGCAATCAGCTGATAGAAATTACCGAACTCGATCATGCTGCGTCTCCGGCCTTCAGCGCTACCAGAGAGCCAAAGTTAAAGCACTGGAACCACAGTTCGCTGTGTTCGAATCCGGCTTTGTGCAGGCGCGCTTTGTGAGTTTCCACGGAGTCCGTCAGCATCACGTTCTCCAGCATGCTGCGCTTCTGGCTGATCTCCAGCTCGCTGTAGCCGTTAGCACGCTTGAAATCGTGGTGCATGTTAAACAGCAGCTCGCCTACGCTGGCGTCTTCAAAGCTGAATTTCTCGGAAAGCACCAGCGCGCCGCCCGGGTTGAGGCCTTGATAAATTTTATCCAGCAGCCGCTGACGATCGTCCGGCACCAGGAACTGCAAGGTAAAATTCAGTACCACCATCGAGGCGTTCTGGATGTCGATATCGCGGATATCGCCTTCTACTACCTCCACTGGCGTAGGGGCTTTATACGCGTCAATGTGTCGACGGCAGCGTTCAACCATAGCCGGAGAGTTATCGACGGCTACGATCTTGCAGCCTTCGTGATGAACGTTACGGCGGATGGACAACGTTGCCGCACCCAGCGAGCAGCCCAGGTCATAAACCTGCGTGCCGGGTTGAACGAAGCGTTCAGCCAGCATGCCGATCATGGAAATAATATTGGAATAACCGGGAACAGAGCGCTGGATCATATCCGGGAAGACTTCGGCTACCCGTTCATCAAAGGTCCAGTCGCCCAGGCTGGCGATAGGCGCGGAAAAAAGCGTGTCGCGATCTGACATAACGTAAAAATCCGGGAAAAATAAAGGGGCATATTGTGCGCTAACGGAAGGAGAAAACCAACTCCCACGGCATATACCAAAGGTTAGCCAGCACCATCAGCAAAAGCGAGCACCAGGTCGCGCTCATGCCGGAACGACGCCAGCGTATAAGGCGTTGGTGAAAACCGTAATAATGCATTAAGCGTCCGGCAATCAGCAGCAGCCCGCAGACGTGCACCATCCAGGTTTCTGCGCCATCCATTTCCATTAACAGCAGTAAAATTAACGCGACGGGGATGTACTCGACCGCGTTGCCGTGGATGCGGATTGCGCTTTGCAGCTCAGAAAAGCCCCCGTCACCGTAGGAGACGCGGTACTGCATTCTCAGGCGCACAACATCAAATGAAAATTTAATCAGCAGTAATGCACCTAACACCGCATACAGCGCGCTGACCATACTAACTCCCTGTTTTTGGCAGATGGCACGTCTCTATGATAGGGGGTGATGTCAGAAAAGAGAAGATTGTTGTGGGATGGAGGGGGCGGGGCCAACCGACGGAACCGCATGCTGCAAGGCCTGCCAGAGAGCATCGACCAGTTCAGGCGCCTGGGCAATATCCGGCGTATGTAAAAACAGGTACGGAGTGGTGGTCTGCTCCCATTTCGCGAGCGTTTGCAGCCAGACGGCGAACATCGCCTGGTTTTGCTGCATGTTATCGCTGCCGATAAACCGCACCATTGGGTTTTTGGCCGTCACGATCGCGTGGACGGGCACTTTCGGTTTTTTGCGCTGGGCATCAACAATGGCTTCGCTGTGCGGGATTGCGCTGTGCACGGGCCGGCTGTCGAGGATCGCCCGGTTGACAGAGCGATCTAACAGACCGCGATTCAACACTTTTTCCGCCTCGCCTTTAGCAAAGAATTCCGGATGCCTCACTTCCACGCCGTAGGTAAAGTCATGCGGCAACGCGTCGAGAAACTGCCAGAGAGCAGGCAGGTCGCGCGGGCCAAACGTGGCGGGAAGCTGGAGCCAGTACTGTCCAATCCGGCTGGCCAGAGGCGACATACGGGTGAAAAACTCGTGGGTTAAATCATCGCAGTTGCGCAGCGCGGCGTTGTGGGAGATGGTTGCCGGGAATTTAAAGCAAAAGCGAAAGTCGTCGGTGGTTTGCTCGCGCCAGCGTTCGACGATCTCCGCGCGGGGCAGGGCGTACAGCGTGGTATTGCCCTCCACGCAGTTAAAGTGTCGGGCATACTCTTCAAGGTTGGTAATACCCAGGCGCACCCATTTCGGGTGCGACCACTGGGGCAGGCCCACGTACATCATAGCGCGCTCAGGATCTCATCCGTGCTGCGCACGCGACCGATACGCGGGAAGATATGGGTCATGCTGCCCTGATGCTGGTCCGCAGAGGCTGCGCTGCACGCGTCTTCCGCGATGACCAGGTTAAAGCCCAGCTCCCAGGCGTTACGGGCGGTGGATTCCACACCGATGTTGGTGGAGATCCCGCACAGAATGATCGTGTCGATTCCGCGACGGCGCAGCTGAAGCTCCAGATCGGTGCCGTAGAAGGCGCCCCACTGGCGTTTGGTGACTTCAATATCGCTGTCGCGTTTACCGAGCGAGACCGGATACGTCCACCAGTTGTCCGGCAGCGCCTGCGCCGGGGCCTGAGCATCAACCGGCTGTTTTAACGCTTCGGCAAAATCAGCGGACCAGCCGACGCGCACCATGACCACCGGCGCACCGCTGGCGCGGCATTTTTCCGCCAGACGCGCAGCGCGGCTTACGACATCGTCAGCGGTGTGCGGACCCCCGGCAAAAGGCAGGATCCCTTCCTGTAAATCAATGACCACGAGGGCGGTTTTGGTGGCATCAAGCGTCAACATTGTTACTCCAGTCAAATCAGTTGCTTTTCTACACCTTACGACGGTATGGCCTGTTATCGGTCGGATAATTTTGTTAATTTTTGTGAGAATAGGCAATAAGAGCACAGCAAACGCGCGTCAGGCCGTGCTTCGCTCTTATCGTCCGGCAGAATTTCCAGTATAATAGCCGCCTTTTTTCATCCAGTTGTGACATACAGAAAGCTGCGACATCGTAGCCTGCAAGACAGGCAACAATCAGCCTGCGGCTAATTAAGGGATATCTCATGCGTACAGAATATTGCGGGCAGCTGCGTCAGTCCCACGTCGGGCAGCAGGTTACCCTGTGTGGTTGGGTCAATCGTCGTCGCGATCTTGGTAGCCTTATCTTTATTGATATGCGTGACCGCGAAGGTATCGTTCAGGTGTTCTTCGATCCGGATCGCGCTGATGCGTTGAAGCTGGCTTCTGAGCTGCGTAATGAGTTCTGCATTCAGGTGACGGGCACCGTGCGTGCGCGTGACGAAAAAAACATCAACGCCGAGATGGCGACCGGCGCTATCGAAGTGCTGGCGTCCGATCTGGTGATTATCAACCGCGCGGAAGCGCTGCCGCTGGACTCCAACCACGTCAACACCGAAGAAGCGCGTCTGAAATACCGCTACCTGGATCTGCGTCGTCCGGAGATGGCTCAGCGCCTGAAAACCCGTGCGAAAATCACCAGCCTGGTGCGTCGCTTTATGGACGATCACGGTTTCCTCGATATTGAAACCCCGATGCTGACCAAAGCCACGCCGGAAGGCGCGCGCGATTACCTGGTGCCATCCCGCGTCCATAAAGGCAAATTCTATGCGCTGCCGCAGTCTCCGCAGCTGTTCAAGCAGCTGCTGATGATGTCCGGCTTCGACCGCTACTACCAGATTGTAAAATGCTTCCGCGACGAAGACCTGCGCGCTGACCGTCAGCCAGAATTTACCCAGATCGATGTGGAAACCTCCTTCATGACCGCCGAGCAGGTGCGTGAAGTGATGGAAGCGCTGGTGCGTAGCCTGTGGAACGACGTGAAGGGCGTTGAGCTGGGCGATTTCCCGATCATGACCTTCGCGGAAGCCGAGCGTCGCTACGGTTCCGACAAACCAGACCTGCGTAACCCGATGGAGCTGGTGGACGTGGCTGACCTGGTTAAAGACGTGGAGTTCGCGGTCTTTGCTGGCCCGGCTAACGATCCGAAAGGCCGCGTGGCTGCCCTGCGCGTACCGGGCGGCGCGTCCTTAAGCCGTAAGCAAATTGACGACTACGGCAACTTCATCAAGATCTACGGCGCGAAAGGTCTGGCCTATATTAAAGTGACCGAGCGCGCGAAAGGTCTGGAAGGCATCACCAGCCCGGTGGCGAAATTCCTGAACGCGGACATCGTGGAAGCGATCCTTGAGCGCACCGGTGCCCAGGACGGCGACATGATCTTCTTCGGCGCAGACAACAAGAAAGTTGTTGCTGACGCAATGGGCGCGCTGCGTCTGAAGCTCGGTAAAGACCTGAATCTGACCGACGAAAGCAAATGGGCGCCGCTGTGGGTTATCGACTTCCCGATGTTTGAAGACGACGGTGAAGGCGGCCTGACCGCGATGCACCACCCGTTCACCTCGCCAAAAGACATGACGGCGGCGGAGCTGAAGGCAGCACCGGAAGATGCGGTAGCGAATGCCTACGATATGGTTATCAACGGCTACGAAGTGGGCGGCGGCTCCGTGCGTATTCACAGCGGTGAAATGCAGCAGACCGTGTTCGGCATTCTGGGCATTAACGAGCAGGAGCAGCGCGAGAAGTTTGGCTTCCTGCTGGACGCCCTGAAGTACGGTACGCCTCCGCACGCGGGTCTGGCCTTCGGTCTTGACCGTCTGACCATGCTGCTGACCGGCACCGACAACATCCGTGATGTTATCGCCTTCCCGAAAACCACCGCAGCGGCGTGTCTGATGACCGAAGCGCCAAGCTTTGCCAACCCGGCCGCGCTGGTCGAGCTGGGCATTGAGGTGGTGAAGAAGGAAGAGAAAAACTGATATGGCATACAAGCTTCCCGTTTCTGTCTTAGTTGTCATTTATGCCCTGGACACGAAGCGGGTGCTGATGTTGCAGCGGCGCGACGATCCTGATTTCTGGCAGTCGGTTACCGGCAGCCTGGAAGAGGGGGAGACCGCGCCGCAGGCCGCCGCGCGTGAAGTAAAGGAAGAGGTCGCCATTGACGTTGCTCGCGAGCAACTGACCCTGAAGGACTGTCAGCGCACGGTGGAGTTTGAAATTTTTAGCCATTTACGTCATCGCTATGCGCCGGGCATTGAGCGCAATACGGAATCGTGGTTCTGCCTTGCGCTTCCCCATGAGCGGGAGATCGTGTTCACTGAACATCTGACCTACCGCTGGGTCGATGCGGCGGATGCCGCCGCACTGACCAAGTCATGGAGCAACCGGCAGGCGATTGAAGAATTTGTAATTAACGCTGCCTGAGAAGGCGCGATTTTTGGAGAACTTTTTATGGCAGGTCATAGTAAGTGGGCCAACACCAAACACCGTAAAGCGGCACAGGATGCCAAGCGCGGTAAAATCTTTACCAAAATCATTCGTGAGCTGGTGACAGCGGCGCGTCTGGGCGGCGGCGATCCGGCCTCTAACCCGCGCCTGCGTGCGGCGGTGGATAAAGCCCTGTCCAACAACATGACGCGCGACACCCTGAACCGCGCCATCGCACGTGGCGTGGGCGGTGACGAAGACGCGAACATGGAAACTATCATTTATGAAGGTTACGGCCCTGGCGGTACGGCGGTAATGGTTGAATGCCTGTCTGACAACCGTAACCGTACCGTTGCGGAAGTGCGCCACGCGTTCACCAAAACCGGCGGTAACCTGGGCACTGACGGCTCCGTAGCTTACCTGTTCAGCAAAAAAGGCGTCATCTCCTTCGAGAAAGGCGACGAAGACGTCATCATGGAAGCGGCGCTGGAAGCAGGCGCGGAAGACGTGGTGACCTACGACGACGGTGCGATTGACGTTTACACCGCGTGGGAAGAGATGGGTGCCGTGCGCGATGCGCTGGAAGCGGCTGGCCTGAAGGCGGATAACGCTGAAGTGTCCATGATTCCGTCCACCAAAGCGGATATGGATGCGGAAACCGCACCTAAGCTGCTGCGTCTGATCGACATGCTCGAAGACTGCGACGACGTACAGGAAGTGTATCACAACGGTGAAATCTCTGATGAGGTGGCTGCGACGCTGTAATGCGCCAGCCTGAACCGTTTACGGGAGACGCGTGATGTCGATTATCCTTGGGATTGACCCCGGCTCGCGCGTCACCGGCTATGGCGTTATCCGTCAGGTGGGACGCCAGCTAACCTACCTCGGCAGCGGCTGTATTCGCACTAAAGTGGACGATTTGCCGTCGCGCCTGAAGCTCATTTATGCGGGCGTGTCGGAGATCATCACCCAGTTCCAGCCGGACTATTTCGCCATCGAGCAGGTCTTTATGGCGAAGAACGCGGATTCGGCGTTAAAGCTCGGTCAGGCGCGCGGCGTGGCGATTGTTGCCGCCGTGAACCAGGATCTGCCGGTATTTGAGTACGCGGCCCGTCAGGTTAAACAGACGGTAGTGGGCATCGGTAGCGCGGAGAAAAGCCAGGTGCAGCATATGGTGCGCACCCTGCTGAAGCTTCCCGCGAACCCGCAGGCCGACGCCGCGGATGCGCTGGCGATTGCGATTACCCACTGCCACGTCAGCCAGAACGCGATGCAAATGAGCGAGTCGCGGCTCAATCTGGCGCGAGGCAGGTTACGATAATAAGAAATCAGGCTGGATGTTTATCCAGCCTTTTTTTATTATGTCGCCAGTTAACACTTTTCCAGAACGCAGGAGCGTCACGTGATAGGCAGACTCAGAGGCATCATCATTGAAAAACAACCCCCGTTAGTGCTGCTGGAAGTGGGTGGCGTGGGCTATGAAGTCCATATGCCGATGACCTGCTTCTACGAGCTGCCCGACGCGGGCAAAGAGGCGATTGTTTTTACCCAGTTTGTCGTGCGTGAAGACGCTCAGCTGCTGTACGGCTTCAATAATAAACAGGAACGCACCCTGTTCCGTGAATTAATCAAAACCAACGGCGTCGGGCCGAAGCTGGCGCTGGCGATTTTATCCGGTATGTCAGCCCCGCAATTTGTGAACGCCGTTGAGCGCGAAGATCCGGCTGCGTTGATTAAACTTCCGGGCATCGGCAAGAAAACCGCCGAGCGCCTTATCGTCGAGATGAAAGACCGCTTTAAAGGCCTGCATGGCGATCTGTTCACCCCGGCCGCCGATCTGGTGCTGACGTCACCGGGCGGGCCAGCGACGGATGACGATGCCGAGCAGGAAGCGGTTGCCGCGCTGGTAGCGCTGGGCTATAAACCTCAGGAGGCCAGCCGGATGGTGAGTAAAATTGCTAAACCGGACGCCAGCAGTGAAACCCTGATTCGTGAAGCGCTGCGCGCTGCATTGTGAGGTAAAGGATGATTGAAGCAGACCGCCTGGTATCGGCAGGCACCATTCAGCCAGATGACGTGGTGGATCGCGCGATCCGTCCAAAACTGCTGGATGAGTACATCGGCCAGCCGCAGGTTCGTTCCCAGATGGAGATTTTCATCCAGGCGGCAAAGCTGCGCGGCGATGCGCTCGATCACCTGCTGATTTTTGGTCCGCCGGGCTTAGGTAAAACCACCCTGGCAAACATCGTCGCCAACGAAATGGGCGTAAATTTGCGTACCACTTCCGGCCCGGTGCTGGAAAAAGCGGGCGATCTGGCGGCGATGCTGACCAACCTCGAACCGCACGACGTGCTGTTTATCGATGAAATCCACCGTCTGTCGCCGGTGGTGGAGGAAGTGCTCTATCCGGCAATGGAAGATTACCAGCTGGATATCATGATTGGCGAAGGGCCGGCGGCGCGCTCCATTAAAATCGATCTGCCGCCGTTTACCCTGATTGGCGCCACGACGCGCGCCGGGTCGTTGACCTCTCCGCTGCGCGACCGCTTTGGCATTGTCCAGCGTCTGGAGTTTTATCAGGTGCCCGATCTCCAGCACATTGTGGGCCGCAGCGCGCGCTACATGGGGCTGGATATGAGCGAAGAGGGGGCGTTTGAAGTGGCGAAGCGTTCCCGCGGTACGCCGCGTATTGCCAACCGCCTGCTGCGTCGCGTGCGCGACTTTGCCGAAGTGAAGCACGATGGCACCATATCGGCTGAGATTGCCGCCCAGGCGCTGGACATGCTGAACGTGGATGCCGAAGGCTTTGACTATATGGACCGCAAGCTGCTGCTGGCGGTACTGGATAAGTTCTTTGGCGGGCCGGTAGGGCTGGATAACCTGGCGGCGGCGATTGGCGAAGAGCGTGAAACCATTGAGGACGTGCTGGAGCCGTATCTTATCCAGCAGGGCTTCTTACAGCGTACCCCGCGCGGTCGTATGGCGACGGTGCGAGCGTGGAATCATTTCGGGATAACGCCGCCGGCGATGCCTTAAATCATGCCGGGTGGCGGAACGTTTTTGTAGCCCCGGTAAGCGAAGCGCTACCGGGGACATGCTGACTACTGCGCGGTCTTTTTCATCATACTGAAAACAAACAATACCGCTGCGCTCAATACCACCGACGGTCCTGCCGGCGTGTCATAAAACGCTGAGAAGGTTAGCCCGCCCGTCACGGCGATCATCCCGATAACCACCGCGATACCGGCCATTTGCTCTGGGGTACGTGCAAAACGGCGCGCCGTGGCGGCAGGGATAATCAGCAGCGACGTGATAATCAGTGCCCCGACAAACTTCATCGCCACGCCAATGGTTAATGCCGTGACCAGCATCAGCAGCAGCTTCACGCGCTGAAGCTTTACGCCGTCGACAAAGGCCAGATCCGGACTGACGGTCATCGCCAGCAAATTTCGCCACTGCCACAGCAATATGCCCAGCACCACCACTACGCCAATGGCAATGGAAACCAGATCCTCTGGCGTAACGGCAAGCAGATCGCCAAACAGATAGGCCATCAGGTCAACGCGGATGTTTGACATCAGGCTCACCACCACCAGGCCCAGCGACAGGGCGCTGTGCGCCATAATGCCGAGCAGGGTATCAATTGCGAGGTGAGGGCGTTTTTCCAGCCAGACCAGACCGGCGGCCAGCAGCAGCGTGACGACTATCACCGCATAGAAGGGGTTCACGTCCAGCAGCAAACCAAACGCGACGCCCAGCAGTGAAGCATGGGCCAGCGTATCGCCGAAATAGGACATTCTGCGCCACACGACAAACGAGCCGAGTGGACCCGCGGCGCAGGCAAGCATAATCCCGGCCAGCCAGCCGGGCAGTAACAGTTCAATCATGAGTGTCCATTTCCCCGACGCAGGACAATTCGTCCCTGTAAATCATGGCGGTGATTGTGATTATGGCGATAAATGCCCAGCTGTTCGGCGCCACGATGGCCAAACATGGAGATAAATTCAGGATGCATTGACACCACTTCCGGCGTACCGGAACAGCAGATGTGGTGGTTCAGGCACAGCACTTCGTCGGTTTTCGCCATCACCAGATGCAGGTCATGGGAAACCATCAGCACCGCACAGTTCAGTTCACGGCGAAGCTGGTCGATGAGGTCGTACAGCGCAACCTGACCGTTAACGTCAACGCCCTGCGTCGGCTCGTCCAGCACCAGCAGCTGAGGGCTGCTGAGCAGGGCGCGGGCAAGCAATACGCGCTGGGTTTCCCCGCCCGAAAGCTTTTGCAGAGGGGCATCGACGAGGTGGCCCGCCTGAACGCGCTTCAGGGCCGGGAGGATATCCGCTTTTCGCGTACCGGGGCGCAGGCGCAGGAAGCGGCTCACCGTCAGGGGCAGCGTGGCGTCGAGATGCAGTTTTTGCGGCACATAGCCGATACGCAGTTTGTCTTCGCGGGCGATCAGCCCTTCATCAGGCGTGACCAGGCCTAGCACGACGCGCACCAGCGTTGATTTACCCGCCCCGTTAGGGCCGAGCAGCGTCAGTATTTTGCCGGGCTTCAGAACCAGCGACACGTCAGAAAGGACGCGGCGCTGGCCGAATGAGACCGACACATTTTCAAGAGAAACTAAAGTCGTCATGTCAATTTAAGCTTGCAGAAGTTATCGAATGTTATAATATCACATTCCACACATTCATTACGATGATTAGTCGCATTATGTTACAGAAAAATACGCTTCTTTTCGCTGCTTTATCCGCTGCACTTTGGGGTACAACCGCACAAGATGTTAACGCTGCCGTTGTCGCTTCGCTTAAACCGCTAGGCTTTATCGCCGCTGCCATCGCCGATGGGGTCACGGAGACCCAGGTCCTGCTGCCTGACGGCGCCTCCGAGCATGATTATTCTTTACGCCCGTCCGACGTAAAACGCTTACAGAACGCGGACTTAGTTGTCTGGATCGGTCCTGAGATGGAAGCCTTCATGCAGAAAACGGCGAAACAAGTTCCCGCCGCGAAACAGGTGGCGATTGGTGAGCTGTCCGGCGTGAAACCGTTGCTCATGAAAGGATCTGAGGACGACGGTGACGAACACGACCACGGTCATGCTCACGACGAAAAAGGTGACGACCATCACCATCACGGCGAGTACAACATGCATCTCTGGCTTTCCCCAGAGATAGCGCGGCTTTCAGCGGTTGCAATCCACGACAAATTAGTGGAACTTATGCCGCAAAGTCGAGTCCAACTCGACGCCAACCTGAAGGATTTTGAGGCTCAGTTAGCCGCAACCGATAAACAGGTAGGTAACGAGCTCGCACCGCTTAAAGGAAAAGGGTACTTCGTTTTTCATGATGCTTACGGCTATTACGAAAAACATTACGGTCTGACCCCGCTGGGGCATTTTACCGTCAACCCTGAAATTCAGCCTGGTGCGCAGCGTTTACATGAAATCAGAACACAGTTGGTTGAGCAAAAAGCGACATGCGTTTTTGCTGAGCCACAGTTCAGGCCAGCGGTCGTAGAAGCCGTGGCCAGGGGAACATCCGTGCGCATGGGAACCCTTGACCCGCTAGGTACGAACATCCAGTTGAGCAAAGCGAGCTATTCGCAGTTCCTCAGCCAACTGGCGAATCAGTATGCGAGCTGCCTGAAAGGAGATTAACGAGGAAGTGAATACGTGCAACAGATAGCCCGCTCTGTCGCCCTGGCATTTAACAATCTGCCTCGACCCCACCGCGTTATGCTGGGGTCGCTTACAGTTCTCACCTTAGCGGTCGCCGTCTGGCGGCCCTATGTTTACCACCCGAGTTCTGCCCCTATCATCAAAACCATCGAACTGGAGAAGAGCGAAATCCGCTCTCTGCTGCCCGAGGCCAGCGAGCCTATCGATCAGGCCGCTCAGGAAGATGAAGCGATTCCCCAGGACGAGCTGGATGACAAAATCCAGAATGAAGCCGGCATTCATGAATATGTGGTCTCGACGGGCGACACGCTGAGCAGCGTGCTTAACCAGTACGGTATCGATATGGGCAACATCAGCCAGCTTGCCGCCTCCGATAAAGAACTGCGTAACCTGAAAATTGGTCAGCAGCTTTCCTGGACCTTAACCCCCGATGGCGATCTGCAACGTCTGACCTGGGAAATGTCCCGCCGCGAAACCCGCACTTACGATCGCACGGCAAACGGTTTCAAAATGACCAGTGAAATGCAGCAGGGCGACTGGGTGAATAGCGTCATGAAAGGGACCGTTGGCGGCAGCTTTGTTTCCAGTGCACGCGATGCCGGTCTGACCAGCGCTGAAATCAGCTCGGTGATCAAAGCCATGCAGTGGCAGATGGATTTCCGCAAACTGAAAAAAGGCGATCAGTTCTCTGTCCTGATGTCCCGCGAAATGCTGGACGGCAAGCGCGAGCAGAGCCAGCTGGTAGGCGTGCGTCTGCGTTCAGATGGCAAAGACTACTACGCTATTCGCGCGGAAGACGGTAAGTTCTATGACCGCAGCGGTACGGGCCTGGCAAAAGGCTTCCTGCGTTTCCCAACGGCTAAACAGTTCCGCGTCTCCTCCAACTTCAACCCGCGTCGTCTGAACCCGGTAACGGGCCGCGTAGCGCCGCACCGTGGCGTTGACTTTGCCATGCCGCAGGGTACGCCAGTGCTGGCGGTAGGGGATGGTGAAGTGGTGATGGCGAAACGCAGCGGCGCTGCTGGCTATTACGTTGCTATCCGTCACGGTCGTACGTACACCACCCGCTACATGCACCTGCGTAAACTGCTGGTCAAACCGGGCCAGAAAGTGAAACGCGGCGACCGCATTGCGCTGTCCGGGAACACCGGCCGTTCGACGGGCCCGCACCTGCACTACGAAGTGTGGATCAACCAGCAGGCGGTTAACCCGCTGACGGCGAAACTGCCGCGCACCGAAGGGCTGACCGGGAAAGATCGCAAAGATTACCTGGCGCAGGTGAAAGAGGTGATGCCACAGCTGCGCTTCGACTAAGCTAACACCCTCAAAAATAAGCCGGCGTCAGTGTGCGCCGGCTTTTTCTTTTGTACGCGGACGGCTGCCTCGCTACACTATCTGAATATATTTTTGCGTCACCAGACCCTGGAACCCGCATGGAAACCAAAAAAAACAATATTGAGTACATTCCCGAGTTTGAAAAATCTTTTCGCCACCCGCGTAACTGGGGCGCCTGGCTTGGCGTATACGCGTTTGCTGGCATGGCGTTGCTACCTGCTTCCCTCCGCGATCCGGTGCTCGGCAAGGTCGGGCGACTGGCAGGCCGCTTAGGAAAAAGCGCGCGCCGTCGAGCGCAAATCAATCTTCTGTACTGCTTCCCGGATAAAACCGACGCCGAACGCGAAGCAATTATTGATGACATGTATACCACCGCGCCACAGGCGATGGCGATGATGGCGGAACTGGCGCTGAAAGGGCCGGAGAAGATTGTTGACCGCGTTGACTGGAAAGGGCTGGAGATCATCGACGAGATGCGTCGCAATGATGAAAAGGTGATTTTCCTGGTGCCGCACGGCTGGGGAGTCGACATTCCGGCGATGCTGATGGCCTCGCAGGGCCAGAAAATGGCGGCGATGTTCCATAACCAGGGAAACAAAATCTACGATTTCGTCTGGAATACCGTACGCCGTCGCTTTGGCGGACGTTTGCACGCGCGTAACGATGGCATCAAGCCCTTCATTCAGTCCGTGCGTCAGGGCTACTGGGGCTACTACTTGCCCGATCAGGACCACGGCCCTGAGCACAGCGAGTTTGTTGATTTCTTCGCGACCTATAAAGCGACGCTACCCGCGATTGGACGCCTGATGAAAGTCTGTCGCGCCCGCGTGATCCCGCTGTTCCCGGTGTATGACGGGAAAACGCATCGCCTGAGCATTGAGGTACGTCCGCCGATGGACGATCTGCTGACCGCAGACGATCGCACCATTGCGCGCCGTATGAATGAAGAGGTGGAAGTGCTGGTGGGGCCGCATAAGGAGCAATATACGTGGATCCTTAAGCTGCTCAAAACGCGTAAGCCTGGCGAAACGGAGCCGTACAAGCGTAAAGAGCTGTTCCCTAAGAAATAGGAAACCCTCTCCCTTAGGGGAGAGGGGATCGGGTCTTACTCTACGGTCAGTACGCGGGTGGTGTTGGTTGAGCCGATGGTGCTCATCACGTCACCCTGCGTCACGATAACGATATCGCCGGACACCAGGTAACCTTTGTCGCGCAGCAGATTTACCGCATCGTGCGCAGCGGCCACGCCGTCGTTAGTGCTGTCGAAGTGCACCGGCGTCACGCCGCGATACAGCGCCGTCAGGTTCAGCGTACGCTCGTGACGGGACATGGCGAAGATCGGCAGCCCGGAACTGATGCGGGACGTCATCAGCGCGGTACGGCCAGATTCGGTCATGGTGATGATTGCCGTGACCCCTTTCAGGTGGTTTGCGGCGTACATCGCGGACATCGCAATCGCTTCTTCCACATTGTCGAACTGGATATCCAGGCGGTGCTTGGAGACGTTAATGCTTGGGATCTTCTCTGCGCCCAGGCAGACGCGCGCCATGGCGGCCACGGTTTCCGCCGGATACTGACCGGCAGCGGTTTCGGCTGACAGCATCACCGCATCGGTACCGTCCAGCACGGCGTTGGCCACGTCCATCACTTCCGCACGGGTCGGCATTGGGTTGGTGATCATGGATTCCATCATCTGGGTGGCGGTGATCACCGCACGGTTCAGCTGGCGCGCGCGACGGATCAGCGCTTTCTGGATGCCGACCAGCTCAGGATCGCCGATTTCTACACCCAGGTCACCACGGGCAACCATCACGACGTCAGACGCCAGGATCACATCATCCATCGCGTCCTGATCGCAGACTGCTTCCGCGCGTTCAACTTTCGCAACGATTTTCGCATCGCAGCCTGCGTCGCGCGCCAGACGGCGAGCATAGTTCAGATCTTCGCCGCAGCGCGGGAAGGAGACGGCCAGATAATCTACGCCGATCTGTGCTGCGGTCACGATATCCGCTTTGTCTTTATCGGTCAGCGCTTCGGCAGACAGGCCACCGCCGAGCTTGTTGATGCCTTTGTTGTTGGAGAGCGGGCCGCCGACGGTCACTTCCGTGAACACCTTCATACCCTGAACTTCCAGCACTTTCAGCTGTACGCGACCGTCGTCCAGCAGCAGGATGTCGCCTGGCACAACGTCAGCAGGCAAACCTTTGTAGTCGATACCCACTTTCTCTTTATCGCCTTCACCTTTGCTCAGGTTGGCATCCAGCAGGAATTTGTCGCCGATGTTGAGGAAGACTTTGCCTTCTTTGAAGGTCGATACGCGAATTTTTGGACCCTGAAGATCGCCGAGGATAGCAACATGGCGGCCCAGTTTAGCTGCGATTTCACGCACTTTATCGGCACGTAATTTATGATCTTCTGGCGTACCGTGAGAGAAGTTCATACGCACCACGTTGGCACCCGCGGCGATAATCTTCTCGAGGTTATTATCGCGGTCAGTGGCCGGGCCTAAGGTGGTAACGATCTTGGTTCTGCGAAGCCTTCTGGACATGTAATACTCCGTTGACTGAAACAACTTTGGTGTTGCGTGAACATTGAATCGGACTTCATCTATTGCAAGGCAGTAGCGAGGGGACCGAATGCCGTAAATCGTACTTCGTCGTTATTAGGGAACATCGCTCTTTATAAGCAATTCTTTATCAAAACGCGATTCTTTCAGGGCTTCCTTGACCCGCTTCAAGTTATCACGGAATTTTGCGCCCCGGCGTAAGGTAAAACCGGTCGCCAGCACGTCAATGACCGTCAACTGCGCCAGGCGGGAGACCATCGGCATGTAGACGTCGGTGTCCTCCGGTACGTCCAGGGTAATGGCGAGCGTCGCTTCCCGGGCCAGCGGCGTACCCGCCGTCGTCAGGGCGATGACCATCGCATCGTTGTCACGCGCGAGCTGCGCCAGCTCAACCTGGCTCTTGGTGCGGCCCGTGTGGGAGATGAGGACCACGACATCATCTTCGCTACAATTCATACAGCTCATGCGTTGCAGCACAATGTCATCGGAATAAATCACCGGCACGTTGAAGCGAAAGAATTTATTCATGGCGTCATGTGCCACGGCAGCCGACGAGCCAAGGCCAAAGAAAGCAATCCGTTTGGCCTGCGTAAGCAAATCAACCGCGCGGTTCACCGAACTCATATCCAGAGACTGGCGCACGTGGTCGAGCGTCGCCATTGCCGATTCAAATATTTTCGCCGTGTAAGCATCAACGCTGTCGTCTTCATCCACATTGCGATTAACATACGGAGTGCCGTTTGCCAGACTTTGTGCCAGATGCAGTTTAAAATCAGGAAAGCCGCGCGTGTCCAGACTACGACAGAATCGATTAACCGTCGGTTCGCTGACGCCCGATTCCTGTGCCAGAGCGGCGATGCTTGAATGAATCGCCTGAGCGGGGGCGGCGAGAATAACTTCAGCCACTTTGCGCTCGGATTTGCTAAGGTGTTCCAGTTGAAACTGGATTTTTTCCAGCATGTTCATTGTTAACAAGACGCTCATGAGGGCATAAACGATTTCATACAGAGATGAAACCCTGATTCGATTTAGCCGATATTACCCCCGGGACTTCCGAAAGGGTAACCGTCGACAAGAAATGTTGTTGTTTTTTTTCATTACTTGATCGACGTCGGGTTTTGCCCTGACTCCGTTGCGCAAAGAATCGACGTTTGTTGCGTCATTAAACGGGCTTAAAGGTCTGGACGACGAAAAATCGCCGTATCGCACGTGACGTTAAGCGCTAATGGTTTCAGGAAATGCGTAAAAGCAGTACAGTGCATTGTAATAAAATTACAACGATACCTGGCAGAGTACCAGGCGATCTAACTGAGGAGAATGACATGGCGGTAACGCAAACAGCCCAGGCATGTGACCTGGTCATTTTCGGCGCGAAAGGCGATCTTGCACGCCGAAAATTGCTGCCTTCCCTGTATCAGCTGGAAAAAGCGGGCCAGATACATCCCGACACCCGAATCCTTGGGGTAGGGCGCGCCGAATGGGATAAGGAAGCTTATACCAAAGTCGTGCGCGAGGCGCTCGAAACGTTCATGAAAGAAAAAATCGATGAAAGCCTGTGGGATAAGCTGAGCGGGCGCCTCGATTTTTGTAACCTGGACGTCAATGATGTCAGCGCTTTTACCCGTCTGGGTGAAATGCTGGACCAGGAAAATCGCGTCACCATTAACTATTTCGCCATGCCACCAAGCACCTTCGGCGCCATCTGCAAAGGTCTGGGCGAAGCGAAGCTGAACGCCAAACCGGCGCGCGTGGTGATGGAAAAGCCTCTGGGCACGTCGCTGGCAACCTCTCGTGAAATCAACGACCAGGTGGGCGAGTTCTTTGAGGAGTGCCAGGTTTACCGTATTGACCACTACCTGGGCAAAGAGACGGTTCTGAACCTGCTGGCGCTGCGCTTTGCTAACTCCCTGTTTGTGAACAACTGGGACAACCGCACCATCGATCACGTGGAAATTACCGTGGCGGAAGAGGTGGGTATCGAAGGCCGCTGGGGTTACTTTGACCAGGCCGGCCAGATGCGCGACATGATCCAGAACCACCTGCTGCAAATTCTGTGCATGATTGCCATGTCTCCACCGTCGGATCTGACGGCCGACAGCATTCGTGACGCCAAAGTGAAAGTGCTGAAATCACTGCGCCGTATCGATCGCTCCAACGTGCGTGAGAAAACCGTTCGCGGTCAGTACACCGCAGGTTTTGCCCAGGGGAAAAAAGTCCCTGGCTATCTGGAAGAAGAGGGCGCGAACAAGTCCAGCAATACCGAGACGTTTGTGGCTATCCGCGTGGATATCGACGACTGGCGCTGGGCCGGCGTGCCGTTCTACCTGCGTACCGGTAAGCGTCTGCCGGCAAAATGCTCCGAAGTGGTGGTCTACTTCAAAAACCCGGAACTGAACCTGTTCAAAGAATCCTGGCAGGAGCTGCCGCAGAACAAACTGACCATCCGTCTGCAACCGGACGAGGGTGTGGATATTCAGATCCTGAACAAAGTGCCGGGTCTTGATCACAAGCACAACCTGCAAACCACCAAGCTGGACCTGAGCTACTCTGAAACCTTCAACCAGACGCATCTGGCCGATGCTTACGAGCGTCTGCTGCTGGAAACCATGCGCGGTATCCAGGCGCTGTTCGTCCGTCGCGATGAAGTGGAAGAGGCGTGGAAATGGGTCGACTCCATTACCGAAGCGTGGGCTGCCGATCAGGATGCGCCAAAACCGTATCAGGCGGGAACATGGGGACCAGTTGCCTCCGTTGCGATGATCACCCGCGATGGCCGCTCCTGGAACGAGTTTGAGTAAAGCTCTCTAGCCCATAGGTGTTATTTTACCGGTAACATGATCTAACACAGCAAGTGGCATCATTTTTACTTTTTAAGCTCCGCGTGGATTCACCCGCGGAGCTTTTTTTATTACACTCCTCTTAGACATTTTGCCCCTGCGCTCCGGATAACAGGCGTTTCAGCGTTGTTAACAACCGTCAGAACCTGTGTAAACTCCCGAGCCCGGACAGATAAATTAGAGGAGCTTTTATGAATCCGACATTGTTACGCGTAACACAACGCATAATTGAGCGCTCGAAAGAGACCCGTTCTGCCTACCTCGCCCGCATTGAACAGGCGAAGAGCGAAACGGTCCACCGCTCGCAGCTGGCCTGCGGGAATCTGGCCCACGGCTTCGCCGCCTGTCAGCCTGGCGATAAAGACGCGCTGAAAAGCATGTTGCGTAACAACATCGCCATCATTACCTCCTATAACGACATGCTCTCTGCCCACCAGCCGTACGAGGTTTACCCGAACATCATTCGCAACGCACTGCATAGCGTAAACGCGGTGGGCCAGGTTGCGGGCGGCGTGCCGGCCATGTGCGACGGCGTCACCCAGGGGCAGGACGGCATGGAGCTGTCGCTGCTGAGCCGCGAAGTGATCGCCATGTCTGCGGCGGTTGGCCTCTCGCACAATATGTTTGATGGCGCGCTCTATCTGGGCGTGTGCGACAAAATCGTCCCGGGGCTGGTGATGGCCGCGCTGTCGTTTGGCCATCTGCCAGCGATTTTTGTGCCATCAGGTCCGATGGCAAGCGGTCTGCCGAATAAAGAAAAAGTACGTATTCGCCAGCTGTATGCCGAAGGAAAAGCGGATCGTAAGGCGCTGCTGGAAGCGGAAGCTGCGTCCTACCACGCGCCGGGCACCTGTACGTTCTACGGTACGGCCAACACCAACCAGATGGTGGTGGAGTTTATGGGAATGCAGCTGCCGGGCTCCTCGTTCATTCAGCCGGACGCGCCGCTGCGTAAGGCGCTGACCGAAGCCGCAGCCCGTCAGGTCACCCGCCTGACCGGTAACGGCAACGAATGGATGCCGGTGGGCAAAATGGTGGATGAAAAAGTCATCGTCAACGGTATCGTTGCCCTGCTGGCAACCGGCGGTTCAACCAACCACACCATGCACCTGGTCGCAATGGCGCGCGCGGCGGGCATTCTGATTAACTGGGATGACTTCTCCGATATCTCCTCCGTGGTGCCGCTGATGGCGCGTCTGTACCCGAACGGTCCGGCGGACATCAACCACTTCCAGGCGGCGGGCGGCGTGCCGGTGCTGATGCGCGAGCTGCTGAAAGGCGGCCTGCTGCATGAGGATGTCAACACGGTGGCGGGCTTTGGCCTGCATCGCTATACCCTTGAGCCATGGCTGAACAACGGTGAGCTGGACTGGCGTGAAGGGGCGAGCGACTCGCTCGATCCGCAGGTCATTGCCACCTTCGAGAAACCGTTCTCTCCTCACGGCGGCACCAAAGTGCTGAGCGGTAACCTTGGGCGTGCGGTGATGAAAACCTCTGCCGTGCCGGAAGAGAATCAGGTGATTGAAGCCCCGGCCGTGGTGTTCGAAAGCCAGCACGACGTTTTACCTGCCTTTGACGCGGGTCTGCTGGATAAAGACTGCGTGGTCGTTGTGCGTCATCAGGGACCAAAAGCGAACGGGATGCCAGAATTACATAAACTTATGCCGCCGCTTGGTGTATTATTGGACCGCCGTTTCAAAATTGCGCTGGTCACCGATGGACGCCTCTCCGGGGCATCCGGTAAAGTGCCTTCAGCTATCCACGTCACCCCGGAAGCCTACGACGGTGGCCTGCTGGCGAAAGTCCGTGATGGTGACATGATCCGCGTTAACGGTCAGACAGGTGAGTTAACCCTGCTGGTGGATGAAGCAGAGCTGGCGGCACGTCAGCCACATATTCCTGACCTGAGCGCGTCGCGCGTGGGTACCGGACGTGAAATGTTTGGTGCGTTGCGCGAGAAACTCTCCGGTGCGGAGCAGGGCGCAACCTGTATTACGTTTTAAGACGACTTGATTTTAACGATCTGGCGAGAGAAAACTCTGATGAAAAACTGGAAAACAAGTGCAGAAGCAATCCTGACCACTGGCCCTGTCGTGCCGGTTATTGTGGTAAATAAACTGGAGCACGCTGTTCCGATGGCGAAGGCGCTGGTTGCGGGTGGCGTTCGCGTTCTGGAAGTGACCCTGCGTACTGCCTGTGCGATGGATGCGATCCGCGCTATCGCCAAAGAAGTGCCGGACGCGATCGTTGGTGCAGGTACGGTTCTGAATGCGCAGCAGCTGGCGGAAGTGACCGAAGCGGGCGCACAGTTTGCCATCAGCCCGGGTCTGACCGAGCCGCTGCTGAAAGCCGCGACCGAAGGCACTATTCCACTGATCCCGGGTATCAGCACCGTTTCTGAACTGATGCTGGGCATGGATTACGGCCTGAAAGAGTTTAAATTCTTCCCGGCTGAAGCGAACGGCGGCACCAAAGCGTTGCAGGCGATTGCGGGTCCATTCTCGCAGGTGCGTTTCTGCCCAACGGGCGGTATCTCTCCAGCCAACTACCGCGACTACCTGGCGCTGAAAAGCGTGCTGTGCATCGGCGGCTCCTGGCTGGTTCCTGCGGATGCGCTGGAAGCGGGCGACTGGGATCGCATCACTAAACTGGCTCGCGAAGCGGTAGAAGGCGCGAAACAGTAATAAATGCGCAATGCATAAAGCAGGCCCTCTGACCTGATGCTGGTCACTTTATGTGACCAGCATGTATGAGTTCTTCTTTTCCCCATATACATTTTTAATATCCCTAACCCCCAGGCGTATCATTCTTCATTATTAAATCATCCCTCACGTATATATTTGATGAATAGATCATTCTTAATTTATCTGTGATAAGATTGCTTGGTCCTTTTTTATTTATTCTGTGAATAATTTTACTTCTCATGAATTAATTCAGCTTGAAGTTGGGTGTTTTAATAGGAGAACGATAGGTGTATTGTTTTTAATGAACGGAATGTTTGTTAAAAGGATAGATAATAATGTCAGGGGAATCTGAGGTAGCTCAACGGTGGGACACATTAAACAGATATTTATTGTATTTCCCGCGTAGCAAAAATGTTATTTGTGATGTTCATTCTTTTACAGGAAAAGAGATATTAAGCGAGCCTTATCGCTATACCATTCGCTTTACCAGTCCGGATCAAAACATTGCCATTAATGCCGTTCTGAATCAGAGGGCTGAGTTTATTCTGCGTGCACCGAATCTGGAAGCCTCATGGCATGGGCAAACCTCCTGGCTGCCGGTTCGCCAGATTAATGGCACGATCACCCAATTTTCCCGGCTGATGTCTTCTGGCGATGAAGCCCTTTATGAATGCGTGCTGGAGCATGAGCTGGCGCTGCTGGATCAAAACTACCGCTCTGCGGTGTACATGAACATGACAGTCCCGGAGCTCGTTACAAAGCTGATGAAGGACAGTGGTCACTTTGACGGCTACAATATTGATTTTGACCAACTGAGCCACAGTTATCCACGACGGGAAATGATCGTTCAGTGGAAAGAAACCGATTTGCGGTTCATCCGTCGGCTACTGGCAGAGATAGGGATCTGGTTCCGTTTTGAGAACCACAACAAAGTAAAAGCGGAAACCGTCGTTATTTTTGGAGATTCTGCGCGTCGTTACCGCTTCAGCGACAAGCAGATGCCTTATGTCCGACATTCAGGCATGACCAGTTATAGCGAATACATTACCGATCTGGAGGAGCAGCACGGCCTGATCCCAAAAAATGTGTTGGTTCGCACCTATAACTACCGTGACCCGCAATCGCCGCAGACGGACAGGACAATTCAGACGAGCGATATTCCCGACGATATCACGTCAGGCCAACACTACCACTATGCCGATCACTATATTGCTGCGGGTGATTTTTACGGTGAAGAGGCGGAAACCGCAGCTTTTTACGCTCGTCTGCGTTATGAACGCCTGTTGAACGGACAGAGTGTTCTGGGGGCGACAACCAGCGATCCCGAGCTTCAGCCAGGCATTATGTTTTCTCCCTCAGGGCCTGTACCTGACGGGTTTAAGTCAGGGTTTGTGATAACTGCGATGACTATCCGCGGCAGCCGTGCTGAACACTATCGCGCCGTACTTTCTGGGATCCCCTATATCCACGGCTATAGCTTCCGTCCTGAATACATATCCCGGCCGGTGATATCCGGAACGGTGCCTGCCAGAGTGAAGGCTATCGGGGGAGATAAAACCTATGCCGGACTTGATGCGGTTGGGCGCTACCGGGTTAAGTTCGATTTTGACCTTGATGAAAAACGGGTCGGATTTGAAAGCGCCCTGGTACGCCTCGGCAGACCGTACGCCGGTGACACTTTTGGTATTCACTTTCCGTTGCTGGAGGGGACTGAAGTTGCCGTTGGTTTTGAAGGCGGCGACCCGGACAGACCTTTTATCGCCCATGTCATGCACGACGGCAGCCACCCGGATTTAGTCACAAACCGTAACGATACCCGAAATGTGATCCGCACAGCCGCGTTGAACAAGATCCGTCTTGAAGATCGTCGCGGGCAGGAACACATCAAAATCGCTACGGAGTACGGCAAAGGGCAAGTGAGTGTGGGCCACCTGGTTGATGCTGAAGGCAAAAAGCGCGGGGAAGGTCTGGAGGCTCGCACCGATGACTGGATGGCGCTGCGTGCTGCCAAAGGCGTGATGATCACCACGGAAGCCCAGCCCCGCGCGGGGGGTAAGCAACTGGATATGACAGCGGCTATTGCACAACTTGAAAAGGCGTTGTCGCTGGCGATGACCCTACAACAAAGTGCGCTTACGGCAGGCGCGAGTAATGTGGAAACCGATCGGCAAAATGCGCTCAGCCAGACGCTGAGTCATCTCGCGGAGCCCGGTATTTTGGCATATGGAAAAAGTGGAATTGCGCAGGTTACGCCGGACAGCCTGCAAATGTCCGCCGGGAAAGACCTGATTGCCACAGCGGGCGGGAATGCCAGCGTGAATGTGGTGAAAAAATTCTCGCTTGCCGTAGGGGAAAAACTGTCGCTGTTTGCCCGCAAACTCGGCATCCAGATGATTGCCGGTGCGGGGGATATTACGACGCAGGCGCAGCGGGGCGAAATGCACATGCTGTCGCAGCAGGATTTCACGCTGACGAGCACCGCCGGGAAAATGAACGGCAGTGCCAGAAAGGGAATGCAGTTTGTCTGCGGGGGCGGTGGGATCCGTATCAGCTCGACCGGATTGGTCACCATTTTCTCGCCGACGGGCATTGAGCTCAAAGCGCCGAGCCTGAAATACGACGGTCCGGAAAGTGTGTCGGTACCGACGCCATCCTTTGAGAAAGGCGCCTTTAAACTTCGCTACAAACTGCACGCTGGCGATGATCCGGAGCAAATTCTGGCAAACAAAAAATTCAGGCTGACCAGTGCATCCGGACAGGTGGTGGAAGGCGTGACGGACAGCTGCGGTCGTTCACCCCTACTCGATGCTGACGACCTCGACAGCTATAAAATGGAGATAATGGAATGACGGAGGCGAAGACAAAACCCTACGCTCCACGGGTGGTATCAGAAGGCGATATTCCGGTACACAAAACCCTGGGCGAAGTCGCCCAGACGTGCAACGTCGGGATACCGCGTCCGATGCCCGGCATTGTGATCCTCGTCCATGGCGTGAACGACGTGGGGGAAGCTTACCAGAATCAGGAGAAAGGAATACTTGTCGGGCTGGGTAAGCGACTCAACCGGCAGGATTTTTACGCCCACGAATGGAAAGACTACAGAATTATCACTCCCGGGCGTTCCCCCATCATCCCGTTTTACTGGGGATATAAACCGGTTACGCATGATGATTACTGGGCGGACCAGAAGCGCTACCGGGAGGAAGTCGGGAAGCTGAGTGACAAAGCGCATCTTCCCTATGATGCGTACCAGGAAGATAACGAGACGAATAAAAAGTCGCTGGGTAATGACGGAAAAGGGCCGTTTCAGTACCAGAACGATAACTTTAAGAACGCACTTGATACGAATTTTGCTAAGGAGGGCGGGACCTTTGCCAACGCGACGACGACGATCCCGGATATGCTGGGACCCGGCGCCGGTGGCTTCGGCGTTGCGGCTGCGGGATTTGCCTCGCTGCACTTCAATGATGGCGATTTTACCCATCCTATTTATGAAAACCCGCACCGCATTTATCAGTTTTTTGCCGCTCAACGGCTGGCGGATTTGATTATTCAGATTCGTCAGCCGTTAGTAACGCAAAACGATGTTATCAATATCGTCGCTCACAGTCAGGGCACGATTATTACTATGCTGGCAAATATGCTGGTGAAACAGGCAGGATACGATCCGGTAAACTGTGTGGTTCTTAATCACTCACCGTATTCTCTTGAGTCGCGCGTGGCTGAGAATATTCAGCCGGGTTATCAACAGACCGACGATGCCAGACAGCAGACATTTAAAAATTTCTGTCGCCTGATGCATACGCAATGGAAAGGTGGCGGGAAAATGGCAGAGAGCGAATTACTGGCTCTGGAGGCCTCCTGTACCTTGCGTAAACCTTCCGATAATCCGCTACGAACGGATGACAGATATTGCCGAAGCAACGACGGTAAAGTGTATAACTACTTTTGCCCGAATGATGGCGTCGTGTCGCTGGAGAATGTGCAGGGTTTTGGCTGGCGGGGCATTCCTCAGAATATTGCCAGTGATATACCGAATCTGTTTCAGCGCGTGTTTTACCAGCATGGTGAAGTAGGAAACATCCCTGACGCTAACCCCTTTGAGCTACCACCGCGAACTGAGGGGGATGCAAAATATGCCTTTCTCACGAACGCCAGTTACAGCGCTCGCGATGTGGTAATAAACGGTGAGGAGTTACCGGAACCTTTTATTTTCAAACTCCAGGGGGAGGATAATCACCCGGATAACGATCCTAAAACCAGTGATAAACCGTATACCTATTATGTCGATCCGGACAGCCCGGACGCCTACATTTCCTATTCCGCCAAAGCCAGCGCCATTAAGCGCACAGTAACGACAACCTTTGCTGTGAACCGCTATCAAAATATTGGCTGGCAGCCTGGTCACGTTTTATCTGCTTCAGAGCTTAAAGAAGAGAGTTTTGAACGCAAGCATGAAGTTATTTATGGTGAGGTGTCAGGTTCGCGTGATTTTCAGTTAGTTACCCTTACCTGGAAGAAAACACCGGAAGAACTGCAAGCGGAATGGCAGAAAATCGACCCGGTAGGCTACAGCCAGCACTCCTCTATTGTGATGAGCGAATTTGCACCATCGCACGCTATGGCGTTTGATTTGGCTATTGGGCAGTGCAAATCATTCGATTATCAGGCGGGGAAATTTTGGGAAGGGTTATTACATCGTGCGGACTGGCGCGATCCGCAGAACGGTTATCCTGCCGCTAAAGAATATTACCGTACAGGAATGCTAGATGAACAGCGTACGAAATGGTTTATGAATAGGCCTGATGAGGTGCTTCCAAAAGGGGAGTACGGTGTGGAAAACCACTTTAAAAATGCCTCGCCAGCCATGCCGTCACGCGAACTGTCCATCAGAAATCAGGATGTAGCAAATTTGCAATGGGATATGCCAAAGCCCATGAGTGATAGTCAACTGGCTTAAGGATAGAGCATGAAGATATTTTTTATCGGCCTGACGACCTTTGCTGTTTTGCTAGTGACCGGATGCCTGGCGAAAGAACCGCCGACGCAGGTAGTTTATCGATTCGATGATCATCGTTATCTCGAACTGAAAGGGTGGGATTGTGAAGGCGAACTCTGGTACACGGATACTAAACGAGGCATTCACACCGAACCCGTTAGTCAGTTTTATCGACTATTTACCCGTAAATTTATTCATCCATCAGAGCGATATATTGCACTGACGGGATGGGGAGTGAGTGGATTCATAGTATCTAAGGACTATGGGAAAACGTGGCGCTCTGTAGCGTTTTCACCAAATCATAATGAACCCAATGGTGATGACTACGCGCCGTATGAGGATATTATTTCTTTCACCGTCGTCAACGATCAGGGCTTTTTACTAACCAAACACCGACTGTATATGTCATCAAAGCCATTTGAAGACCCGCGCACTCTGCCCGGTGGGCCGGGGATTGCCTATACCGTGGATGACGGAATGGGAAATAAAGTAAGCGGGAAGCTGGACCCCCGTTCCCCTGGCTGGGCGTGGGGAATGGTCTATATGACTAAGCAGGGGCTCGAGGGCAGCACGCAGCAACTTAAGGCTAACTGGCAAGATTTACCCGACAGCGTACCCGACGTGAAAGGCTATACCGGCTGGAAGCACATGCAATGCAACATGGATGCCGGAAAATAGGGAGATAAAGTGATGAAAGGCGTCATTAGGTTAAACGATCCGCTGATAAGCGGAGGAAAAGTCACTAAGGCCTCTGGGGCAGACTTTATAGGTCAGCCCGTGGCCTTGAAAGACGATCTTGTGCAGTGTCCGCTCCATAAAGGGATGTTCCCAATCACTGAATGTCACCCAACCTGGACCATGCATGGCCGTGGGGTTGTGGTAGATGGCTGTCGCGCGGCGTGTGGATGTGAAATCAAAAGTACCTTACCTGTGGCGGGAGCTTCGTAATGCGCGCATGGTGGTTATACAAAAAACAGCCAGACCCGGAATCCACTGTGCCAGTCGCCATGATTGTTTTCATCTATGTGATAGCCGTCGCAATGGGCCTCGCGCTCCGGGCTCTCACCTGGCCTGAACAGGAACACGTTTCGGCTCTCTTTTTTGTACCTTCAGTTATTCTGCCCATCTGTGTTGTGTCGTTGTTAGTTTTTACAGGTTTTATATTTCATGACGCCAACATTCATTATGCTGAAACCCGAAAATTCATGGCAAAAGAGCAGGAGATTAATTTAAAGACGTATGCGCGGAAAAATATGGCTATCGCAGCATGGTCTTCAATCACCCCCCTGGAGCAACCCGCGCTGAATATGTTGAAACTGGAAGGCGAATTTCCGCTGGCACCGAAAACGCCGCTTAACATTCAGATGGAAGATCGCTTCGACCAGACCAGGAATGAACAGATGTTTTACCGCTTACTGGATCCGATGGCAGAGAAATTTAAGGACTATAACTACCGTATTTTTGAAACCGTTGTCTGGGTTCACGGAGGGAGTGGATCCTGCATTGATGAACTGAGGCGCACTCTGGAGCGGTTGGGTATTGAAACGGCCAGCACGTGTAAAATTGAGTACAGCACAGAATGTCCTGACTACGCGATCGTTAGCCAATGGATGAACTTATCTGATTACAGAGTTGAAAACCGGTTAATTGTTATCGTTGATTTACATGAAGAAAGCGGCGAATCAAAGAGCATGGAAAATGCATGTGCGTTCCTGCTGACCAGTCATTATGTCCGGGAGGAGGGCGAAAAACCGGTATATTTATATCAGCCTATGTCTGACGTGACCGATGTAGAGGACAAAATGGCGGTCTTCCTGGAGAGTGGTTCGGTACTTTCGCCGAAAAATCTCTGGTATACCGGGCTGTCCCGTATTGAAAAATATCCATTAATGCAGGCACTGGACAACAAAGCGCTCACGGTTGAACGGCTGGATATCGATGCCTCTCTGGGCGCAAAGAGTGCCGGGTATCGATGGCTGGCTCTGGCATTTGCGGCGGATGCGGTAAAATATGCTCAGGGGGAGCAACTGGTAGCTTATTCAGACAAAAACAAATTTTGTGTTACTGCGCTTTCCTCCATGAAGACAGCTATCCCAAAAAAACTTACCTGGTGTAACTGGAGTAATCCCCTTTATCCTGCGGGTATGGCGGCTTTATTCTGCGTGTTATCCCTCATTGCCTATCGTATCAGTTTCCCGGCGCAAAACGATCAGCCAGCAATCTGGGAACTGATTGCGAGCATCATTATTCCCTTCGTTATTTTTATAGGCCTCGGTAGCTTTATTTTCATCTCGAAAACGAATGAAGCCTACGAGGACATGGAATACGAATGGAAGCGATAGAACGAAAAACGTTTATCATGCAATGTGGCTGGTCGCTTAGTTGACCAGCCATTAGTTGTTTACCCTGTCACTTTCACCGCAGTGGCCGCTATTTTCGCTCTTGCAACGGCTTCGTCCACGTTATCCCCGGTCGCTAATGCCACGCCCAGACGACGGGTGCCGTCGATCTCCGGTTTGCCGAACAGTCGGACCTGCAAGCCTGCGCCAACCGCACCTTCGACGTTATCAAAAGTGACATTCTGGCTGGTCAGCTGCGGCAGGATCACCGCGGAGGCAGCCGGGCCGTACTGGCGAATGCCGCCAACCGGCAGGCCGAGGAAAGCGCGCACGTGCAGCGCAAACTCGGAGAGATCCTGTGAAATCAGCGTGACCATACCGGTATCGTGCGGGCGAGGGGAGACTTCGCTGAAGATCACCTCGTCGCCGCAAACAAACAGCTCCACCCCGAACAGGCCGTAGCCGCCCAGCGCCAGCACCGTCTTGCGGGCGATCTCCTGCGCGCGCGCCAGCGCCAGCGCGCTCATCTGCTGCGGCTGCCAGGATTCGCGATAATCGCCGTCTTCCTGACGATGACCAATCGGGTCGCAGAAATAAACGCCGTCCACGGCGCTGACGGTAAGCAGGGTAATTTCGAAATCAAACTTCACCACGCCTTCCACGATGACGCGCCCGGCACCGGCACGACCACCCTGCTGGGCATAGTCCCAGGCCTGGTCCAGCGTACTGCTGTCGCGGATAAAGCTCTGCCCTTTGCCGGAGGAACTCATTACCGGCTTAATGATGCACGGGTAGCCAATCTCTTCGACGGCCTGGAGAAACGCAGCTTTATCCCCGGCAAAACGGTAGCTTGACGTCGGGAGCTGTAATTCTTCTGCGGCCAGGCGACGAATGCCTTCCCGGTTCATGGTCAGTTTTGCCGCTGTGGCGCAAGGCACTACGCGCTGGCCTTCCTGCTCAAGGGCCACCAACACCTCAGTGGCAATGGCCTCAATTTCAGGCACCACGAAATCCGGTTTTTCTTCGGCAATCAACGCCCGCAGGGCATTGCCGTCAAGCATATCAATGACGTGCGAGCGATGCGCGACGTGCATCGCTGGAGCATTCGCGTAACGGTCCACCGCAATCACCTCTACGCCCAAACGCTGGCATTCAATGGCCACTTCTTTACCCAGTTCACCCGAGCCCAACAGCATTACGCGCGTCGCGGCAGGGCGCAGCGCGGTTCCTAAACGAGTCATAAAATCCCCCTGAAAAAGTTGCGGGCAGTATAAACGAAAACGTTTGCGTCTGTCTTGTATGGGGATAGCCAGGGCAGGGGAGAAATTTGCGCTTCTTTAGCACTGACAGACATTTCCTGACACCTGCTCGCTTAGGCTGTGAAAGTACGCACCGTAACGTGAGGAAAAATATGTCAGGCTGGATGAATCAACTGCAATCCCTGTTGGGACAAAAAGGCTCGTCGTCCGGCGAGCAGGGTCTAAGCAAGCTGCTGGTGCCGGGAGCGCTCGGCGGGCTGGCCGGTTTGCTGGTTGCCAATAAATCATCGCGAAAGCTGCTGACGAAATATGGCACCGGCGCGCTGCTGGCGGGCGGAGGAGCCATTGCGGGCAGCGTTTTATGGAATAAATACAAGGACAAAGTGCGCAACGCGCATCAGGATGAACCGCAGTACGGGAAGCAGGCGACGTCGCTAGACGTACGCACCGAGCGTCTGATCCTCGCGCTGGTGTTCGCGGCCAAAAGCGACGGGCATATCGATGCCAGTGAACGCGCCGCGATCGAACAGCAAATGCGGGAAGCGGGCGTCGAGGAGCAGGGCAGGGCGCTGGTGGCGCAGGCCATTGAACAGCCGCTCGATCCGCAGCGCCTGGCGCAAAGCGTGAAAAACGAAGAAGAGGCGCTGGAACTCTATTTTCTGAGCTGTGCCGCCATCGATGTCGATCACTTTATGGAGCGCAGCTACCTGAACGCCCTCGGCGATGCGCTGAAGATCCCGCAGGACGTTCGTGAGGGGATCGAGCAGGATATTCAGCAGCAGAAACAGACCCTCGCGGGCTAGAAGGGCATGTTTCGCTTGCATCATACGCGCGTTTTGCCAACCTTATAGGATGTAAAACGAAAAAGTAAGAATGCCATGCCTCCAAAAGCCCGACGTACTCCTTATGCGATCGTCACGCATGGCGATACGCGTATAGATAACTACTACTGGCTGCGGGACGATTCTCGTTCCCGGCCAGAGGTGCTCGACTATCTGCACGAGGAAAACGACTATGGCCGAAAGGTCATGGCCAGCCAGCAGGCGCTTCAGGACAGGCTCCTGAGCGAAATGGTGCAGCGTATTCCCCAGCGCGATGTCTCAGCCCCGTGGTGCAAAAACGGCTATCGCTATCGCCATATTTACGAGCCGGGAAACGAATATCCCATCTATCAGCGCCAGTCGGTGCTGAGTGCCGAGTGGGACGAATGGGATATCCTGCTTGATGCTAATAAACGTGCGGCCCACAGTGAGTTTTACACGCTGGGCGGCATGTCGATTTCCCCTGATAACGCCATTATGGCGCTGGCGGAGGATTATCTTTCCCGCCGGCAGTACGGTTTGCGCTTCCGCAATCTTGAAACGGGAAACTGGTATCCCGAAATGCTGGATAATGTTTCCCCCGATTTTGTCTGGGGCAACGATTCAGAAACGGTCTACTACGTTAAAAAGCATGCCTCAACGCTGCTGCCTTATCAGGTCTGGCGCCACACGGTGGGGACCGATTCCGCCGACGACGAGCTGGTGTACGAGGAAAAAGACGAGACGTTCTACGTCAGCCTGCATAAAACCTCATCTCGCCACTACGTGACTATCTTCCTTGCCAGCGCCACCACCTCTGAGGTGTTGCTGCTGGATGCCGAACTGCCGGATGCGCAGCCGCTGTGCTTCCTGCCGCGCCGTAAAGATCATGAGTACAGCCTGGATCACTTCCAGCACAGCTTTTACCTGCGTTCAAATCGCGAGGGCAAAAACTTTGGTCTTTATAAAACCAAAGTGCGCGATGAACGGAAGTGGGAAGTGTTAATTCCCGCGCGCGATCAGGTGATGCTGGAGGGGTTCACCCTGTTTACAGACTGGCTGGTGGTGGAAGAGCGCCAGCGCGGGCTGACCAGTATCCGACAAATCAACCGCAAAACCCGCGAGGTGGTGGGTATTGCGTTTGATGACCCGGCTTACGTCACGTGGATTGGCTTTAACCCGGAACCGGAATCGTCCCGCCTGCGGTATGGCTATTCGTCGATGACTACCCCGGACACGTTGTTTGAACTGGATATGGACACCGGGCAGCGTCAGGTGATTAAGCAGGCGGAGGTTCGGGGATTTGAGTCGGAGAATTATCGCAGTGAGCACCTGTGGGTGACCGCGCGCGACGGCGTCGAAGTCCCCGTGTCTCTCGTCTACCACAAGGACCACTTCAACAAAGGCAAAAACCCCATCCTCGTCTACGGTTACGGCTCCTACGGATCCAGCATGGACGCCGATTTCAGCAGCAGCAGGCTGAGCCTGCTCGACCGTGGCTTTGTTTATGCGATTGCCCATATTCGCGGCGGCGGCGAGCTGGGGCAGCACTGGTATGAAGACGGAAAATTTCTCAAAAAGAAAAATACCTTCAATGATTACCTGGACGTCTGCGATGCGCTGCTTGCCCAAGGGTATGGCGATCCGCAGCTCTGCTTTGGCATGGGGGGCAGCGCCGGAGGCATGCTAATGGGCGCTGTGATTAACCAGCGGCCTGAGCTTTTTAAAGGCGTTATCGCCCAGGTGCCGTTTGTGGACGTGGTGACGACCATGCTGGATGAGTCTATTCCGCTGACCACCGGTGAGTTTGAGGAGTGGGGGAACCCGCAGGATGAAACCTATTACCGGTACATGAAAGAGTACAGTCCGTACGATAACGTCGAGGCGAAAGCCTATCCGCATATGCTGGTGACCACCGGTCTGCACGATTCCCAGGTGCAGTACTGGGAGCCAGCGAAATGGGTGGCGAAGCTGCGCGAGCTGAAAACAGACGATAATCTGCTGCTGCTGTGTACCGATATGGACTCGGGGCACGGGGGGAAATCAGGGCGATTTAAATCCTATGAAGGGGTGGCGCTGGAGTATGCCTTTTTGATTGGCCTGGCGCAGGATACGCTGCCAGGCCGCGCGGGAACTCAGGCTTCGCCTAAATAATACTTCAGCGTCAGGCGCAGTTCCGGGCTCATTCTGTCGAGGTTGTTGTACAGCCAGCGCAGGTAGCCCGGATCGTTGTCCGCCACTTCCGCTACCGGTTTCCCCCGGTATTTACCGAACGTGAAGGTGGTCAGTAGTGCGGGGCGGCCGGTAATGGTCGCCATATCGTCTGGCGTCCAGCCGGATGTATTCATGATATCAATCAGGAGCGCCGCGGTGATGTAGCAGTCATACAGGGCGCGGTGATGGTGTAGCCCTTCCGGCGTCCGCACGCTGAGTTTGCGCGACTTATACAGCGCCATATTGCTGTATTTGATCCCCGGCCACAGGCGGCGCGCCAGCTTCATGGTGCAAATCCATTCGCCGGGCATCTCCGGCAGCACACGGCGGTCAAAACTGGCGTTATGCGCGACGTACCACTGGCTGCCGTGGTAGAGGGGGATGATCTCTTCAATCCACGGCTTGTCCGCCACCATCGATTCCGTAATGCGATGAATGGCCATCGCCTGCGCACTGATGGGGCGATCCGGGCGCACCAGATGGCTCATTGGGTTGACTATCTTTCCGTCAATCACGTCGACAGAAGCGACTTCCACAATTCCGCCCTGCAAATCGCAAGTTTCGGTATCAATAACGCGTAGCATTGATCGCTCCTGATCCTAAAAGGCCTAGCCTAATGGAATGATATCGCCTTGCCAACCCTGTCGGCCTAAAGAACCGGTTAACAGCAGTTCGCCCTTGTCGGCACGCACGATAAGCTGACCTTTTTCATCCCATAACGCGCTGCCGCTGTGCGCGTTCGCCATCAACACCGCGATGGCGTATTTATGCGCGAAGCGTTGTAACGAACCGATGGACTGCCGCCAGCGGTGCTCGCCCACCGCCAGGCTGCTGGTGAACAGGGTTGCCTCCGGGTCCAGTTCCGGGGCGTCAGCCTGGTTATCAACGATGGATAGTCGTTTATCACCAGGGATCACACCCGCACCGTTGCCCTGCGGATAACGGCGGATGGTCGACAGGCTGGGCGTGAAAAGCGCGAGTCCTTTCTGACGCTGGCCGTGTTGCTGGAGCGTAATACCGGCAATCACCGTGATGAAACGTGACTGCGCGGCGTGAAGGAGGGGAGCGAGCTGCAAATCGTCAGGCGGTGGGGGTAAAGTTGCCCCGCCAGGGCCGGTAAGGGAAAGCTCGGGAAAGACGACTAAATCGCACCCCTGGCAGGCCGCCTCGTCAATGAAGTGCAGGTGGTGTTTTACGTGCTCATCAACACAGTTGTGCCGCGGAGCATACTGGGCCGCGGCTATATTCCATCGTGACATCGTGACTTCCTTATACACTAAGTCGCTGGGATTTTAAGATTACACCTAAATTTATCAGGGTTTTCTTATCCTGCCACATAACGCGTAAGGAAGTGTAACGAGACGTTAAGCTTATTTAACTTTAGGTTCGTACGGCAGGCGTGAGAGGTTGACGGAAGCAAGGCGATGCGCGATCAGACGTTCGCGAAACCAGTCGCGCAGATGCGCAGGCTGTTCACGCTCTACCACTTCAGCCACGACGGGCATATTGTAACGCTCTTTGAATGCGACACCCGCGGCGGCGAGATCGACATTCACTTTGTCCATCTCGTCCTGAGGAAGGGCGGCCAGGTTAACGTTCATTTCCTTCTCCTTTTTCTGCGGCGGCAACGTTACCGCGATTGTTCAACGATGACAAGGGAGCAAAGGATGTTCCTCGACTCGTTAATTATACAGAGTTATTCTTTAGCATTCAGGCATAACG
The DNA here is from genome assembly GCF_004331385.1 of Enterobacter quasihormaechei. Classification (GTDB taxonomy): domain Bacteria; phylum Pseudomonadota; class Gammaproteobacteria; order Enterobacterales; family Enterobacteriaceae; genus Enterobacter; species Enterobacter quasihormaechei. Next base: position 155,344 of record NZ_SJON01000006.1, read on the forward strand.
AAAAGGAATGATTGTGATGCACTTTACCCCTTCCCGCGTCGCGTGCGCGCTGGTTTTTCTGCTCTCTTCAGCAACCGCGCCCTCAGCTCTGGCCCATGCGCACCTTAAGCAACAATCCCCGCAGGAGAATACCGTCGCGACGGCACCCGACGTCATTACCCTGAATTTCTCGGAAGGCATTGAGCCAGCCTTTAGCGGCGTTGTGGTGACGGACGCGCAGAAGCACACGATCCAGACCGGTGCGGTGAAGCGTGACGAAAAGGATAACGCAAAGCTGATTGTTCCCCTTGAGAAACCGTTGCCGACCGGCACCTACACGGTGGACTGGCACGTGGTCTCCGTGGACGGCCACAAAACCAAGGGCAGCTATCACTTTAGCGTGAAATAGTATGCTGGCCCTGAGCTACGTAGCGTTACGCTTTATCCATTTTGCTGCGCTGATGCTGCTTTTCGGCAACGCGCTTTACAGCGTCTGGTTTGCACCGTCTTCGTTGCAGCGCCTCATGACGCAACGTTTCCAGCGCCAGCAGAAAATCGCGGCCTTAATCAGCCTGATGGCTGCTCTGCTGATGTTCGGCCTGCAAAGTGGGTTAATGGGTAACGGCTGGGGCGACGTCATTAGCCCGGCGGTCTGGCGCAGCGTGCTGGGAACGCAGTTTGGTGGCGTCTGGCTGTGGCAAATGGTTTTGGCCGCTGTGACAGCGGGCGCGGCATGGCTTACTCCACAGAAAGGCTCGCGGCTGTTACTGCTTGCCATGGGGCAACTTGTGCTGCTGGCGGGCGTCGGACATGCCGCAATGAACGGCGGCGCACCGGGAGCGTTGCATCGTCTGAACCATGCGCTTCATCTGCTGTGCGCCGCGACCTGGGTGGGCGGGTTACTGCCGCTGCTGTTCTGTATGCGTCTGGCGAAAGGCCGCTGGCAGCCAGCCGCTATTTTCACCATGATGCGCTTCTCCCGCGTGGGGCATTACGCCGTTGGCGGCGTGCTGCTGACCGGGATCATCAACACGCTCTTTATTGTGGGCATAGACGTGCCGTGGCAGGCGCCTTATGTACGGCTGTTGTTGTTCAAATGTGCGCTGGTCATCATGATGGTGGCAATTGCACTGGCGAATCGGTATTTTCTTGTGCCACGCTTTCGCCCTGATGCCGGGCGGGAACAACAGATTTTTATCAGGATGACACAGGCAGAAGTGGTGCTGGGCGCGCTGGTACTGGCGGCCGTCAGCCTGTTCGCGACCTGGGAACCCTTCTGACAAGGTTATATAACATATGAAAAAGACGCTGCTTTCTCTTTTACTTCTCACCTGTGCCAGCAGTGCGCTGGCCGCGCCGCAGGTCATCACCGTCAGCCGGTTCGAGGTGGGCAAGGACAACTGGGCTTTCAACCGTGAAGAGGTCATGCTCACCTGCCGTCCCGGCCACGCGCTGTACGTCATTAATCCCAGCACGCTCGTGCAGTATCCGTTAAATGACGTTGCGGAGCAGCAGGTTGCCAGCGGCAAAAGTAACGGACAGCCTGTCAGCGTGATCCAGGTCGACGATCCGGCAAACCCCGGGCAGAAGAAGAGCCTGGCGCCGTTTATTGAGCGCGCTGAAAAACTCTGCTAGCAGTCAGGTTTCCAATAAAAAAAACCGCAGGTGCTTGTAAAAGCTCTGCGGTTTTTCACATTTAGTGATGTTTTAACGCTTTTTTTCAGGCCACTTTTACTGTGGACTGGAAAACCTGACGTCGTCATCTATTCTTAAAGGGCAAGGCGATTGAGCCTGCATTAATGCCAACTTTTAGCGCACGGCTCTCTCCCAAGAGCCATTTCCCTGGACCGAATACAGGAATCGTATTCGGTCTCTTTTTATCTGCTTCATAGTAAACGATAAAATCCGGTTTTCGTCTCAGCAGAAGGTTCACTTCCTGTGCGCCTGCTTAAAACATACCACAACCCGGCAGGCGTAAGTCCAGTCCTTTTTGGCTGTTTTGTTAAATTTTTGTTTGTTTTTCGCCTGAGGTCGACAAGGGCTCAATCCGCGCATTGACGGAAGCCGCAATATTATCGAGAAGCGCAAAGCGGCGGCGGTATTCTGCGCGTTTCTTGCTGGCGATCTCATCCAGCGATTTGCGCGCTATCCGCAGCGGCAGCTGCCAGCAAAGAGGTGAGAGCTGTTTTCCGTTCAGGCTTTCCCAGAACTCGTCGTAGCTGGCGTGGAAATGTCGGCCTTTGCTCAGCCGGTAGCGCAGGGCGCGAAATACGTGCCCCTCATCGCTGACGGCAAAGATAGCGCTGATGTTCGAGTGTGAGGCGAGCTGGAAGATCACCTCCATCAGCACGCGCTTCGGGAACAGCCCGTGGCAGGCACGTGTGGCCTGCTTGATAACGTCCCGCGAGACGCTGCGGCGTGGCCCCTGAAGGCCGCCAATCACCAGCACCGAGCGCCCGTTGCTGCGCGCAACGCAAAACGTCAGGCTGGCGAGAAGGGTATCTTCATGGTCGTGCAGCCACAGCGTACTTTCTCCCTCGCGTTCGGCCTTGCCCGCAGAGGAGGCTGTAACGGTATAGATCACCCCGTTTTTCGCCTCAAACTGCGCCACGGGCAACTCATTGGGGCTCGCGAGGGCGTGAGCGAGCATCCGGTCTTTCAGGCTGTCAATCCAGTGGTAGTGGCTGACGATGGCGTCGGCTCTGTCATTGGCGTTCAGGCCGCGCATCAGGTACTGACGGTGGGTTTTGCTCGGCAGCGTAATTTGTGCCGCCAGTAATCTGTCAAAATCATCGCGTCCGGATAGCGCCTCCAGCATACGATGGGTGGAAGACCAGAATAAAAGCGAGCGCAAAAGAAACTTCAGACGGTATTCACGTTTTTGCCAGATAGGCCCTGGAACGCGTTTTCCCTTAATCAGTTCCGAAATAATATTTGTGCGATGCGGATAAAAAACATCTTTTTGCAGGTGTAAGTTCGACACGTAAAAATCCCTCGTTTTATTGCGCTCTATTTTAGGGGGCCGCTAATAAAGGATTAATAGCGCGGCAGGGTTTATTTCCGGCTGGTTGAGGGTTTGTTGGGGTTTGTAATATCTGTCTGGACATTTTCTGCTGCGGCTATACTTCAGAATGGAGGGCTTATGTATCAGAAAATAGAGGGTAAAGACTGGCGTCATGTCTGGGTTGTCAGCGATATTCATGGTTGCTATCAGCAGCTTTTAGATGCGCTGAAACGTCGGCATTTTAATCCTGATACGGATCTGCTGATCTCCGTGGGAGATATTATCGATCGCGGGCCTGACAGCGTAAAATGTTTACAGCTGATACAGGAAAACTGGTTTTATGCGGTGCGCGGCAATCACGAGCAAATGGCGTTAGATGCGCTGGAAAATAATGATTTTAGCCTGTGGTCGGTAAATGGCGGTATTTGGTTTAGCGCGCTTAAGGGTGAGCAACAAAAACAGGCGCTGACGTTACTCAACGCCTGCCGGACCTTACCGCACGTCATTGAAATAACCTGCATAAATGGCCTGAACGTTGTGGCTCATGCGGATTATCCCTCAGCCGAATATGTCTGGCAAAAGCCGGTTGATGCCAGGCGCGTGCTGTGGGACCGCGATCGTTTAATGGGCTTTATGGTGGGTAAAGGCCAGGGCGTTAGCGGGGCGGATCACTTCTGGTTTGGACACACGCCCGTAGACAAGCGGTATGACTTTAACAATCTGCACTATATCGATACGGGGGCGGTGTTTGGGGGCTTCCTGACGCTGGTGCAGCTTCAGTAATAAATAACCCGCCTTCGGGCGGGTTCTCTTTGGGTCAGGCAAGACGCAGGACCCAGGCATCGGTTTTACTGTCGTAATGCTCACGGTACAGAACGGAATGTTCCCCATCAAGGATCGCCGGGACGCTGGTGTCTGCATCCCAGGCGTCCAGTTGCATGCACAAATCCGGATCGGATTTGCAGGGAATACTTAACGTTCGATCGCCTTGTGCTTCGCCGCGCAATTCAGCGTCGTCGATTTCAAAAGCGCCAATGCGTACGCTGGTTTTCGTCATAATGCTCTCCGGTTTGTTGCCCAAAATCTGGTATGACCAGTGCAGTCACCCATTTTTGATCCTAGACAAGGAGAGCGAAATCGCCAGTAAAAAAATGCGTTTTTTTCAGGCGGTGCGGCTGTTACCGGTAAACAGACGGCCATCGCGAACCAGTTCACGCGGATAACTGTTTTTCAGCCGCGAGCCGACTTTTTTCGCCAGACCCAGCGGAAAACCCTGATACGTCACGATCGTTTCATCCTGCGCCGGACCGTTTTCCGGGTAAACGTCACGACCGCGATACCACTCTTCCGCTTCCTGATGCGTCAGGGCGAACGTGTTTTCATGACCAGCCAGCGCAATGACCGCTTCATGCTGCCAGCGATAGCCTTTGTTGTGGATCTCCGCCAGGCGAATACCAAGGCGGGAGAAACGCACTTTACCCATCAGCGGTTCGATATGGGTCGGGAACAGCCACAGCTCTTTGTCACGCATCCAGAGGTGCAGGCTCTCATCCCAGTGCAGTCCCACTTTGTTTGCAGCCGCCTCCACCTGTGCCGCTTCACGGCCTTTAACCGGCGTGAAGGGGAATTTACCGACTTTAAACGTCGGCGCGGGCAGGGGCTCCACGGCGCCGGTTTTACGCAGGCGCGCGACGAAGAAACCTTCGCAATCGTAAATCTGCGGGAAGACATGCAGGAAGCCTTCAGGCGTGGCGGCTTCACTGGCCGAGTCAAACAGCGTATCCAGCGGTAAAAACTCGACGGCGTCCGGATAGCGCGCCTTCAGCCACAGGCAGACATCCTCGTTTTCATCGCGGTTCAGCGTGCAGGTGGAGTAAACCAGCGTGCCGCCGGGGCGCAGGGCATGGAACGCGCTGTCGATCAGTTCACGCTGCGTGGCGGCGATCTCAAGGTTGCTTTCAACGGACCAGTTTTTTAATGCATCAGGATCTTTGCGCACCACGCCTTCGCCGGAGCAGGGCGCATCAAGCAGGATGGCATCAAAGGCTTCCGGCAGGGCAGCCCCAAAAACGCGACCGTCAAAGTGCGTTAACGCGACGTTGTGGATCCCGCAGCGGCTGATATTGGCGTGGAGAACCTTCACGCGGCTGGCGGAAAATTCGTTGGCGAGGATCGCGCCGCGGTTGTTCATCCGGGCGGCAATCTGCGTGGTTTTAGAGCCCGGCGCCGCGGCGACATCCATCACCCGTTCAGGCTGGTTATCATCGGCAAACAGCGCGGCAACCGGCAGCATGGAGCTGGCTTCCTGAATATAAAACAGCCCGCTCAGGTGCTCGGCGGTGCTGCCGAGGGGCAAACTTTCCTCGTCATCCCGCTCGATCCAGAACCCTTCTTCACACCACGGCACCGGCGTCAGCTGCCAGCCGTAGGGGGAGACGAGATCCAGAAATGCCCCGACGCTGATTTTTAGCGTATTGACGCGAATACTCCGGCGCAAAGGGCGCTGGCAGGCGGCGATGAAATCGTCGAATGAGAGATGAGCAGGAAGCGCCTCGCGCATCTGCGCGAGGAATTGTTCGGGAAGAAATACGGAGTTTTGAGCCACGGGCACACCACAGGGAAACATTCAGGCGCGCAGTGTAACATAAAGGCTCCGGCGCGTTGACACCGGAGCCTGCGAGATTAACGCGGCAGCGCCGTGCCCCATTCGCGCCACTCTTTCGGTTCACTTTCCAGCAGCAGGAAGTGTTTACCTGCCTGCGCCTTCGGTGCCAGAGGCGTGCCAGGCGGCGTCGCGAAGGCAATGCCGCCGCGAATGAACTGGTTAAAGGTCCCCGTTTTCACCACGCCGCCGGTCAGGCCGAAGTCGAGGGAGTAACCTGAAGCCAGCCAGAACACCGAGTTATTGCGGACCAGATGCTGATAACGCTGGCTGATGCGCAGGCCGACCATCACGCGATCGGACAGATTACCCAGCGTCAGGCTGGTTACCGTCCCGACCTCAATGCCGCGGAACAGCACCGGCGTGCCGATGCCCAGCGAACCGGCTTCCGGCACTTCAACCACGATGCTCAGACCGTCCAGATAGCGGGAATCGGTGATGGTCGCCTCCTGCAACTCAAACTCACGACGCGCGTTGCCGCGACCCGGTTCAACGTTAATGTACGGCTGAAGTATAGTGTCGAGGTGCTCAACCCCTGCGGCAGAAATTTGCGGCGTAACCACCGAGAAGCGCGAGCCAGCGCGGGCAAACGTCTGCACATATTCCGGATAAAGCACGGCGGTGGCCTGGACTTCATTGCGCGCGGTGATGAGCTTCAGCTTCTGGACCTGCCCGATATCAATGCCGAGATAGCGGATAGGCATCCCCTCCGCCAGTTTACCGGCGTCAAAGGTATGTAGCGTGATCTGCCCCCCGACGGCGCGCGCTGCGGTTTCAGACGGGAAGAGGATCCGCTTGTCACCTTTACGCATGTTGCCGCCCGCGCCGCTCAGGTTGTCAAAGCTGATCGCACCGCGCAGGGCACGGGAGAGGGGAGACGCCTGTACGGTCAGGCCGCTGCCGTTAAGCTGCACCTTCGCGCCGCCTTCCGCCCAGAACACGCTGTTTGGCGTGAGCAGCTTGCGGTACTCCGGCTTGATGTGCAGTTCGATATCAAACGCGTCCGCGCGAGGGCGAACGGTGATCACTTCCCCGACCTCAAACTTGCGATAGAGCACCACGGAGCCCGCCTGGACATCCGGCAGCGTTTCAGCACTTAAGGTCAGCGTGGTGGTCGGCAAGTCGCCCATGCTGTTTTCAATGGCTTTGTCCAGATTTGCGAACAGCGGATAGCTCTCGCGCAGCGCACCTTTGCTGCCCGGCAGAATGCGGATCCCGCCGTTAACCCACTCGCTGGCGCTGGCGCCGAGGAACTCAACGCCGTCCAGGCCCACCTTCACGTCGACCCGGCTGTTGACCACAAATTTACTGTCGCCGTGAACCAGATTGCTGTACTGCGGATCGATGGCGGCGGAGAAGGAGACCCCTTTTTCTGTCAGCTTACGTTCGAGAACCTGGCCTACCTGCACACCGTGCAGGATCAGCGGCTGTCCGGCTTCGATGCCATAGCTCTCCGGTGCGTTCAGGGTAATCGTCTGCACGCCCGGCTTTTGCAGCAGCGCTTTATCCGCCGGGGCGATAACAAAGGTTTTATTCGGCTGGCCTTCTCCCGGGATCAGCTCGAAGGTACTGCCGGTCAGCAGCGAACTGATGCTGGCGTCGCTGAGCGACAGCTTCGGATTACGCAGCTCGATACGCGTCTTCTCCCGCAGGAGATCGACCACGCTAGGATCCACGGTCATTTCGCCGGTGACGGAGCCGCCTGCATTGAGGGTTAATTTCGTCAGCTGGCCGACCTCTAACCCCTGGTACATCAGCGGGGTTGAGCCGGCTTTCAGTCCTTTAGCATCAGGCAGGGTCAGCTTGACGATGACGCCGCGCTGGCTGTGCGCCAGGTCAGCATACAGGCCAAACGTATCTTCAGCGGCGGCAGGGCTTGAGCCTTCCGGGGAATCGAAGGCGATAGCGCCATTCACCAGCGCCGCCAGGCTCTCAAGCTTCACTTTCGCACCGCTTAAGCTTAGATCGGCATCGACGCCGGAGACGTTCCAGAAGCGGCTGCCTTTTTTCACCAGGTTGGTAAAGCGCCGTTCGATCAGCACGTCGATGGTCACGCCGTCTTTGTTCGGGTTAATGGCGTAATCATACACGCGGCCAACCGGAATTTTGCGGAAATAGACCAGAGAACCGCTGTTCAGCGATCCTAAATCCGGCGCGCGGAGATGGATCATCAAATCGCCGTTATTCAGCCGGTATTTTGGCTGCGTATCCAGCGCAACGAAGTGATCCTGCGGCTCACCTTTACCGGGCATCATGCCGATATAGTTACCGCCCACAAGCGCATCCAGCCCGGAAACACCGGCCAGCGAGGCTTTTGGCGTTACCAGCCAGAACTGCGTTTCGGCGCGCAGCGCGTCCTGCATATCGGACTTAATGCTCGCCCGCACCTGGATTTTGTTCAGCCCTTTGCCGAGAGAGATATCCTGCACGGTACCCACTTCCACCCCCTGGAAGCGAACGGGGGTACGTCCGGCGACAATGCCGTCCGCAGACTGGAAATCAATCGTGATGGTACTTCCGCGATCTTCATAGCTCGTCCAGATAAGCCAGCCTGCGATCATCAGTGCGATGACAGGCAGCAGCCAGAATGGCGAAATACGACGTTTAGTTTTAATTCTCGCTTCAGTCGGCGAAGCGGGCGTTTCCTGACTCATGTGCGTCCCAAAGTAAGCGGCTGTCCAGCCATTCCACTGCAAGAATAGTCAATATCACCGCAGAGCCGAAATAAAAAGCTGCGGGTCCCATGGTAAAAGCAAGTAACTGATCGCGATTGATGAGCGACATCATCAGCGAAATCACGAACAGATCCAACATCGACCAGCGACCGATCCAGGTCACGAATCGCAGAAGCAGGATGCGGGTGCGGAGTCCTTGTTCGCATTTAAAGTGAATGCTGATAAGTAGCGTAAACATCACCACCACTTTGGTAAAGGGCACCAGAATACTGGCGATAAAAACAATCGCGGCGACCCCCACGTTACTGTGCGCCAGAGAAATAATCCCGGAGAGGATAGTATCTTCCTGGCGGGCACCGTTCACGTAAATCACCGAGATAGGCAGCATGTTGGCCGGGAACAAAAATACCAGCGAGGCGATGAGCGCCGCCCAGCATTTTTGCAGGCTATTGTTGCGCCGCAATCTTAGCGGAATATGGCAGCGCGGGCACCTGCCGCGTTTATCCGGAAAACCGGTGTAATGACATCCCAGGCAGACGCGCAGGTTTTCATCAGGCCGTGTCGCGGGGCGCTGCGGGTAAAAGCGCTCCCAGAGCTGTTCAACGTTCAGATGAATCATGGTCAAAATGCTCAGCAGGACCAGCGATATGAACGCAAAAAGGCCAATGCCGGGCTGTAAAAACGCGTAGTCCTGCACCTTGATGGAGGCAACGCCGACGCCCACTAGATAGATATCCAGCATGACCCACTCTTTGAGCTTATCCAGCATCAGCAGAACCGGGCGCAGGTTCATCCCCAGAATATTGCCAAACCACAGGTAGGCAATCGCCGCGACCAGCACCAGCGGCGCGCCGACCACGCAGAACAGCACCATCGCGCCGGTGAGCGGATCGCCCTCGCGCGTCATCTGCCAGATCCCCTGAAATACGTTGGCGTCGATGCGCACGCCCAGAAGATAGAGCTTCAGCAGCGGTTCGGTCCAGGCAAACGGCATCAGCAGCAGCATGGTGACCGCCATTGCGGCCAGACGCGTTAGCGACCAGTCTCGTCCATCGCGAATTTTGGCATCGCAGCGAGGACAAAAGGCGCTTTGGTGCGATTTCATCTTCGGCAACATAAAAAGCGTATCGCACTGGGGGCAACGCTGATAATGTGCACGAGGCAAAGCTTCGCTTACCGTATGGATAACGATCTTTCCTGTCGGCGTAATTTTGGGTGTTTTTATGGCCATGAGTCGCGCGCGGTTTAGTATTGTTGAAAGTTATAATAACTCATGTACGGATTCATCTTGAGCATGAGCGCATTTAATGCTTATTTTAATAGGCTATGCGGTAAATTTGTAAGTTAACTAAGTGATTGAAGAATGAACAAAACAGAATTCTACGCGGATCTGAATCGCGATTTTAAAGCATTAATGGCAGGGGAAACCAGTTTCTTAGCCACTCTGGCAAATACCAGCGCGTTACTCTTCGAGCGCCTCTCTGACGTGAACTGGGCCGGCTTTTATCTGCTGGAAGACGACACGCTGGTGCTTGGGCCGTTTCAGGGCAAGCTGGCCTGCGTTCGCATTCCGGTAGGGCGCGGCGTGTGCGGTACCGCCGTGGCAACGCGTGAGGTTCAGCGCGTTGAAGACGTCCACGCGTTTGACGGCCATATTGCCTGCGATGCCGCAAGCAACGCTGAAATCGTACTGCCGCTGGTGGTAAAAAATCAGATTATTGGCGTTCTGGATATCGACAGCACGGTCTTCAGCCGCTTCACTGCCGAGGACGAACAGGGGCTGCGCACGCTTGCGGCGAACCTGGAAAATGTTCTTGCAGAGACCGATTATCATAAATTCTTTGCGAGCGTCGCAGGATAATCAACGGATAACGTAGCATTTACTGATAGCGTCATTATAATGTCGCCTGTTCATGCCTGCGCTTGTTGGCAACGTCCGTTGTAATCAGGAAATTTCATGGAAAATCAACCTAAGTTGAATAGCAGTAAAGAAGTTATCGCATTTCTGGCCGAGCGTTTCCCGCAGTGCTTCAGCGCTGAAGGTGAAGCGCGTCCTCTGAAAGTCGGTATCTTTCAGGATCTGGTCGCGCGCGTTGAGGGGGAGATGAACCTCAGCAAAACGCAGCTTCGCTCTGCATTACGCCTTTATACCTCGAGCTGGCGTTACCTGTACGGTATCAAGCCGGGTGCGACCCGTGTCGACCTTGACGGCAACCCGTGCGGTGAGCTGGACGAACAGCACGTAGAACATGCGCGTAAGCAGCTTGAAGAAGCCAAAGCTCGCGTGCAGGCACAGCGTGCGGAACAGCAGGCGAAAAAACGCGAAGCCGCAGCGGCAAACGGTCAGGAAGACGCCCCTCGTCGCGAGCGTAAACCGCGCCCGGCACCGCGTCGTGCAGAAAATAACGATCGCAAACCGCGTGCTGACAAACCAGCAGCTAAAGCCCCACGTGCGCCGCGCGAAGAGCCGCGCCACACCCCGGTTTCTGACATCAATGCGCTGAGCGTGGGTCAGTCTCTGAAGGTGAAAGCGGGTAACAACGCGATGGACGCCACCGTACTGGAAATCACCAAAGATGGCGTTCGTGTACAGCTGACTTCTGGTATGTCAATGATTGTACGCGCAGAACACTTGTTGTTCTGAAACGGAGGCCGAGCCTGGCATGAACACTTTTTTTAAGCTCACCGCGTTGGCTGGCCTGTTTGCTATAACAGGCCACGCTTTCGCTGTGGACGATATTACGCGTGTCGATCGAATTCCGGTTCTCAAGGAAGAGACTCAGCACGCGACGGTGAGTGAGCGCGTGACGTCGCGCTTTACTCGTTCGCACTATCGTCAGTTCGATCTCGATCAGGCCTTTTCGGCCAAAATCTTCGACCGTTATCTGAACTTGCTGGATTACAGCCATAACGTACTGCTGGCCAGCGATGTCGAACAGTTCGCGAAACGCAAATCCGAAGTGGGTGATGAGCTGCGCTCCGGAAAGCTGGATCTGTTTTACGATCTCTACAACTTATCGCAAAAGCGCCGTTTTGAACGTTATCAATACGCGCTCAAAGTGCTGGAACGTCCAATGGACTTCACCGGCAACGACACCTTTAATCTGGACCGCAGCAAAGCGCCATGGCCGAAAGACGAGGCTGAGCTGAATGCGCTGTGGGACGGAAAAGTCAAATATGATGAACTGAGCCTCAAGCTCACCGGCAAAGACGAGAAAGAGATCCGTGAGACGTTAAACCGTCGCTACAAGTTCGCTATTCGTCGTCTGGCGCAGACCAACAGTGAAGACGTTTTTTCACTGGCGATGACTGCGTTTGCGCATGAAATTGACCCGCACACCAACTATCTCTCTCCACGTAACACCGAACAGTTCAATACCGAAATGAGCCTGTCTCTGGAAGGTATTGGTGCGGTGCTTCAGATGGACGATGACTACACCGTTATCAACTCCATGGTGGCCGGTGGCCCCGCGTCTAAAAGCAAAGCGATCAGCGTAGGCGACCGCATTGTCGGTGTTGGTCAGACCGGAAAGAGCATGGTGGACGTGATTGGCTGGCGTCTTGATGACGTTGTTGCGCTGATCAAAGGGCCGAAGGGCAGCAAAGTGCGCCTGGAGATCCTGCCAGCCGGTAAGGGCACCAAAACCCGCATCATTACCCTGACCCGTGAGCGTATCCGTCTGGAAGATCGCGCGGTGAAAATGTCGGTGAAAACCGTGGGTAAAGAGAAGGTTGGCGTACTGGATATCCCGGGCTTCTACGTTGGCCTGACCGATGACGTGAAAGTGCAGCTACAGAAGCTTGAGAAGCAGAATGTCAGCAGCGTAATCATTGACCTGCGCAGCAACGGCGGCGGGGCGCTGACCGAAGCCGTCTCGCTGTCCGGGCTGTTTATCCCGTCTGGCCCGGTGGTGCAGGTGCGCGATAACAACGGTAAAGTGCGTGAAGATGCCGATACCGATGGCGTGGTCTACTATAAGGGGCCGCTGGTGGTCCTGGTGGATCGCTTCAGTGCCTCTGCATCGGAAATCTTTGCTGCCGCCATGCAGGATTATGGCCGGGCGTTAATTGTCGGCGAACCGACCTTTGGCAAGGGCACCGTTCAGCAGTATCGCTCTCTGAACCGTATTTATGACCAGATGCTGCGCCCTGAATGGCCGGCGTTGGGTTCAGTACAGTACACCATTCAGAAGTTTTACCGCGTCAACGGCGGCAGTACGCAGCGTAAAGGCGTCACGCCGGACATCATGATGCCGACAGGTACCGAAGAGACGGAAACCGGCGAGAAGTTTGAAGATAACGCGTTGCCGTGGGATAGCATCGATGCCGCGACATTCGTGAAATCGGGTGATATGAAACAGTTCGGACCGGAACTGTTGAAAAATCACAACGATCGTATTGGGAAGGATCCTGAATTCCAGTACATCATGAAGGACATTGCGCGTTTCAACGCACTGAAAGCGAAACGGAATATTGTGTCTCTGAACTACGCCCAGCGTGAGAAAGAGAACAATGAAGATGACGCGACGCGTCTGGCGCGTATCAACGATCGCTTCAAGCGTGAAGGTAAGCCTCTGCTCAAAAAACTGGACGATCTGCCTAAGGATTACCAGGAGCCCGATCCGTATCTGGACGAGACGGTGCATATCGCGCTTGATCTCGCGACGCTGGAAAAAGATAAACCTGCCGTGCAACCTGCTCCGGCAAAATAACTCCCCAACAGGCACAAGAGATTGTGCCTGTTTCTTTTTGTTCTGCATCCTTCCGTCAGGCAGATTTCCAATTGTGTAAAGTTGTGTCTTTCTGGTGACTTACGCCGTCTGGATGCTTGAAAATACCCGCAATACCCATACGATGTGGGTAATCGCATAGTGCGTTTTGTTAAACTGAGGTTAAAAGAATATTATGATGCGAATCGCGCTCTTCCTGCTCACCAACCTTGCGGTTATGGTGGTATTCGGGCTGGTGCTAAGCCTGACGGGAATTCAGTCGAGCAGCGTTCAGGGTCTGTTGATTATGGCGCTGCTGTTTGGTTTCGGTGGCTCTTTCATTTCACTGCTGATGTCGAAGTGGATGGCACTGAAATCCGTGGGCGGTGAAGTTATCGAGCAGCCGCGTAACGATATGGAACAGTGGCTGGTGAGCACGGTTGCTCAGCAGTCAAAGCAGGCGGGCATTGCCATGCCGCAGGTGGCGATCTACCACGCGCCGGATATTAACGCATTTGCTACCGGTGCGCGTCGTGACGCGTCCCTGGTGGCCGTCAGTACCGGTTTGCTGCAAAACATGAGCCGTGACGAAGCGGAAGCGGTTATTGCTCACGAGATCAGCCACATCGCCAACGGCGATATGGTCACCATGACCCTGATCCAGGGCGTGGTGAACACCTTCGTTATCTTTATTTCCCGTATTCTGGCGCAAATTGCTGCCGGGTTTATGGGCGGCAACCGTGATGAGGGTGAAGAGAGCAACGGCAACCCGCTGATCTATTTTGCTGTTTCGATGGTGCTGGAACTGGTGTTCGGTATCCTGGCAAGCATCATTACCATGTGGTTCTCCCGTCACCGTGAGTTCCATGCGGATGCCGGTTCAGCGAAACTGGTGGGTCGTGAGAAGATGATTGCAGCGCTGCAACGTCTGAAAACCAGCTACGAGCCGCAGGAAGCGAACAGCATGATGGCCTTCTGCATCAACGGTAAATCTAAGTCGCTGAGCGAGCTGTTTATGTCTCACCCGCCGCTGGATAAACGTATCGAAGCGCTGCGTAGCGGCGAATACCTGAAGTAATACCCGCCGCATGAATAAAAACCGGGCAGGAGACCCTCTCCGCCCGGTTTTTTTATGCCTGCGCCTTCGGCTGGGTGATACGAAGCCCGCTGACGACAGCCGCGAGGGTTGCCAGCGTCCCAGCGGTGATCAGCGCAACGTGTGTCGCATTCTGCCCGGCAAGGTTAAACATCAACGCCACCAGTGCGGCCCCGGTGCTTTGCCCTAATAGTCTTGCCGTCCCCAGCATTCCGCTGGCACCACCGCTGCGATGGCGTGGGGCAGAGGTGATAATCGTGTGGTTATTCGGTGACTGGAACAGTCCAAAACCTGCTCCGCACAGGATCATGCGCCAGATAATATCCATGTCCCCCGGCGAGGAGGGCAGTAGCGCCAGCGCAAACAGTCCCACAGCCATGACTACCAGCCCGATAGCCCCCAGCAGTCCGGCGTGAACTCGCTCAATAAGATACCCGGCCAGCGGGGCCATCACCATGGTTGCCAGAGGCCAGGGCGTGAGCAGCAAGCCCGTTTCCACTTCCGAACGACCAATCACGCTCTGTAAAAAGAACGGCAGCGCAACCAGCGCCAGCATCTGAGCGCAAAACGAGCAAATTGAGGTGCAAATGGAGAGCGAGAACAGCGGTATACGCAGCAAATCTACCGGCAGTAACGGCACGGGGAGCGCCAGCTGGCGTCGTACAAAGAAAAAGCCGATAACAAGCATGGCAACGATTTCTGCGGCAATGAGCATTAGCGACTGCCCCTGCGCAAATCCGCTCAGCGCGGTAATCAGCAGGCCAAAGGTCAGCGCGTTCATCACGGCGCTGGGCAGGTCGAAGCGTGGCGTGGTATTTTTTGGACCATTTTCCGGGAGATAGCGCAGGGCGAAGAAGATAGCCACGATGCCAAGGGGCACGTTGATGGCAAACAGCCATTGCCACGAGGCGACAGACAGAATGGCAGCGGCAATCGTCGGCCCGGCGGCAGACGACACGGCCACAATAAAGGAGTTAATGCCCATGCCGCGTCCAAGGTGGCGATGAGGATAGATAAGCCGAATCAGGGCCGTATTCACGCTCATCAGCGCCGCGCCCCCAAAGCCCTGAGCGATACGCGCCAGGGTGAGGGTGTGCAGCGAATCGGAAAGGGCACAGAAGAGCGAGGTGAGGGTAAAGACCACCAGCCCGCACTGGTAAACCCGGCGATAGCCAAACATATCGCCGAGGAAAGAGAGTGACAGGAGAGAAATCACAATCGCTATCTGGTACGCATTCACTATCCAGATGGAGCTTGCGGGAGACGCATTAAGATCTTTTGCAATGGTAGGAAGAGCAACGTTAGCAATCGCACCGTCAAGGACGGCCATCGAAATGCCGATGACAATAGTGGCAATTGCCCCGTACCGTTGCGGTAAGGGCAGGCCATCAGAAACGTTTTTTTGCATGGGAAAAGAATGACTCAGCGTGAAATTATTTTCAGGGTAACTATTTTAGCACCGTTATTTCGGTTTTATGTCGCAGATTTGTAACGAAGTAAAGCCAGATAGATTGCAGCACGCATCACACGAATTTATAATAAAAACCGGTTCTGATTTTTATAAAACACTCTCCATGAGGTGATAAATGGCAATCGCAGATTTGGATAAGCAGCCAGATTCTGTTTCTTCCGTGCTGAAGGTGTTTGGCATCTTGCAGGCGCTCGGAGAAGAGCGTGAAATTGGTATTACAGAGTTGTCTCAGCGTGTGATGATGTCGAAAAGCACCGTTTATCGCTTTTTGCAGACGATGAAATCATTGGGTTATGTCGCGCAGGAAGGAGAATCAGAAAAATATTCTCTGACCCTGAAGCTGTTTGAACTGGGCGCTCGTGCCTTGCAAAACGTGGATCTGATCCGCAGCGCGGACATTCAGATGCGTGAACTTTCACGGCTGACGAAAGAGACAATTCACCTCGGCGCACTGGATGAAGACAGCATTGTTTACATCCACAAAATTGATTCCATGTACAACCTGCGCATGTATTCACGCATCGGTCGCCGTAACCCGCTCTACAGTACCGCAATTGGTAAAGTGCTGCTGGCCTGGCGCGATCGCGAAGAGGTGAAGCAAATCCTTGACGGCGTGGAATACAAGCGTAGCACCGACCGCACTATCACCAGTACGGATGAACTGCTGAGCGTGCTGGATAGCGTGCGCGAGCAGGGCTACGGGGAAGATAACGAAGAGCAGGAAGAAGGGCTGCGCTGCATCGGTGTGCCGGTGTTTGACCGCTTCGGCGTTGTCATTGCGGGCCTGAGCATTTCGTTCCCAACGCTGCGTTTTTCCGAAGAGCGTCTTCATGAGTATGTGGCAATTCTGCATACCGCAGCGCGCAAAATCTCAGAGCAGATGGGCTATAACGACTACCCGTTCTGATCGATGCCGTCAGTAAAAAACGCCGCATTTTTGCGGCGTTTTTGCAGATTGAGTTCAGCGCTGATTAGCCGTTATCAACCACGACAGAAGACTTACGCAGTACGGGACAGTTGCTTAGCCCGATGATCCCGCTGTCTGAATGGATGTACTGCGCCGTGCTTACCCCCTGTGCGGTGAGATATTTACATTGAATACCCAAACCCGCGGCATTTTCTTTGCTTCCCATTAATACGCCATACCCACTTAACAGCAGGCCGATCCACACAAGTGCCAGTACAATTACCGTACGAACGAGTAAACGCATCGATGCCTCTTTTTTCTTTGTTGTCATGGAGTAAGCGTAACGGGTTTACGCAGTGAAACAAGTGCACGATTCCGAAAAGAGTCAGTTGAAGGTACAGTTAGCCCCTGTTTAAGATAGCCGTGATAACCTGGCTACATCAGGTCATAAGACGGAGTGTGGAGTGAAAAAAATACGCTGGGTAATTCTGGTTATAGTGTTGATAGCATGCGTGGTGCTGTGGACGCAGACTATCAATGTGATGTGCGATCAGGATGTACAGTTCTTTAGCGGCATTTGTTCAATCAATAAGTTTATCCCCTGGTAGACGTCATTTTTACGCTGAGCGATGTTCTTACGTGGCGGCAGTGGTAAAATAGCGGTTTTTACTGAGGTGGTGAAATGGGTGAGTTACTGAATTCGGGGCTGCTGAGCATTGCATCCCTGGTAATGGCGTTGGTTGTGCTGGCTGTTGGCCTGGTACTGTGGTTCTTCGTTAACCGCGCCAGTTCCCGCACAAACGAGCAAATTGAGCTGCTGGAAGCATTGCTTGATCAGCAGAAACGGCAGAATGCGTTGCTGCGTCGTTTGTGTGAAGCCAACGAACCGGAAGCGAAAGCGATACCGAAGGACGCTACTGCTCCGCAACAAGAGGAAGAAGACTTCATTCGCCTGGTAGCCGAACGATAGTCTGCCCGGATCGGGGAGGTGGCCTGAGCGTACGGCGTAAATCTCCTCCCTTATCACGTTTTTCCCGCAACATCCCCGCAAAGAATTAAGCAGTAGTTAACTCTTGTTTCAGCGCACTGAAAACTGGCGAATATTTATCCTTATTTAACAAATACCGTTTCGTTGAATAAATAGTGTGCTTTAATTCGCCAAAAGTGTTTTATTTTTATCGAAACGTTTTGCTTGCCTTCTTTTGAGGCAGAGTCATAAAAATTTCATTATTTTGGTGCAGAATAACGCTTATTAAATGGTGGATTTTAATACAGTTAGCAATAGCTGATTAACTTTTTATATTCACTGTCACACGTTGGTGCGTTGCATTGTTTTCAGCATAACTTTTCACAAAAAGTTCTAACTCAGTCATTCCTTTAAAGAAAAGTAGGGTTTGGGATGGACGCTTTGAAATGATTGAGCTATGTTTAAAAAGTCTTTGGTTACAGGGCGCGTCAAGGCACTCTGTAGGCTGTTAGATCAGGTGGCGCTTCATTTGACAATACGCATAACCGTGCAGATTGTTCTGGAGTAACACGTGAATTTGTGCGGCGGATCGAGACACGTTTAAAAATGGCTTGCCATATTAAACGTTGTGTGTGATAACACGTTTTGGGTCAAACGAGGTACAGTTCTGTTTATGTGTGGCATTTTCAGTAAAGAAGTCCTGAGTAAACACGTTGTCGTTGAATACCGCTTCTCTGCCGAACCTTATATTAGTGCCTCAAGCAGTAATGTCTCAGTTTTATCTATGTCAAAGCCTGCGGGCTAAGAAAACACTCTAAGGAATTTTGCAAATGGCAAAGATTAAAGGTCAAGTTAAGTGGTTCAACGAATCTAAAGGTTTTGGTTTCATTACTCCTGCTGACGGCAGCAAAGACGTGTTCGTACACTTCTCTGCAATCCAGGGTAACGGCTTCAAAACTCTGGCTGAAGGCCAGAACGTTGAGTTCGAAATTCAGGACGGCCAGAAAGGCCCAGCTGCGGTTAACGTAACTGCTATCTGATCGAATCACTGCTGACTGAAGCGCCAGGCGCTTCGCTCTCAGACATAAGCCTCGCCGATGCGGGGCTTTTTTATTCGCTTATTTTTCAAAATATTACTTAATCCACCTCTGTTAGTATCTTGTTGCAAACCCGTGAGGTTATTAGCATTCTTTTCCCGTCTTATTATCCGTTTTTCCCGTTAAATCAGGGCGTTGATCAATAGCCCTGGGGTTAAGGTGAAAAAAAAGACAATAACGACCACCGGAAACTTTACGCCGGCACGTTTTGCACTTCTGTGTCTCGCCATCTTTTGTAGCCTCGCGTTTCTGCTGGGTCGCGTGGCGTGGCTACAAATTATCAAACCGGATAATCTGGTGAAGCAGGAGGATATGCGCTCCCTGCGCGAAGTGGCGATAGATGCCCCGCGTGGAATGATTGTTGACCGTGAAGGGCGTCCCCTTGCGGTAAGCGTACCCGTGCAGGCCGTCTGGGCCGATCCCAAAACCGTGCTGGAAAAAGGGGGCGTCGGGTTTGATTCGCGCTGGCAGGCTCTGGCAAATGCCCTACACCTTTCTCTGAGCACGCTCGCATCCCGGATTAACAGCAACCCGCACGGGCGATTCATTTATCTTGCCCGTCAGGTTGATCCCTCTCAGGCAAAGTGGATCGATAAGCTGCGTCTACCCGGTATTAACCTTCGCGATGAGTCCCGCCGCTTTTATCCTGCCGGACACGTGGCGGCTAACCTGATTGGCTTCACGAACATTGATGGTCAGGGTATTGAGGGCGTCGAGAAAAGTTTCAACACCCAGCTCACCGGGAAAGCAGGCGTGCGGCTGGTCAGGAAAGATCGCTATGGACATGTGGTGGAGAACCTCACTGAGGTGGCCCCCGTTCCTGCCCACAATATCCAGCTAAGTATTGATGAACGCCTGCAAACCATCACCGAAGACGCGCTGGATAATGCCGTGGCGTGGAACAAAGCCGAGTCAGGCGCGTCGGTACTGATTAATATCCAGACGGGCGAAATACTGGCGATGGCCAGCTTCCCGGACTTCAACCCCAACAATCGGGAAGGGGCAACGCTGGATGATTTTCGCAATCGCGCGATCAGCGACACCTTTGAACCGGGCTCGACCGTTAAGCCTCTGGTGTTGATGACGGCGCTACAGCAGGGGCTGGTTCAGCCTGACAGCGTGATAGACACGCATCCCTACACTATTGATGGGCATCGTATTCGCGACGTGGGCTACTATCCGGAACTGACGATGACCGGGATCCTGCAAAAGTCCAGCGACACGGGCGTATCCCGTCTTTCGCTGGCGATGCCCGTGCAACGGTTACTGGATACCTATAAGCACTTTGGGTTTGGCGAGAGTACCGGGCTTGGCTTAACGGGGGAAAGCGCTGGCTTACTGCCACAGCGAAAATTCTGGAGCCAGTTAGACCGGGCGACCTTTGCATTCGGCTATGGCCTGATGGTCACCCCCCTCCAGCTGGCGCATGTGTATGCCACCATCGGCAGCTATGGCATTGAACGGCCTCTGTCCATCACCCGTATCGATCCGCCGGTGATTGGCAAGCGGGTGATGCCCGAGGAAATTGTTCACGAGGTGGAACACATGATGGAGAGCGTCGCGTTACCCGGCGGTGGCGGGATCAAAGCAGCGGTGCGTAACTATCGCGTGGCGATTAAAACCGGGACGGCCAAAAAAATCGATGAACACGGTAAGTATGTGGATAAATACGTCGCCTACACTGCGGGCGTTGCGCCCGCCAGCGATCCCCGTTTTGCGCTGGTGGTGGTGATCAACGACCCGAAAAACGGCGCCTACTACGGCGGGGCCGTTTCTGCGCCCGTTTTCAGCGAAATTATGGGGAACGTACTGCGTCTGGAAAACGTAAAGCCAGACGGGCTGCCGGCAGATTCTGACCATCTGATTGTGATGCGTCACCCGGCCGTTTATAACCCTGGCGAATAGCGGTACACTTCGCCTTTTGGTTTACGCCCTGGAGTTGTCATGTCTTTCAGCTGTCCCCTTTGCCACGCGCCGCTGACGCGCGCGGAGAAAACGTTTATCTGTCCACAGGGACATCAGTTTGACAGGGCGAAAGAGGGCTATGTGAATCTTTTGCCTGTACAGCACAAGCGCTCCCGGGACCCGGGTGACAGCGCGGAGATGATGCAGGCCCGCCGGGCGTTTCTCGATGCCGGGCACTATCAACCGCTCAGGGATTCTGTCGTCGGCTTACTCGGTAACTGTCTGACAGAAGGCGCATCCGCCATGCTGGATATCGGCTGTGGCGAAGGCTACTACACCGCAACGTTTGCAGACGTGGCGGCTGAGA
This sequence comes from Enterobacter quasihormaechei, assembly GCF_004331385.1. Lineage (GTDB taxonomy): Bacteria > Pseudomonadota > Gammaproteobacteria > Enterobacterales > Enterobacteriaceae > Enterobacter > Enterobacter quasihormaechei. Next base: position 176,183 of record NZ_SJON01000006.1, read on the forward strand.
AGGGCGCCGAAACGTACGGCCTGGACGTATCGAAAGTGGCAATCCGTGCGGCAGCAAAACGCTATTCCGCGGTGACGTTCTGCGTGGCCTCCAGCCACCGTCTGCCGTTTGAGGAGGCGAGCATGGATGCCGTGGTGCGTATCTACGCGCCGTGCAAGGCAGAGGAGCTGGCGCGCGTGGTTAAGCCCGGCGGGTGGGTTATCACCGTTACGCCAGGGCCTCGTCATCTGCTGGAGCTGAAAGGGCTGATCTATGATGAAGTGCACCTGCATGCGCCTCACTCAGAACAGCTGGCGGGCTTTGCGTTAAAGCAGGAGCTGTCGGTGGCGTATGAAATGACGTTACAGGGAAGCGAAGCCGTGGCGTTACTGCAAATGACGCCGTTTGCGTGGCGGGCAAAACCCGCGGTGTGGGAAACGCTGGCAGCGCAGACAGAATTTCGCTGCCAGACAGATTTCAGCATCCATTGCTGGCAGCGCGAAGGTTAACCCGCGAAGTGTGCCCAGAGGATTTGGGCACCAATCCCGATCAACACGATACCGCCCAAAATTTCGGCTCGTTTACCCAGCAGCGGGCCAATGAACCGGCCAACCATCATCCCCAGCGTTGACATGATAAGCGTCGCGCAGCCAATCGCCAGCGCGGTGGCGATAATATTGACCTGCAAAAACGCCAGACCGACACCGACGGCCATGGCGTCCAGGCTGGTTGCGATAGCGGTGGTCACCAGAAGCCAGAAGCCGTGGCGGTGCAGCGGCGCGTCATCTTCATCGCTGTTGCCCCGCAAACCTTCAATCACCATCCGGCCGCCGAGAAAGACCAGCAGCACGAAGGCAATCCAGTGGTTCCACTCCAGCACAAACTGGCTGGCGAGCATCCCAAGACCCCACCCGATAAGCGGCGTCAGCGTTTCGATAGCGCCAAAGATAAGACCGGTACGCAGAGCTTCGGAAAATTTAGGTTTATGGAGGGTGGCACCTTTACCGATAGAGGCGGCAAATGCGTCCATTGACATGCCAAAGGCCAGGAGGATCGTAGCGGAGATATTCATAAGCGCGTCCAGACCGGGGATATCCATATGACACATCACTGCCCCCAGTAAACAGCAGTTGATGTATCTATGGTCTCGCCTGATCCCTTTGGCACAGTAAGTGCTGAAAGCGATCCGTACGCGCCACGTTTTTCAACGAGTATGTTGACACGTACATTTCCTGAAGGCAGGAAATCGGCTACTCCCCAACGACGGGCGCAACCTTAACATATTTTGAGAATATAAAACAACACTCAGAAAGGCTTAATTCAGGGACTGCGTTGATAACGATTTTCATTTAGATTTATGCGTGAAAATATCGTTAAGAAATATAAGCTATTTAACGGGGAGGATATAGCATCGGCTATATTACGAACAAGAAAATTACGTAATATATAGCCGAAGCTATAATATTAACTCATTGAGTTTTAACGAGTAATCTGTAGATCTTTTCCAGGTCATCAATATTTTTAACCCGAATGAGCAGGCGGCGTTGTTCTAATTGCATCACCAGCACCCCGTCCTCGGATAAATTCATCTCTTTAATACGGTTATATTCTATCCAGACATTGGCGAAGAAGAATCCCTGTTTTTTAAAAATGAGTTTTGGCGAGCGGATCCAGAACAGGTAAATCGCCATTAATGCCAGCGCACATAATAACCATGTGGTTAATATTGCACCGTGGCTGGTCACGTTATTGTAAATCAGAATGACCACCAGCCCGGCGAAGATGAATGCATCAATGCGTCCACGGCGTAAGAGGGGAAGGGTCAGCAGCGTCTCGCCGTGGCGGCGAGGCATAATGAACTCGTCATAGATCGCGTAAGCCAGAAGGGCAACAATAAACAAAACCAGTACGGTGTCCGTAACAGCCATTCATCCTCCAGATAAAAAGACCGGGGGCAAGGCCCCGGTCGGTAACGCGTTTTATTACAGACCCAGCAGGCCGACGGCGTAGCCCGCGATACCGATGACGAAGAAGCCAACGATGATCCACAGCGGGTTTACTTTCTTACGCAGCAGCCACATGCAGGCGAAGGTTAACAGCAGCGGTACCAGGCCCGGCATCAGCTGATCCAGAATGGTCTGCACGGTGGTAACGCGCGTCTGACCATCCTGACCGGTGATGGTCGATACCACCAGCGGGATGTTCACGTGCGTCCACTTGTTAACCAGCGCCCCCATCACAAACAGGCCGAGGATTGACGCCCCCTCGGTCAGTTTTTGCAGGAAGCCGCCGCCCATATCCTTAACGATATCCACCCCTTTACGGTAGCCGTACGCCACGCCGTAGTAACGGGTCAGCAGACGCACCGCGTTAAACAGGATGAAGAACAGCAGCGGACCGAGCAGGCTGCCGCTCATGGCAATACCGGCACCCAGCGCCGCAAACACCGGACGCACGGTTCCCCAGAAGATAGGATCGCCCACGCCTGCCAGCGGCCCCATCAGACCGACTTTGATACCGTTGATGGCACCATCGTCAATCTCAGCCCCGTTCGCACGCTGCTCTTCCATCGCCAGCGTTACGCCCAGAACAGGCGCTGCGACGTAGGGATGGGTGTTGAAGAATTCCAGGTGACGCTTAATTGCCTGACGGCGCGCTTCGTTGTTTTCCGGATACAGGCGTTTGATTGCCGGCACCATGGAGAAGCAGAAGCCGAGCGCCTGCATACGTTCGAAGTTCCATGAACCCTGAAACAGGTTAGAACGGATGAACACGCCACGAATATCACCCGGAGTGAGTTTTTTCTCAGTGGTAGTTTTTGTCATATCAACCATTTCGCTCACCTGTTAGTCCAGTTCGTTATCGAGATCGTTGTTACCAGCGGCCTGCGCAGGGGCACCCGCGACGCGGTTGTATTTCGGGCTGAGCTGGATATAAAGAATTGCCATCACCGCGCCAATCACGCCCAGCGCAACCAGGTTGAAGTTGGTGAACGCAGCGGTAACGAAGCCGAGGTAGAAGAATGGCATCAGGTAGCCCGCACGCATCATGTTGATGACCATCGCGTAACCGACCACCACGATCATGCCGCCGGCGATGTTCAGACCGCTGGTGACCACTTCAGGGATGGCGTTCAGCATGCTCTGAACTTCGCTGGTCCCCACGGAGATCGCCACGATAACCGCCGGGATCGCGATACGCATCGCTTGCAGGAACAGGGAGGAAACGTGGATCCAGGAGAGCGCCGTAAGGTTGCCGTTTTCGGCTGCCTTATCCGCCGCGTGCTGGAAGGCCACGGTGATAGTACGAACGATGATGGTCAGCACCTGGCCCGCAGCGGCCAATGGGATAGCCAGCGCGATACCGGCACCAATACTCTGGTGACCGGCGATAACCAGAACGGTTGAGATAATGGACGCCAGGGCGGCATCTGGCGCAACGGCTGCACCGATGTTCATCCAGCCGAGGGCGATCATTTCCAGCGTACCACCGATAATGATACCGGTTTTCATGTCACCGAGAACGGCGCCAATCAGCGTACAGGCCACCAGAGGACGGTGGAACTGAAATTCATCAAGTACGGATTCCATACCCGCAATACATGCGACGATGAACACCAGTACAATTTGAAGAGTAGTAATCTCCATTGCACTTCTCCTATTACATAAGCTTTATATGAAAAACCGGCCCGGGCTTATTTCCCCACTTTGCCGATCAAATCCATCATTTTCAGTTTCTGATCCGTGGAAACCTTACGGGCTTCCAGTTCGATACCGCGGGCATTCAGCTTGTTGAAGGCCTCGATATCTTTCGCATCCACTGAAATCGCGTTATTGACCTGCGTTTTGCCCTGACGGAATGCCATACCGCCAATGTTAACGGAGGTGATTTTCACGCCGCCTTCAACAAGGCGTTCGACGTCTGTCGGGTTGGTGAAGAGAAGCATCACGCGTTCGCCCGCATATTTCGGGTTGTTGTAAACGCGGATCATTTTGGCGACATCCACGACGTGCGCGGTAACGCCCGGCGGTGCAACCTGGGTAAGAAGTGTTTTGCGGACAGTATCAGCGGCCACTTCGTCACTGACCACGATAATGCGTTGTACGTTTGTCTCTTTGGTCCAGCGTGTCGCCACCTGGCCGTGGATCAGACGGTCATCAATACGCGCAAGGCCGATGACCATGTAATCGTTCGGACCCATTGGCTTCGCCGGTGCAGCGGCCTTTGGTGCAGCTGGGGCAGGGGCGGGTTTTTTAACCGGCTGTGCTTTCAGCGCTTTAACGCCTTCGCGACCGGTTTCCACCGCCAGCGCCACCAGCTCGTCAAAGCCTGGGTTGTCGTCACGCGCCATCAAGGTTTCCACCAGCATCGGGATATTCACCCCGGCGACGACTTCATAATGCTCTTTATCGACGACAATGCGGCTGGCAGCGTTGAACGGGCTGCCGCCCCATGTATCCACGAGAAACAGCACGCCTTTGCTGGTATCCAGCTTCTCAAGCTGAGCAGTGTATTTTTCAATCAGCGTCTCGGCGTTTTCACCGGGAACGAAATCGATCCAGCCGACGTTTTCCTGCTCGCCCAACAGCATCTCTGCCGTTTTGAGTAACTGCTCCGCAGCCCAACCATGTGTGCCTATGACAATAGCAATGGTCACTTGCTACCTCCTATTATTATCATTTATACGTCTGCCAGGCAGGCGTACTGAGAATCGTATTGGCGAACCGAATCGATTCAGATAAGGGTTAGAGTTCTAAAAAACCAAGACTTCCGCGAATTATTTTAGATAGTGAAAAAATAATTTATGTGATGAAGATCCGTAATTTAGCTACGCATTACAGATTTTTCTAAAAGATAAACCGCGTGTGTTACAGAAGTTTGCAAAGGAACGTAAATCTTTGCTAAATACCAATTGTCTCTGATATGTTTAGCGTCCGTTTAATTATTCAGGAGTATAGGGCTACAGCCCACTATATGGACCGTCACCGACGTCAGTCATCTTCCAGGCCATCCCGCGCCTTATTCACCGGCGATCTTCGCCACGCATCGACTCTCATTTCCTTTGAACTGCCCGAAATCAGCGGGGCACCGTTTTGTCATTCCTTTAGCAGGAGCGTGTCATGGAATTCTTAATGGACCCGTCAATCTGGGTAGGACTGCTTACGCTGGTCGTGCTGGAGATCGTTCTCGGTATTGATAACCTGGTGTTTATCGCCATCCTGGCGGACAAGCTGCCGCCGAAACAGCGTGACAAAGCCCGTCTGATCGGCCTCTCGCTGGCGCTGATCATGCGACTGGGCCTGCTGTCCGTGATCTCGTGGATGGTTACGCTGACGAAGCCGCTGTTCACCGTGATGGATTTCACCTTCTCCGGTCGCGATTTGATCATGCTGGTGGGGGGGCTTTTCCTGCTGTTCAAAGCCACAACGGAGCTGCATGAACGGCTGGAAAACCGGCAGCACGACGGTGGACACGGTAAAGGCTATGCCAGCTTCTGGGTCGTTGTTCTTCAGATCGTGGTGCTTGATGCGGTCTTCTCGCTGGATGCGGTGATTACGGCGGTCGGCATGGTGAACCATCTGCCGGTGATGATGGCGGCGGTTGTGATTGCGATGGCGGTAATGCTGCTGGCCTCGAAGCCGCTGACGCGTTTCGTCAACCAGCATCCGACGGTAGTGGTGCTGTGTCTGAGCTTCCTGCTGATGATTGGTCTGAGCCTGGTGGCAGAAGGTTTTGGCTTCCATATTCCGAAAGGCTACCTGTACGCCGCGATTGGCTTCTCGATCTTAATCGAGCTGTTTAACCAGATTGCGCGCCGTAACTTTATTAAGCAGCAGTCGAATCAGCCGCTGCGCGCCCGTACCGCCGATGCGATCCTGCGCCTGATGGGCGGCCGTCGCCAGGTGAACGTGCAGGCGGACAGCGAGAACCGCAACCCGGTTCCGGTGCCGGAAGGCGCGTTTGTGGAAGAAGAACGCTATATGATCAACGGCGTGCTTTCGCTGGCCTCCCGCTCCCTGCGCGGCATTATGACGCCGCGCGGAGAAATCAGCTGGGTGGATGCCAACCTGAGCGTCGACGAAATACGTCAGCAGCTGCTCTCCTCGCCGCACAGCCTGTTCCCGGTCTGTCGGGGCGAGCTGGATGAGATCATCGGCGTGGTGCGCGCGAAAGAGATGCTCGTGGCGCTGGAAGAGGGCGTCAACGTCGAGGCCGTTGCGGCCGCGTCGCCTGCCATCGTGGTGCCGGAGACGCTGGATCCGATTAACCTGCTGGGCGTGCTGCGTCGTGCCCGCGGCAGTTTTGTTATCGTTACCAACGAATTTGGTGTGGTACAGGGTCTGGTCACGCCGCTTGACGTGCTGGAAGCGATCGCGGGTGAATTCCCCGATGCGGATGAAACGCCGGAAATCGTTGCCGACGGTGACGGCTGGCTGGTGAAAGGTACCACCGATCTGCACGCGCTCTCGCACACGCTGGGCGTTGAAAACGTAGTCAATGACGATGAAGACATCGCCACCGTGGCGGGGCTGGTGATTGCCGTTAACGGACAGATCCCGCGTGTCGGGGATGTGCTGGAGCTGCCGCCGCTGCAAATTACCATCGTTGAAGCCAACGACTATCGCGTTGATATGGTGCGTATTGTTAAAGAGCAGTCTGCACACGACGAAGAAGAGTAACGCTTGCTAGCGTAACGGCAATAACGGCACGATGTGTCCATTGTGACGGGCTGGCGGAGAGGCACTTTCCGCCAGCCATGTCGGAAACTCCCGCAGCGGCATTGGTCGCGCATACAAGAACCCCTGCAAAATGTGTACGCTGTGACGGCGCAAATAGCGCGACTGCTCCTCGGTTTCAACCCCTTCCGCAACCAGTTCTATATTCAGCCGCTGGCCCAGCGCAATAATGATATCCGTGACCGTTGAGTTCACGGCGTCGGTGCCAATCGCGGTGGTGAAGGATTTATCAATTTTCAGCACGTCCGGACGCAGCTTTTCAAGCCACGAAAGTGAGCTATTGCCGGTACCAAAATCATCAATCGCAAGTTTCACCCCTTTACGGTGCAGCTCGCGCACGATGCGGTAATCCACATCAAGCAACGCATCGCGTTCAGTTAACTCCACAATCAGCCGCTGAACCGGATTGGCGTTAAACCAGATGCGGTTGAGATCCCGGATCAGCGCAGCGCGGCGAAAATGGCTGGCGGCCACGTTAATGCCGATATGGAAATCGCGCGAGGCCGGGAAATAGCCTATCTGCCGCACCGTTTCGCTGATGACGTAGCGGGTAAGCGGAACAATCAGGTTATGTTCTTCGGCCAGAGGGATAAAGACATCCGGTGAGATCCATCCCTGACGCGGGTTATTCCAGCGCAGAAGGATCTCGACGCCGACGCACTCCCGCGTGCGGGCATTCATCAGCGGCTGGCAGAAGAGTTCAAACTCCCGGGCGGCAATCCCCATATTGATTTCCCAGGTGAAACTGATGCGCCGCGCCGTGGCGAGCCAGACGATATAGCCCATCAGTAAGCTGAGCATCAGCGCCAGCGGCAGCTGAGTGGGCAGATTCCTCAACGCCATTTCGCCTGGCCCCGGGCCGCTGACCGTGACGCTGAAGGGATACCGCTGTGACGACTGTTCCAGCAGGGAGGCGTGTTCATCGAAGGTCAGCATATTCGTGACCTGTTGCCCGTCGCGGAGAAAATTATCGCCCACCTTGAGGACAACGTCGGTAATCAGCGGCCGCTGCGGCTCAAGGATCATTTTGGTGATGAGATCGATATTCACCACCTCCATCACCCCATCCTTGCTCCGGCCCGCCACGGGGGACCACTGGATCAGCACCGGGCTGCCCTTTAACAGCCACCGGTCGGTCAATAACAGCAGCCTGGGATCGCTCGCCGGCAGTATCGGGTGAAATTCGCTGACGGGAACATTACGAATGCCGAACACGCTTGAACAATACAGCGTGCCGTCTCTTACGAGGGCGATTGAGCGTACGGTTTGCAGAATCGCCGCCTGTTTTCGCAGGACAAGATTCACCCCGGAACAGGGTTCACCCACCAGCGCGATGAGGGTTTCACGGTGGGTTTCCAGGGACATCAGCACCTTGTCCAGCGCGCGGACGGTGCTCTGAGCGAAGTCCTGGATACGATCCTGATTTATGTTGCGCTGTGAAATAAAGCGAATGCCCAACGTCAGGACGAGCGTCATGAACGCAACCGTGACGCAGACGATAACGCGTTTTCGGCGATAGTCTTTAATGATCGTTTGTGCATTTTGCATGAACGGTCGCCTGTTAAGCACCGGCCGGAAGAGCCAGACGCAACAGTGACAGTGTAGTGGGGATTACGTGAAGCGACGAGACGAGAGGAGAAAATTCGCCCATCCGTTGTGGATGGGCGAAAGGAAGGCTTAGTCGCACTGCACCTTAATGGCCAGACCACCGCGGGAGGTCTCGCGGTACTTCGCGTTCATGTCCTTGCCGGTTTCGTACATGGTTTCGATAACCTTATCCAGCGACACGCGTGGCTCGCTGGTGCGGCGCATCGCCATGCGCGAGGCGTTGATGGCCTTAACGGAGGCGATGGCGTTACGCTCAATGCACGGCACCTGCACCTGGCCAGCAACCGGGTCACAGGTCAGACCGAGGTTATGCTCCATGCCGATTTCCGCCGCCACGCAAACCTGCTCAGGGCTTGCGCCCAGCAGCTCCGCCAGTCCCGCAGCTGCCATGGAGCAGGCAACGCCCACTTCACCCTGACAGCCCACTTCCGCACCGGAAATAGAGGCGTTCATTTTGTACAGCGCGCCGATGGCACCTGCCGCGAGGAAATAACGGATGTAAATGTCCGGCGTGACGGGCTCGATAAAGTGATCGTAGTAGGCCAGCACCGCCGGAACGATACCGCACGCGCCGTTGGTCGGCGCGGTTACCACGCGGCCCCCTGCGGCGTTCTCTTCGTTCACCGCCAGAGCAAACATGTTCACCCAGTCAACCACGTTCATCGGGTCGTTGGAGAATTTGTCGGTGGTGACCAGCATACGGCGCAGCGCGGATGCACGACGCGGCACGCGCAACGGGCCCGGCAGAACGCCTTCGGTGTTCATACCGCGATCGATACAGGCGCGCATGGTTTGCCATACGTTAGCAAAATAGTCTTCGATCTCTTTCTTGCTGTGCAGCGCCAGCTCGTTCTTCATCACCATGCCGGAGAGGGACAGACCGGTCTCTTTGCAGTAGCCCAGCATTTCGGTGGCGGATTTGAACGGATAGGGCACATTGACGTCGCCCGCGCTCTCTTTACCAAAGTGTTCTTCGTCAACGATGAAGCCACCGCCGATGGAGTAGTAGGTTTTGCTGTAGATCTCTTTTTCGCCGCTCCAGGCGTGGATGGTCATGCCGTTTTCGTGCAGCGGCAGGTTGTCGCTGCGAAAACGCATCCCGTCATCCTGCGGGAAGTCCACTTCATGCTGACCGTTAGCCAGCAGCAGGCGTCCGCGCGTTTCCACGTCGCGGATAAATGCCGGAATGGCATCAATATCAACAGTGTCCGGCATGTTGCCCGCCAGACCCATAATAATGGCGATATCGGTGTGGTGGCCTTTACCCGTTAATGAAAGTGAACCGTAAACGTCTACGGCGACACGGGTAACGCTTTCCAGTAATCCTTTTTCGACCAGATCATCGACGAACTGTTTACCGGCCTTCATCGGCCCTACAGTGTGGGAAGAGGACGGGCCAATCCCCACTTTGAACATGTCGAATATACTAATCACTTTCACACTCCTGACAGGGTTACTGGGGTTCCAGTAACGATGTTATAACTGCGCATAGTGTAAGAGGGAACACCAACCTCGGCTTAACTATTCACATGAATTAAACTAATGGTTAACGATGGTTTTGCTAATAGCGCGACGCCGATCGCAAACCTGCCAGAAAAGGGTGGAATGTAAAGTATAGTCAAGGCTTCAGGCCGATTTGCAGCGCCAGTTCACGAATAATGCCTGCCGTCATGCCCCAGACAAAATAATGCTGATACCACGACAGCCAGACCCGATGATCGTGCCCGCGTCGGTGAATATCCAGCGGGTGATAGCGACCCAGACGAAGGGCCTCTTCAAGCGGCATTTCGAACACGGCTGAAACTTCATCGACGCTGGCGTGATATTGAAGATCGGGCGGAATAATGCCGACCACCGGCGTGACCTGAAAACCGGTGACGCTGTCGACCGGCGGCAGCACGCCGATCACCTCCACCGCTTCCGGGGGGATCGCCACTTCCTCGTGCGCCTCGCGCAGCGCGGCGGCAATCAGGGAAGCATCGGTGCTGTCCACCGCGCCGCCGGGAAACGCAACCTGACCGGCGTGTTTTCGCATATGCGGTGCGCGCTGGGTAAGCAACAGACCCGGCTGTTCACGACGCACAACCGGGATCAGCACCGCCGCCTGACGTTGATTCAACGTGGCGCGGTTAACCTGGGGCCGCAGAAGCTGAAAGCGCGACAAAAAATCATCCAGCGTCAGGTTTTCTTTCTTCACCGTGAGTTCTCCAGTTGTTTCAGGATACGATTCACTTTATCAAACGTTTCCTGATATTCCGCCCCGGCCTGACTGTCGGCCACAATGCCACCGCCTGCGGAGCAGTACAGATTCCCGTCGCAGGCGGTGAGCGTGCGAATGGTGATGCTGGTGTCCATGGTTCCGCACAGGCTCACATAGCCGATGCTGCCGCACCAGGCGTTGCGTCGATGGGGTTCCAGTTCGTCGATAATCTCCATCGCGCGCACCTTTGGCGCGCCGGTGATGGAGCCTCCCGGAAACGCGGCGCGGAGCAGATCGCAGGCGGTGCGCGAGGACGGCAGACGGGCGGTAATGGTGCTGACCAGATGATGCACCGCCGGGAAAGGCTCCACGATAAACAGCTCCGGTACGCGCACGCTGCCCGGCTCGGCGACGCGGCCAATGTCATTGCGCATCAGATCGACAATCATCAGGTTTTCGGCACGATCTTTGGGCGAGGCAGCCAGCTTCTGCGCCTGCTGACGGTCTGCATCCGTATCGGCAAGGCGCGGCAGGGTGCCCTTGATCGGCCGGGTCTGAATCGTCCCTTCCGCCAGATGGATAAAACGCTCGGGCGAAAGGCTGAGGATCGCGCCGCGCTCCAGGCGTATAAACGCGCTGAACGGGGCCTTGTTGCTGGCATTGAGGCGGATAAACGCCTGCCATTCATCCCCCCGGTATGCTGCCTGGAAGCGCTGGGCCAGGTTCACCTGATAGCAGTCGCCGCTTTGCAGATACGCCTGCACGCGGGAGAATTTTTCCGCGTATTCCATCGCGCTCATGTTTGAGCGCCAGCCGGAGGTCAGCATAAACTGATCCGTTACGGCGGGCCGTTGCGCCTCAAGCCAGGCCAGACGCGCCTGCACGTCACGGTGGCTCAGCAGGGAGACCGTCTGTTTACGGTGATCCACGATCAGCGCCCAGTCATACAGCCCCACCGCCATATCCGGCAGGGCAATATCCGCCTGCGCTAACTCGGGCAGCTTTTCGAATCGACGACCCAGATCGTAACCAAACACGCCCAGCGCGCCTCCCTGGAAAGGAAGGTCCGGGTTCGGCGTGGCGGATAAGCCCAGCGCGTTAATCTCCTGCTGAAGCCGCAGTAGCGGATCGTCCGTTGGCGAGAGCTCATCGGTCGTCAGCGTTTTCACCGGATCGGCCACCAGAATATCAAAGCGGCTGTAAGGGTGATCCGCATGGCCTGAGTGCAGCAGCATGGCAAAAGGAAGATGGCTCAGACGGGCAAACCAGAACTCGGCGGCGTCCGTACGCCAGGACAAGGTAATAACAGTGGGGAAGCGCATGTTCATGTATGGCATACTACCGGGCAGCGTGAAATAATTAGCGCGAATAATTTAGCAGGAGTTAACGATGTTTGCAGGTTTACCTTCTCTCAGCCATGACCAACAGCAGAAAGCCGTTGAACGTATTCAGGAGCTGATGTCCCAGGGGATGAGCAGCGGACAGGCGATTTCCCAGGTCGCGGAAGAACTTCGCGCCACCCATACCGGTGAGCGTATCGTGGCGCGTTTTGAGGATGAAGATGAAGAATAACCGGCTTACACTGCCGCGATAATCTTGATCTCAACTTTGTATTCCGGTTTCATCAGCGTGGCCTGTACGGTGCAGCGTACAGGCGCGTGACCCGCCACGACCCACGCATCCCAGGCTTTGTTCATCGCCGCGAAATCGTCTTTATTCGCCAGAAAAATCGTCGCATCCAGAATGCGGGATTTATCGCTGCCCTGTTTTTCCAGCACAGCATCAATTTGCGCCAGGGTGTTCGCCGTCTGCTCGAAGGCGTCCGCGTCCAGATTGGCAGGGACACCGGTGTAGTACAGCGTCTGGTTATGGATCACCACATCAGACCAGCGGGCTTCGGCATCAATGCGCGTAATTGTCATAAACGTATCCTCGTTATCTTTCGTCGTCAGGCGGCAAGACTGCCATAATGTTCCGCCGCCGTCACTATTTGGGGTGGCACCGGAGAGAAGGGGCTGACATAATCCCTGTGCAAAAATACAGTGAGAGAACACCGTGGCAGACGATTTTTCCCCAGAAGGTCAGTTAGCACAGGCTATTCCCGGTTTTAAACCGCGTGAACCCCAGCGTCAGATGGCGCATGCCGTCGCGCACGCTATCGACAACGCGCAGCCGCTGGTCGTGGAGGCCGGAACCGGTACGGGGAAAACCTACGCTTACCTCGCCCCTGCGCTGCGGGCGAAAAAGAAGGTGATCATCTCTACGGGGTCGAAAGCGCTTCAGGACCAGCTTTATAGCCGCGACTTGCCCACGGTGGCGAAAGCGCTGAAATACAAAGGGCGTCTGGCCCTGCTGAAAGGGCGCTCAAACTACCTGTGCCTGGAGCGTCTTGAACAGCAGGCGCTGGCCGGCGGAGATCTGCCGGTACAAACCCTGAGTGATGTGATCGTCCTGCGCGCCTGGGCCAACCAGACGGAGGAGGGGGACATCAGCACCTGCGCGAGCGTGCCGGAAGACTCCCCGGCCTGGCCGCTGGTGACCAGCACCAACGACAACTGCCTCGGCAGCGACTGCCCGCTGTACAAAGACTGTTTTGTGGTGAAAGCGCGTAAAACGGCGATGGATGCCGACGTGGTGGTGGTGAACCATCACCTGTTTCTTGCGGATATGGTGGTCAAGGACAGTGGATTTGGCGAGCTGATCCCGGAGGCAGAGGTGATGATCTTCGATGAAGCCCACCAGCTTCCGGACATCGCCAGCCAGTATTTTGGCCAGTCGCTCTCCAGCCGTCAGCTTCAGGATCTGGCGAAAGATATCACCATTGCCTATCGCACCGAACTCAAAGATACCCAGCAGTTGCAGAAGTGCGCGGACCGCCTGGCACAATGCGCGCAGGATTTCCGCTTACAGCTTGGCGAGCCGGGTTATCGCGGCAACCTGCGTGAACTGCTGGCAGACAAAAATATCCAGCGCGCGCTGCTGCTGCTCGATGATGCCCTTGAGCTCTGCTACGACGTGGCGAAGCTGTCACTGGGCCGTTCCGCCCTGTTAGACGCTGCCTTTGAACGCGCCACGCTCTATCGCGGGCGGCTTAAACGGCTAAAAGAGATCAACCAGCCGGGGTACAGCTACTGGTACGAATGCACTTCCCGCCACTTCACCGTGGCGCTGACGCCGCTGACCGTTGCCGATAAATTCAAAGAGGTGATGGCGCAAAAGCCCGGCACCTGGGTCTTTACCTCGGCCACGCTGTCGGTGAATGACGATCTGCATCACTTTACCGAGCGCCTCGGCATTGAGCAGGCTGAATCTCTGCTTCTGCCGAGCCCGTTCGACTACGAAAAACAGGCGCTGCTGTGCGTGCCGCGCAATCTGCCGCTGCCTAACCAGCCGGGGGCCGCGCGCCATCTGGCGGCCATGCTGAAGCCGATGATTGAGGCCAACAACGGGCGTTGTTTCATGCTGTGTACATCCCACGCCATGATGCGCGATTTAGCCGAGCAGTTCCGCGCCACCATGACGCTGCCGGTGCTGTTACAGGGAGAAACCAGTAAAGGCCAGCTGCTCCAGCAGTTTGTCAGCGCCGGTAATGCCCTGCTGGTGGCGACCAGCAGCTTCTGGGAAGGGGTGGACGTGCGCGGCGATACGCTCTCACTGGTGATTATCGATAAGCTGCCGTTCACATCCCCGGACGATCCGCTCCTGAAAGCGCGCATGGAGGATTGCCGTCTGCGCGGGGGCGATCCGTTCGACGACGTCCAGCTGCCGGATGCGGTCATTACGCTTAAGCAGGGAGTAGGGCGACTGATCCGCGACGTCACCGACCGCGGCGTGCTGGTGATCTGCGATAACCGCCTGGTGATGCGCCCCTACGGCGCGACCTTCCTCGCCAGCCTGCCGCCCGCGCCGCGCACGCGGGATATTAAACGCGCGGTCCGCTTCCTGGCGAACCCAACGGCGGAGTAATTCTCGCCGGAGTGTGTTAAGATGCGCGCCATTTTGTGACTGACCCTTGCGAGAGCGCGACGACCAATGCGAATTCTGGCTATTGATACCGCAACAGAGGCGTGTTCCGTTGCCCTGTGGAACGACGGTAAGACCTTTGCCCATTTCGAAGAGTGCCCCCGGGAGCATACCCAGCGTATTCTTCCCCTGGTAAAAACCATTTTGACCGAGGGCAACGCCGCCCTGACCGACCTCGACGCGCTGGCCTATGGCCGTGGCCCGGGCAGCTTTACGGGCGTGCGTATCGGGATTGGCATTGCGCAGGGGCTGGCGCTGGGCGCTGACCTGCCGATGATCGGCGTCTCAACGCTTGCCACGATGGCGCAGGGCGCCTGGCGTATGACTGGCGCTACCCGCGTGCTGGCTGCCATCGACGCCCGTATGGGAGAAGTGTACTGGGCGGAATATACCCGTGATGAAAACGGCGTCTGGCACGGCGAAGAGACCGAGGCGGTGCTCAAGCCCGAAGCCGTGACTGAGCGCCTGAAGCAGCTCTCCGGCGAGTGGGCGACGGTGGGAACCGGCTGGCCGGCATGGCCTGAGATGGCGAAGGAAACCGGTATTACGCTGGTGGACGGCAACATGCTCCTGCCCGCCGCAGAAGATATGCTGCCGATTGCCCGTCAGCTGCTTGACGCAGGTAAAAGCGTGGCGGTTGAGCACGCTGAACCCGTTTATTTACGAAACACCGTCGCGTGGAAGAAACTTCCAGGCCGCGAATGAATCTCAGTAACAGGAACTGAGAAAAAGGAGTCGCATCATGGCGGTTCAGACTAAAGTTGTACGCCTTCTTATGGCAGGCGTTGTTGCCATAGCACTGAGCGGTTGCGTCACCGTTCCTGATGCGATCAAGGGCACCAGCCCGACGCCACAGCAGGATCTGGTACGCGTGATGAACGCCCCGGAGCTCTATGTCGGGCAGGAAGCGCGGTTTGGCGGCAAGGTGGTTGAGGTCGTTAACCAGCAGGGTAAAACCCGTCTGGAAATCGCCACCGTTCCGCTGGACGACGGCGCGCGGCCGATTCTGGGTGAAGCCTCGCGCGGGCGGATCTACGCTGACGTCAGCGGCTTCCTCGATCCGGTTGATTTCCGCGGACAACTGGTGACCGTCGTCGGGCCGATTACCGGTTCGGTAGCAGGTAAAATCGGCAATACGCCGTACAAATTCATGACCATGCAGGTCAACGGCTACAAGCGCTGGCGTATCGCCCAGCAGGTGGTGATGCCGCCACAGCCTATCGATCCGTGGATGTGGGGCCCTCATCCGTACCGTTACGGCTACGGTGGCTGGGGCTGGTATAACCCCGGTCCTGCACAGGTACAAACCATCGTAACTGAGTAACTTCCTGTTATTTATAGTAAAGAGACAGCGGCTCAGCCGCTGTCTCTGTTTTTTTACGCTTAAAACGAAAAAAAAGAGTGACGCGCTTCGCAACCTGTAATCTGAACAATTAATAAACTGGTACGCTGAGTTAATATAATGTTAACAAACTGTTTATTATCGGGGCTGTGATGACGACGAATACTCATTTCAGAGGTGATGCATTGAAAAAGGTTTGGCTTAACCGTTATCCCGCGGATGTTCCTGCGGAGATCAATCCTGACCGTTATCAATCCCTGATTGAATTATTTGAACACTCGGTACGGCGCTACGCCGACCAGCCCGCATTTGTGAATATGGGCGAAGTGATGACCTTCCGTAAGCTGGAGGAGCGCAGCCGGGCGTTTGCGGCCTATTTACAGGAGGGGCTGGGGTTGCAGAAAGGGGATCGCGTCGCGCTGATGATGCCAAACCTGCTGCAATATCCGGTGGCGCTGTTCGGGATCCTCAGGGCAGGGATGATCGTTGTTAACGTCAACCCGCTTTATACCCCGCGCGAGCTGGAGCATCAGCTGAATGACAGCGGTGCGGCGGCGATTGTGATTGTCTCCAACTTTGCCCACACGCTGGAAAAAGTCGTTGAAAGAACCCAGGTTAAGCACGTCATTCTGACGCGCATGGGCGACCAGCTCTCTACCGCGAAAGGTACGCTGGTCAACTTTGTCGTTAAATACGTTAAGCGACTGGTGCCGAAATACCATTTGCCGGATGCCATCTCCTTCCGCCGCGCGCTGCATGCGGGCTATCGCATGCAGTACGTCAAGCCTGAAGTGGTCTCAGAGGACCTGGCCTTCCTGCAATACACGGGCGGCACCACCGGCGTGGCGAAAGGGGCGATGCTGACCCACCGCAACATGCTGGCGAACCTGGAACAGGTTAACGCCACTTACGGGCCGCTGCTGCATCCGGGCAAAGAACTGGTGATCACCGCGCTTCCGCTGTATCACATTTTTGCGCTGACCATGAACTGCCTGCTGTTCATCGAGCTGGGCGGCCAGAACGTTCTGATCACCAACCCGCGCGACATTCCGGGGCTGGTCAAAGAGCTGGCGAAATACCCGTTCACCGCCATGACCGGCGTGAACACGCTGTTTAACGCTCTGCTCAACAATAAAGAGTTTCAGCAGCTGGATTTCTCCACGCTGCACCTCTCTGCGGGCGGCGGGATGCCGGTTCAGCAGGCGGTTGCCGAGCGTTGGGTCAAACTCACCGGGCAGTATCTGCTGGAAGGCTATGGCCTGACGGAGTGCGCTCCGCTGGTCAGCGTTAACCCGCATGACATCGACTACCACAGCGGCAGTATCGGCCTGCCGGTGCCGTCAACGGAAGCTAAACTGGTAGACGATGAGGGTAACGAAGTGCCTCACGGCGAGCCGGGCGAGCTGTGCGTAAGAGGGCCGCAGGTGATGCTGGGCTACTGGCAGCGCCCGGATGCCACGGACGAGATCATCAAAGACGGCTGGCTGTACACCGGCGACATCGCGGTGATGGACGACGAAGGCTTCCTGCGCATCGTCGATCGCAAGAAAGACATGATCCTCGTTTCCGGTTTCAACGTCTATCCGAACGAAATCGAAGATGTGGTCATGCAGCACAGCGGCGTGCTGGAAGTGGCAGCGGTGGGCGTTCCCTCCGGCAGCAGCGGGGAAGCGGTGAAGATATTTGTGGTCAGGAAAGATCCTTCTCTTACCGAGGAAGCGCTGATAACGTTTTGTCGCCGGCAGCTGACGGGCTATAAAGTGCCGAAGCTGGTGGAATTCCGCGATGAGCTGCCGAAATCCAACGTCGGGAAGATATTACGACGAGAATTACGTGACGAAGCCCGTGCCAAAGTGGACAATAAGGCCTGAGCTTCACGTTAATCGCCCAGACGCCGGTTAAGCCGGCGTTTTTTATGGGCGCAAACAAAAGAGAGTCCGATTTGAATTACCAGATGATCACTACCAACGACGAGCTGGCTTCGCTGTGCGAGGTGACGCGTGATTTTCCCGCTATCGCCCTGGATACGGAATTTGTCCGCACCCGCACGTACTACCCGCAGCTGGGCCTGATCCAGATGTATGACGGCAAGCACGTGTCGTTGATTGACCCCCTTGGCGTCACCGACTGGGCGCCGATGCGCGCGCTGTTGCTCGATACCGCCGTGACCAAATATCTGCACGCCGGCAGTGAAGATCTGGAAGTGTTCCTCAATACCTTTGGCATCATGCCGGAACCGCTGATTGATACCCAGATCCTCGCGGCGTTCAGCGGTCGCCCGCTCTCCTGGGGCTTCGCCGCGATGGTGGAAGAGTACACCGGCCTGACGCTGGATAAGAGCGAATCGCGCACGGACTGGCTCGCGCGTCCGCTGACCGCGCGTCAGCTTGAATATGCCGCGGCGGACGTATTCTATCTGCTGCCGATTGCCGGCCAGCTGATGAAAGAGGCGGAGGCGTCCGGCTGGCTGTCTGCCGCGCTGGACGAGTGTCGCATGACGCAGCAGCGTCGCCAGGAAGTGGTTGACCCGAAAGACGCCTGGCGTGATATCACCAACGCCTGGCAGCTGCGCACGCGTCAGCTGGCCTGCCTGCAACTGCTGGCGGACTGGCGCCTGCGTAAAGCGCGCGAGCGCGACCTGGCGGTTAACTTTGTGGTGCGCGAAGAGCACCTGTGGGCGGTAGCGCGCTATATGCCGGGCAGTCTTGGCGAGCTGGACAGCATTGGCCTTTCCGGGAGCGAGATCCGCTTCCACGGTAAAACGCTGCTGGCGTTGGTGGAAAAAGCCCAGCAGGTGCCGGACGACGCGCTGCCAGAGCCGCTGCTTAACCTGATGGATATGCCGGGCTACCGCAAGGCGTTCAAGGATATCAAAGCGCTGGTGCAGACGGTGGCGAGCGAAAGCAAGCTGAGCGCGGAGCTGCTGGCTTCACGTCGTCAGATTAACCAGCTGCTGAACTGGCACTGGAAGTTGAAACCGCAAAATGGTTTACCGGAACTGGTCGCCGGATGGCGGGGGGAACTGATGGCAGAACGCCTGAACACCTTGCTGGAAGGGTATCCGCGCTAAAGCAGTGTAACCCCGGTAAGCGCAGCGCCACCGGGGAAATTGCCGGGCGGCGCGATGCTTGCCCGGCCTACAATACGACGAACCGCAAACGGTTTAACGCGACTCTTCTGCTTCCGGAAGCGTCACGTTCAGCTCCAGAATCGAAATATCCCCGTCTTTTTGCTCCAGCTGAACGGTGACCATTTCCGGGTCAATCTGCACGTACTTGCAGATCACTTCCAGAATGTCTTTGCGCAGCTGCGGCAGGTAGTGCGGTTCGGCGTCGCTACGACGACGCTCCGCAACGATAATTTGCAGACGTTCTTTTGCGATGTTGGCGGTGCTTTTTTTCCGCGAGAGAAAAAAGTCCAGTAATGCCATAACTTATCCTCCGAACAGGCGTTTGAGGAAACCTTTCTTCTCTTCTTCAATGAAGCGGAAAGGACGTTCTTCTCCCAGCAGACGGTCAACGGTATCCGCATACGCTTTACCCGCGTCTGCCTGTGTATCCAGAATCACCGGCTCGCCCTGGTTAGAGGCGCGCAGTACGGACTGATCTTCCGGGATCACGCCAACCAGTTTGATGCGCAGGATTTCCAGCACGTCTTCCATGCTCAGCATGTCACCTTTATTTACGCGGCCCGGGTTGTAGCGGGTCAGCAGAAGGTGCTCTTTGATCGGCTCCTGGCCATTTTCCGCACGACGAGATTTCGACGCCAGAATGCCGAGAATACGGTCGGAGTCGCGTACTGACGAGACTTCCGGGTTGGTGGTGATGATGGCTTCATCTGCGAAGTAGAGCGCCATCAGCGCGCCGGTTTCGATACCGGCAGGGGAGTCGCAGACCACGAAGTCGAACTCCATCTTTTTCAGTTCGTCGAGCACCTTTTCCACGCCTTCACGGGTCAGCGCGTCTTTGTCACGGGTCTGGGACGCCGGGAGGATGTAGAGGTTCTCGGTGCGCTTGTCTTTAATCAGCGCCTGGTTAAGCGTGGCATCGCCCTGAATGACGTTGACGAAGTCATACACCACGCGACGCTCGCAGCCCATGATCAGGTCCAGGTTACGCAGACCGATATCAAAGTCGATTACGACGGTTTTCTTTCCCTTCTGGGCCAAACCAGTAGCGATGGCCGCGCTGGAGGTGGTCTTGCCAACGCCTCCTTTACCCGAAGTCACAACAATAATGCGTGCCATAGAAATTCCTTGTTAAAAGGGATCAATTTAACGGTTGAACGGTCAAAGCGTTGTCTGCCAGTTGCAGACGGGCCGCTTTGCCATAAAATTCGGCTGGGATTTTGTCGCTCAGCCAATATTCACCTGCGATAGACACCAGTTCTGCCGTCAGGTGAGTACAAAAAATTTGTGCTTCTCGATCGCCGCTGGCGCCTGCAAGCGCACGCCCTCGCATCATACCGTAAACGTGAATATTGCCATCCGCAATCAGTTCCGCGCCCGCGCTGACGTGGCTTGTAACAATCAGATCACAGTTTGGCGCATAAATGCGCTGACCGGAACGAACCGGCAGATCAATCAATCGCGTTTTTGTGACTGGGGTTACATTTTGCGCCGGAGGCGGGGGAGCGGGAACGGGTGCAGGCGCTGCACGTGGGGCCTTTTCTTTGCCTTCGTTCAGCAAAGGCAAACCTGCGCGGTCAATTTCGGCTTTCAGTTCAGCGTCTTTGCAGCCGCTAATGCCCACGATGCGTAAGCCCGTAGAGGTGACGGCCTGCTGGAGTCGCTTCCAGTTAACCGGACCCTCAAGGTCGCTTACGTTGACGACGACAGGAGCATGCTTAAGAAAAGCGGGAGCCTGCGCGATTTTGTCTTCTAACGCCTGACGAATAACCTCGGGTTTTGCATCATGCAAATGAACCACTGATAAGGTGAAGCTACTGCCTTTAAGCTCGATGGGCGTATTTGACATCCTGGCCTTACTCAATTTGCTATTAACCGCAACACATCGCCGCGATATTCCGAAGAGTATCAGGCATGTTATAGTCAGGAGTATATTGAGGCAAGCAACCACCCGTTAATTCAGAGTAAAAACATGTTTTGTGTGATCTACAGAAGTACGAGCCGCGACCAGACCTACCTTTATGTCGAAAAGAAAGACGATTTTTCCCGCGTGCCTGAGGAATTAATGAAAAGTTTTGGCCGACCGCAGCTGGCGATGCTGCTGCCGCTGGACGGCCGCAAGAAGCTGGTGAACGCCGATCTGGAAAAAGTCAAAAAGGCGTTGACCGAACAAGGCTATTATTTACAGCTTCCGCCACCGCCGGAGAATTTATTAAAACAGCATCTTGAGATGAGCGGAAAGAAATAAGCCCGGGTCACCCCGGGAACAACCCATCAACCGATTAGGGGTCGAGCATGTATCAACATCATAACTGGCAAGGTGCATTACTGGATTATCCCGTCAGCAAAGTGGTCTGCGTAGGCAGCAACTATGCAAAACACATTCAGGAGATGGGGAGCGCCGTGCCGGAAGAGCCGGTTCTGTTTATTAAGCCAGAAACTGCACTGTGTGATATTCGTCAGCCGCTGGCTCTGCCGCAGGGACTGGGCTCGGTGCATCATGAAGTGGAGCTGGCGGTGCTGATCGGCGCCACGCTGCGTCAGGCCACCGAAGAGCACGTAGAGAAAGCGATTGCGGGTTACGGTGTTGCGCTTGACCTGACGCTACGCGACGTTCAGGGCAAAATGAAGAAAGCGGGGCAGCCGTGGGAAAAAGCCAAGGGTTTTGATAATTCATGCCCGATTTCCGGTTTCGTTCCGGTGAGTGAATTTACCGACGATCCGCAGAATACGCCGCTCAGCCTGAAGGTCAACGGCGAGATCCGCCAGCAGGGCTCGACCGCTGATATGATCCATAAGATCGTTCCGCTGATTGCCTACATGAGCCGCTTCTTCACCCTGAAACCCGGCGATGTGATCCTGACCGGCACCCCGGAAGGCGTGGGCCCGCTGCACGCTGGCGACGAGCTGGACGTCAGTTTTAACGGCCTGTCGCTAAAAACCCGCGTGCTGTAAAAGCACCTTGCCGCCTGAAAAGGGCGGCAAAACTTGCATCAACGTGCCAGACTCGTTATAAGGTGCGCTCTATTTTGACGTGTGGACATCCCGATGAACGATATTCCTTTCTGGCAAAGCAAAACGCTCGACGACATGACCGACGCGGAGTGGGAATCGTTGTGTGACGGCTGTGGGCAGTGCTGCCTGCATAAGCTGATGGATGAAGATTCGGACGAAATCTATTTCACCAACGTAGCGTGCAAGCAGTTAAACATCAAAACCTGCCAGTGCCGCAACTACGAGCGCCGTTTCGAATATGAGCCGGACTGCATCAAGTTAACCCGTGAAAACCTGCCGACCTTTGAGTGGCTGCCGCATACCTGCGCGTATCGCCTGCTGGCGGAAGGAAAGGATTTGCCTGCGTGGCATCCCCTGCTGACGGGGTCGAAAGCGGCGATGCACGGCGAACGTATTTCTGTGCGTCATATTGCGGTGAAAGAGTCAGAGGTGCGGGACTGGGAAGACCACATCATGAATCATCCCAACCGCTGATAATAAAAAACCCGCCGAGGCGGGTTTTTTATTGTGCGCTGTTGTGGCGGGTGGCGCTGCGCCACCGGGCACATTAACGCCCAAAAAGATCGCGTTTTTTCGGTCTGAACGGCTGGGCAATCAGCACCAGCAGCGCCACCACGAAGTAGGCGACGAAAATGCCCACCAGCCATTGCGGCATCTCCAGCGTCAGAAACTCCCACTGGCGTACGGAGCAGTCACCGGAGGCAACGAACACCTGCGGCAGCCACTTATCCAGCGGCAGCCAGCCCGGGAAGCGGGCCGCAAAATCGCAGGTCATAAACGGTGACGGATGAAGCTGCATCTGGGTGTGCTCCCAGGAAAGCGCAATCCCTTTCCAGGCGCTGTACAGCCAGATGGCAATCGCCGCATAGCGTAACGGTGTTTTGGGTGCAATTGCACCGACCAGACCCGCGCCCATAATGCCGAACAGCGCACAACGCTCATAAATACACAGTACGCAAGGTTTCAGCCCCATCACATGCTGAAACCACAGCGCGACCATTTCCAGCGCAAAGGCGGTCAGGGCCATCAACAACCACGCTCCGCGACCGCGTGAGCACTGGTTCAAAAATCGCAACATAATCATTTCCCTGGAACATGCTTAGACAGCGCAGTGTAAACGAATTTTAATGCGCCGCAAGTATACCTGCTTGTAACAACCATTGCGTACAGGGAACGAGAGTAATTTTGATGCACAGCAAACCAACCAGGGTAAGCACCAGCGTATACGGCAGCGCCATCCAGACCATTCTTCCATAAGAAAGCCGTATGAGCGGCGCCAGCGCCGAGGTCAGCAGGAAGAGGAATGCCGCCTGACCGTTCGGGGTTGCCACCGAGGGCAGGTTGGTTCCGGTGTTGATCGCCACCGCCAGCAGCTCAAACTGTTCACTGCTGACGATCCCTTGCTCCATCGCGGCTTTGGCCTCATTAATGTATACCGTCCCGACGAAGACGTTATCGGAGATGGAAGACAACAGGCCATTAAACAAATAGAACAGCGTAAGCTGAGAATCTGGCGTAGCCTGAAGCACAAAAGCGATAATGGGCGCGAACAGATGTTGGTCAATAATCACCGCCACGACGGCAAAAAACACCGCCAGCAGGGCGGTAAACGGCAGCGCTTCGGTAAAGGCTTTACCGATAGCATGTTCGTCCGTTACGCCGCTCAGGCTGGTTGCCAGAATAATCACCGACAGGCCAATGAGCCCCACTTCGGCAAGGTGCAAGGCCAGCGCAGCGATAAGCCACACGCCAATAAGACCCTGTGCAATCAGGCGCAGCGTCTCCTGACGCGTACGTTGTTTGCGGCTCTGCTCGTCAAACTTTTGCAGCTCATGGCGGACCTGATCGGGCAACGTCGCGCCATACCCAAAGAGGTTAAATTTCTCGACCAGCACGCAAGTCGCTAATCCACAGACCAGCACGGGCACGCTGACCGGCGCCATGCGCAGGAAAAATTCGCCAAAATGCCACCCGGCGGCTTTAGCGATAATCAGGTTTTGCGGCTCCCCGACCATGGTCATCACGCCGCCCAGCGCCGTACCCACGCCCGCGTGCATCATCAGGCAGCGCAGAAACGCGCGGAACTGTTCCAGCACGTCGCGGTTGTGCGCCTCAACGTGGCTGTCGTCCTGCAAGTTATCGCCGGGACGAGACGAGGCCACCCGGTGGTAAATTCCGTAAAAACCGACGGCGACGCTGATCACTACCGCCACCACCGTCAGCGCGTCCAGGAAGGCTGAAAGGAAAGCCGCGGCGATGCAAAACGCCAGCGAGAGAAGCGTTTTCGACGGAATGCTCAGCAGCAAACGGGTAAAGATAAACAGCAGGAGCTGCTTCATAAAGTAGATCCCGGCCACCATGAAGATCAGCAGCAGCAGGACTTCAAGATTCGACGCAATCTCGTTTTTAACGTGCTCCGCGCTGGTCATTCCCGTGGCCACGGCCTCCAGTGCCAGCAGCCCGCCGGGCAATAGCGGATAGCACTTCAGCGCCATCGCCAGGGTAAAGATAAACTCGGCGACCAACAGCCATCCGGCAACAAAGGGATTCAGCAAGAAGATAACGGGATTAACGACCAGGAATACCAGTAAAGTGAGTTTGTACCAGTCAGGTGACTGACCTAAAAAGTTGCGCCACAGCGCGCGCCCAAACGAAATTTCCACGACAGACGTCCTTTCCCCGTCAAATAAGACAAGACATAAGTATACGCAAAAATGGCGTCGGTGAGGGCGTTAACGCCATTTTGTAAATTTCATAAAAATGAAACGGCGATCCCTCTTTTCTGTCTCGGCTGCGCTATCTGCCTCTGTCCGCCTCTGGTATGATGAGTGCAATTTGCTAAAGCTGTGTAATGGAAATCTCACTATGGTCATTAAGGCGCAGAGCCCGGCGGGTTTCGCGGAAGAGTACATCATTGAAAGCATCTGGAATAATCGTTTCCCTGCGGGATCAATTCTACCTGCTGAACGCGAACTCTCTGAACTGATTGGCGTCACCCGTACCACGCTGCGAGAAGTGCTCCAGCGTCTGGCGCGCGATGGCTGGTTGACGATACAGCATGGAAAACCCACTAAAGTGAACAACTTCTGGGAAACGTCCGGGCTGAATATTCTGGAAACGCTGGCGCGTCTCGACCACGAAAGCGTACCGCAGCTGATTGATAATCTGCTTTCGGTGCGCACCAACATCGCTACTATTTTCATCCGCACCGCGTTTCGTCAGCACCCTGAAGATGCGCTGAAGGTGCTCGCCACCGCCAATGAGGTGGAGGACCATGCGGATGCCTTTGCAACCCTGGACTACAACGTGTTCCGCGGTCTGGCGTTTGCCTCCGGCAATCCGGTTTACGGTCTGATCCTGAATGGGATGAAAGGGTTATATACGCGCATTGGTCGTCACTACTTTGCTAACCCTGAAGCCCGTAGCCTGGCGCTCGGCTTCTACCATAAGCTGAGCAAACTCTGCACCGAGGGGCTGCACGACCAGGTTTATGAAACGGTGCGTCGTTACGGTCACGACTCCGGTGAAATCTGGCACCGGATGCAGAAAACGCTGCCGGGCGATCTGGCGATTCAGGGCCGGTAAAAGAAAAAACCTCTCGATTGAGAGGTTTTTTTTCGCCGGGTCGCGGCTTCGCCTGACCGGGCCTACAGGTCCCGTAGGCCCGGTAAGCGTAGCGCCACCGGGCAAAAAACCCCACTACAGCGTATTCATCCGCGCCGGACACCGATCCAGCAGTTCCACGCTGCCGTCTTCATTCTGCTGCTCCAGCAACACGTCAAACCCCCACAGGCGATGCACGTGCTTCAGCACTTCCTTACGCCCTTTATCCAGCGGCGCGCGGTTATGCGGGATATAGCGCAGCGTCAGAGAGCGGTCGCCGCGCAGATCCACGTTCCACACCTGAATGTTCGGTTCAAGGTTGCTCAGATTGTACTGGGATGACAGACGCGAGCGGATCTCCCGATAGCCTTCCTCGTTATGGATCGCCGAGATCTCCAGGTAGTTGTTGCGGTCATCATCCAGTACCGTGAAGAAGCGGAAATCACGCATGATCTTCGGCGACATGAACTGGCTGATAAAGCTCTCATCCTTAAAATCACGCATCGCAAAGTGCAGCGTTTCCAGCCAGTCGGAGCCCGCAATATCCGGGAACCAGTATTTGTCCTCTTCGGTGGGCGACTGGCAGATACGCTTGATATCCTGGAACATAGCAAAGCCGAGCGCGTACGGGTTAATGCCGCTGTACCACGGGCTGTTGTACGCCGGCTGGAACACCACGTTGGTGTGGCTGTGCAGGAACTCCATCATAAACCGTTCAGAGACTTTTCCCTCGTCATAGAGGTGGTTCAGAATGGTGTAATGCCAGAAGGTCGCCCAGCCTTCGTTCATGACCTGGGTCTGCTTCTGCGGATAGAAATACTGGCTCACCTTGCGTACGATGCGCAGGATCTCACGCTGCCACGGCTCCAGCAGCGGGGCGTTTTTCTCCATAAAGTAGAGCAGGTTTTCCTGCGGCTCGGAAGGATAGCGACGCGCTTCGGCGACGGTTTTCTCCTCCTCACGTTTCGGCAGGGTACGCCACAGCATATTCACCTGGCTTTGCAGATACTCCTCGCGGCTCTTCTGCCGGGCTTTCTCTTCCTGCAAGGAGATTTTCTGCGGGCGCTTATAGCGGTCAACGCCGTAGTTCATCAGCGCGTGGCAGGAGTCCAGCAGCTTCTCCACTTCGTCCACGCCATAGCGCTCTTCGCAGTCGGTAATGTAGTTACGGGCGAAGATGAGGTAATCAACGATGGAGCTGGCGTCCGTCCAGCTGCGGAACAGATAGTTATTTTTGAAGAACGAGTTATGACCGTAGCAGGCGTGCGCCATCACCAGCGCCTGCATGGTAATGGTGTTCTCCTCCATCAGATAGGCGATACACGGGTTAGAGTTAATGACGATTTCATACGCCAGCCCCTGCTGCCCGTGCTTATATAGCCGCTCTGTCTCAATGAACTTTTTGCCAAACGACCAGTGGGGATAGTTAATCGGCATCCCGACGCTGGAGTAAGCGTCCATCATCTGTTCAGAGGTGATGACTTCAATCTGATGGGGGTAGGTATCCAGACGATAGAGTTTGGCAACCCGGTCGATCTCCGCCAGGTAGACATCCAGCAACTCGAAGGTCCAGTCGGGTCCATCGCTCAGACGGGTGCTGTCCCTGGACATGGAATCTATTGTAGCCATTAGCGCGCCCTCGTTGTCGGTCGCTCTCTCTGACTGGAGAGCCTCCTTTCAAGCATAGATCACCCCATTCAAATACGCGGGGCGCAGAAATTTTTTTCTTTGCGATTTCCCGTTTTCGATACGGCAAAAAAAGCGGAGGTCGCAGAATTTTATACTGGTTAAAAATAACGCGCAGCAGGAGATCCCAAATAAGCGTTATCCCCTGATACAGCGGGATATGTGAGTTAAGTCACCATAAAAAAGTCATATGTTGAATAATATTTTCAACTAGGTTATCAATCTGTAATTAGATGATTGTTCTTTTGCTCATAATGGAGTGGCTATGCGTGTTGTCATACTGGGAAGTGGTGTCGTTGGCGTAACCAGCGCCTGGTATTTAAGTCAGGCAGGACATGAGGTTACCGTTATCGATCGCGAATCCGGTCCGGCTCTGGAAACCAGTGCGGCGAATGCGGGGCAAATTTCCCCGGGCTATGCTGCCCCGTGGGCGGCCCCCGGCGTGCCGCTGAAGGCGATTAAATGGATGTTCCAGCGACACGCGCCGCTGGCGATCAGCCTGGACGGTTCGCCCTTCCAGCTGAAGTGGATGTGGCAGATGCTGCGCAACTGTGACACCCGCCACTACATGGAAAACAAAGGGCGCATGGTTCGCCTGGCGGAATACAGCCGCGACTGCCTGAAGGCGCTGCGCGCCTCGACGGGCATTGAATATGAAGGGCGCCAGGGCGGTACGCTTCAGTTGTTCCGCACCGAGCAACAGTACGAAAACGCTACCCGCGATATCGCCGTGCTGGAAGATGCGGGCGTACCGTATCAGCTGCTGGAAGCCAGCCAGCTGGCACAGGTGGAGCCGGCGCTTGCCGAGGTGGCGCACAAGCTCACGGGCGGCCTGCGTTTACCGAACGATGAAACCGGCGACTGCCAGCTGTTCACTCAACGTCTGGCGCGCATGTGCGAGCAGGCGGGAGTGACGTTCCGCTTCAACACCTCTGTCGACAAGCTGCTGTCAGAAGGGGAGAAGATTTACGGCGTGAAGTGTGGGGAAGAGGTGATAAAAGCCGATGCCTACGTGATGGCGTTTGGCTCCTACTCTACCGCGATGCTGAAAGGCATTCTGGATATCCCGGTCTATCCGCTGAAAGGCTACTCCCTGACCATCCCGGTGAAAGAGGACAGCGGCGCGCCGGTCTCTACCATTCTTGATGAAACCTACAAAATCGCCATCACCCGCTTCGATAACCGGATCCGCGTGGGCGGCATGGCGGAGATCGTGGGCTTCAATACCGAATTGCTCAAACCGCGTCGTGAAACGCTGGAGATGGTCGTCGGGGATCTCTTCCCGCGCGGCGGCTTTATTGAGCAGGCGACGTTCTGGACGGGCCTGCGCCCGATGACCCCAGACGGCACGCCGATTGTTGGCCGTACGCCGTACAAAAATCTGTGGACCAACACCGGTCACGGCACGCTTGGCTGGACCATGGCCTGCGGTTCGGGCCAGCTGCTAAGCGACCTGATCTCCGGTCGCACCCCGGCTATACCGTTTGACGATTTGAGCGCCGCACGCTATCAATCAGGGTTTACCCCCTCGCGCCCCCAGCACCTGCACGGCGCGCATAATTAAGGAGTTGTCATGTCCCGTCCAATTCTGGCCCAGCTGGATTTGCAGGCGCTGAAGGATAACCTGCAAATTGTTCGCCGTGCTGCGCCGGGTTCTCGTGTCTGGTCGGTGGTGAAGGCTAACGCCTACGGTCATGGTATCGATCGTATCTGGAGTGCGCTCGGCGCCACCGACGGTTTTGCCTTGCTCAACCTGGAAGAGGCCATCCTGCTGCGCGAGCGCGGCTGGAAAGGGCCGATTCTGCTGCTGGAAGGGTTCTTCCATGCGGAAGATCTGCCGCTGCTGGACAAGTACCGACTGACGACCAGCGTGCACAGTAACTGGCAGATCAAGGCCATTCAGGACGCGAAGCTGCATGCCCCGCTGGATATCTATCTCAAAGTGAACAGCGGCATGAACCGTCTGGGCTTCCAGCCCGAGCGGGTTCACACGGTCTGGCAGCAGCTGCGTGCGCTGAAAAACGTCGGTGAGATGACGCTGATGGCGCACTTCGCCGATGCGGAAAAGCCGGACGGCATTGCCGATGCCATGGTACGCATTGAGCAGGCGGCAGAAGGGCTGGACTGCCCGCGTTCGCTGTCGAACTCAGCGGCTACGCTCTGGCATCCTGAGGCGCACTACAGCTGGGTGCGTCCGGGGATCGTGCTGTACGGCGCGTCGCCTTCCGGCCAGTGGCAGGATATCGCCAACAGCGGCCTGAAGCCGGTGATGACCCTGCGCAGTGAAATCATTGGCGTGCAGACGCTGAAAGCGGGCGATACGGTGGGCTATGGCAGCCGCTTCCGGGCGTCGGGCGAACAGCGTATTGGTATTGTGGCGGGTGGCTATGCGGACGGTTATCCGCGCATCGCCCCGAGCGGCACGCCGGTTTGGGTCGATGGCGTACGCACGGGCACGGTAGGTACCGTTTCAATGGATATGCTGGCCATTGATTTAACGCCGTGTCCACAGGCGGGTATCGGCTCGCCGGTTGAGCTGTGGGGCAACGAGGTTAAAATCGACGACGTGGCCGCTGCGGCGGGCACCGTTGGGTATGAACTGATGTGCGCGCTGGCGCCAAGAGTGCCTGTTGTGACGGTGTAACGTGTTCGTGTGCCGGGTTTTGTAGGCCGGGTAAGGCGAAGCCGCCACCCGGCAAAAAACAGCTACTCCGCATCCTCCTCCATCGGCCTTACGCCGACTTTGCGCACCGCGTTATCTTCTTTTTCCGCCACCGTCCAGATCATCCCGGCAAACTCCACCTGGTCACCCACAACCGGCGCAGCGCCTAATAGTCGCTGAATGATCTCGCCCAGCGTTTGCTGGTTATCGCGATTCTCAAGGCCATCTTCCAGGCCGTAAATCAGCGCCACGTCCGCAAAGCGGGCGCTGGCTTCCAGAATAAAATCGCCAAAGAAACGCTGATCCAGCGCCACCGGCGGCGACTGGCTGAACAGCTTACCGAGGGCAGGCAGGTCGCGCTCGCGGCCAATCACGCAGAGGATATCGTTCTCACGCAGCCGTGTGCTGCCGGTCGGGTGGAGCAGGGCGTTATCCCGGAACAGGGCAGCAATGCGCGTTTCAGCCGGCATGTGCAGATCGCGCAGGGAAGCGCCCACGCACCACTTATCGGCGCTCAGCTGATAGACAAACTGTTCCCACGGATTCTCAGGGTGAAGATCCAGCCCCACGCGGGAGACCGGCCAGCCGACGGGCGGCACCACCACTTTGGCCTTTTTCGCCGCCCAGCCCAGGGACGTCCCCTGAAACAGCAGCGACACCAGCACCACGAAGAAGGCGACGTTGAAGAAGAGACGGGCGTTGTCCAGTCCGGCCATCATCGGGAATACCGCCAGAATAATCGGCACCGCGCCGCGCAGCCCCACCCAACTGATAAACACCCGCTCGCGCAGGTTAAACCCGCGGAACGGCAGCAGGCCGGCAAACACCGACAGCGGACGGGCGATGAAGATCATCCAGGCCGATAAAAGCAGCGCCGGTACGACGATGGGCAGCAGGTCTGAAGGCGTCACCAGCAGGCCCAGCACCAGGAACATCGCGATCTGCGCCAGCCAGGCCAGCCCGTCAAAGTTTTGCAGAATCGCATAACGGTTACGAATCGGTCGGTTGCCCAGCAGGAACCCGCAGAGGTAAACCGCCAGAATACCGCTGCCGTCCAGCGCGGTGGTGACGGCAAAAATCAGAATGCCGCCGCTCAGGGCCAGCAGCGGGTAAAGGCCGGAGGGGAGCGTAATACGGTTGATCGTATGCTGTAAGAGATAACCGCCGCCAAGACCAATGATAATGCCGAGGCCAAACTGCTGGAGGATGTGCCAGGCAAACATCCAGCTCAGGCCGGTTTCGTGCTGCTGGATCATCTCAATCAGGGTGATGGTCAGGAACACCGCCATCGGATCGTTACTGCCGGATTCAATCTCAAGCGTTGAGCCAACGCGTTCGTTCAGCCCTTTGCCGCCGAGCAGGGAGAAAACCGCTGCCGCATCGGTCGAGCCGACGATCGCGCCAATCAGCAGGCCTTCCATCATATCGAGGTTAAACAGCCAGGCCGCCATCATGCCGGTCAGCCCCGAGGTGATCAGCACCCCGACGGTCGCCAGAGACAGCGCCGGGCCTAAGGCCACGCGAAACGAACTTGCCTGGGTGCGCATGCCGCCGTCCAGCAGGATCACCGCCAGCGCGAGGTTACTCACCATATAGGCGAAAGGGTAATTATCGAAGGGGATACCGCCGATCCCGTCGACTCCCGCCAGCATGCCGATAGCCAGGAAAATGACAAGAATAGGTATGCCAAGGCGCGATGAAAATGAACTTAATAAAATGCTGAAGGTTACCAGGATGGAACCGAGAATGAAAAGGCTGATTATCGCTGTGGCACCCAATGTCGTCTTACTCCCACCTCAATGTGAACGCTGTTATTAAAACCCTAACATATTAACAACGGTAACAGCGTTTTATTGAGGGGGAATAACGGCTTTTTTATGCCTTTAAGACCGGATGACCACTGATTGTTAACCGACTGCCTGAATGATCATGCGTCAGGCGCGCCCGGGCGCCCAGCGGCAGCGTGACGGTTTGCTGCTCATGGCCGAAGTCCAGCCCGGCAATCACCGGAACGTCCAGCCGGGAACGAATGAAATCAATCATCGTCTCGAGGGAATAGCCCGCATCGTAATCGTTGGGGGCCGATCCGCTAAAACTGCCCAGCACAATGGCCGACTGCCGATCCAGGATCCCGGCGTGATACAGCTGCAACAGCATGCGTTCGACGCGGAACGGGTGTTCGTTGATATCTTCCAGCACCAGTATGCCGTCCTCAATCTGCGGCAGCCACGGTGTGCCAATTAGCGACACCAGCATCGCGAGGTTCCCGCCCCACAGCTGTCCTTCACATTCCCAGTGCGGTCCGTTGCCTTGCCACTCAACGGTAAAAGTCGGGTTTTGCAGGGCACGCCAGAAATGTTCCTCGGTAAAAGCATCCAGCTCCGGCGCGCCAAAGTTACCGGCCAGCATCGGGCCGCTAAAGGTAATGACGTTATGCAGTGCCAGCAGGCCGAGCTGGATCGCCGTGAAATCGCTGTGGCCGCAGATCAGCAGCGGATCCTGCTGCTGGCGTGCTGCCAGCCCGGCCCAGTCGATACTCTCGAGCAGCCGGCTCGCACCATATCCGCCGCGCACGGCCAGCACAACGTTGTTTTCGCCTTCCAGCGTTGCCAGGCTGTTGATATCGCTCAGTCTCTGCGCTTCCGTACCGGCAAAACGCTGCATGCGGCGGGGGATAATTGTCTGATTTTCTACCTGATGGCCCCTCTCCAGCAGACGCTGAACGCCCCGCTGTGCCGCTTCCTGGTTGATGCAGTAGCCCGACGGTGCGATGAGATGAAACTGAGGCATGGCAATTCCTTGCTGAATGAGAAACTAATTGTCTATATCATGCCGCTTAAACGCCGCCTGCTTCAAGGGGCGACGTACCGCGATGACCGGCTATAAGGATAGATGACGTGAAATTGAGATGGTTTGCTTTTTTGATTGTGTTGCTCGCTGGCTGTAGTTCAAAACATGATTATCAAAATCCCCCCTGGAACCCTGACGTGCCGGTGAAGCGGGCCATGCAGTGGATGCCGATCAGCGAACAAGCCGGGAAGGCCTGGAGCGTGAGCCCGCGTCTGATCACGGCAATTATTGCGGTGGAATCCGGCGGCAACCCAACGCTGGTGAGTAAATCGAATGCGGTGGGGCTGATGCAGCTAAAAGCCTCGACGGCGGGAAGGGAGGTCTATCGCTATATGGGCTGGAAGGGACAACCCTCCACCAGCGAGCTGAAAAACCCGGAACGTAATATTTCTATGGGAACCGCCTACCTGAGCATTCTGGAGCACGGCATTCTGAAGGGAATTGAAGACCCGGAAGTGATGCAATACGCGCTGGTGGTGTCGTACGTTAACGGGGCCGGCGCGCTGCTGAGAACCTTCTCCTCCGATCGCAAAGAAGCGATAGAAGAGATTAACGATATGGATAAAGATGAATTCTTCGAACACGTTGTGAAGAACCATCCGTCAGCACAGGCGCCGCGCTATATCTGGAAAGTACAGAAAGCGATGGACGCTATGTAATCCCTTTGTCGGGCGGCTGCACGCTGCCCGACGCCTTTCAGAGCACTTTATTCGCGCGTTCACGCGCTTCACGCTCCAGTGAAAAGATGATGCGCTGGAGTTCGCGCTCGGCGCCTGGCCCGACATTCAGGAAACGAAAGCTCAGGCGTGGCGTCGTAATGGTCTCGTTTTTGCCGTCCACCACCTTGCGCTCGCTGATGGCAATCAGCTGAGCATCAAACCAGAAGCGTCCCCATCCGCCCATATCCAGCTCGATCTGGCTAAAACGCATACCTTCCACCAGCCCTTCCGGCTTCGGCGTATCCATCAACGCGCCCATGCCGCCCAGCGATAAATCAAACAGGCGAAAGCGGATCTCTTTTTTGTCCGGCATTTTTGCCTTACAGAAGTAGGCCGGGTGAAGCGGGGCGCTGATGCGAAAAAACTCACGGCGCTGCACGAACCAGAGATTTTCAGGCAACGGCGCGATAAACGCTGGCAAACCCTGGTAGGCGATCGCGGTGAGGCGAGGCAGCACAAACTCAACTTTTGCTCCGTGCGTTTCGGCCATTACCGAAAGATTTTCTGCCTGTAGCGCGGCACGGTTTTCATCGCTCTGGCTACCCAGATCCACAATCAGGTGCTCTGCCGTCACGTCCAGGATCTTGCTGATAAACTGACGGGTTGTCCAGTTGATGCGCAGCGGCACCTCACCTTTTTTCAGGTCGCGTAACACCCCTAATACAGCCAGCGGATTTTGTTTCAGGAACTGCTCACTGTAGCTACTCACGCCAGATGGCTCCTCGATAGATGACAGACTGTCTCTGGGTTATCGGCACGCTCGCATGAAACTTAAGACAAACGATCTGTTTTCTCCGCGCATATTGCTTTGCTAATGGAAATAATAATAATTGGCGTTCCCAATATCATCTAATAACAAGACGACACTATGCATACTTCACGTTTGGCGTTATGCGCGTTGGCAGGCGCCGTTACGCTGGCATTGCAGACACAGGCTTTCGCAGAAGGATCCACCATCGTGGTGACAGGAACAGAGCAGGGCGATGCGCTTCCCGGCTGGACCAACAGCGCCACGAAATCAGCCGTAGCGGAAAGTAAAACGCCGCAGGTAATCAACACCATCGCCGCTAAAGAGATTGAGCAGCGGCACGCCGGTTCGGTAAACGAGATCCTGCGCTATGCGCCGGGTGTTTCCACGGAGGTGCGAGGCAGCACTTCTTATATGAGCGAATATAAAATTCGCGGGTTCAACGTTGAGCAGGAGTTCTACAACGGCCTGCAACTTCCCTATAACGTCACGGGTAACACCAAAGCGCGAATCGATCCGCTGTTGATTGAGAGCGTCGATATCCTGAAAGGGCCATCATCCGTGCTTTATGGCGGCGGCTCCCCGGGCGGGCTGGTCAATATCCAGAGTAAAAAGCCGCAGAAAGAGCCGAAAACGGAGCTGGGCTTTAATACCGGCAACCGCAATCTGAAAGAGGGGTATCTGGACTCCACGGGGCAGATCGCGACCAGCGACTGGCACTATCGCCTGCTGGGCAAAGCGACGGAAAGTGACGAACAGGCGCATACCACGCGCTATGAAAACTATCTGGTTGCCCCCTCCGTAACGTGGCAGCCGGACAGCAAAACGCGCCTGACCATTGACGCGCTGGCGCAAAATACGCCGAGCCTGACGCCGTCTGACCCGATGCCGCTGAGCTATCTGCGTTCGAAATACGCCGATCGTCGTGATTACGCCGGCGATGAGTGGAGCGGCTTTAAGCAACGCCAGTGGATGCTGGGCTACAGCTTTGAGCATGAGTTTGACAGCGGCTGGGGCTTTAACCAGAAAGCGCGCTATTTTGATGTGGACACCCACCAGCGCAGCGTCTATTCCACCGGGACGGGCAGTGAGGTCTACCAGCTTAACCGCTTCGCCTACACCACGGATGAAGATTTGCAGAGCTTCAACATTGATAACCAGGTCACCCGCACCGTTGCGCTGGGAGACTGGAAGCATCATCTGCTGGCGGGCTTTGACTATCAGAAGCTGAACTCTCACTTCCACTATCGTTACGCCTCGTCCACGCCGGGGATTGATATGCGCAATCCGGATCGCGGGCAGATCGAAAGCAATGCGCTGGGGCTTTATACCGCGCAGAAAAACCGGTTGAGCTATCAGCAGAACGGCTATTACGTGCAGGATCAGGTGGAGTTCGGCGGGCTGAACCTGCTGGCCAGCCTGCGCTATGACGACTACCGTTCGGTCACCACCAACTATCTGCAAAACGGTGACAAAGCCTGGGTATCGCAGGATCGCCTCACCAAACGACTGGGCGCGCTTTATGCCTTCGATAACGGGCTCTCGCCGTTTATCAGCTACTCGGAAGGGTTCGCCCCGGTATCGCCGCAGGGTACGCTGACCGCGAAAGACGTTAAGCCCACCACCAGTAAGCAGGTGGAGGGTGGGGTGAAATACCTGCTGGCGGAATACGCAACCACCTTCACCGCCTCGGTGTTTAACATTCGTCAGAAAAATGTGGTGACCAGCGATCCGGGCTTCCTGAACTACCGCCAGACCGGGGAAGTGGAATCTAAGGGCGCGGAGATTTCAGCCATCAGTCGTCCAACGGATAACCTGACGCTGATTGCCAACTACGCCTACACCCACGCCATTAACACCGAAGATGACAAATATCAGGGCAAACGGCCAACGCAGGTCCCTGAGAACGCCTTTAACCTTTGGGGGGATTACACCTTTGACAGCACGCCGCTGAGAGGGGTAACGCTGGGGGCCGGCGCGCGCTACACCGGGCCGATGGAAATCTCGCCGGGCAACGACGCAGGCAAGCTGGGCGGGACTACGCAGTACGATCTGGCGGCTTCTTACCGCATGGGCGAACTGGCGCCAGCGCTGGAGGGACTCACGCTGAAGGCGAGCGCGCAGAACGTCACGAACAAAGAAACGCTCACCTGCTATGACGCGACCAACTGCTGGATAGGCCGCGACCGGACGTTCCAGGTTGGGGCAAGCTACAGCTTCTGAAAAAAGCCCGGTAACGCTACCGGGCCACTTTATTGCACGGACCTTCCCCTCGCCCCTTTGGGGAGAGGGTTAGGGTGAAGGGAGCTACTGCGCCGCCTGTTTTGCAGGCGCGACATCATCGTTCGCCGCAGGCTGATTCTCCGGTACGCTGTCGCACGGCTTCTCTTTCGGGCAGACCATGTCCAGCATTCTGAGCGTCACGCCGTTACTCCAGCCGAAACCGTCCTGCAACGG
Source organism: Enterobacter quasihormaechei (assembly GCF_004331385.1). GTDB lineage: Bacteria > Pseudomonadota > Gammaproteobacteria > Enterobacterales > Enterobacteriaceae > Enterobacter > Enterobacter quasihormaechei. The sequence continues at coordinate 212,939 of NZ_SJON01000006.1, forward strand.
ATACTCGCCGCCGCCACCGCCGGTACCGGTCGAAGAGACGTCATACTTCTCAACCAGCTTCTTCTCGCGATCGTAGGTATGCTGAACGTTTTTCAGGAAACGCCAGGTTACGTCCATCGCCACTTTTTGCTGACCGTAGTTTTGTAACCCTTCCACCGCTACCCACTGCAACGGCGCCCAGCCGTTCGGCGCATCCCACTGCTGCCCGCTGTTGATGGTGGTGGTAGAGATACCGCCCGGTTTCAACAGGCGCGACGACGCGGCTGCGGCCACCTTATCGGCGCGTTCCTGTGACGCGGCCTTCACGTAAAGCGGGAAGAGGGCCGCAGCCGTAAGCTGATTACGGACTTTCTTCGTTTTCAAATCGTAATCCGCGTACCAGCCCTCTTTATCGTTCCACAGGTGGCTTTCCATCGCTTTCTGACGCGCGGAGGCCAGCGCGTCGTATTTGCTTGCGCTGGCGCTATCGCCGTCTTCCTGGCTGGCGCGGGCCAGCAGTTTCTCCATCTTAAACATCAGCGCATTCAGATCCACCGGCACGATGCTGGTGGTGCGGATGGTATCCAGTTTCTGCGGATCGTCCATCCAGCGGGAGCTGAAATCCCAGCCCGAGGCGGCGGCAGAGCGCAGATCGCGGTAAATCTCCGTGGCCGGACGGTTAGGGTTGTTTTTGGCGGTCGTCACGTCATCCAGCCAGGATTCAGGTCGCGGCGTGTCCCGATCGTCCCAGTAGCGGTTGAGAAGGGCGCCGTCATCCAGCTTCACCACGCGTTTGTTCGCCTGGCCGGGCTGAAGTCCCTCTGCCCCCTCCATCCAGTAGGCATACTCTTTCTCCATCTGCGGACGGTATTTCTTTAACGCGTCGCTGTCATGCGTGGCGAGCAGTTCCACCATCAGCGAGAAGAACGGCGGCTGAGAGCGGCTCAGGTAGTAGCTGCGGTTGCCGTTAGGGATATGGCCCCAGGTATCAAGCTCGTAAGCGAAGTTGTCCACCATGTCGCTGATTTTGTCCCAGTGTCCGCTCTCGGCCAGCCCCAGCATGGTGAAATAGCTGTCCCAGTAATAGACTTCGCGGAAGCGTCCTCCCGGCACGACATAGGGTTTTGGCAGGGGCAGGAGGGAGTCCCATTTGTTCGCTTTGTCTGTGGTACGGGTCAGTACAGGCCACAGATCGTCGATGTGTTCGCGCAGGCTTTGACCTTCCGGAGGAACGTATTTCTCACCCTCCTTCGGCAGGATAAAGTTCATCTCCACGAAGTGGCGCAGGTCAAAACCGGACTGGGTATGCTGCATCCGGTAATCCGCCAGGATCATCAGCGGGTCGCTTTTGGGTACGGCGTCCGCGAAGGTTTTCTGATCCGGGAACAGTTTGGCGCTCTGTACGTCATTAAAGAGAGGGCCAAGGAGAATATCCGGTGAGCGTTGCTGGCTCGTTGGCTGGTCTTCAGCATAACCAAATGAGGTAACACCGAGTAGTGCGCCTGCCAGCGCAAGGGGCAAAAAAGCGGGGCGTCGTGCGCGAGGTCTTATCATCGGTTCGTCTCCTGTCTTCACTGAGCAGCGTGACCGCTGTTGTCAATTACCTGAAAACCTTAGACGAATATCGTTAACTTAGCGTGTTGAATATCCCATTTTTCGCATAACCAGACAATTCGGGCGCGCTTTCACCGCACCGGGATCAGATCGATTCCTGAGGCTTTGAGCATCAAGGAAATGAAACGGTGACTGACAAGCCGGGTAAGCTTCA
>NZ_SJON01000007.1 GCF_004331385.1 Enterobacter quasihormaechei
CAGCGCCACCGGGCAATTCCCACATCAGAGTGCAATACGAATCACATCGTCAGGCTGGGTTGCTTCCTGCTGACGGGTAGACTTCTGTTTCACCGTCACGTACAACGTCTTGCCATCCGCTGACAGCGCCAGGCTGTTCGGGTAAACCGGCGTATCGTAGGTTTTGGTCACTTTGTAAGTTTTAGCGTCAATCACGCTCACCTTACCTGCCTCGCGGTGCGTCACGTAGGCTTCATTGCGTGCCGGGTTAAACAGTACGGCCAGCGATTCTGGCGCGGCGATTTTCTGCATCACGCTGCCATCTTTCAGGCTCACCACCAACACTTCTGGCTGTTTAGAATCCGTCAGGAACGCGCGCTGACCGGCAGTGTCCAGGCTCAGGTTCAGGTAGAAGTGCTCTTTACCGTCGTCCTGTACCTTCTTACGGCTGAGGATTTTATTGGTCGCGGTATCAATGGTGACCAGCTCGCCGTCCGCATTGGTGGTGTACAGACGTTTAGCCTGCGCATCCAGCGCCAGGCCGGTGCTGAACGTGCCGGTGTTCGTGATGGTGTCTTTAAGCTTCAGCGTTGCGCCGTCCACCACCCAAATCACGCTTTCTTTACCGATACCGGTAATGTACACCGTATTGGTCGCGTCATCGGCCACCAGCTGGCGCGGCTGAAGAGGCTTCACCGTGTCGCTACGCTTGCGATCGTCCAGCACCAGGCGCCCTTTCACCTCGCCCGTTTTGGCGTCAATCGCCGTCACGGCGCTGTTGACGGTGTTTCCGAACCACAGGGTCTGGGTGGCTTTATCGATCGTGGCGCCAAACGGCTTGAGATCGTTATGAATCGCCTGCGTCACTTCCAGCGTGACCGGATCCAGGCGATAAACCACGCCGCCTTTATCGGTTTTGCGGCTTTGAGTCGTCGCAACCCACAGCGCGTTTTCCTGCTGGCTGACGGCCATTTCATACGCGCCCTTGCCTACCGCTTTGCGCAGCATCTCTTCAGCAGCATGAGCCTGGAACGTACCGGCGATCAGTAAAGAACCCAACAGCAGAGACCCACGCAGGCGCGGCGAGCACAGATGACGTAAAGACATAACAATTCCTTTTTAAATGAGGAGATATACCGCTGACATCGCTTCCGGGGGCAAAGTCATCGCTTTGCCGCTATTTTAATGAGAATAGTAATCATTAATGAGTTGAATGTGGAGTATTTCTTTCCCTCATTCCATTACATTCACGAAATGTGCGGTTATAGTTTTCATAAGATTTACAAAGGATTTAACATATATACACAGGTTCCAGTTGATTTGGTTCGAATTTTTCTTAAACGGTTTATTCCATGAAAATCATTTCTGCCCGCAGGGCATCGCTACCACTGCTGTTCGTCCCCGTCGCTTTTGGCCCGCTGAGTGCGTTGGCCGCAGAAGAACAAACCCTGATTGTGAGCGCTACGCCGCAAACCGTCTCCGAGCTGGATACGCCAGCCGCAGTCAGCGTGGTACAGGGTGAAGACATGCGCCATGCCGCCCCGCGCATCAATCTCTCTGAATCTCTGGGGAGCGTCCCTGGCCTGCAAATCCAGAATCGCCAGAACTATGCCCAGGATCTGCAACTTTCAGTCCGCGGATTCGGCGCACGCTCAACCTTTGGCGTACGCGGGATCCGCATGTACGTGGACGGCATTCCGGCGACCATGCCCGACGGCCAGGGGCAAACGTCAAACATCGATCTCAGCAGCGTAGAGAGCATCGACGTGCTGCGCGGTCCCTTCTCCGCCCTGTACGGCAATGCCTCCGGCGGCGTGATCAACATTAATACCCAGACCGGACAGCAGCCGGCCACCGTTGAGGCCAGCAGCTATTACGGCAGCTACGGCACCTGGCGTTACGGCTTGAAGGCCACCGGCGCGGTGGGCGACGGTACGCAGGCGGGAGACGTGGACTACGCCGTATCCACCACCCGTTTCACCACCCATGGCTATCGCGATCACAGCGGCGCACGAAAAAACCTCGCCAACGCGAAACTGGGTGTCCGCATTGATGACGTCAGCAAGCTGACGCTGATTTTTAACAGCGTGGACATGAAAGCCAACGATCCGGGCGGACTGAGCTATCAGGAGTGGCAGAACAATCCGCGTCAGTCACCCCGCGGCGATCAGTACAACACGCGCAAGACCATTAAGCAGACCCAGGCCGGGCTCCGCTACGACCGTCAGCTGAGCGAGCAGGACGACCTCAGCGTGATGATGTATGCCGGTGAACGTGAAATGACCCAGTACCAGTCCATTCCTGCTACCACGCAGACAGCAAACCCTGCGCATGCGGGCGGCGTGATTGATATGCAGCGTCACTATCAGGGTATTGATACGCGCTGGACACACCGGGGCGAGCTGCTGGTGCCGGTGACCTTTACTACCGGCCTGAACTACGAAAACATGAGTGAAAATCGTCGCGGGTATGAAAACTTCGTGATGGACAACGGCGTGCCGGAACTTGGCGTGAAGGGCAACAAACGCCGGGACGAACGTAACCTGATGTGGAACCTGGATCCTTACCTGCAAACCCAGTGGCAGCTAACGCAAAAACTGTCCGTTGAGGCGGGCGTGCGGTACAGCTCCGTCTGGTTTGACTCCAACGATCGTTACATTACGCCGCAAAACGGCGATGACAGCGGCGACGCCAGCTACCATAAATGGCTTCCGGCAGGTGCAGTGAAATACGCTGTGACCGACGCATGGAACCTGTATGCCGCAGCGGGACGCGGATTTGAGACCCCAACCATCAACGAACTCTCCTATCGCTCTGATGGGAAAGGTGGCCTCAATATCAACCTGCAACCGTCAACCAACAATACCTATGAGATCGGCAGCAAAACCCGCATCGGCAATGGCATCCTGACGGCAGCGCTGTTCCGTACGGACACCGACAATGAAATCGTGGTCGACGAAAGCAAAGATGGCCGCACCACCTACAAAAATGCGGGAAAAACGCGCCGACAGGGTGTGGAAATTGCGCTCGATCAGCAGTTTGCCGAGAACTGGAAGCTGAAAATGGCGTGGACCTATCTTGATGCCACCTACCGTACTAACGTCTGTAACAATGCAGACTGTAGCGGCAACCGAATGCCGGGTATTGCCCGTAACATGGGGTATGCATCGTTTGGCTGGGAGCCGGAGGAAGGCTGGTACGCGGGTGCAGATGCACGCTACATGAGCGACGTTATGGCAAACGATACTAACACCGCCAAAGCGCCCTCTTATACCGTGGTCGGTCTGAATACCGGGTATAAGCTCAATTACGGCAAATGGGGAATGGACATCTTTGGTCGCGTCGATAACCTGTTCGATAAAGAGTACGCCGGTTCAGAGATTGTTAACGCTGGCTACAACCGGTATTACGAACCTGCCCCTGGTCGTAACTATGGCGTGGGCCTGTCGGTCTCATATCGTTTTGAATAAAACAGTCTCCGGCAGCGCGCGTTGCCGGTAAAAATTAAAAAAATAACATTATTCCCGGTTGCCTGATGCGCCGGGAATTCATTCAGGAAATGTTAAACAGGTATAAACAGATAAGTCTGCCAGAAAGCGCCTTAACTGTAGTACTGTCGTTGCAGAAGAATATTGGCTTCGTCGATGGCTTTATCGATCGCTTCCCGGCTGGCCGCCACATCCCTTTTCTCAAGCGCAGAAAGCAGATCGTCATAATGATAGGTCTCTGCGGGCACGTCACTCAGCTCTTCATGCAGGTAGTTGATACACGGCCCTATCCGTACCCACAGCTGCTCGATCAGCGAGTTCAGGGTCGGCATCTCGGCATATTGATAGAGGGTAAACCGGAACACGCGGTTGGCCTGAATCGCTTTCTGCACATCGCCCTGATGCATGGCGGTGCTGAAATTATCAGCCAGCGCACGTAGTGCATCCAGTTTGGTGTCGGTCATATTCTGGCACGCCGCCGCAACGGCCATCGGCTCAAGCTGCTTTCTGATGGCGTTAATTTCGTTATACCGTTCCAGCGTGACTTCCGGGACCAAAAACGCCTGCGCAGGCGTGGCCTGTAAGGCGCCCGCCGACACCAGGCGCAGCAGGGCCTCGCGCACCGGCGTGATGCTGGTGCCTAATTTATCCGCAATCTCTTTGGTGATGAGTCGAGCCCCAGGTTTTAATGAGCCCGTAATTAACGCTCCCTTTAAACTGTTCTCAACTTGCATAGTCAGACTGATTCTTTGTGCTTTTTCCAAATTATCCAAATCAAGCATGTCAAATTCCCGTAGCCAAAACAAAATGCCATTTTCGGCGACTGTTTAAAAAAACATCGCCGGTTCGATATAATCCTGTATCGTCATGCCTGGTAAGTTGGGCGCGCGTTAAAATAAAAAATCGTTCAAATAATAGTGCGTTTACCACTTATGGCTCAGCTGGGCCGAAGGCGCGCAAAGCTTATGGGTTAATTAAAGACAATATATCGTATCTGCACAAATAATTATGGCGGACCCCGTCCGCCATAACCGATGCCCTGATTAGTCTGCCGCCACGCGGATCACGACTTTGCCGAAGTTTTTCCCTTCAAGCAGCCCAATCAGCGCGTCAGGGGCCGCTTCCAGCCCTTCCGTAACCTGCTCGCGATAGTGAATTTTGCCTTCCTGCACCCAGCGGCCCATTTCTTGCTGGAACTCGTCAATACGATGACCATAGTCCTGAGCGATAATAAAGCCCTGCATGCGGATGCGTTTTTTCAGGATGGTTCCCATCAGCAGCGGTAACCGGTCCGGACCCTCCGGCAGGTTGGTCGCGTTGTAGCCGCTGACCAGTCCACAAACCGGTACGCGCGCGGAGGTATTCAGTAGCGGCAGCACGGCGTCAAAGACTTTACCGCCGACGTTTTCGTAATAAACGTCAATGCCCTGCGGGCAGGCTTTCGCCAGTTGTTCAGCAAAATCGTCCGCACGGTGATCCAGACAGGCGTCGAAACCAAGCACTTCAACCGCATGACGGCATTTTTCCTCACCGCCGGCCACGCCGATGACCCGGCACCCTTTTATTTTACCGATCTGCCCCACCGTTGCGCCTACCGGCCCCGTGGCTGCGGCCACGACAAGCGTTTCCCCCGCCTGAGGCTGGCCGATATCGAGCAGCCCCATATACGCGGTGAAGCCCGGCATCCCCAGCACGCCGAGTGACCACGAAGGGCGCGACGGGTTTTCGCCCAGTTTCACCAGCCCCTTCCCGTCCGACAGTTCATAGTCCTGCCAGCCGCTGTAACCCAGAACCCATTCACCTTCTTTATAATCAGGATGGCGGGACGTCTCGACGCGGCTTACCGTACCGCCCACCATCACGGCACCAATCTCGACCGGAGGTGAATAGGATGGCGCATCGCTCATACGGCCTCGCATATACGGATCCAGCGAGAGCCATACGGTGCGTAACAATACCTGGCCCTCTGCGGGCGTGGGGATTGGCTGTTCTTCTAAGCGGAAGTTATCGGCGACCGGCGCGCCGTGCGGACGGGAGGCCAGTACCCAGCGTCGGTTTTGCGTAGTAGATTGACTCATTCATCTCTCCTTACTGCTGAAAATGTCATTCAAGCCTGGCACGTTATGCTGCGGATCGCTTTTGCATTATGAGCCGGACTGATTAAGCCGCACGACAAGATAAAGGCACGGTTCATCCGTTTCGTTGATAAACCGGCAGTCGTTCGGCGGCCCGAGTTCCAGACAATCTCCGGCCTTCATTTCATGGCGGGTGTCCCCCTCCAGAAAGACCAGTTCACCGGACTGCAACCAGATCAGCTGTCGCGCCAGCGCATAGGAGGAGGCAGGCATTGGCACATCGCTGCCCGCGGGCAGTTCGACCTGGACGAGATCGATAGGCAGATCGGTGCGCGGCGACACGTGGCGACGCACATAGTGGGTTTGCGGATCGCGCCACACGGGCTGGTTCGCCAGACGTAACAGCTTGCCCTCCTGCATTTCCGCGCGCGCGATGAGCGTTGACATGCTGATACCAAAGGCACCGGAAAGACGGGCAAGCAGCGTCGCCGTTGGGCTACTGTCGCCCCGCTCAATCTTGTGGATCATGGCGCGCGAAATCCCCGCCCGTTCGGCCAGTTCGCTTATAGACCATCCCCGAGACTCGCGTTCCAGGCGGATACGGGCGCTAATCCGTTGATTCATATTGTCTGTTATTGTATTCATGACGTCATACTATAGTGTATGGATGCTCTCTCTGGGTGGTCTGGCGGTAAAAAAATAGGGATTTTGTCGTAGCGGTGCAATACAAGAACTGTGTAATATTGTGAGTAGATCGTACTACTATAGTGAACAACACAGCCAGAGGTTAACCATGATCGTTCGTCATGCCTGCAAAGAAGATTGTGCCGCTATCGCTGAAATTTATAACCATGCGGTTCTGCACACCGCCGCCATCTGGAACGATAAAACCGTCGATACCGATAACCGTATTGCATGGTTTGAGGCGCGTACGATGGTGGGTTATCCGGTACTGGTCAGTGAAGAAGACGGTGTGGTGACGGGATACGCCTCATTCGGCGACTGGCGGGCATTCGACGGTTTTCGCCATACGGTGGAGCACTCGGTGTACGTTCACCCGGATCATCAGGGCAAAGGCATTGGTCGGCTGCTGATGAAGGAATTAATTAATGAAGCCCGCCTGATCGGTAAGCATGTGATGGTTGCCGGGATTGAGGCCCAGAACCAGGCGTCCATTCATCTGCACAACACTCTGGGCTTTATTACTACCGGAAATATGCCGCAGGTGGGCACCAAATTTGGCCGCTGGCTGGATTTAACCTTTATGCAGCTCCAGCTTGATCAGCGCAGCGATCCGGATGCTCTGCCATGAATCAATCGTTGACGTTAGCGTTTCTGGTAGCCGCCGGGATTGGGCTGGTGGTGCAGAACACCCTGATGGTGCGCATTACGCAATCCTCCTCCACCATTCTTATCGCCATGCTGCTCAATTCGCTGGTGGGGATCGTGCTGTTTGTCAGCATCCTGCTGGTGAAAAATGGCCTGGCGGGGGTTAGCGAACTGGCGTCAACGGTGCGCTGGTGGACATTGATCCCCGGGCTGCTGGGCTCGTTTTTTGTCTTTGCCAGTATTAGCGGGTATCAGAACGTGGGCGCGGCAACGACGATTGCCGTACTGGTGGCAAGCCAGCTAATTGGCGGCCTGGTGATGGACATCCTTAAAAGCCACGGCGTCCCGCTGCGCGCGCTGGTTGGCCCGGTCTGCGGCGCAGTGTTGCTGGTGGTCGGCGCCTGGCTGGTGGCGCGGCGCCAGTTTTAACCCTTACAGAATAGTCCCGCCCTGCGTAAGGTGAGCATGGCGCGCCTCCGCTTCTTCTTTATGTTGCTTACCGTGATGTGAAATCGCGGTGCGCAGGCGCTGCTGCTGGGTATAGCGATCTTCACGGCTCAGCTCTGCATCATCGCTTAATGCGATCAGCAGTTCATTCATGTGGGTAATAACGCTCTCTTCGATGGCGGCATCAACGCGCGCGATAACATCGTTTAAATGTGACATTGTCACTCCTTTTAACGTATTCGGTGGCGCCAGGCGTACCGGGCCTACGGGTGCTGAATGTAGGCCGGGAAACCCTGGCACCACCCGGCAATAATACGATCAGTTCAGCTTCGCTTTCGAAAAATCACTGCCCATCAGACTCACGCTGTAACCCGTCACGTTACTGCGGGTCGCGTAGAACGTTTTGCCGTTAGCTAACGCAATCCACGGCGCCTGCTGGTAGAAAATCTCCTGCGCCTGGCCGTACAGCTTCGCGCGTTCTTCCGGGGTGCTGGTCAGCTTAGCCTTTTGCACAAGCTCATCATACCCCTTATCGCACCAGCGCGCGGCGTTGGAACCGGTTTTAATGCTGTCACAACCCAGCAGTACGTCGGCGAAGTTATCCGGATCGCCGTTGTCGGACATCCAGCCGAACAGCGCGGAATCATGCTCGCCTTTACGCATGCCGGAGAGGTACTCGCCCCACTCGTAAGACACAATTTTTGCCTTCACGCCCACTTTCGCCCAGTCGGCCTGGATCATCTCCGCTATACGCCGTGAGTTCGGGTTGTACGGGCGCTGAACCGGCATCGACCAGAGCGTGACCTCCGCGCCCTTCTCCAGACCCGCCTGCTTCAGCAGGGCTTTTGCTTTTTCCGGATCGTAGTCGTAATCCTTCAGGTCTTTATTAAAGCCGAGCATGTTCGGCGGGATCGGCGATTTGGCTACCGTGCCAGATCCCATAAAGACCGCGTTCACGATGGCCTTTTTGTCCGTCGCATAGTTCAGGGCCTGGCGTACCAGCACGTTATCAAACGGTTTTTTCTCTGTATTAAACGCCAGATACCCCACGTTCAGCGCGTCCACCGAGTGCAGCGTCAGGTCTTTGTTTTTCTTGATCACTTCAAACTGCACGGGCGACGGCGCAGGAACGATCTGGCACTCGTTGGTTTGCAGCTTCGCCAGACGGGTTTCCACGTTTGGCGTGATGGAGAAGATCAGGTGTTTGGTCGGCACTTCACCGTCCCAGTAGTTTGGATTGGCGACGTAGCGGATCAGCGAGTCCACTTTGTACTGCTGAAGCACATAGGGCCCGGTGCCGATTGGCCAGGTATCCACATTTTCAGGCGTGCCTTTTTTCAGCATCGCATCCGCGTACTCGGCGGAGAGGATTGAGGCAAAGTCCATTCCCCAGTCGGCCAGAAATGCCGCGTTGGGTTCACTCAGCGTGAATTGAACGTGGTAATCGTCGATCTTTTTCACATCCTGAATGAGCTTGTCGAGGCCCACGTCATTAAAGTATTCGTAATTACCCTGGGAAACGTTGTGATACGGATGGTTAGGGTCTTTCTGACGCATGACCGAGAAAATAACGTCATCGGCATTGAAGTCGCGCGTCGGTTTAAAGAATTTATTGCTGTTGAACTTCACCCCTTTTCGCAGGGTAAAAGTATAGGTTTTACCATCGGGTGAAATGGTCCACGACTCGGCGAGCGAAGGCACGGGGGTATTTTTCACCGGATCGAAGTTAATCAGACGGTTATACAGCGTTTGCGAACTGGCGACGAACGAGGGTCCAGAACTGGCGATTTGCGGGTTAAACGACTCCGGTGACGCTTCGGAGCAGTAGATAATGGTGTCTTTGTTTGCCGCCCATGCGGCACTTGCCGGCAGCAGCGCGCTCAGCGCGAGGGCGAGCACGGTTTTCCCTGTAGACATGGTTATTACCCTTTCGGTTTTATTATAGTGGACAGTAATAACAGCACAGGCGATATAACCTGACAAATAACGAATCACTATCAGGTTATTCTAAAGCCGCACTTTTCGCTGGTTTAAGCACCAGCCCACGAAAAACGATTTGCCTTAAGGTGCGTTAGTCGTCAAGCACAACCGTCCCGATCAATGCCGCAAGAAATCGTCCCTTTTGCCGTCTCCTCAGCCGTTTGTTTGCAATCGCGTTTAGCTAAAGTAACGGCGTGAAAAAGTCTACAGGACCAAATCGTGGCAAAAACACTTTTACGCAGCGGCAATCTGGATGATTTTCAGGCCGTTGGCGGCGGCGGACAGGCCGTTTTTGAATCAGCCCTGCAAATACGGGAAGCGCTTCGGTTGCGCAAACAGCAGGCTATCGTCGATTGTCTGGCCATTCCTCAGGTCAATGACGGCGCCGACCGCGTTGACTGGTATTCCCCGGTTGAGGGCACGGTCTCCAGCTGGAAGGCGGCGGAAGAAGACGATCGCTTTCGTGCCCTGCGCTATCTGGAAAACACGCTCGCCAGCGTGGAGTCGCTGAGTAAAAAATGCCTCCAGTCACCGAAAACGGCGCAGCAGCTGTTTGGCTCACTGCTTTCAAAAGCCTTCCAGTTTCCCGGGGAAAACTTTGTCTATCTCGTCGATGGCAAGCCGGTGATCTGCTTCTGGGGTTTCGTCAATCTTAACGAGAATGCGCGCGATGACGTGCTGGACTGCCTGCGCGAATCGTTGATCCCTGAGCCTGAGCCAGAGGTGATTGTCGAACCTGAACCGGAGCCAGAACCCACCCCGGCGGTGACTTTTGAGCAGGCCGATGCCCCGCTTATCACGCCTGCGGCTACCGTCCGTATCACCGAAGATGAACTCTATACGCCAGAGCCGGTGCGCATGAACGTCGAGCCGCCAGAGCCCGCACCGACGGTCGTGCAGAAAAAGCGTCGCTCCCCTCTGTGGCTACTGCCGGTTGCCGCGGTCATCGTTGCGGCCATTGCCACCCCGCTGCTGTGGCCAAAACAGGCCGCGACCGCGGTGCCGGCCGCCACGCCTGCACCAGCCCCCGTGGCGATTGCGCCGGTCCCGGTTAAGACGGTGGAGCCGCTTGAGTTAAAACTCCCGCTGCACCAGGCCGAAGTGGTAGAGCCGAAGGTAAAAGCGCCTGCTCCGGCGGCCGAGCCTGTGGCCATTACCGCGATACCGAAAGATGCAATGGTGATGGAGGCAAACCAGGTCAAGGCCGGGTTAACGCGCTTCCTGAACGGTACCTGGCGCGCGTTTCTCGATGTGCAGGACCCGCTCACCGGCAAACCGCCATCGCTGCGCTATCAGATCCAGAACAACAAAGGTTTCGCCCGGGTCGTGCATGGCGACAATATTGTCTGCCGCGTGGACGTCTTCTCCGGATTACACAGCAACGGCGAGCTGTTGATCAAAACGCGCGGCAACGCACGTTGCACCGACGGCTCACGGTATCCGATGCCGGAAGTGACCTGTAAGGCGGGTGCCAGCGATGTGGCGGAATGCACCGCACGTTACGATGCCAACACCGTCGTTCCTTTGACGTTCAAGAAAGCAGGTGTCTGATCCTATGCTGGTTAATCTTTGCGACTATAAACAGAGCGTTACGCTGATTGCTAACAGCGGCGTACAGTTCCTCGATTTTGGCCTGACGCCGCAGGACACCGCGAGCAATGGGCGTTTCGTGCGTAAAACGGCAAATGGCCCGCTGCTGCGTCTGGATTTTGATCTGGTTAACGGTCGGTACACGCTGCCTGCCGCCGATGGCGGGCAGCCGGAAGTGGTCAAGCCTGAAAGCACTATTCCGCTGCACGACTCATTGACCGTGCTGGACGGCGTCTGGCTGCCGCTTCCTTTCCTGCGTTTTAATCCGCCGCGGACGTTTGTTGATGGCCCGGACAACTGGGCCCGCGTCCAGGTGCGAAAGCTTTCCACACCCGACGCGGCTGGCAACACGCACCGCGTCACCATCGCCCTCGACAGCCAGATTGCAGAGCATGCAACGTCCGCGTTGTCGCCGATTGAAAACGATATCCTGAACGGGACGCGTTTCGCACTCGCCTGGCGCGACGGTGAAGTTGAGAGTTTCCTCGACCAGACCTGGATTGACGGCTGGCTGCGCGAAGCCTTCACGCAGTTTGCCGACGGGGTTGAAAAACGATCTGAACGCGAGCTGCATCAGGCCATGCGTAGCTTTGAGTATCAGGCACACTGGCTCAACCTGCTCTCTATGCTCGGTGAACAACTGACCGTGCCGGAAGTGAAGTTTGTTACCCACACCCTGAGCACCCCTGCCATTCCTGTCGATTTGATCCTTGACGTTGGTAACACCCACACCTGCGGCGTGATTATTGAAGATCATGGTGATGCCAATGACGGCCTGCGCCAGACGGCTGAACTCCAGGTGCGCTCTCTGAGCGAGCCGCAGTTCCTGAATGAGCCGCTGTTTACCAGCCGTCTCGAATTTTCTGAAGCGCGCTTTGGCAAGCAACACTTCTCGGTGGAAAGCGGCCGTGAGGATGCGTTCGTCTGGCCATCTATTGTCCGCGTGGGTGATGAAGCGCGTAAGCTGGCGATGCAGCGTCTGGGCACTGAAGGCAACAGCGGGATCTCCAGCCCGCGTCGCTACCTGTGGGACGAAACGCCGGTCGTGCAGGACTGGCGCTTCAGCCAGATGAACGGCAAGACTCAACGCGAACCGCTGGCGACCGCGTTTCCGCTGATGAACCTCATGAACGACGATGGGGAACCGCTCTTCACGCTGCCGCAGGATGAGCGCCTGCCGGTCTTCTCTCCGCAGTACAGCCGCAGCACCCTGATGACGCACATGCTCTGTGAGCTGCTGGCGCAGGCGCTTGGCCAGATTAACAGCGTTGCCACCCGCCTGCGGCTCGGCTTCCCGGCCTCTCCGCGCCAGCTGCGTACGCTGATCCTCACCCTGCCTTCGGCGATGCCGAAACAGGAGCGCGAGATCTTCCGTCGCCGCATGTTCGAAGCCATCGCCATCGTCTGGAAAGCGATGGGCTGGCATCCGCAGGATGAAGATTTTGCCAGCCGGAAGCAGCAGGAAAAAAGCGTGGTTCCGGTTCCTGAGATCCAGATGGAGTGGGACGAAGCCAGCTGCGGCCAGCTGGTGTGGCTCTATAACGAAGCCATTTCCCACTTCGGCGGCCAGACCGAAGCGTTTTTCGCCTCCCTCGCCCGTCCGGATCGCGCGCCTGAGCCGGGCGTCGAGCCGGGGCGTGCGCTGCGCGTTGCCTCTATCGATATCGGCGGCGGCACGACGGATATGGCCATCACGCACTATCAGCTCGATGATGGCTCCGGTAATAACGTCAAAATTACCCCGCAGCTGCTGTTCCGCGAAGGGTTCAAGGTAGCCGGCGATGATACGCTGCTGGACGTGATCCAGCGCTACGTACTGCCCGCGCTGCAAACCCAGCTTCAGAAATCCGGCATAGCCGATGCCTCCCTGCTGATGGCGTCCCTGTTCGGCGACTCCGGGCGGATTGATACCCAGGCAGTATTGCGCCAGCAAACGGCGCTTCAGCTGTTTATGCCGATCGGTCACGCGATCCTGGCGGCGTGGGAATCGAGCGATATTGACGATCCGCTGGCCGGGCTGCACGCCACCTTTGGCGACCTGCTGACCCAAAAACCAACGCGTAACGTGATGAATTATCTCCAGCAGGCGATCGACCATGCGTTGCCTGCTGGCTCAGAGCACTTTGATCTGTTCAGCGTGCCGCTGCACGTCAATTTCCGGGAGATGCAGGACGCCATGCTGGCGGGGCAGTTCACGCTCGCCGCCCCGCTTCATGCGGTATGCGAAGCAATTTCTCACTACAGCTGCGATATTCTGCTGATCACGGGACGACCGGGCTGCCTGCCGGGCGTTCAGGCCCTGATTCGCCACCTGCAACCGGTGCCCGTCAACCGTATCGTCTGGCTGGATAAATACCAGGTTCATGAATGGTATCCGTTCAGCCAGCAGGGACGGATCGGCAACCCGAAATCCACCGCCGCCGTGGGGGCGATGCTCTGTAGCCTGGCGCTGGATCTTCGTCTGCCGCGCTTTAACTTCAAAGCGGCCGATATTGGCGCGTACTCTACGGTGCGTTATCTGGGGGTGCTGGATAACACGATCAATACCCTGCGGGACGAGAACGTCTGGTATCACGACATCGACCTCGATAAACCCGGCGCGAAACTGGACGCCCGGCTGCACTTCCCGCTGCGCGGTAACGTCACGCTCGGCTTCCGGCAGCTGGCCAATGCCCGCTGGCCCGCCACGCCGCTTTACACCCTGAGCATCAACTCTGCCGAGCTGGCGAAAGCCATCGCGGGCGACGGCGTGCTGAACGTGCGCCTGAAGCTGCGTGGCGGCAACAGGCAGGAAGGCCCGGAATCGTTCGAGCTGAGCGACGCCTGGCTCCAGGACGGCACGCCCGTGCCGCCGGATGCCCTGACGTTTAAACTGAATACTCTGGCCGATCGCCGACACAGCGGCAGCCATTACTGGATCGACAGCGGGAGCGTATACCTCAAATGACCGGGACGACTGCCACCACCCAGGCCTTAATCGGGTGGATCAACGAGACGCGACAGCACGCCCCGATGCTGGATAACGACGCCGACGCCCTGCTTGCCCGCCTTAACGCAGCCCGCGCGCGCGAAGAGGCGCTCGATCGCGCCCTTGTCAGCCGGAGCAGCATTGGCTTATACGGCCACTCGCAGACGGCGAAAGCACACCTGCTGGCCTCCCTGTGCGGCAGCGGCGACGAACGGCTGAACGTCACGCCGGGTCAACGCACGTTCGATTATTTCTCGCATATCAATCCGGGACATGCGCCAACCAACATGGCCGTTCGTTTCAGCAGGTCGTCCGGCGAGATTGCCGATGAGGCGTTTCCGCTGCGCCTGCGCCTGGTGACGGAGGCCGAGCTGGTGCAGCTGTTTATCGCGCGTACCACGTTGGATCCGCAGATCCGCGCGGTGGATAAGTCCGTGATTGAAGCCCGGCTTGAAAAATGGCGTGCGCTGCGTCAACCGCAGAGCGTGCCGGGAATGACCGGGCAGGAAGTGGCGACCATTGCCCGTTTCTGGCAGAGCAAGGTCCCGGCTGCTAAGCAGCAGATTGACGATGCCCTGTGGCATCAGTTTGCCCTGCTGATCCCGTCGCTGGATCTCAGCACGCGCGCCAGCGTCTGGTCCCTGCTGTGGGGTGAGCAACAGGAGTTAACCCAACAGTGGCTTAAACTCGCTCATGTGCTGCATCAAACCGGCCATGCCAGCGCGCTTGCCGCGCCGTTGAGTCTTCTGGTGGACAGCTTTGGCCTGCCGTGTGAAGGTTTCCTGACTCATGGGGCATTTACCGTACCAGAAGCGCAGGAAACCCTGCTTCACCCGATTAATAACGGCGAGCTGCTTAATGCCATTAGCCTGCCCGTCGATGTACTGGCATGTCTGACACGCGAACTGGTGCTGCCCGTTGAGAGCTGCGCCCTCGATAACGTCGATATTATTGATATTCCGGCCATTACTGAGGAAAACACGCCGCTGATGACGCAGGCAAAATGCCAGTGGTTGCTGGAGCATTATCGTCAGCAAATTCAGCCGGATGTGCTCGTTATCTGCAACGCAACAGCGCACCACCAGCAGACGGCAAAAACGGCCAGGCTCCTGCAAAACTGGGTCAAAGAGACGCAGCCGGTGGAAGAGTCCGCATTGCCGGGGCTGGTCTGGGCCATCACCCCTCATGATGCGCGGTTCACCACGAAGCAGAACCTTGACGAAGCGGTGCAGCAGTTGCTGGGCCAGCCGGGTCTGCGCTGGGGCACGCTCCAGGCACTTGATTCCCACAGTATGCAGCGGGTGATCGAATGGCTGTCGCAGGCTACCCTGCCGGCCCAGCGCCAGAAGCGTCTTCAAACGTTGAAAAGCGTGTTGCAACAGTCGCTGTCGGCACTTATGCGCCCGTATATCGGCCCACTTACCCGCGACCCAATAGCTGAGCGGGCTCAGGCCGAAAAAATGGTTCGAACGCTGCAAGGCAGCGCCGCTCGTCACGGTGAACTGCTTGAAGGGCTTCTGCCGCCGTTAAAAGCGTTTGAGACGCTGCTGACGGTTCACCAGCCTCGTGAGGAACAGGTCAACGGCCTGTTTAACGACGTTATCGATCTGTTTGCGGAAGAGGCGCAGGAAAATCCTGGCGCGTTGCAGACCAAGGACAAGGCGCGAATGGCCCATAGCGTGTGGGTTAACCATCTTCGTCAGTGGAGTCGCAACGACGCGGCGGCTGCCCGGCTGGGCCTGGACGCAAGCGTATTACAGCAGATTGCCGATGTGCTGATCGTCACCAGCTACCGGCTGAACCTGCCGCTGCAACTGCAACGTATTGTAGAAACAGATAAAAGCAGTGGCGCACAGCTGCATGCCGCGATAGGCAATTTCATTGGCTGGCTTGGATATGAACTGACTCCCGTCGCTGAACGGCCTGCAAGCCGGATCCGCAAAAGTCAGGCCATTTTTGTGACGCCGGTGGTGAGTAACGCCTCACCCCGCCTCACCCGGTTGGGTGAGCAGCCTGTTCATGCGGCGACAGCTTACGTTTATGACTGGCTGGTTGCGCTCTACACCCGCGCCATTGAAAACGTGGATTATCAGTGTCCGTATGACGTTCAGCCTGTTGCGCGCAAAGCACTGGACGCGATTTTACGCTAATGCTTCCCAGCCCACAGCAATGTGGGCTTCAGCACTTTCATGTCGGTGAGCCGCGCGAGTAACGCGTCAGAAAAGTGAGATCAACAGGGCTACAGGAAAGCTCATCGGCCAGGTGGAGCCCACCAGGAATGCGCTCAACAAGCGAATACGTTTTCGATCTTTAGACAGGAACCAGGTGATTAAGGCACAGACAGAGGCCATGATTGCGTAAAACACCAACATCTTTTGATACAACGTCATTCTGTTTACCTGAGCCAAAAAATAACCGCACGCAATATGCGTCATATGTTGACACAGATCAAGTTTTTTCATTACATCATAACCACTTAAATACTAAGGATAATAACAACTGAGTATCTTGTGTAACAACGCCGGGTAAAGCAAAACGGTTATTATTGATAAGATGCATATAAAATGCACTTTTTGATAAATTCATTCCCTCAGAAAGCAGTCTAATAAGAGCAGGCTTTCATGGGAGGAAACATGCTACGCATTCCACAGAGTTGCATTCACACCCGTTCCACGCCTTTCTGGAACAAAGAAACGGCCCCCGCCGGCATTTTTAAACGCCACCTTGATACGGGTACGCGTCCGGGCGTTTTCCCGCGCCTGTCGGTGATGCGCGGCGCAGTGCGTTATCTGGGCTATGCTGATGAATTTACGCCCGAGCCTGACAGCGAACTCGTCATTGAGGCGGGTCATTTCGGCGTTTTCCCGCCAGAGAGATGGCATCACATTGAGCTGATGACCGACGACACCCTGTTCAATATTGAATTCTTTGTTGAACCTGAGGTGCTTAAGTCCCTTTAAGCGCCCGATATCATGAAGGAAACTATTATGTTACGTATTCCTGAAAACTTTGTTCACACCCGTTCTACCCCGTTCTGGAATAAAGAGACCGCCCCAAAAGCGCTTTTTACCCATCACAACACTAAAGCTGGCGTGTACGGGCGTTTGTCCGTTATGCAGGGTGCGGTGCGTTACTTTGGCTTTGCCGATGGCGATGCCACCGAACCCGATCTGGAAGTGGTGATTGAGGCCGGTTCTTTTGGCATCTCCCCTCCGCAAAAATGGCACCGCATTGAGCTATTGACCGACGATACTTACTTTAATATCGACTTTTTCGCGGATCCTGCCGTCACGCTCAGCGAGGCGGGTATCGGTAAAGTGGTCAACACGCATAAGGAGTAAGTTATGGGTAAGGCAACCTATACCGTGACCGTCACCAACAACAGCAACGGCGTGTCGGTAGATTTTGAGACAGAGGCGCCTATGGAACTGTTGATCCCGGATGTCGCGGCAGATGTTGTGAAGGATCTGGTGAATACCGTTCGCGCCTACGATACGGAAAATGAACACGACGTGTGTGGCTGGTAAGCACAAACGCCCGGCACTGCGCCGGGCATAAGTGTTTAGTGTTTGATCATGACATGTCGCACAACCGTGTAATCTTCAAGGCCGTAAATCGACATATCTTTGCCGTAACCGGATAACTTCATCCCGCCGTGGGGCATTTCACTCACCAGCATAAAATGGGTATTCACCCAGGTGCAGCCATACTGCAACCGTGCGCTGAGTCGATGGGCGCGCCCGACGTCTTTTGTCCAGACGGACGAGGCCAGGCCGTATTGCGAATCGTTGGCCCAGGCCAGCACCTGCGCTTCATCCTCAAACGCCGTCACGCTGACTACCGGACCAAACACTTCTCGCTGGACGATCGCATCTTCCTGCTTCGCCCCGGCCAGCAGCGTTGGCTGGAAGTAATATCCGCCCCCCTCTGCTTTACTGCCGCCGGTGACGACGCGGATATGTCCGAGGGCTTTGGCTTCATCCACGGCAGCACAAACACGGGAAAGATGCGCTGCGGAGCTGAGCGGACCAAGCTCCGTTGATGCATCGTCCGGGGCGCCCATTTTCAGGCTGGCAACGGCTGCGCCCAGCTTTTCAACCAGGGCGGGATAAATTCCTTCCTGGGCATAGATTCGACAGGCTGCGGTACAGTCCTGGCCGGCATTGTAGAAGCCAAACGTACGCACCCCCTCAACCACGGCATCCAAATCTGCATCGTCAAAGACAATGACCGGCGCTTTTCCACCCAACTCCATATGGGTACGTTTGATAGAGGATGCGGTATGACCAATAATATGTTCCCCGGTGGCGATAGAGCCGGTGAGGGAAACCATGCGCACTTTTTCGTGACCGGTCAGCGGATCCCCTACGGTCTTGCCGCGACCAAACAGCACGTTTAGCACGCCTGCCGGGAAGATATCTTTCGCCAGTTCTGCCAGCTTCAGCGCCGTCAACGGGGTGATTTCTGATGGCTTGATGACGACACAGTTTCCCGCTGCCAGCGCGGGGGCCAGCTTCCACGCCGCCATCATCAGAGGATAGTTCCAGGGCGCGATCGAGGCGACAACGCCAACCGGATCGCGGCGAATCATCGAGGTATGTCCTTCCAGATATTCTCCGGCAGCCAGCCCATTCAGGCAGCGGGCGGCCCCGGCAAAGAAGCGAAACACATCAACCACGGCAGGAATTTCATCCCCCAGGGCACAATGGAGCGGCTTTCCGCAGTTAAGGGATTCCAGCTGCGCGAACGCGTCGGCGTTGGCTTCAATCACGTCAGCCAGCTTTAACAGACAGTCGGCGCGCGTTTTCGGCGTCGTTTGTCCCCACTCTGTGAACGCGCGATCGGCAGCCTGTACGGCAGCGTCCACCTGTGCAGCCGATGCTTCAGCAATCTCAAGCAGCACCTCACCCGTGGCAGGATTATAAACCGCCTGCTTCTCCCCTTCGCCGGCCACCAGTTCACCATTAATCAGCAATTGATTTTGCATAGCACCGTCCTGTTAAAGTCGACATTATTTTCGCTGTCAGCACACGTTTGTCGGATCGATACGTGACAACGTCACGCTTTTAAGCCGTACCCCCATATTAAAGGTAGACCGCGCGCCCTGCCGCTTCAGGAATTTTCATCAAGGTGTGACTGGCGGCAGCATCATTTCGCGAATTAGCGCCGCCAGCTGGACGACAGCCTGTTCCTCCCGCTCGCTCCAACCCCAGGAGGTATTGAAACGGAAAAACGGCGTCCAGATATCGGAGGTGGAAAACATCTTGCCGGGGGCAATGCTGATTTGATGGGTTAATGCCTTTTCACTCAACTGCCCCGCATCCAGCTGTTCAGGCAGCTCCAGCCATAAAAAGTAGCCGCTGTCGTTATGATGGATTTTGACGCCGGCAGGCATATGGCGCAGAAGCGATTGCCAGGCCTGCTGTTTACGTTCAGCAAGCGTACGCCGCAGGCGACGAAGGTGGGCGTCGTAACGTTTGGTCGCCAGATAATCCACCAGCGCCAGCTGCATGGGAGAGCTGGTCGATAACGTACTCATTAGCTGCAACTGCTGAATACGGCGCGCATGTTTTCCCGCCGCCACCCAGCCAATGCGAAAACCGGCCACCAGACATTTGGAAAATGAGGAGCAGTGCAACGTCATGTCCTGCTTATCCCAGGCTTTTGCCGGAAGCGGCTTTTCACGGCCAAAATAGAGTTCGCTGTAAACATCGTCTTCGATCAGCGTGACGTTGTGCCGGGTTAACAAGGCCACCAGCTGGGCTTTCTTCTCTGCGCTCAGCGTAAAGCCGAGCGGGTTCTGACTGTTAGTCATCAGCCAGCAGGCTTTTACCGGATAGTCGTTTAACGCCTGCTCAAGGGCATTGAGATCGATACCTTCCCGGACGTCAGTGGCAATCGACAGCGCTTTCAGCTTCAGACGTTCCAGCGCCTGAAGTGCGCCATAAAAACAAGGGTTCTCAACAATAACCCAGTCACCAGGTTCCGTGACGGCCTGTAAGCTGAGGTTGAGTGCTTCGAGCGCACCCGCGGTGATCACAATTTCATCCGGAGAGATATTCATCCCCTGCTGAGCGTAGCGACGGGCAATGGCATGACGTAAGTCAACGTTACCCGGCGGCAGGTTTTCAATCACGCTCATGGCCGTGGCCGTTTTACTGACGTTAGCCAGCGAGCGGTTGAGTTGCTGAAGCGGGAAAAGGCGTGGATCGGGAAATGCCGAGGCAAAGGGGACAACGGAGGGGTCGCGGCTGGCCTGTAACACGTCGAAGATATAGGTGTTGATGTCTACCACTTCGTCGCGCATAACCTGCGCGGGCGGTGCAGGCTGGTGCGTGGTCGGGCGCGCGGCAACGTAGTAGCCCGACTGCGGTCTGGCAACAATGCGCCCCTGACTTTCCAGCATCTGATACGCGTGGCCCACGGTCATAAAGCTCATGCCGCTGCTTGCCACCTGCTCTCGCAGGGAAGGCAGCTTATCGCCCGGCAACCATACGCCAAGCTCAATCTGCGAGATAATTTGTTGCGCCAGACGCTGGTATTTTTTCATCAGATTCTCCTTATTGCTGACAGTGTATATCAGCAGGAGAAAAAGAGAAGATTGTGCTAACTGTTATGGGAAATGCGGTGGCTTACTTGCGGTATTCGGTAACGTGATTCTGAGCAGAATGCGCAGCGGCCAGGTGATCGAGCGTGATCATCGGCGATTTGCAGAAAATGCATTTCGCGCCGAACGGGTTTTTATCAGACACGTCAAAAGCTGAGGTGCGGTACTGCGAACCATGACAGCATGGGCAGCGGAAATGGATATAAGAAGTCATAGGATTCTCCTGTAAACGTAAAAACGTAAATTACTCATGAGCCGGTCAGGCATAAATGGTTCGATACAAAACGAATCGGAATGTAGATAAAGACCCAAGAGAGGCTGCGGAGAGGCACAACGTGATGAGAACTGCTTTATAAAACTACGTCAGATATTTATTTGGATTCAAAACCAGAAATCCATTAACGCATGTTGCTGGTGACAAAGCAAGCTGTTTAATGCGTAAAAATCATAAAAAGAATTTTTTTATTCAAGATTGTCTACAGCATCATTGATTATTCAAGAAACCGATTTCGAAGCACCAACACATAACCAATTGAAATATAAATGTTTTATATGGCATTTTATGCCTACCTGGTTGGTTCACCAGAGGTATTAACTTTTCAGATTCACTCAGAAAAAGGGATCTACAGGATGGCAATTCCAGCATACCTCTGGCTAAAAGATGACGGCGGCGCGAGTATTAAGGGCTCTGTCGATGTTGTGAATCGTGAGGGAAGTATTGAAATTTTGAGTTTTGGGCACGGCCTGTATCTCCCTACCGACACCATGACCGGTAAGATCACAGGCACCCGTATTCATAGCCCACTTAATTTTGAAAAAGAGTTCGACAGCTCAAACCCCTATTTGTACAAAGCAGTAGCAAAAGGACAAACCTTAAAAAGCGCTGAGTTTAAGTGGTATCATATCAATGATGCAGGCCAGGAGGTCGAATACTTCAACATGCTGCTGGAGAACGTGAAAGTTGTCTCTATCTGTCCACTCATGCATGATATAAAAAATCCCGCGACTGAAAAACATAACCATCTCGAAAGTATCGCTCTTCGCTACGAAAAGATTACCTGGAAGCATTGCGACGGGAATATTTTCTTCTCTGATGAATGGAAAGACAGATGATTCGATGTACTTTTCATTTAAACGGGGGGCAACTTTCAACGCTGAGCTGTCCTGGCCTGGGCTTTTTCCCCGCATATTCAGGAAACGCAGGCCACAACAGAAACAATCCTGATGCCGTTGCAACGCCTGCGGTGGGGCCATTACCGCCCGGACTCTACTATATCGTTACACGTCCTCGAGGTGGGTTAGCTACCCACTGGCATGATGTTATCAAAGAGTTTGAAAGTGGATCGAACCGTGATTTTTGGTTTGCTCTTTATCGTCATGATAATCACATTGACGACACAACCTTTATCAACAGAGTTGAGCGGGGATCTTTTCGCCTACACCCTGCGGGACAGTCCGGTATTAGTAATGGATGCATCACATTACCAAACCATGCTCACTTCAGAATATTAATGCATGGACTACTGGCGTCCGGCACAATAAAAGTCGCTGCTGGATTAAATGCACTTGGCACCATACAGGTATATTGATGAATGCTAAGAAACATGCCCTGACGTGGGTGGTCGAAACATTGATGCTTTTCATTATTTATTCGCTGGTATGCTACATCATGCCGGATGTTTTGCTTTATCACCTCTACACCAGACATTTTGGATTTGTAACTGAACTTGAATGGAGTGAAAGCTACACATTATTACTTTTTATTTTTTCCTTTCTGATTAACGCCGTATTGATCTACCTTTGGGCATTACGAAAGTGAGCGTTAACATGGGCGGTAATATTACCGCCCGATACAAGTTTCACATAGACGGTCAAGAAAACTGTTATAGATAAATAACATCGGTCTGTCTCTGCAACCCAGACCTGGCACGGCTTAAAATCGCATCGAATTTTTTGCACTGCGGAGTTTTGCATGTTTGGTCTAGATGCGTTTCATCTTGCGCGAATACAGTTCGCCTTTACCGTATCCTTTCATATTATATTTCCAGCAATCACAATCGGCCTGGCGAGCTATCTCGCCGTGCTGGAAGGGCTGTGGTTGAAAACAAAAAATCCCGTCTGGCGTTCGCTGTACCATTTTTGGTCGAAGATCTTCGCCGTCAACTTTGGTATGGGCGTGGTCTCCGGCCTGGTGATGGCTTATCAGTTTGGCACTAACTGGAGCGGGTTTTCGCAGTTCGCGGGCAGTATTACCGGCCCCCTGCTGACCTATGAAGTGCTCACCGCGTTCTTCCTGGAGGCAGGTTTCCTCGGGGTGATGTTATTTGGCTGGAATAAGGTCGGGCCGGGGCTGCACTTCTTTTCAACCTGCATGGTCGCGTTGGGAACCATCATTTCTACGTTCTGGATCCTCTCGTCAAACAGCTGGATGCAGACACCGCAAGGGTATGAAATCGTAAACGGTCAGGTGGTTCCTGTGGACTGGTTTGCCGTGGTGTTTAACCCCTCCTTCCCTTATCGCCTTCTGCACATGTCGATAGCGGCTTTCCTCAGCAGCGCACTGTTTGTCGGTGCCTCTGCGGCGTGGCATTTGCTGCGCGGCAACAACACGCCCGCCATTCGCACCATGTTCTCCATGGCGTTGTGGATGACGTTGATCGTAGCCCCTGTCCAGGCGCTGGTGGGCGATATGCACGGGCTGAACACCTTAAAACATCAGCCAGCGAAAATAGCCGCTATAGAAGGCCACTGGGAGAACCCGCCGGGTGAGCCCACGCCGCTGCTGCTGTTTGGCTGGCCGGATATGGAGCAGGAACGGACCCGTTTTGGACTGGCGATACCCGCGTTGGGCAGCCTGATCCTGACCCACAGCCTTGATAAACAGGTTCCGGCATTGAAGGCGTTCCCGAAAGAAGATCGTCCGAACGCCACGATTGTTTTCTGGTCTTTCCGCATTATGGCCGGTTTAGGGATGTTGATGCTGCTTTTGGGCGTGGCGGCACTGTGGCTGCGTTACAAACACCGCCTCTATACCTCGCGTCCCTTCCTGTGGTTTGCCCTGCTGATGGGGCCGTCCGGGCTGATCGCCATCCTCGCCGGATGGGTAACTACGGAGGTCGGCCGCCAGCCCTGGGTCGTCTATGGGCTACAGCGCACAAAGGATGCGGTTTCCGCGCATGGCGATCTGCACATGAGCATCAGCTTGCTGGCTTTCTTCGTGGTTTATACCGCGGTGTTTGGCGTGGGCTACAGCTATATGGTGCGTCTGATTAAAAAAGGGCCGCAGCCCCATGGATCCTTCGCGACCGAATCCGACGGCCGCCCTGCTCGTCCGCTTTCTGCCGTCACCACTGAATTTAAGGAGTAACCGTAATGGGTATCGATCTTTCCATTATCTGGTTCGTTATTATCGTTTTCGCCACCTTGATGTATATCGTAATGGATGGTTTTGACCTGGGGATAGGCATCCTGTTTCCGGCAACGCCGGATGCAGACGATCGCGATGTGATGGTCAACAGCGTAGCCCCGGTCTGGGACGGAAACGAAACCTGGCTGGTGCTTGGCGGTGCGGCTCTGTTTGGTGCCTTTCCTCTTGCCTATGCGGTCATCATCGACGCGCTGACCATTCCCCTGACCATAATGCTGATCGGGCTTATATTTCGCGGAGTTGCCTTTGAATTTCGCTTCAAGGCGACTCCGGCGCACCGACCGTTCTGGGATAAGGCCTTTATTGGCGGGTCGATTGTGGCGACGTTCAGCCAGGGCATTACCGTCGGCGCGGTGATCCATGGATTCAGCGTCACCGGTCGCGCTTACAGCGGCGGTCCATTTGACTGGTTTACCGCATTTACTCTTTTTTGCGGTGCGGCCCTGGTGGTGGCTTACGCGCTGTTAGGATCAACGTGGCTGGTCATGAAAAGCGAAAATGCCCTGCAACGGCGGATGCGTCAGATATCGAAGGTGCTCCTGCTACTTCTTCTGGGGTGCATTGCAGTAATCAGTATCTGGACGCCTCTGGCGCAACCGGCCATTGCCGCACGCTGGTTTACGCTGCCGAACCTGTTTTATCTGCTGCCCGTCCCTGCGCTGGTTGTGATCCTGAGCCTGTGTCAGTGGCGCTGCCTGAATAATCCGGCGAGCCATACCCTGCCGTTTATCATGACCTTAGGACTGGTATTCCTTGGTTTTAGCGGGCTTGGGATCAGCATCTGGCCGCATATCATCCCACCGGACATTACCCTCTGGGAGGCCGCCGCCCCACCCCAAAGCCAGGGCTTTATGTTGGTGGGTGCACTGTTGATCATTCCCGTCATTCTGGTCTACACCTTCTGGAGTTATTACGTTTTTCGCGGAAAAGTACAGCATGGGGAGGGTTATCACTGATGCAACAACCTGTATGGAAACGTTTGATGTGGCTTGCCATCATCTGGGGCGGCAGCGTACTGGCGCTGGCCTGTGTCAGTATGCTCTTCAAAATGCTGATGGCAGCGGCTGGATTTAAATCTCATTAAGTATCTCACCGGGTGCGCCGCCGCCCGGTCCTTTCTCGCACTTTCAGATAAACCCCATTAACACCCAGGAGGGTATCGTTACACTGAAAAAATATTTACAGCATTGATAGTTTGAGAAGAAAAATGAAAAAGCTCGCGGCAGTAAGTTTAATCAGCCTCGCACTGGCTGGATGTGTTAACCCTGGCAAAGCCTCCGTTCAGACCGAACAGCTAGAGAATCACCGCTTCGTGCTGGAAAACGTTGATGGCAAAGCGGTGAAAGTCGGTAAAACGCAGCCTGAAATTCGCTTCAGTGCGCAGCCTAATATCAGCCTGATTAACAACATTGTCGTCTCCGGCACGATGTGCAACGGCTTCAACGGACAGGGGAAGTTGTCCGAAGGAGAATTGACCGTCAAAACGCTGGCCATGACGAGGAAACTCTGCACCGAGCCGCAGCTTAATGCACTGGATCAGACCATCGCCGATATGCTAAGCAAAGGCGCACAGGTAGACCTGACCGAGGACCAGTTAACGCTGGCGACAGCCGATAAGTCATTGATGTTTAAGCGAGTAGAATAACTCAGTAGCTTCCGCACGACCCTACGGCAAGCGACTGCTCACTACAGCGTTTGCCGTTAGGCAATGCGCACATGCCGATGGCGGAGCCGTCGAGCTGGCGGGCAACGGAAAGTGACCCTCCGATCATTGCGCAGTTAGCTTGTCCAGAGCTGGACATAGCCGCTCTCATACCTGGCGTAACGTGTGCTGCTGTCGCCTGCTGTACAGGTTCATTGCTGCATGCCGATAACAGTAACGCGGCACATCCTACCCAAAATGCTGAACGCATACCTTTCTCCCCATAATTAAAGCGAAACCTAAGCATAATAGGCATCACGCGCCGCATCGTCGAGAGCGGATGTGCGTATTTATGCGCTCTGGTAACAATTTCTCGCAATTTTTTAACGCAACTAGCCATCCAGTCATTGATACAGCGCATACCGAGGACACAAAAGCGAAAATCGCAAACCCTGAGCTTTGCTAAAATACACAGATAATATTCAGGGTCTGTCGTCGTTTTACAGGCCCCTCTTTTTGCGCAATGTAAGGGTGTTGTCCTATGCAAACTATTGACGGCAATGGTGCAGTCGCGTCGGTTGCGTTTCGTACCAGCGAAGTTATCGCCATCTACCCAATTACTCCAAGCTCAACGATGGCTGAACAGGCAGACGCCTGGGCCGGGAATGGCCTAAAAAACGTCTGGGGAGACGTCCCGCGCGTCGTTGAGATGCAGTCCGAAGCCGGCGCCATTGCCACCGTGCACGGTGCGTTGCAGACCGGTGCCCTGTCGACTTCGTTTACGTCGTCACAGGGTCTTCTGCTGATGATCCCCACGCTTTACAAGCTGGCAGGACAGTTAACGCCGTTTGTCCTGCACGTTGCCGCGCGCACCGTGGCCACTCACGCGCTCTCTATTTTTGGCGATCACTCGGACGTGATGGCCGTGCGTCAGACCGGCTGCGCCATGCTCTGCGCCGGTAGCGTGCAGGAGGCACAGGACTTCGCGCTGATATCGCATATTGCCACGCTGAAAAGCCGCGTGCCGTTTATTCATTTCTTCGATGGTTTCCGCACGTCACACGAGATCAATAAAATCGTTCCGCTGCCGGACGATACTATTCTGAACCTGCTGCCGCAGGCTGACATTGATGCTCATCGCGCGCGTGCCCTCAATCCGGAACACCCGGTGATTAGGGGAACGTCGGCAAACCCGGACACCTATTTCCAGTCCCGCGAGGCGACAAACCCGTGGTACAACGCGGTATACGATCATGTCGAACAGGCGATGGACGATTTTGCCGCTGCGACGGGTCGCGCGTATAAGCCGTTTGAATATTACGGCCATCCGCAGGCCGAGCGCGTGATCGTCCTGATGGGTTCAGCCATCGGCACCTGTGAAGAGGTGGTCGATGAATTGCTGACGCGTGGAGAAAAAGTGGGCGTGCTCAAAGTTCGCCTCTATCGTCCATTCTCAGCGAAACACCTGCTCGCAGCCCTGCCGGAAAGCGCGCGTGCCGTGGCGGTACTTGACCGCACCAAAGAGCCTGGCGCACAGGCTGAACCGCTCTATCTTGATGTGATGACGGCGCTGGCTGAGGCGTTCAATGCTGGCGAACGCGAAACGCTGCCGCGCGTCATTGGCGGGCGTTATGGTTTATCCTCCAAAGAGTTCGGACCAGAATGCGTCCTGGCCGTATTCACTGAACTGCGCGAGGCAAAACCGAAACCGCGCTTTACGGTCGGCATTTATGATGACGTGACTAACCTTTCTCTCCCGCTGCCGGAAAACACCCTGCCCTCGAATGCGAAACTGGAAGCGCTGTTCTACGGCCTGGGCAGCGACGGCAGCGTCTCGGCGACCAAAAACAACATCAAAATTATCGGTAACTCCACGCCGTGGTATGCGCAAGGGTATTTCGTCTATGACTCCAAAAAAGCGGGCGGGCTGACCGTCTCCCACCTGCGCGTTAGCGAACACCCAATCCGCTCGGCGTACCTTATTTCGCAGGCAGATTTTGTTGGCTGTCACCAGCTCCAGTTCATTGATAAATACCAGATGGCCGAGCGCCTGAAGCCCGGCGGTATTTTCCTGATCAACACCCCGTACAGCGCCGATGAGGTCTGGGCGCGCCTGCCCCAGGAAGTCCAGGCGGTGCTGAACCAGAAACAGGCGCGCCTGTATGTCATTAACGCCGCGAAGATTGCCCGCGAGTGCGGCCTGGCAGCGCGTATCAATACGGTCATGCAGATGGCGTTCTTCCACCTGACCAACATTCTGCCGGGCGACAGCGCGCTGATGGAACTTCAGGGGGCGATTGCCAAAAGCTACAGCAGCAAAGGTCAGGAGCTGGTTGAACGCAACTGGCAGGCGCTGGCGCTGGCCCGCGAGTCGCTGTTCGAAGTGCCGTTGCAGCCGATCAATGCCGGCAGCCCGAACCGACCGCCAGTGGTGTCTGACGCCGCACCGGATTTTGTCAAAACCGTAACGGCGGCGATGCTTGCCGGACTGGGCGACACCCTGCCCGTCTCTGCGCTTCCGCCTGATGGCACCTGGCCGATGGGCACGACCCGCTGGGAAAAACGCAATATTGCCGAAGCGATCCCCATCTGGAAAGAAGAGCTGTGCACCCAGTGCAACCACTGCGTGGCGGCCTGTCCGCACTCGGCCATTCGCGCCAAGGTGGTATCGCCGGAAGCGATGGCTGACGCGCCGGAGAGCCTGCACTCGCTGGATGTAAAATCCCGCGATATGCGTGGCCAGAAATATGTTCTTCAGGTGGCGCCAGAAGACTGCACCGGCTGTAACCTGTGCGTTGAGGTGTGCCCGGCGAAAGATCGTCAGGATCCGACAATCAAAGCCATCAATATGATGTCGCGTCTGGACCATGTTGAAGAAGAGAAAGTGAATTATGATTTCTTCCTCGACCTGCCTGAAATCGACCGCAACACGCTGGAACGCATTGACATTCGTACCTCACAGCTCATTACGCCGCTTTTCGAGTACTCCGGGGCGTGTTCTGGCTGCGGTGAAACGCCGTACATTAAACTGCTTACCCAGCTTTACGGCGACCGAATGCTGATTGCCAACGCGACTGGCTGCTCGTCAATCTACGGGGGTAACCTGCCGTCCACGCCATATACCACCGACGCGAACGGCCGCGGTCCGGCGTGGGCAAACTCGCTTTTCGAGGATAACGCAGAATTTGGTCTGGGCTTCCGTCTGACGGTCGACCAGCACCGTGCCCGCGTAATGCGTCTGCTGGAAGAGTTTGCCGATAAAATCCCGGCAGAATTGAATGACGCGCTGCATGCAGAGGCCACGCCTGACGTTCGTCGCGCGCAGGTTGCTGAACTGCGCAATGCGCTTCAGGGTATTGAAGGAGCTGAACAACTGCTGACCGATGCCGACGCGCTGGTAGAAAAATCGATCTGGCTCATCGGCGGTGACGGATGGGCCTACGATATTGGATTCGGTGGACTCGATCACGTGCTGAGCCTGACCGAAAACGTCAATATTCTGGTACTTGATACCCAGTGCTATTCCAACACCGGTGGACAGGCCTCGAAAGCGACGCCGTTAGGGGCGGTCACGAAATTTGGTGAGCATGGCAAACGCAAGGCGCGTAAGGATCTCGGCGTCAGCATGATGATGTATGGCCATGTCTACGTCGCGCAGATTTCGCTGGGCGCACAGCTCAACCAGACGGTGAAAGCCATTCAGGAAGCGGAAGCTTATCCTGGCCCGTCGCTGATCATCGCCTACAGCCCGTGCGAGGAACATGGCTACGATCTGGCGCTTAGCCACGACCAGATGCGTCAGCTTACCGCAACCGGATTCTGGCCGCTGTACCGCTTCGATCCGCGCCGTGCCGATGAAGGGAAATTGCCGCTGGCGCTGGATTCGCGTCCACCGTCAGACGCCCTTGCCGAGACCCTGCTTCAGGAGCAACGTTTCCGCAGGCTGAACGCTCAGCAGCCAGAAGTAGCAGAGCAGCTCTGGAAGGATGCGGCAGCGGATCTTCAGAAGCGGTATGACTTCCTGGCACAACTGGCGGGAAAAGCGGAAAAATCCACCAGCGAATAACCTTTATGCCCGGCTTGTCCGGGCATTTTTTTGCCATAAAAAAAGCCCGATGCATGCGCACCGGGCGAATCCAAAGATCGGTGAAAATTGCCTCAATCTTCTGAACAATATTCACGGTAATTATGGATGAAAAAATCTTAAAGGCATATAACGCCGGGAAGATTACCTTGTTTACCCCGTAATTAATAATTTTTATTTTGTATCTGTCGCTGTAATTTATTCACGGCATCAATCATCATTTCAGCCGCATTATTTGGTTGAGATTTTACTTAACCCGTAACAATTATAATTTATTCATCCGCCATCAGAGTGATTTAGCATGGGACAGCTTTCCAGTCCGGAAAGTTCACGAAGTAATAAAAAAATAACCGCAAAGGAATAATCCAAATGCAAAGAAAAGTACTGGCACTGATGATCCCCGCTTTGTTAATGGCTGGAACCGCTCACGCAGCTGAAATTTATAATAAAGACGGCAATAAACTGGATCTGTATGGCAAAGTCGATGGTCTGCATTATTTCTCTGACGACGCGTCGAAAGATGGCGACCAAACCTATATGCGTCTGGGTTTTAAAGGTGAAACCCAAATCAACGACATGATGACCGGCTACGCGCAGTGGGAATACAACATTCAGGCAAACAACACCGAAGGTTCTGACAATCAGTCATGGACGCGTCTGGCCTTCGCGGGGGTGAAGGTGGGCGACTATGGCTCCTTCGATTACGGCCGTAACTATGGCGTACTGTACGACGTAGAAGGCTGGACCGATATGCTGCCTGAATTTGGTGGCGACTCTTACACTTATGCCGACAACTTTATGACCGGTCGTGCCAATGGCGTTGCGACCTACCGTAACACCGACTTCTTTGGTCTGGTGCAGGGCCTGAACGTTGCGGTGCAGTATCAGGGTAATAATGAAGGTAACAACTGCGACGAGGATTTCTGCTCTACCAACGAAGGAACCAACAACGGCCGTGACACTCGCCATGAAAACGGTGATGGTTACGGTATCTCCGCTACCTATGATTTCGGCATGGGCTTCAGTGCGGGCGCCGCATACGCCTCTTCTGACCGTACCAACGATCAGGTAAATTACACCACTGCGGGCGGCGACACTGCGGATGCATGGACCGCAGGTCTGAAATACGATGCCAACAATATCTACCTGGCGGCAATGTATTCCGAAACCCGTAATATGACGCCGTACGGTGACAATGCGGATGCGGTAGCAAATAAAACGCAGAACGTAGAAGTCACTGCGCAATATCAGTTTGACTTTGGCCTGCGTCCGGCTATTTCGTATTTACAATCTAAAGGCAAAGATCTGGGCAATGGCCAGGACGATAAAGACCTGGTGAAATATGCTGACGTAGGTGCTACCTACTATTTCAACAAAAACATGTCCACCTATGTTGATTATAAAATCAACCTGCTGGATGAAGATGATTCATTCTACAAAAACAACGGCATTGGTACAGATGACGTTGTCGCATTGGGCCTGGTTTACCAGTTCTAATGGTATCAGCCCGCAGAAATCTGCGGGCTAACGTTTATTGATGTTCCGATGCTTCTTTACGGAATGAGAGGTAACCAACCACCCCGCTGTCACCATCCATGGGATGATTTACCCCATCCATCACCGCCACTTCCGGGAAGTCGAATGGCGTGACATTTTCGAGGCAGGCGATATTGACACCGTATTCGTTGGGATTGGAGCGTCGTTGATGGAACGTGTAAATACCGCAGACCGAGCAGAAGAAATGGCGCGCAGTGCCCGTGTTGAAGCGGTACTCCGTGAGCCTGTCTTCCCCCTGTGTCACCTTAATGCCCGTCAACGGCGCAGATACGACTACCGCCCCACGCATACGACAAAATGAGCAGCTACAGCGGCGTGCGGTATTCAGGCCGTCTGTCAGCTCAACGGTAAACTGTACCGCCCCACAATGGCACTGTGCTTGCCGAATTTCAGCCATCGCTTAAACCCCTTTTCTCACTAACTCAGCTGCTTTTAAAAAGACTTCATCTTCGACACCATCCCCCTTCTGCCTGCCGAGCCTGACCAGCTCATCGACAATACTTTGACGGTTGATGATCTTCTGTGATGAAACCAGCCCAATAACGGCGGCACCAATCGCCAGCCCAACTAATCCTGTCTGTTCGTCTTTATTCTTCATGGTATCGTAGATAATGGAAAGCTAAGAGGTGCTGTACATTTTGTTAAAACCGCCTTCGTGAAGGCGGCTTGTCATCACTCTGGATCTTTATCGCCCGATTCAGGCGCTGAGCCAGGATCGTCTTTGGACTTACTTCCATCCTTCTCCGGATTATCCGGGATGGGGTTAAAATCAGGATGGTCACCATTAACTGGTCGGTCAGTCATTTTCACCTCCGTTTTATTACTGCGTAAGCTTTAAGTGTAGACAACCCATTCGCCTTGTGGGACTCAATTGTAAAACGTGCTGGCATTCGTCGCTGCAATCCGTACCATACACGGCACACTTTCGCATGCTGGTTTTTACCGGCAGCCGCAAACCCGTCTTTTATTGCTAACCAGATGGGGCACGATAATGCGCAGATGGTGTATGAAATCTATGCTACATGCAGAGAAGAGATGAACAGCGAACAGGTGGAAAAGCGGGATACGAAGCTGACGCTTTGAAATCG
The DNA here is from genome assembly GCF_004331385.1 of Enterobacter quasihormaechei. Lineage (GTDB taxonomy): Bacteria > Pseudomonadota > Gammaproteobacteria > Enterobacterales > Enterobacteriaceae > Enterobacter > Enterobacter quasihormaechei. The sequence goes on from NZ_SJON01000007.1 coordinate 32,262, forward strand.
TTTTCCTCGCCTTGTGCCCCATTTGAGATCTGAGTAACAAATAAATGCAAGAAAATCAAGAAATTAACAAGAAAGAACAGTACAACCTGAATAAACTGCAAAAGCGACTGCGCCGCAACGTGGGCGAAGCCATTGCAGACTTCAACATGATTGAAGAAGGCGATCGCATCATGGTCTGCCTGTCGGGCGGTAAAGACAGCTATACCATGCTGGAGATCCTGCGTAATCTTCAGCAAAGCGCACCGGTGAATTTTTCCCTGGTCGCGGTTAACCTCGATCAGAAACAGCCGGGCTTCCCGGAGCATATTCTCCCCGAGTATCTGGAGAACCTGGGCGTTGAGTACAAAATCGTAGAAGAGAATACCTACGGAATCGTTAAAGAGAAGATCCCAGAAGGCAAAACAACCTGCTCGCTCTGCTCACGTTTGCGTCGCGGCATTTTGTACCGCACAGCAACAGAACTGGGTGCTACAAAAATTGCGCTTGGTCATCACCGGGACGACATTCTGCAAACGCTGTTTCTGAACATGTTCTACGGCGGAAAAATGAAGGGCATGCCGCCGAAGCTGATGAGCGATGACGGCAAACACATTGTGATCCGCCCACTCGCCTACTGCCGCGAGAAAGACATTGAGCGTTTCTCTCAGGCTAAAGCCTTCCCTATCATTCCATGCAATCTGTGTGGCTCACAGCCGAACCTGCAACGTCAGGTCATTGGCGACATGCTTCGTGACTGGGATAAACGCTATCCGGGCCGTATCGAAACCATGTTTAGCGCAATGCAGAACGTGGTGCCTTCGCACCTGGCCGACGTTGAGTTGTTCGATTTCAAAGGCATTAACCACGGTTCAGAAGTAGTGAATGGCGGGGACCTGGCCTTTGACCGCGAAGACATCCCGATGCAGCCTGCCGGCTGGCAGCTAGAGGAAGAAGAGGCACAGTTCGATGAACTGCGCCTGAACGTGGTGGAAGTGAAATAACCTGACAGCGTCTCAGACACTGCTTCTGAGACGCTTTTTTCCTTACTTCAGCAGCCGAACGCGGCAGGTTTTCCCTTTAATCTTCCCGTCCTGCAACTGTTTCCAGGCCTTGTGGGCAACCGACTGGCGAACCGCGACGTAGACATGTGCAGGATGAACCGTGATCTTGCCAATATCTGCCCCGTCGAGACCGATATCTCCTGTTAACGCCCCCAGAACGTCACCGGGACGCATTTTGGCTTTTTTACCGCCGTCGATGCAAAGCGTGGCCATTTCCGCCGCCAGCGGAGCGACGCTGGTGTTCACCGGGGCATTTACCCAGTTGAGTTTAAGTTGCAGCATTTCCGCAAGAATATTGGCGCGCTGCGCCTCTTCAGGTGCGCAGAAGCTGATAGCGAGACCGCTGTTACCCGCACGCGCAGTACGTCCGATGCGGTGGACATGCACTTCCGGATCCCATGCCAGCTCGAAATTCACCACCAGCTCAAGCGATTTAATATCAAGGCCACGGGCTGCCACATCCGTTGCAACCAGCACGCGAGCGCTGCCGTTTGCAAAACGCACCAGCGTTTGATCGCGATCGCGCTGCTCCAGATCGCCATGCAGCGATAACGCGCTCTGCCCGGCATCGTTCAGGGCATCGCACACCGCCTGACAGTCTTTTTTGGTATTACAGAACACTACGCAGGACGCCGGCTGGTGCTGGCTCAACAATTTTTGCAGCAATGGAATTTTGCCCTGCTGAGAGGTTTCAAAAAACTGCTGCTCTATCGCCGGCAGGGCATCGACAGTATCGATTTCAATGGTCAGCGGATTTTTCTGCACGCGCCCGCTGATCGCCGCAATGGCCTCAGGCCAGGTGGCAGAAAAGAGCAGCGTCTGACGTGTGGCCGGGGCAAAGCGGATCACTTCGTCAATTGCATCGCTGAAGCCCATATCCAGCATGCGGTCAGCTTCGTCCATGACCAGCGTTTGCAGTGCATCGAGTGAAACGGTGCCTTTTTGCAGGTGATCGAGCAGACGACCCGGCGTCGCCACAATGATATGCGGCGCGTGCTGAAGAGAATCACGCTGCGCACCGAACGGTTGCCCGCCGCAGAGCGTTAAAATTTTAGTGTTTGGCAAAAAACGCGCCAGGCGACGCAGCTCACCCGCGACCTGGTCGGCCAGCTCACGCGTCGGGCAGAGTATCAAGGACTGGGTCTGAAACAGGGTTGCATCAATGTGCTGCAACAGGCCGAGTCCGAAGGCAGCCGTTTTTCCACTGCCGGTTTTCGCCTGCACGCGCACGTCACGGCCTTCGAGGATAGCCGGCAGGGCGGCGGCCTGGACGGGGGTCATAGTGAGATAGCCCAACTCATTCAGGTTAGTCAGTTGGGCTTCAGGCAGAACATTCAGCGTGGAAAAAGCGGTCACAATATACTCTCGTGGTAATGATTGCAGTCAGATGGCGCGTATCCTCGCAGATCTCCGCTAACGATGCGACAATTTAATCGGTTCTTCGTCCGGTGGCGGATCCGGCATCGGCTGCGGACGTGGGATGGGATCGGGTATCGGGGTCGGATCGGTGGGCACCGGATCGGACTGCCAGGTGGTCAGGCGTTGCAGGGCAAGTAGCATACTCATCTTTTCCTCCAGATTTGGGTGCTGACCCCTAAAGGGTAGACGCAGATAAACAGGAGGCAAAAAAAAGCCGACTATAAAGTCGGCGTCGTACGAATCAATTGTGCTATGCAGTAATTCAAAAAAAGGAAGTAAGACAATATGGAGCGCAACGCCCATCGCTTGACGTTGCATTCACCTGCGGGAGTAATATTGCACCTAACATGGTCGGAGTTTATTGACTTCGCTCAATTAAAATGTCGTTTTGAAGCAGCCGAAGCATCATAAAAACGTAAATTTACAGCCATTTACTGCGATGCAACCACCATGCAACACCCCCAATCAAAACCACTAACATGACGCAAAACGTGGTAAAGCCATAGTGGTATTCCCCGCCGGGTATGCCCCCCAGATTGACGCCAAATAGCCCGGTTAAGAACGTACTCGGTAAAAAGACCATCGCCATCAGCGACATGGTGTACGTTCTCCTGGCTAATGATTCCTGCATCACCTGGGCTATCTCATCCGCCATGACCGCCGTTCTGGCGATACACGAATCGATCTCGTCCAGACCACGGCCAAGCCGGTCGGCAATATCCTGCATTCTGCGACGCTGATCGTCGTTCATCCAGGTCATGCGTTCGCTGGCCAGTCGCGCATATACGTCGCGCTGCGGGGTCATATAGCGGCGCATAACGATGAGCTGTTTACGCAGCAACGCCAGAAAACCACGCGGAGGAATTTGCTGATCGAGCAGGTTATCTTCCAGATCGATGATTTTATCGTGGAGTTCTTCAATAAATTCGCTGGCATGATCGGTTAGCGCATCACATACATCCACCAGCCAGCTTCCGCAATCCGTGGGCCCTGTGCCCTCCTTCAGATCGTTAATGACGTCATCAAGCGCCAGCACTTTTCGCTGCCGGGTAGAAACTATCAGTTGTTCATTCATGTAAACACGCATTGCCACCAGCTGATCCGGACGTTCATCCGTACTGCCATTTATGCAACGCAGCGTGATTAACGTCCCCTCACCCATCCGGCTGACGCGGGGTCTGAGACTTTCTCCCGCCAGCGCATCCCGGACATTGTTGGGCAATAGCGGCGTGGACGCGAGCCACTCGGCGCTGTCCGGATGCGTGTAGTTAAGGTGCAGCCAGCACGGATGTTCGCTGTCGATTTGATCCTGATCTTCAAGCGGCCTTGCGCCCCCGCGTCCATCAAATACCCATGCAAAAACCGCGTCAGGTACGTTAACTTCAGACCCTTTAATGCTCTCCACAGCGCCTCCACCGTTTTATCGTTTTCGGTGTCAGTCTAGCTTTCGTCGAGGGTTAAGCAATAATTATATGAGGCATCGTCCTGAATACGCTCAGGAATTCACCGCCCACTCGCGGCGTAATAACGCATTGTCAGTCTCGTACTCATTTTCCAGACGGAAATTGCGTGTTCGCGCCTGTAACTCTATCACCTGATTGCGCAGCACATCAGACGAACCATTAAGTTCTTCAACCATCGACACGTTGCTTTGCGTTACGCGTTCCAGCTCCGACAATGCCTGCGTGATTTGTGAAATGCCTTTTTCCTGTTCTGACGTTGAGGCGAAAATTTCATCCATCAGTCGGCTCACGTTGCCAGAACCGGTAACAATGTCGTGCATGTTTTTTTCGGCCTCAGAGACCACGTTCACGCCCTGCGTCACGTTATGGCTGGTAACGTCAATCAGTGATTTAATATTTTTTGCCGCCTCGGCGCTACGATGCGCCAGACTTCTCACCTCACCGGCCACCACAGAGAATCCTTTACCATGGTCGCCCGCTCTTGCCGCTTCAACGGCGGCATTTAGCGCCAGAATATTGGTCTGGAAAGCGATCCCGTCAATCAGGGAAATAATCTCCGTCATTTGCTGGGCGCAGTCGGTAATTGATTGCATATTGTTTGAGACCTGCCCCATTAACTCTCCGCCTTTACGCGCCTGCAACGTCGCGATATTCGCCTGCTCGCTGGCTAAACGGGTATTGTCGGCATTATTTTTTGTACTTGCAGCCATCTGTTCCATGCTGGCAGCCGTTTCCACCAGCGAGGCAGATTGCTGTTCTGTTTTGACCGAAAGCTGCGCGCTGCGTGAAGAGAGCTGATCTGAAAGCGTCATCGCGGTTTGCGCGGAGGCGCGGATCTCACGGACCAGCGTTGCAATGTTGCTGGACAGGCTATTAATGCCCGGGATCAGCCGTCCCGCACAGTTATTGCCAAATTCAGGTATCGACACGCCGAGATTCCCTGACGTCACTTCTTCAATACTTTTTTTCACAGTATTGATCGGCGTCACAAGATATTTTGTCATATACGCCCAGAGTAAAATCAAGGCGATGCATTGTACGAAAACAACTGCAATAAAAAGCGAAAAACTCTCTGAAAATAGCGCTATAACTCCATAACTTACCAAAAATACACATAAAAGGAAATAGACAATGAAGGTTCTGACACTAATATTTCTTAGCATAGTTTTTCCTACAGCTTTATATTTTGGTGGGCACTTAGGGTTATAGCATTGCCACAGAAATTTGTCCTCACGTTCGTCGCTGGTTTGTTGTTTTGCAGTTTAATTTGCGCAGTTTCACTTAAGATAGAGAAAAAGCATGCTATACGGTAAATATTCGGTTTGTAGTTTGGTTATCGCTCCCCTTAAATATTAGCATTTACCTATTTTAGGATGAGTACCGTTGGGCAACAGTGTTTAGTCATGCTTAATAAGTTAACGTAGTTAATATATATTAACTACGTTTCAGTGACGTCTTCCGCGAGGGTGGCTTACGTTCAGGCCAGACAGTCGACGGCATGGAAAAAATAGTCCTCTGTCATGAGGACATTCTCTTTCACACTTTGATGTTCGCGACGTATATACCAGCCTGTTTCAGGCGCCATGCTTAAATGATATATCCTCTCCCCCGATATACTGCCGGGGGCTTTAATGCACATTGTCATACACCCCTTCTCGGATCCCCTGATTACCTGTTCTGGCATAATGCTGACGCTGCGGTCTCCATTTTGCAGAGTGACAGTCGTGATGGCATAACGACATATACTGCTACTGAGGCTGTAGCCGACCGAGCTTAAATCGGTGATATGTTTTTGGGATAACATGACGTCGATACCAGAACCCTCAAACCAAACGATAATTTGCTGCGCAAGATCATCCATCCGCTGACAAAATGCCCTGACTTCGGCTTCAGCCGTATTAATATGAATCGGTTTATTCACGTTATTCTGCTGTACTTTCTTAAAAAAACGCTCTCTTGCTGACATGTCAACTCCGTGTTTTTCGCCAGTCTCATTGTTCTTTTTTGTGCTTCAGCAGGGCGTAGCTGATAATCAACTGCTGAAGATGTTGTTCGATCTTGTTTTGTTGCGCTGCTGACAGGGGTTGCCCGGCAGGTAACGCGGCGAGAAGACGAAGCTGCTCTTCAAGCGGAATGGTATGGCTAAAGGACTGCGACATGGCAAACACGGCTGATTTCAGCTCACTCACCGTCATGTACTTTCCTTTCTGTTCATCCAGTGCGTTCAGCCTGTTCGTCAGCTGCTGCAACTGCGCCATACCCTGATGCCAGCCATTCAAATCTGACTCTGCTAGCGCAGCAACACTCATCTGTTTTTGCCAATGCAGCGCCAGGGGTTTGGCCTCTGCCGGCCACAGCGTCAACGCCTGCTGCACCAGACTGGCGCCGTAGCTCACTGCCCAGTCGGGTTTCAGCTGTAAAAGTTGCGCTAACAGCTGTTGTGTTCTGCCAATCCCCATTTCCGATGACGGTGACGTTTGTTGCAGCGCCTTTAACTGCGCCGTCGAAAGTCCTTGAGGTAAAGGAGCCAGAGCCACGGCGAGCTGCGTTTGTGCCGAATCTGGCGCATGCAACATCTGCCATCCTCCTACGACGACACTGGCTGCGACTAACATGGACAACATACCAGCAGCAAATGGCTTCCAGGGCTTCACCGACACTGGAGGCTCTTTATCTACCTGAACGTTCGGCACCGGCTCGGGCTGAACCACATATACCCATTTACTGCGCTCTGTCGGTTCGACGAGTTGTATTTCCGTAGCACCCAACGCGTCACCGGGCAAACTCACGCCCGTTTTTTCGCTGTTTTCCAGACGCACAGCTGCGTTCTGCATCATCGTGCGCAGAGCATCCAGCTGAGCAGCATGCTTGAGTTCCAGGCGCTGCAACACGTCCCCCAACGCATTCAGATGCTCCTCAGCCTGATACAGGTGCCGTAAGTCGGCGTACGTCAGCGTTAGCGTGCGCACCACCTGTTGCAGACGCTTGCTGAGGGCACTCAGGATTTCGGTTCGCGCATGAACAGGCTGTGGCCAGAGGTTTCCCCACTGGCGGGCGACCAGTGCAGCAAGTACCGCCAGCCCCTCACTCATGCCGAACAGTCCGGCGAGATGCGTACGGGCGAGCGTATACCAGGCAGCAGTTTGCAGCTCTACTCCGTTGTGCTCGAACAGTGACAGGCAGAGCGTTTCCGCGTGTTGCCAGTTAACGTCCGGACGTGCCGGATGAATGAGCTTGTTCATTTCATCGCGCAGGGCGGCGTAATCCGCAAGCGTGCGCGGGTCTCCGCCGGTTTTAAGGTGGCGTTCAGGTTGTGGAGTCATGGTGATTTCTGTATGTGAAAGCTAGATTACGGCGCGAGTGTCGAGGTACTGCTGCTGTTTCAGGTGGCGGATTAGTACCCTGCCTTCAGGCATAAATTCCGTACCGTATCGAACCAGACCGACGCCCTTTAACTCCGCGTCAATGGCATAGCGGAGTTCGCCGGGCTGTATCTGTTCCTGCATTACCACGTTAATTTTGCTCAGGCGAGGCTCGTATTTCAGCAGCACGGCTGACAATGTTGTCATGAGCTGGTGGGCGGTCCCGGGCATGCCCTGGAGGATTTTGGTCATATCCGGCAGACCATAGTCCGGCAGATGCGCCAGCGTCCCGGCGCGACAGTTGAGCACGCGCTGCATGTTATCGAGTACCGATAAAATCACCTGGTTCTGTTCGCTGACCTGGCCGAGGCTCAGGCCGCCAGAAAAATTTCCGCACAGCATTTCATACAGCGATGGCGTGTTGTGACCCTTTGGCATCAGTCATCCTTCAGCGGCTGTAACGCCAGGTAGTTATTTCCGGCCTCCAGAATGCGCGGCTTATCTGGATCGAGATCTTCACGTTTGAGTACCTGCTGCCAGGTATTTTTTAACGTGTCCGGGTGACGGAAAAGACCGACTACCGCAACAAATTGCGTTTCTTCTTCCATTGGCATATCAAGATTCGCATCCCCGCCCGGTTTTATAACCACATCGCGGGTTGTCAGCAGGTCGGCTTGCAGAATGGTTTCGCCATCCTTCAGCAATTGCTGGTAGACCGTTTTGTCGAAGGTTTTGCGGTCTTTCAACTGGTAAACACGGACCACCACCGACTCAGAGAGTGAGTTACTCTCGCGGGGATCAGTGTTCAGTGCTTCACGCGCCGTGAAATCCAGATGGAGCACCTTAATATTATTGTAGAACACAGCATTAAACGCCGATTTGGTACCATCGACGACACCCTGCGTCACCCCACAGCCCGTCAGGCTAAACGCTAGCAGTGCAGGCAGCCAGCACGCGGGTTTAATCAAACTTGTACGTAACACGAATGTTTCCTTGTTGTGGTATTTCACGTTGCAGGCCGGCGTAGCAGCCCAGTTCCGTCGTAAAGGTCTGCGGGATATCAGCTGCAATCTCATCCTCACCAGCCCCCAGAACGCCGTTCATGCCGAGCCAGAATGGTCCCTCCCCGAGCGGCGGAACAGCCAGCAGGCGGGTCAGAGTAGTCAGGGTGATTTTTGCCTTAAAACGCCACCCAAGGTAGACACGCAGCATGACCAGAAAATCCTGGTAGAGCAGACCGTCCGGTTTCCAGCCCTGCGACTCCTCTTCGTTATCGGTAGCCAGTGCGATCAGCAACTGGCTACTGGCATCCATCGCTTCATCGCCAAGTGGGGTGTTGCCATCCAGCAGAAAATCGTTGTCACCAAAGAAACCCAGTGGCTGACTGACCTCCACTGGACGCAGGCAGTACGGGCTGACGTTCACGGTGGTATTCGGCGCCAACAGGGTAACCAGGCTTTGTATCCCCTCCTGGGTTTTCCCCGGTTGTTGCAGCACACCTAACAGCGCCAGAAAGCGGGATACGGGTGTAGCAATGTGGTTTGCGGTGCCGGGAATACCGAGTCCTACCAGCCCCAGCAGCGACTGCGAAATGCTGTCGGTTCCACCAGGCTCAAACGTGGCCGGGTAAGAATATTTTCGCCAGATACGATAGAACTGCGTCAGAATGCGGTGATTGAAGATATCCAGAAAGCCCTGTAGCGCTTCATGCCCTTCACGACGCTGAGTAATGTCATCAAGATACGACGTCGGAAGAGGGGAATCGACGCCGTACATCCCCATAAATGTCGTACGGATAACCGGAGGCTTGCTGTCGTCTTCTTCGTCATATTCGACACTCTTCAGTTCACCAGCCGGGAACCCCATCCCCGGATGCGGTGCAAAGCGTACAGGGTCATCTGCGGGATGACTGGTTGAGCCAATCAGTGGGCAGCCCGGATTACGCTTTTCCAGCAACTGGCAGAAACGATAAAAATTCATGCGGTGCATGTCGGCTTCCAGCCGCGAGGTCAACCGGGAATGCGGCGGTTGTGCTTTTCTTCCCATGCCAGGCACTCTCCGGTAGGTTGCAGGATGATAATCAGGCGGTTAAACAGATAAATGTCGGTGTAGAGCGCAAAAAAACGACTCAGCATCTCACCAAACAGGCAGATGTCGCCGCGTCCGGCAAAGCCGTGGCTGTCCAGCGTCACCTCAATCTGCACGCCACGCACCAGGTAGCCCTGCTCAAAGCGTTCGGTTTCACTGTGCTTCACGTCAATGATGGCTTCCAGACGACGGCGGTTCATCTCGCTGTCGGTCCATTCATACAACGCCAGGGTACCGCGCAGCACGTCGGCATTATCCATCATCGACAGAAATCCGCTGCCAAGGTGACTCAGCACGCGCCAGTGGAAACGGTCCTGCGCCGGTGGGTAACATGGCAGCGTCGGCGCACACAGGTTGCGCACGGCGATGCTAACCGAGGTGGTTTTCATCACCGTATCAAGCACGGCGCTTTGCAGCGCACGTCGTGGCAGTTGACCGTTTGTGCCGGTGAGCGTTAACGACAGGCTTTCGTCTTCCGGGACGGTATGGTTGTCAAATGCTTCGCCTCCAAGAATGAGCCAGGTGTTATGCAGGCCGGACGGACCGCGGCGCACGCGGGTGTGGTAGTAATATTCCGGTGCTTCATGACGCATCATTCCTCCCTTATGACGGAAGCTCGAAAACGGCACGTAGGTATGCTGACTCGACGACATCACCGAATCCACGGTATATATCTCGGTATGGCCATCCTGCACGCGCATCGGGCGCAGCATGTATTCGGTTTGCAGAGAATTGAGCGTCAGCGGATCGGATTCCAGCGGGAACAGGTTAATGACCGGCACGCAATTCAGGCGCAGGTGCTTTTCGGTAAAGCTGAAGTCATGCTCCCAGCGTTCCGCCAGCACCACGTCGATTTCAAACCAAGGAAGCTCAGAAGGAAAGATCACGGCCTCCAGCCCGCGCAGCCCCATGAACATAAATTTCTCGCGGAAGGTGAAATACTCCAGCAGCAACTGGTAACCGCTGAAACTGCTCTCACCCTTCGGCCAAAGTCTGTCATCATCACCAAATCCCAGTGCGGTGAAATACCCGTCCAGCGGACTTCTGTCTACGTCACCCGGCATGCGCAGCCACAGACGCGCAGTATCCATGGTAAAAGCTTCATGCATAGCGCAGGCCAGCGGTGCGTCGGCATTGAAATAGAACGGGATTTGGCTGAGGTCGACACAGCTCCAGTCGGCAAGATTGCTACAACTAAAGCGCAGGCTGATGACCGAGCGCCCGTCAGGGTCAGTCGAGAGGCGGGCATGCTCCAGCGCCAAAGGCTGAACGGTTATCTCTTTAGTTGTGGTGTAGCGACAACGCGTCCCTTTTTCACCGATTGGCCGCGAATTGACCTCGAAACCTCTGGCAATACGCATCGGTTCTTTCATCTCACGCCAGACAGGAGTGAACTCCACCACCGACATCGAGGGAATGGTGCGCAGATAATGCGGCCACAACAAGCTGACCAGCCCTTCGGTCAGTTCCGGCAGGTCGTCGTCAAGCTTCTCGCGCAGACGGCCCATCAGGAAGGCAAAGCCCTCGAACAGGCGCTCCACGTACGGGTCGCGTGCGCCCGCTTTATCGAGATTGAGCATTGCCGCCTGCTCGGGATGAGCACGGGCGAATTCCTCACCGGCTTCAAGCAGGTAGCGCATTTCAGCGTCGTAGTAACGCAGGGTTAAATCGTCCATAAAAACCTGAGTATGTGTATATTAAATGTATGCCCTATGTTCTTACACGCAAAGCACCGCACTGCCGGCCGGGTCAAGTGCAATCAGACCGGCCAGAAGCTGATCCATCTCTGGCTGAAGCCGCGATTTATCAGTCTCACTGCGGGCAGCTTTCATGCGCAGCAGCCTGAGACGTCGCGATTTCACTTCAAACAATAGCGCCGGCGTCCACTGCGTGAGGGTGATGGACTGTGCTGCACCGTCAAGTTCACCCAGCAGATGAAGGGCTAGTTCATTTTTACCTTTTTGCTCTGCCACACGTGCCATCAGCAGACGCAGTAACCATTTGTCTTTTGTAGAGTCCATACCCGGGCGCGTCTGAATCCAATGGAGTGTGGCCTCCAGTCCATCGGTGTCTGCTTTCTCCAGCGCTTCCGGCTCAAGGGCCAGAATATCGTTGTTCGTCTCACTGACAGTAGTGACCGGCTCATTCCGCCAACTAGACATTTGGTCCATCACACTCTGGTTTATCCAGTTCAGCGTGATTTCATCGGCAAACGGTGTGCCGTCGTTAAAGGCCAGCGTTTCAAGACCGCAGAGACGCAGCAGCAGCCCTTTCAGATCAGCGGTGATGATATCGGCCAGCACTTCCTGGCCCGACTTGATCAGGGCCTGATGGATGTACCACTGCAAATCCAGCCAGAGATGATTGGCACCACGTGAGAAAGTGCTGTCCGCCTGCTCAAGTATCTCCATCCAACTTTGCTGCAAGTACAAACGCTTTAGCATCGCCCGCTGGTCAGCCCGCGGCGGTTCAATGCGCGTTTTCCCTTCGGCGTCCGGTGCAGGGATAGTTTTCAGCGTGTCGTGACGAAGACTTTTCATCAGCCGGTGCGCGGCAAGCCAGCCATCAGGTTGCTCACGCAGATATCTCGTGAGGGTTCGTGCCTGAGCCAGCAAATCCTGACCGGACGTGATGCGGTTCAGTAATGGCGTATCCTGTTCTGTTGTGTAAGATGCTGACTTAGCGCGTGACTGATTGCTGGCATTCTGCGGTATTACAGCATCGAGACCACCGGCTTTCATCAGGCGGGATCCCAGCGCGCTGTACAGGGCACTGAGATCTGGACGCGACGCTTCTGACTCAGTTTCCAGACTGTCCTGGATGAGCAGCAGCGCACCTGTCGTACGGAGGGCATCGTCGCGTACCACTTCCGGCCAGAGCAACAGACTGTCAAGCAGACGAGAGCCTGCGATCCACTCCAGCGCCGGTTTGCGGCTTCTCTCGCGCTGTGGATGGAGTCGCGTTCCATAGCACTTTAGCAATCCTGCCAGTAGCTCAAGCCCCTCAGCAAAACCGGTTTCACCGTCCTGGTGCAGGCGCGCCCAGCAGTAGTAAGTCGCAACCCGGACATCTTTGGCGACAGTGGTCAGCAACTTTTCAGCCAGCTGGCAAATTAGCCCGGTATCAATCCCGGAAAGTTTATTGACCTCCTCCCGGATACGCTGAAAATCATCGTCATAACCCGGGTCTTCTCCTGTAGGACTGGTATCACTGACCGGAGCAAGCCAGAGTTTCCAGCTTTCGGTACGTGACCGCGCCTGCTGTCGCAGCAGGGTTTCATCCACCTGACAGGCAATGATCAGATTCTGCAAAGAGTCCATTATTCGATTCCGTCCATGTCACTGTTTTCTGTGTTATTCATCAGAGCCTGCACCATAGCCACACTGTCGACACTGAATATCTGATCCGGCAGCGTGAAGCCACGCAACGCCAGTAGCTCAAGCGGGCCGCGGCCCAGCTGTGAGCGCAGTACCCACTGTAAGGTGCGACCATCAGGCGCGGTAAAACTCATCATCCACTGACTGCGGTCAAGCTGCTGGCGCTTACTCTGATCCAGCCAGCGAATAAAGCCCCAGGTTCCGCTGAAATCCCCGAAAAGACGCGCACCGGCGTTAACCGTGGTCCATGTCAGCATGGTTCCTGGCTTGTACGTGTCACCAGGCCAGCGGAAGGACTGCCAGTCAGCTATCTGGTTGAAATAATGTAGCCTTTGTCCATCAATAGTCAGTTGCGTTTCCACCACCTGTGGTACCGGACGCGCCTGTAACTCAAAGGTGATGCCCTGGCTACCGTCGGTAAAGAGAATGTCCGACAGCTGGGTCAGTTGGTTAATGGCTCGCAAGAAGGCTGGGTTAAAACTCAGCCCCTGACTGTTGACCTTATCCGGCACCCACTGGCTGCCCTCCTTGTGCAGTACACCACCGAGCTCTGTTGTCAGGAAGCGCTCAATACGTCCGCTGTCCTTGCGCACAAATTCAGCCAGCATCGGCAGGGAGGCATCACTTTTGCTCACGGCAAACGGGAAACGTCCGTCAAAAGCGGTGTGCCAGTTCGCCACTACGGAACGGCTCCATTTGTCATTCAGACTCGCTGCCGACGGCTGAAGCACGGTCTCCCAGGCCTGGGTCAGCGGCTGCACAAACATCGTGTTGCCAAAACCGCTCCACTCTTCTCCAAGGCTTGCCGAAATTAGGCTGCCGTACTGCTGGGTGTCGGTAAGGTCCACGCTTTTGCCCTGGAACACGGTCTGCGCCAGGGTCTGCATCATTTCCTGAGGGTCAGTGGCGCTGGCTACCTGTTGCAAACGCAGACGCACCCGGGTGATGCGTGTCAGATACGTCTGTAGGCTCAGTGAGTTATCAGCTGACAGGACATTTCCGCCTGTGTTTTTACCCATCAGCATCAACAACGGCCCAAAGGTTTCATCCAATGGCCCCTGCGGGCCTGACGCTGACTGGTCAATCGCCGGTTTGTCCTGCCCTCCTACCAGGTCTTTAGCCGATTTGATGATGGAGTCCGAAAGTCCTTCACTCTTCTGGCCAGTCTGCCCCTGCCATGCGAGGGTATTCATCAGGGCAATCAGCGGCGACTGGCGGACGTCACTCATCAGCGTCAACTGGTCGGTGACGTCTGCAATATTGTCTGCCGGATTAAGTTGCAGGCTGTTAAGGAAGCTCAACCAGCTACCTGCAAAGTCCGTGAAATAACGTTGCGTCAGGCGAGCTTTCAAAGCTTCCGGCGACAGATCTGAGGAGTGCGATTTCCGGCTGTCACTCAGTACCCAGTCAATTTCTTCACGGCGTGAGCTTGCCGCTTTCTCAATGGCCTGCTGAATGCCTCCCTCCCATGCCTGGCGGGTGAACATGCCTGGCACCACCTCGTCTGTGTTAAACAGGCGACTGGCATCGGTACCGCCAGTCATGTCCTCAAGAGAAACATCGGCAAAATTACGACGAACGGATTTGAGCATATTCTCGTACAGAGTACTTTCTGCGTTGCGCCGTCCAATTTGTTGCAACAGCACCTGTCGGCTCTGGCTGACCAGTTGCTCATCCGGTGTGATTTTCCACTGTGTCTGTGCGGGTAGTTCGGTGATATAGAACGCCCACAAATCCGGCGCCAGGCTTTGCCACAGGCCGGCTGATATGCCCAACCGTATCGGCTGCACGGTTTTCATAGTCTGCGAATAGAATGCACCATCGGCTTTATCAGGACGAGACATCATTAGCCAGGCTTTGAGCTGATCGTAACCCGATTTAGCCAACCGTACCCGCTGGTCGCTGTTGGGGGCAGTATTCGACAGCGCGCTGAGCTTCTGCTTAAGGGCCTCATTTGCCGGGTCGCGTATCAGGCGGTTGTTTGCCACGCCGTACCAGGGCAGCATCGCATCAAGCAGCTGCTGATTATGGTCCAGGCCAAAGCGCTGATACCACGGCGCTCCGTCCTGGATACGGTGTTGCAGGCGGCCGGCATCATTGCGCAGAGTATGCAGGGCCGTCAGCTGGTAATCCGATACGGAAGGATGCTCCACCAGGGCATGCGCCTGCTGCGCAACAGAGACTATCTGTAAACGGTTAACCGCAAACGACAGCAGCGTCCCTGCCCCCCAGACACCAATGATGGCCATCAGGATCCAGGCAAGAGTCTGTTCCCACGCCATACCGACACGGCGGCCACGTACGCGGGTGCAGTCTTCAACGATACCCTGCCAGGTCACCGGCAGCACCAGCGCATGGCGTTGCGATCCCGGGACATATTGCTCAGCGTCGACCGTTTTCGCTGACGCACCGGCAGATTTCCTCTTCGGCAGGCTGAACATCAACCCTCGTACAGGAACGCGCTGCTGAGACTCAAAGAGCCATGGCACCAGTTGCTGAGCCCAGCGGGCGATACCGCCATTTTTCAGGTGCTGGCCCAGGCGCAACAGGAAGTCGTGGCTGTTGTTTTCCGCGACCTGACTCATCCCCAGCGACCGTAGGGCCGGCAGCATCAGCTCCAGCTGGCGGATAACATCCTCTTCTGTTGCGCGTGGCGGAAAGCTTACGCCTACCGCCTGCTCAGGACGCGTACCCTGCGACCAGTGACTGCTGCACAGTTGCCACAACCAGACCGGAGTGGAATAACGCAGCAATTCGCTGATTTTTTCCAGGCCGCGTAAATCGTTGTCGCTGATTTGTGTGGTTAGTTTAAGCGACTCCGGCAGTACACGGATAATACCGTCCAACGGACGACCGCGACGCAGCTTGCGCAACGCGGTGTATTTTTCGCGGTCAGGGTCTGCTGTCAGGCTACCGCCGTAAATCAGAACGGTGCAGTTGCCTTCAAGCCATTGTTGCTGTTGCAGGCCGGGTATCAGCTGTTCAATTGCGGCTTCATCACCTGTGATCAACAACAACCGGACTTTGCGACGCCAAAAGACTCTATAACGAAGATTAAGATGTTCTTTTAAATGTGTATAATCTGTGATGGTTGTCATCACATTAGGATTTGTTTTAGTTTCAGCCTCCGAGAAATCCGGTGGTAAATAAATGCGTTGTTTTTTTCTTTGCTTCCATCGCCAATAAAAAGGAGAGCAAACAGTGCCTAAAAATAAAAAACAAAATACACCACCCCACATAGACCAAATTTGGCGATTTGTCAGGCCATATTTAAGCAAGACATCCTGATTAATAAACAGCAAAAACGCAATTATACCAGCAAGGCCAATAATTAAAATAAAATACCCCCAAAATCCATAACGTGCCGACTGCAATTCCTTTTCCTGGGTCATAAGTAATGTTTCCGAGTAATCAAACAAAGCAGCCTAGACTGAGGTGATGCCTGGATAATTAACAATTGGTTAGCTTCAGTCTTTTGAGCCGCGTCAACCAACAGTGCGAGTGAAACAGGGAATGTCATTTCACCGGGAGGACCAAAAGAAAAATCAATTAAATGAAAAGGATGTTTTTCTGGAAGTTTCCACTGATATCGTTCAGCATACTGCATCAATCTTGAAATAATATCAGCAGGTATACCAGAAAGCCAGACATGACGTACATCACGCTTATCAATTCGATTATATTCAAAAAGCATGTCTAAAGCTTTTTCAAGGTTATCATTATCCAGATGCATAACACGGCCTAATCCGGCAAGTACCGGTACAGCATGTTGTCTGGAAAAAGTCGAAGATGATATAAGCTGAGCAGAGACCATTTCACTGGATTGTTTCGGTATACCAGTCAACCAGCATTGGAAGCTAAGAACCAATATCAAACCATCAAAATTAACATTGTCGTGAAATTTTTCAATACACTCAACGGAACAATTCACTTCAGGAAGTAAATCCCATTGTGAAAGAATTATCTGGCTTACATTAATTTTGTCCCAACCGGAGGGTTGTAATACATAAACAGTATGCAAATATTTCCGATAACCCGGATACTGTTGCTCCAACTGTTTGTCGATCATTTCAGACAAAAGACGGATGGAACCCCAGGAATGTGACAGCTGTCTGACTTTATCCGGATAGGCTGGAATATCGGACAAAGGCCCAAGCAAACTCTCAGCCCCTTTGTCCTCAGGAGTAAGAATAACATTTCCAACCACTGACAACTGTTGTCGGCTCCAATGCTGCCATAATGCCTTAGTTCGATCAGTTTCCTCTTTCCAGGCAGAAAGAGCAATGCTTGACTGTTCATAACGGTTTATCGCTGCTCCAAAAAGACATAACCATATGAAAAACGCTGGGAGCAGAAGAAGAAATACTATTTTCTTATATTCTTCAGCCCCCCAAAAAGAAAAGCCTAAAACAGCACAAATCAACAACTTAGAAATAAGAACAATCCCCCATCGCTTGTATGACAAGTTGGCAATTGTACTTTTTTCGGGTACTTTGGGGATAGGCCACATAATATTAAGACTCAATAGTATTTTCAATGTGAGAACTAATGACTTTACATCCACAGGCACAAGCACAGTTATTAACAACAACGTTTAGCCCATTTTCTGATGCTCTTGGATGTCCTTCTTTTATCGGATTGACTCCGTGTATCGGACAAGAAACTAAATCACCAACAAGGGCAACCTGAATACCATTGATAAACATTGTCGACGACGCGGTAATAACCTTTCCACCATGAGTAGTATCATCACCCAGACAAACAATTCCAGACATATCACCCTCTTTTAAAATGAATTAGCTTAAATAAGATGACTTGCTACAAAAACATCATTTCATTATTATCGATATGTTTTTAATTTCCGCCGTGTGAAAATTTATACTCAAAACGCGCCGGGACGCACGCGTACGCTACGGCTGATCGTGTCCCAGAAGGCGATAATTTCCTCCTTGCTGTAGGAGGTTGGCGGCATGCGTTGATTATCAAGGGTTAGTATAAAACCCGGAGTCTTATAACTGGCCGTCATTTCATTAATATACATTTCAAAATTATATCGTGGTTCATCGTTATCTTCCTGCAAGCCCGTTGCCAGAAACTCCTGGACCTGTAGTCCGTTAACACTAAAGGCCCCTTTTCGTTCTATGCCGCCCCGTGAACGGGAAATATTGCTTGTTATTTCTTCCATTCTGTCCAGCACCGTATTTTCTTCACGCGTAAAGTTATCAGTGGAAAGCGCAACGCGTATATTGTCGAAAGTACTACTGATAAGCCCTATGTTAATATCCTCCTGATCCCTTGCCGTCGGGTCGGTGGAAATAAACGCATGGGTGATACAGGAACCTGGTTTCGTCGGAATGACGTCATTATCCCTGCCGCTAATTCTCGCCATCAGCGACTGCATCTGGCTGACGTCACTTGCGACATAATTTTGAATTGGATCGCCATTTCGTTGTCTTTCATAACGTGAAGCTGAATCATTGACCGTTTGCTTCTGAAATTTGATAACCACACCATTGGTATAAATATATCCTTCCAGGATGCGCATTGCGTCCGCAGCACCTCCGTTTTCATTCCGTTCAAAAATAACACCATCCATACCGGTGGGTAACGGCCAGACTTTTTTTAAAAACGGCATATCCTGGGCGTCTATGGTTTTACTGTTTTGTAGCGCCTTCTCACGTAATGTGATTAACTGCACAAAACCGGGGTGATACATTTTCTTTGTCGCCAGGTAGGTTTTATATATATCCTCAGGCCTTGAAATCACCGCCGCCCAGATATTGTTATCCAGCGGTGCAGCGTCATTATAAGCCGTAAAGGAGGATGGCAGGTCGAGCATATAGCGCCCGACGCAGTAAGGTTTCATTTCAGCGTTTATCTTCTTCATGGCTACCTGCTGTGATGACGTCAGTGTCTGCGGTGATGGATTGTAAGGGCGAAAATACTGATACAACCCATATCCCGCTACGATGAAGGCGACCAGGAACATTGCTTTTTGTTTTATCTTATTCATGGTAAGCAAGCCCTGTATTTTTCACCTGCTGTGCAATTCTTATAATTGAGCGAAGAGTAAACCAGCGCGCATCCATGGTGTTGGCAGGTTTGTACGCCCCCTCGTGGTCAACACCCACACCTAGCTGAGCCTTTAACTTCGGAGAATTAATCACTGCCGCTCTGACCGGTACAGTGCCGTCACCGTCGTCCACAGGAGGTAATAATTCATATTTACGGCTAACATACACCTGGTCCGGTGTTTTCAGCGTTGCATAGCGAATGGTCTGGTTAAATTTGTCCGCCGGGTAGAATATTTCCCCCTTTTCGCTGACCAGAGAGCGGTAGGCT
Source organism: Enterobacter quasihormaechei (assembly GCF_004331385.1). GTDB lineage: Bacteria > Pseudomonadota > Gammaproteobacteria > Enterobacterales > Enterobacteriaceae > Enterobacter > Enterobacter quasihormaechei. Next base: position 51,353 of record NZ_SJON01000007.1, read on the forward strand.
TCCGGGGTATGTTTTCCACTTGCGTCCTTCCAGTACAGTTCTGCATAAGAGGGGTAATTCTTCCCATCATTGCCATAAAAGGCATAGGTATGTTCATGGTAATGCCCATTAAGTTTCTCTATAAACGCACTAACATGATTGTTAATAATATTTTTGAAACGTTTCCAATCTTGTTCCAGCAATATCTTATCCCCGTTATTCTTTTCAGGATTAATAAAGCGTTCCTCACATAATCCCCACCACACCGATCGCTGGGTGTAGATTTCCTTATACGGATTTGTCTGAGGTAAAGGCTGCTTAAGGCCTTCAACATGAAACCAACCCATACCGTATCCCTTACCAGGCAGTAGCTGCAAAGGCCCCGGCGCTTGCGCCAGCACGGCAGTCATTTCAGCGCCATTACCACCAATTACTAAACCGGTTATTCCTGCTTCACCCGCTTTCATGCGCTTATAGGCCATCGGGGCCCCCCGATCCGGCATCACCCCGTGTACAATACCCAGGATTTTTTTCTGTCCGAAATCTCCGTCCAACAATTCCGAATAGTAACGGGCAACCAGCCCTCCCATTGAGTGGGTCACCAGGATCACCTTTTCGCATTTGCGTCCGCTAGCTTTGTAATCGCCAATAATCTTTTCAATACGATCGGCTAGTGCTTGTGCAGAATCCATATTTGACTGTAGCCAGTTATAGCCCACTGCATGAACCGGAAAAAGGTACTGATAGCTTAGAGCCACTTCCTCAGTGGTCAGGGGACTTTCACCCGTTTCGGCTCCTAATGCTTTATCCAGCAGTCTCTCACGCAAGGTCAGGCAACCATTTTTGCTGGTCTTATTTGTTAACATTGTTTGGTTATCGTTCAGCGCTTCCTGGAGCCAGGGGAGGAAAGAGCCATAGCTCATCGCCCCCACTTCTCCCCAGCCTCTCTCTTTGCGCGAAGAAAATAACAGCCGCTCTTCCGGGCTTTCAGTCTCGATTGTCCCGCTGGGATCGACAACGGTTTTGGTAGGATCCAGTAATTTTTTTCTTTTCGCGGGCCCCCTTCCAATCCAGGGTAACATGCTTGCATTACCGTTGACGGTCCAGACGGGTTTACCATCATCTGGGTTCATCAAATTACTCCCCATCACCCCCGGTAAAAACACAACCGGGATGACTCTGTCCGGCATTTTATAAAGTTTGAGCCATTGCTCCTTGTCTTTCGGCGTGGCAATGGCCTTGTAGAGGGGATGACCAAACTTGTCGTATCCCAGCAGAACACAATTGCTTTCAGTGGCTTCAATCATCGGTTAGTCCTCATCCTTCAGGTTTATCTGCACTGATGCAGGATCCACCAAGTTTTGCTTCTCCCCACGACCGTCCGCAGAAGTCTTTAACTCCTGCATGGTACCATCACTGTGCGTCAGGCTGATTTTCTGACCCGCTACGGGTGTCTCAGAATAGGGCCACAGCACTTCAGGTCCCATTTCAAATGCGCTGCTTTCCCACTTCTGGACCGCCTGACTAAAGCTCTGCCCACCAAACTTCTGCCACACTGCCCCGCGCTCGATGATTTTGTCCGGCGCCGCACACTCCACCGTTCCGTCCGCTATCCGGATATATCCCCCGCCGCTCGTCAGCACTATCTCCTGTTTCGCGCTGATGATGAGTTTTCCCTCACTGCTGCTGATGCGGATATCCTTCAGCGCATCCAGCGTCATCTCATCTCCCTGCGCCTGGATCTCCACCTTTCCTTTGCCGGCAAACATTTTGATGCCCAGCTTTTGCGCATACAGACTTACCCGCTCCCCGGCCGCCACGGTGAATCTTTTCAGTGCGCTGAAATCTGTGTGCCCGCCGCTGGTGCTGATGATGTTGTCTCCCGCCGACTGCTGCAGGCTTTTCCCTGTCACCTGCGCTATTCCTTCCGGCGCCGAGACCAGCAACGCCGCATTCTTTAAATCCGTCAGCGCGTCTGACAGCAGCGCCTTCTGCGTCTGCACATCTGCCAGCTCAGCCCTCGCCGCTTCTGCCGCGCTGCGTAACGCTTCAGCCAGTGACCGCGCCTGCTCCAGCTGGCTCATCGCTGCCTGCATCTCCAGCACCTGGCCCTGCGCCTTCGCCTGCGCGTCCGCGCTGATAAATATCCCCTTCTGCGCCCGTATCGCACCCCAGCTGTCCGTCCTGAGCTCAAACCCCTCGCCGCGTTGCTGCTTCTCGCTGTCGACCAGGTGCCCGAGGTTCAGCTGGCTCTTGCCGCCGTACTCAGTGCTGACCTTGATGTGCTCTTTCCCGCGCTCGTCGTCGAGACGGATTTTGTTGTTCGCCGGCGTGCGCAGGACGTTACGTTTGTAGTTTTGAATGGTGACATGGTCGCCATGCGCCGAGTCATGCAGCACGCCGGCAATGTACGGCCGGTCCGGATTGCCGTCCTCAAAGCCAATCGCCACTTCGGTGCCCGCCAGCAGCGGCAGGTGCAGGCCGTACGTGTCGCCGGCGTACGGGCGGGACTGGCGGACCCACAGGCTCTCGAATCCGTTTTCCCAGCTGTCCCGGTCAAACAGCATGTTGACGCGGTAGCGACCGTCCTTATCGATATGCCCATAGGTGTCATTTTCGGTGGTGCTGGTGACGCGGGCCGGTAAGGTGCCGGCCATTACCGGGCGGCTGCCGGGTTCCGGGCGAAAGCAAAAGTCCGCGCTGTCCGGGATGCCGTCAAACCTGACGCAAAAGTCCGCATCACGCCGGGCATGGCTGTGCATCGCCGTGACAACCACGCCCTGCGCAAACACCTCAGCCACTTCGTACCCGCCGCTCACTTTCAGTACCTGACCCGGAGAGAGCGCCGGGTAGCTGGTGATGGCCCGGGTCTGCGTCTGGCCATTCAGGTAGCGCTCATGCCGGATGCGGGCGTAAAACGCCCCGGACTCCGCTGTCGGGTTACGGTCATACGCGCTTCCCGCCGTCAGGTAGTTATCACCGTAGTGATAGGCCTCACCGTACGTGGTGGCATCCCCGCCGGTCGCGTCGACCCGGGTGTTCATGTCCTCCGTGGCCTGACGGTAGTTGTAGTCGCGGGTGCTGACCGCCGTCTGCACCACGTTATGGTGGCTCTCCATCTCCCACACCGAGTCCACACCCTGCGAGTGCTGCCCTGACGGCGGCACCGACGGCAGCGTCAGGCCTTTCTCATACCCCTGCTGGCTGTCGTAAAACTCCACCACGTCAATGTTCAGCCGCGTGTCGGTGGTGAAGCGGAACCATATACCGGCCTCACCCAGCAGGCGGGTGATAAAGTGCAGGTCGTCCTCAGCGTACTGCATCACCTGCTCACGGCGCGGGTACTCTTTAGTGAGCGAGAACAGGAAATCCTGGCCGCGCATGCCGTGGCGCTCGCGCAGGATTTTTTCCACGATTTGCGGAACCGACATGTCCTGGTAAATCGCGTTCTGGTGCGAGCGGTCGAGCAGCGCCAGACGCGGCTCAAGCGTCAGGGCGTAGCGGGTTTCATCTTTTGAGGTACCCAGGCGTTCAAAACCCGTGACCACCCCCTTAATCACCCGCACCGGCTGCTGTATTTTGATGCCATAACCCTGGTCAACCGGAGCCTGAAGCGTCAGGGAAGCCCCTTTCATCAGCATCATCTCTTTGCTGATGGCATGGTACGCGCTGGTGAATTCAGTACGGTAGCGGAAAGGTTTGCTCAGGGCTTCATCGCCCTCAAATGCCAGCACATCAAGCCCTGCATCGCAGCCCTTCACCGAAAGCAGGTGATGGCTGTGGCTGAATCGTAAGGGAAGATTACTGCTCATGCATGCTCACCTTCTGTCCGGTCAAACTCGAGCACTATGCCCTCTTCCTCATCCCAGCCAAGCGTAAGATGCTGCAGCTTCTGCCCCGCCGCCATCTGGCTCAGCAGCTGCTGGCTCAGTACCGGCAGAATCTGCTGGTTCAGCAGGCTGTCGATATTGCGCGCCCCGGTATCCGGCAGCAGGCAGGCGGCGGTCAGCGCGTCGTACAGGGATTCATTGATGGTGGTCGTCATACCGTAGTGACGCGCCAGGCACTGGCTCACCTGGCTCAGCTTCATGCCAACAATCGTTCGCATTGCAGCCTGAGCCAGCGGACGGTAAATCACCGTCTGGAAGCGCGCCAGCAGCGCGGGCTGGAAGTGTTCGCGCAGTACCGGGCGCAGCAGCTCATGCAGGTCCGGCTCTGTCGCTTCCGGCTGTTCATCCAGCATCTGCATGATAAGGTCGCTGCCGAGATTCGAGGTCATCAGTATCACCGTGTTACGGAAGTCAATTTCACGCCCCTCGCCGTCGCGCATGAATCCCCGGTCAAAGACCTGGTAGAACAGGTTCATCACGTCCCGGTGCGCCTTTTCCACTTCATCCAGCAGCACCACGCTGTAGGGGCGCTTGCGGACGGCTTCGGTCAGAATGCCGCCCTGACCGTAACCAACGTAGCCCGGAGGGGAGCCCTTAAGCTGAGAGACGGTGTGCGGCTCCTGGTATTCCGAGAGGTTGATGGTGATAAGGGATTTCTCGCCGCCGAACAACTCGTCCGCCAGTGCCAGTGCCGTTTCCGTCTTGCCGGTACCGCTCGGTCCCACAAGCAGGAACACGCCCTGCGGGCCATTCTCTGGTGCAAGGCCGGTTTTACTTGCTCTCAGGCGCTGCGCAATAGCGTTCAGCGCCGCGTCCTGGCCAACCACCCGCCCGCCGAGGTTTTGCTCCAGGCTCAGCAGTTCTGTCTGCTCATCCTTCATTAATGACGAGAGCGGTACACCGGTCCAGTCGGCGATAACAGTTGCGACGGTACGGGCGTCCACGTCCAGCCCCAGCAGCGGCGTATTTTTCTGTACGGCAGTAAGCTGCATCTGTAGGTCTGCAATCTCCCCCTGACGGGAGATATCAGTGCGGCAGGCGAGCAGTTCTTCCGTCAGCTTCAGCTCCTGACCGTACTGGTTTTCCCGTTCGTCGAGCTGCAAAATGATGCGGACTTCTTCCTGTTCGATGGCGGCCAGACGTTCGCCGTGGGCGGTATTGCCCACCGCGATATCCTCCAGCAGCGCCTGTTTCTCCATGGCAAGTGCCGTAAGCTGCGCCTTCATCCTGGTCAGCGGCTCCGGCACTGTATCCAGGCTCATGCGGATACGGGCAGAGGCGGTATCCAGCAGATCAACCGCCTTGTCCGGGAGCTGGCGGCCGGTCAGATAACGCCTGGACAACGTGACGGCGGCTTTTACCGCTTCATCGGTAATATGCACGCCGTGGTGCTCTGCGTAGCGTGACTTGAGTCCGCGCAGCATCAGGCAGGCGGTGTCGTCGTCCGGTTCGTCGACTTTAACCATCTGGAAACGACGCTCCAGCGCAGCGTCACGCTCGAAATACTGTTTGTACTCGCTCCAGGTGGTGGCGGCGAGGGTTCTGAGTTCACCGCGGGCGAGAGCCGGTTTCAGCAGGTTTGCCGCATCGGCGCCGCCCGCCTGGTTGCCCGCGCCGATAATGGTGTGCGCCTCGTCAATAAACAGCAGTACCGGTGATGGCGACTGTTGCACCGCTTCGATGATGTTTTTCAGGCGCTGCTCGAACTCCCCCTTCACGCCCGCTCCTGCCTGTAGCAGACCGAGATCGAGGGTGCGCACCGAGACCGGCTTCAGCGCGTCCGGCACATTGCCCTCCGCAATTCGCAGTGCCAGTCCTTCCACGAGCGCGGTCTTACCGACCCCCGGCTCGCCGACCAGAATCGGATTATTTTTACGGCGTCGGGAAAGAATATCCACCATCTGGCGGATTTCATTGTCACGACCAAAGACCGGGTCGATCTTCCCTTCACGGGCGCGGGCGGTAACGTCGAGGGTGAACTTGTCCAGCGCGCTCTGCAACGCCGGGGTCAGCTCTCCTTTTATATCGGCATTTACCGGACGGCCGACAAACTCCACCTCACCGCCCTGCGTAAGCTCCGCTTCCTGCTGCACCTCCGGGCGCTCATCCGACTGCGCATCCAGAAGCCCCCGCAGGCGTTCAAGCTGGCTTTGTGCCAGCGTCAGCAGCGGCCACAGGCCGTCGCAGCGCACCAGTTTTGGTTTTTCCACCAGGGCCATCAGGAAGTGAATGCTGCGGATATGCTCTTCCCCCGCCAGCGAAGCGTGCAGCCAGGCCCCCTGCATCAGAGTCTGAACGCTGTCCGACAGCTGCGGGCGGCTGCGCACCGAACGTGGCAGACGGTTCAGAAAACCCAGCAGATCCTGCCATATCGCATCCATATCCCATTCATAGCGTCGCGCCAGCACGGTCAGGTCGCCTTCGCCCTGTTCCAGCAGCTTCAGCAGCCAGTGTTCGGGCAAAATTTCCGCATGGGCGCGGGTCTGGCAGAGGGACGCGGCGCCTTCCATCGCGCGGGCACAGTATGGGTTAAGACGGCGTAACAGGATGGCTGGATTTTCCATGAGACTCTCTCTTTATCAGTTCCGGACACGCTACCGCCCGTCGCTGTTCCCTGTTATTCAGGAACCCAAAGCGCATCAGGTCAGGCAGGCAGATTGTGTAGTTTTTTGCTGAACGCCCGTCAGTACAGACGCTCAGCAAAAAAAGCAGACGGCTGACCGTCTGCTCGGGCATTTACGCAGTGGCGCGTTCGTTCCAGGAATCGGAATGAATGATGTTGCCGTCTTTGTAGGTCCAGGTGATTTTTTCGTAGCGCAGCTCAATCTGCTCAAGGTGGTTATGCTTCTCGAAAGCAGGATCCTTGATGTCATGCATCTTAGGATTCACTTTCACCAGCTTCACGTTCTCAAGCTTCGTGTTGAAGTACTCCACTTCCTGACCCGCGTCGTTGATTCTGTACCATTTGAATTCCGCAGATTTCAGGGTCTGGCCCGTGGTCACCGCCTTGTACAGGTACGGGCTGGAGGAGTCGATTTCCTTGGTGAACAGGAATGGCGTGTGGATACGCGTGCCGGTCAGCTTGCCGGTGTTGTTATCGGTCGGGATGTACAGGTTGTGCTCCTGGGCCACCACTTCGATACTACCTTCACGATCCTGAACGTCCACAGACCCTTTAATGTCCGCGCCGCCGTCGTCCTTCAGCCACAGATAGACTGGAATTGCCATGTTAATTACTCCGTTACATTATTATCAGCGTCATCATCCTGCGATGACGCATGGGTAGTGCCCGGTGCCTGGCAGGCATTCGCCTGCGGCACCAGACTGATTTCGACACGGCGGTTGAGCGCACGCCCTTCCGGGGTGTCGTTGGTGGCGACAGGACGGCTTTCACCATAGCCCTGCACCGCAAAACAGCTTTCCGGCACATCGCCGGTGTCACGCATCCAGTCGCGCACCGCTTCAGCACGCTTCAGGGACAGCGTTTGGTTCAGTTGTGGATTACCGGTGTTATCGGTATGCCCGGACACGACAATCAGCCAGCCCGGCTTCGCTTTGATGCCAACCAGTGAATTTACCAGCATTCGGATGGAGCCCGTTTTGAGCTCAAATTTGCCGGAATCGAACAGCGACATGCTGTCGAGCCGCACAATTTTCGGTATCGGTTTGAGCTTCGGTTCAGGCGGCGGAGGTGGGGGCACATACGAGCGGATCGCATCCAGCACGGGCATGCGCAGACGCCCGCCTTGATAAAGTCCCAGGCTCAGCCGGGCCGGTACGCCGTTACGTGCATGGTCGTCCAGTAAAGCCGCATCCTCGCGCAGTACCGCAACGGCGTCGGCTTTCGGACCGTAGTCGTCCATAGAAATGCGGTCGTAACGGATAATATCGAAACTCACGTGATGCATTAGCTGGCGATTATTCAAGCCACTGCTGAGCAGCGCAGCGATAGTCGCCAGCGTGAAAATCCCGAGCGCGCAGCGCCAGGTACGCTCACGCGGTGTCAGACCCCGCCCTTCCGACAGTAATGGCAGGATAAAATCCGGGTACAGGGAGATAACCGTACTGTTCGTTCCCACCGGCTGCCAGCCAGACACCTGCTGCATCGCTGTGTGATGGGAAAGCCACGTTGTCCAGGCCGATGTGGCCAGGCTTCCGGCGAGGATCGGCCCCATTCCCCAAAGCATCGCAACAGGTGCAATCACAGGAATATCGGGGTTTTCATCTATAAATACAGCCTCTACGTGCTGCTGGAACCAGTTCATCAGACTGTTCATCAGCACCTGCTGCTGCACCGCAGGCGTTCCGCCGGTAGTAACCCATGCAGCAATAGAAGCTGGGGCTGAAGATTCACGCCAAACCCTCACGCCTTCTCCCGGTAAAGCAGCCTGCCAGAGTATGTCATTCGTCATCGCGCTGCCGACCTGACCATTCAGCACCAGCGGTATAGAATGACCGGTTTCTTTACGCAACCGGCTGATTTCCCAGCGCAGGGTCAGCAGCCGACTGGTCAGGGCTTCGCTGTCGGGGTGCTGCTGGGGGCAGACGCTGACCATCAACGACAGCTGACGACCCCAGTCAGGACGTAACCACAGTATCTGACGGGCAGCCTGCACCAGATCCTGATAATCTTCCACGCGGATCCAGCATCCCTGCGTGACAGTGAGTACCGGTGACGGTTGCGGCCAGGCTAGCGGCAGATCACCACAAACCAGCACCACGGGCTGACGGTAAGTGGCGTCAGGCAGATCCTCCAGACGCAGGGTGGAATCATGCTGTTCACGGCGACTGGCGACAGTCCAGAACACCAGTATAAGCCCCACTACCGCCAGCAGAATGAGCACAGAAACCAGCCAGGATACCGGCAGAAAACCCAGGCAGACCACAGAACTCAGCAGGACGGCCCACAACGCAAGCCAGCGCTGTTGTGCAGGACTCATTTCACGGCCTCCGGCAACAGGGTCAGCAGCATCTGATCCAGCCAGCGATCCAGCCCCCACCAGAGTGCAACGACCACCATCACGCTCAGACCAATACGTACGGGCCATGACGCCAGCCAGCCGCCCATAATTCCCCGCCCGGTATGGCTCTCCGCAAGTACGGGGTGGGACTGTGGATAGCTGAACGGCGTGACATATTCGCTGAGGACGCTGACAAGTTTCTGGCGCTCCGGGTCATTCGGTGAACGGTAACTGCCGAGAAAACCCAGCATCATGACCCGCTGGAAACAGGTCACGACAGCGTGGTCTGGCGCCGGTTCACGCAGCACATCACGCATCCGGTCGCACAGCGTGTCACCAGCATCCATAGTGCCGAGGAAGTACCCTTGCAGGGGAATGTCATACCACTGTATACAGGCGTCATCCTCCACACCGCGACCTTTGACCGCCTCATCGAGTAGCGCGCATTGTGCCGTGAGAATATGCTGGCAGCTGGCTTCATCGAGCTCTCTCGCTTTCAGTTCACGTTGCACACGTTCCACATCAGCAATACAACGCTCCCAAAGGATTCGCCCTTCCCCTTCCTGGAATGTCGGGCCGTGACGCAGGCTTATCACCTGTAGCCAGGTGTCCTGGAGTAGAGCATCAATATCAATGAACGCGGCATTAGCGCGTTTACGATCACTCATGTTCTCAGTACCGCAAAGAGTTCAAGTTCAGGCTCGGCAAGCATTCCAGGAACGTAAAACATACAGGTTCCGCTCTGGAACATTTCTATGGCCAGGGGATGAGAGACATCAAGGCTGAAATACTGATTTTCCAGACGCAGTGGGATGGCTGCCGGCACATGACGCAGCGGCGTCAGAGGAACACCTACCCGCGATGAGTTGACGATACTCCTGACATGATCGGGGCTGCCGACCTTGCACTGCCGCGGGAATTGCTCCTGCAATTGTGCCACCGGCAACGGTGAACGCACGGAGAGGTAATAATCAGCTTCTTCGCGCAAACGCGGATCGTGCAGACGAGCCTGCCAGAAGTGAAGCCGGGCATCATGCTCTAGTTCAATAGCTACCACACGCGATGGCAGGCTAGCTTCGAGCAGGTCACCTAATAAATCAAAGAGCGGCGGGAAGACGTTATTTAGTTGCTCATGTTGCCATACTGGGATCGCGCTGACCTGATGCTCCAGCGAGAAGGTCAGTAGGCTTCCTGCAAGCCGAGCCAACTCTGGATACAGACGCTCAGGCGGGCTTTGTGGATTGCGCTGAAACTGCCCCAGCACAGGCTCAGCACTGTTAAGGGCATTAAGCAACCAGAACAGGGAGACATCGGCTACGGCAAAATCCGCCATACGCTCATTACTTTCCCGGCGCATGTCCATCAGACGGCCCAGACGAGCGCGCAGTTGCGTCAACAGTTGCTCCAGCTGAGTCACCAACCAGCGGCTGCCCAGCAGCGCCAAAAGTGGTGGAAGGTACGTCTCATCAAGTGCCCAGTTTCCCTGTGAATCCCGCTGTAGGTGAGCGACCGGACAGGTCAGGTAATCGCTGTTGTTTTGATGAGCGAAACGCAACGTCAGTTCTGGCCGCATTACCGCAATCTGGCGAGTGTCATCTCCAAAAAGGTTGCGGACATCCTGCCAGCGCTGACGATAGCGAACAGGACGCCCTGCGACCTCATCGGGCTTAAGGCAGTTGCCACCATTCGCGCGTAGCAGCGGAAGGGCCAATACCACTACCACATCCTGTGATTCACTCTCCAACGCCAGCACCGGGGGAAGGTCGTCAGCATTATCCGTATCGATTAATGTCCCGTCAGGAAACCGGATGTGCAGATGACGGGCCTGCAAACGACCCAGCTTGAGAATATCCGATTCGAAAGTGGCATTAATTACCCCCCAGGGATGGGTGAGACCCAGCCGGGCGATACATTCCGCAGACCAGGCCGCATAGGCGGCCTGTTGCTGGAAGTGCTGGGGAGAGACCATCTGGCCCCTGCCCCATAACGGTTGTTCCGTTTTCATGCTTCCTGCCTTACGTTACGCTTTCGCTTTCGGCATCTGGCTTACCAGAGACAGGTTCACGTCCATCCCTTCCACCTGGAAATGCGGAACCGCATACAGCTTCACGCGGAAGAAGCCCGGGTTGTCTTCGATATCTTCCACCACCACCTTCGCGTCACGCAGCGGATGCGAAGCCTGCAACTCATCGCCCGGATCGGTCATTTCAGTCACTAGACTACGCACCCAGGTATTCAGCTCCAGCTCCAGCAGACGGCGGTCCTTGGTGGTGCCGATGTTCTCGCGCTGAATCAGCTTCAGGTAGTGCGCAATACGCGACAGCAGGAAGATGTAAGGCAGACGGGCATTGATGCGGCTATTGGCCGTCGCATCTGCGGTGTCGTACAGCGCCGGTTTCTGAGCGGAGTTGGCCGAGAAGAAGCAGGCGTAATCGCGGTTTTTGTAGTACGACAGTGGGATAAAGCCAAGATTGGCGAACTCAAATTCGCGAGTCTCCGGGATCATCACTTCGGACGGTATCTTCACCTGGTTACCGGTACCGAGGTCGTACAGGTGGATCGGCAGATCTTTCACCGCTCCGCCCGCCTGCGGGCCGCGGATTTGCACGCACCAGCCGTTATTGATGAAGCTCTTCACCATATTAGAGGCAAAGGAGAACGACGCGCTGGTCCACAGGTATTTCTCGTGATCCGGGCCTTTCACTTGCTCAACGTAGTTGAAGCTGCGAACAGGCACGGTATCAGGGCCATACGGCAAACGCCCCAGCACGCGCGGCATCACCAGGCCGATATAGCGGGCGTCGTCAGTGTCGCGGAAGGATTTCCACTTGATGTATTCAGCGCGGTCGAAGTAGTTGCCGATATCCTTAATCGCAGCAACCTCTTCCATAGAATCTTTCAGGAAGAATTTCGGGCCGACAGAGCCAATAAACGGCATGTGTGCGGCAGCAGACACTTTAGAGATGTTGCGCAGCAGCGCCACATCCTGCGGGCTGGCGTCAAATTCATAGGATGAAATGACTGAACCAATCGGCTCGCCGCCCGGGGTGTCGTATTCGGCGGTATAAGTGTGCCAGTAGAGGCCGCTCTGGATCAGTTCCGGTGCATCCTCAAAATCCTGGCGCAGGTCGTCCTTGGAGACGTCCAGAATCTCGGTTTTCACATTCTGGCGGTAGTCGGTGCTGTCCACCAGCTGCTTCAGGCCGCGCCACAGGGATTCCACTTTCTGGAACTCCTGATGATGCATTACGGCATCCAGCTGACGGCTAATCTGAAAATCCAGCTCGGCGATATGGTGGTCAATCAGCGTCTTGTCGAGCTTATCCACGGGCTGACCGGATTTGCGGATGCAGTCCATAAATACCTGCATCGCCGCCGTCAGGCGTTCACCCGCCGGAGTGTCAGAAAGCGCGGCATCATCCAGAAACGCATTGATATCACCCAGGCTGGAGGCCGGAGTGAGGTTGATTTTTTCAAACAGGGAGGCGTAAACGCCCTCTTTTTCCAGTACGGTGGTCTGCCCCTGCGCGGAGGCGGTTTCAGTATTCACAGACATCAGCATATTCCCGGTTAATCCATTAAATTACACATGCCGCTTATTTCGGGGCCAGTGCACTCATTTCGTCGCGTAATTCCTGAGACAGCGCTGGGTCTTTAAGAATTTTCTCGAGTTCTTTTCTGAAAGTAGCGTTATCAAGAAGATTGGATTTGAGATCGCGTAATAAATTACGCATAGCCAGCATGGCACGGAGCTGAGGGATCTGGCGGGCCACCTGTTCAGGTTCGAAATCCTTAATATCGGAGAAGTTAAGTTTTATACTTTCTTCAGAACCATCCCCTGCCATTGTGTTAGGAACCGTCAGATTAACTCCCGGGTTAAATTCCGAAAGTACACTGTTGAAGTTATTTTTATTGACGTTGATTTTCTCCCTTTCGGATAATGGACGATTCTCTTTTCCATTACTGAAATCACCGACGGTAAGGAGTTTAAGCGGCAGTTCAACTTTCTTCTGCGCGCCACCTGTATGCAGCGCCAGCTTTAAATTTATGCGTGCCTTGGGCACCTCATTCTGGAACGAATCGGCCATAGCAGTCCCTTTCTTCAAAAGAAATAATGTTAAGTGAGTGACGGTTCTTTACAAACCCATATTAGAACAAAAGGCCATTCTAGATCAACTAATCAGATCAAAGATCTACATTTGGACTTTTCTTAAGAATTTTCCACTAACCATTAGTATTTATAAATACCAGACATACATGGCACGTAGAAAGTATTAACCATTTATTCACAATAAACCAGCAGGAATGCCTGCGTTAATAGAGAATATTGAATTCATTGCCCCCTGTCGCTGAGTAATTGATTTTTATCAAAGCGATTCTAAACATCAGCCGCAGAAGCGCAACCTAATATCATCTTATCCAATAAACCTGCTGAATATGGAAAAGTCCTATACCGGACGAAATCAGGTTTTAAATAGCAGAAATCATGCTGTTATACAGATAATGAATTAATGGTTACGCGCTTTTCGATAAACCGGAAGAGTAATTTCGCTGGAAGCATTCATCAAAAGAATGAATGCCACTTTTTATGGAAGGATTTTTGGTAATAACTCGCCTGTAAATAGCATTAACCCTGCGTTCAGGCGCTTAAGCGATGTACGACTATTTGCCTTAGCCACTTAAGCGCCTTACCTGGTTTTAATGCTTTTCAATATACATTGTACGACTGTACGCAACATCCTCTGGGTTATTTATCGGATACCCTTTAACCCAGGGCTTAATGAGACGACCATTGGTGTACTGATAAATAGGGGCAATCGGTGCTTTCTCGGTGAGGATCTTCTCGGCCATGTTGTAGTCTGCATTACGCGCTTTTTCAGTCGTTTCAAGCGTCGCCTGGTGAAGAATCTTATCGTAAGCAGGATCGTTGAACCGGGAGATATTGCCGGTGTGTGAGGAGGTCAGCAGCGACAGGAATGTCGACGGCTCATTGTAGTCCCCTACCCACGACGCACGGATCACGTCAAAATTCCCGGTATTGCGGCTGTCGATGTAGGTCTTCCACTCCTGATTCTGCAACTTAACGTCAACGCCCAGATTTTTCTTCCACATAGATGCGACGGCAATTGCGATTTTCTGGTGGTTTTCAGACGTGTTGTACAGCAGCGTTAATTTCAGCGGGCGCTGGGGGCCATAGCCTGCCGCCTGCAATAACGTTTTTGCCTGAGCATTTAGCTCCTGCTGTGACATCTGCTCAAATGGCGAGGTTTCCGGCGTAAAACCCGCAGTGACATCAGGAGTGAAATGCCAGGCCGGTTTCTCACCGGTTCCCAGAACTTTTTCCGCCATAATGCGCCGATCGATAGTCATGCTGAGCGCCAGACGCACGCGCGCATCTGCGGTTGGGCCTTTTTGCGTGTTAAACGCGTAGTAATAGGTACCAAGCTGTGGCGGAGTATATACCTGCCCCGGAATATCCTTTAGCAGCTTCTGGTACATGTTTTTGGGAAATGATTCCGTGATATCAATGTCGCCCGCCAGGTAGCGTTTGGTCGCTGAGGACTCCTGGTTGATCGGCACGAATGTGACTTTTTTTATCACCGTATTGGCGTTATCCCAGTAGTGAGTGTTCGGCTCAACCACCAGCTTTTCATTCACCACGCGGTCTTTCAGCATATATGCACCGTTGCCGATGAGCGCGCCAGGGCGCGTCCATTCTTTACCGCTTTCCACGTTTGCCTTTTGAACCGGATAGAACGCAAAGTTCGCCGTGAGGTTGCTGAACCATGGCAGCGGTTTGTCCAGCTGCACGCGCAGCGTTTTAGCATCAACTGCCGTCACGCCAAGCGTATCCGGAGCAGCTTTTCCATCAATAATGGCCTGCGCATTGTTAATGCCTGCGAGCGCTGCAAACCAGGCGAAAGGTGACGTCGTTTTGGGATCAACCAGGCGACGCCAGCTGTAGACAAAATCTTGTGCCGTCACCGGGCTACCGTCAGACCACTTAGCGTTATCCCGCAACGTGAACGTCCAGACACGGTTATCATTGCTCTGCCATCGCGTCGCCACGCCGGGAACCAACTCCCCTTTTTCGTTCTGATTCACCAGCCCTTCATAAAGGTCGCGGATCACCTGTATCTCGGGTAAACCCACCGCTTTTGCCGGATCGAGCGAAGCGGGTTCATCTTTAATGTGTCGAACCAGCTCCTGCTTTTGCGCCAGAACCGTTCCTTTGGGAACCTCCGCGGCATATGAAAGTGAAGAAAGCCCGCACAGCCACAGCGCAGTACAAAGAAGCGAAACAGGATGCTTCATACGATCCCCTTAATGATGTCAGGTAACAGGCAGATGCGTAATTATTTGTTTCGACACGGAGAAATGCAAATGCTTCCTCTGGAAAGTTGATGTCAGGCAATTTTCCATCCAGACGGAAACTATTTGATTAAGCGCGGGTTTTGCACAACACTGCCATAAGCGACTTCATCATCAGGGTTTACTATGGCAACCACCCGACCAAGAACGCAACGCGGCGCCTTCCCGCCCGGGACTGAACATTATGGCCGCTCATTTTTAGGCGCTCCACTGATCTGGTTTCCCGCACCTGAGCCCGATCGTACCAGCGGCTTAATCATTGCGGGCACGCATGGCGATGAAAACTCGTCCATCGTGACGCTTTCATGCGCGCTACGTACGCTGGCCCCCGATTTACGACGACATCATGTGATTTTGACCGTCAACCCGGACGGTTGCCAGCTTGGATTACGGGCAAATGCACGAGGCGTTGACCTTAACAGGAATTTTCCGGCAGCAAACTGGCGCGCGGGTGAAACGGTGTATCGCTGGAACAGTTCGGCGCAGGAACGCGATGTGGTCCTGCTCACGGGCGACAAACCGGGTTCCGAGCCCGAGACTCAGGCGTTGTGCCAGCTTATTCATAAGATCCACCCGGCCTGGGTAGTCTCTTTCCACGATCCCCTCGCCTGTATTGAAGATCCTCGTCATACGGCGCTCGGGCAGTGGCTGGCGGATGCGTTTGCTCTTCCGCTGGTAACCAGCGTCGGCTATGAAACTCCCGGGTCGTTTGGAAGCTGGTGCGCCGATCTCGGCCTGCACTGTATCACCGCAGAATTTCCGCCGATCTCCTCGGATGAAGCGAGTGAAAAATACCTCAAAGCGATGACAGATTTTCTGCGCTGGCAGCCTCAAAGATGAAGAACGCCAGAGGTAAAACTCAGGGCGGGTGAAACGTCAACCGCCAGCCAGGTTGGGCCATCCAGATCGGCAAAACGCACGCTGTTCACCAGCGGGAGTGCAGCGCCGATCGCTCTGGACGTGCACAACATACAGCCCAGCATCAGGGTAAAGCCTTGCGCCTGCGCATGCTTTGCCAGCGCCAGGGCCTCGGTTAACCCCCCTGTTTTATCCAGTTTGATGTTCACCATCTCGTAGCGGCCTTTGAGATCTGACAGACTTTCACGTGTATGACAGCTTTCATCTGCACAGACGGGAAGCGGATGAATAAAATTCGCCAGCGCGGCGTCGTCGTCTGCCGGGAGAGGTTGCTCCAGCATGGCAACGCCCAGATCGGCAAGCAGCTGACAGCGGGCCGCCAGCCCTTCGCTGTGCCATGACTCGTTCGCGTCGACTATCAGGATGGCATCTGGTACCGCCGCCCGAATGGCGACCATGCGTTCGCTAATCAGACGATCGTCGAGCTTCACCTTTAATAAGGTTGCACCGGTGGCATATAACGCCTGAGCGCTGGCCGCCATTTGCTCGGGTTCACCGATGACGACCGTTTGCGCGGTGACGATCGATTGCGGCAGCGTAACGTCCAGCAGTGAAGGCAGCGGTTTGTGTTGCTTCGCCGCTTCCAGACTCCAGAGCGCGCAGTCAATCGCATTGCGTGCCGCGCCGGCCGGCAACCGCTGCTGAAGGACCTCACGCGTCAGGCCCGCCTGCAAGTCGGGCACCACCGTCATAATTTGCGCCATGACTGAGGCCAGGCTTTCTCCGTAGCGAGGATAAGGGGTACATTCCCCGACGCCCTTTACGCCATCCTCTTCACATTCAACCACCACCACGCAGGCCTCATTACGGCTGCCGCGCGAGATCACAAACGGGGTGTGCAATGGCCAGGCTTCTTCATAGACCTTAACGCTTCTCATCACTGACTCCTTGCAGGCCGGTAAGGCATAAAATTGGTTTGCCGTGCTAACTGCGGATGACATACACTAGCTACGACGTTAACTATTTGTAAACAGGAAGATATCTATGTCACAACTCGTTCATTTCCAGGGCAACCCGGTAGCTGTTGCAGGTTCCATCCCTCAGTCTGGCAGCAAAGCACAGCCTTTTACTCTGGTGGCTAAAGATCTGTCTGACGTCACGCTGAGCCAGTTTGCTGGCAAACGTAAAGTCCTGAACATTTTCCCAAGCATCGATACGGGCGTTTGCGCGGCATCCGTGCGTAAATTCAACCAGCTGGCGACCGAAATGGACAACACCGTGGTGCTGTGCATTTCTGCTGACCTGCCGTTTGCCCAGTCCCGCTTCTGCGGCGCTGAAGGCCTGAGCAACGTCATCACCCTTTCCACTCTGCGTAGCCCGGATTTCCTGGAGCAATACGGCGTTGCCATTTCAGAAGGCGCGCTGAAAGGTCTGGCTGCACGTGCGGTGCTGGTCATCGACGAAAACGACAACGTTGTTTTCAGCGAGCTGGTTAACGAAATCACCACCGAACCGGATTACACCGCTGCACTTGAGGCACTTAAAGCCTAAACGTAAAAAAGCCTCTGCAAAGAGGCTTTTTTGTTTATTCGTCACCCTTCTTCTGATTCAACCCATATTCACGCAGCTTATTCGCAATCGCGGTATGTGAGACCCCAAGACGTTTCGCCAGCTTGCGCGTGCTCGGATAGCTACGATAGAGCTGCGTTAACACCGAACGCTCGAAACGACTGGTGATGTCGTCCAGCGAGCCCTCCATTGCCTCTTCGCCTACCAATACCGTCCCGGCATCGTAATCCGGCAACAAAATATCCTGAGGACGCAGTTCATACCCTTCAAGCTGAGTTAATGCGCGATAAACCGCATTTTTTAGCTGACGAATATTGCCCGGCCAGCCGTAACGCGTCAGCACGGTGCCGAGGTCGGCAGAAAGCTTCGGACGCGGCACGCCCTGCTCGTCGGCAAAACGGGCGACGAACAGCTCCGTCAACGGCATGATGTCCTGCGGGCAATCGCGCAGCGGCGGAATATTGAGCGTCAGAACGTTCAGACGATAGTAGAGATCTTCGCGGAATACCCCTTTCTGCACCAGCTCCACCAGGTTTTTCTGGGTGGCGCAGATGACGCGCACATCCACGTGCACTTCATGATCTTCCCCCACGCGACGGAACGTGCCGTCATTCAGAAAGCGCAGCAGCTTCGCCTGCATGCGGGGCGACATTTCGCCAATCTCGTCCAGCAGCACCGAACCGCCGTTTGCCTGTTCAAAGAAGCCTTTTTTACCTTCCGGCGCATGCCCGAACAGCTCGCTTTCCACCGCATCTTCCGGAATCGATGCACAGTTCAGCGCCAGATACGGTTTTGCCGCGCGCGGGCTGGCCATGTGCACAGCATGCGCCAGCAGATCTTTCCCCGTGCCGGTATCACCGGTAATCAGCAGCGGCGCGGTCAGATTAGCCAGCTTGCGCGCCTGGTCGATCACGTGACGCATCTTCGGGCTTACCGCAATAATCTGGCTGAAAGCGCCAACGTCCTGGCTGGACAGATTTTGCAACTGGCGGCCCATGCGCACCGTGGAGCGCAGCATGATCACTGCGCCGGTCAGCACCCGCGCAGCATTTTCGCCTTTCAGGTAGACCGGCGTGATCTCCATCAGGAAATTCTGTCCGTTAATGACGACGTGCTCGCTATGGGTATTTTGCGGGCTGCTGTCCAGCCAGCGCTGGAAATTAAACCCCGGGATCAGCTGCGTAGCGTGGTGACCGATGAGCTTTTCCTGGCTCTGCGCAAACAGCTGGCAGCTGGCCTGGTTAACGCGCTCGACTTTATTTTTCAGATCGAGAGACAGAAACGGCTCCGGCATCGCTTCCAGCAGCGCGCTCAGCGCGAGATGTTCTCGCTCGGACGGCATCCAGGGGATGGTGCGAACATCCGTAACGCCAGCGATACGGCGGATTTCCGCCATCAGGCTACTGAAGGTATTAAATTCAATTTCGGCAAAGTTGAGGTAAATTCGCCCGACAGGGTCGATCTCAATGCCACGTAAATCAATGCTACGTAAAACAAGAAGATCGAGTAACTCGCGGGTCAGACCGAGACGGTCCTCACAAAAGACTTCCAGACGCATGGGAAATTCACCGTTTAAGCCATTAACAGTAAAATGATATGTCAGATCACGGTGTTCGGGAAGGTGGCTGTCAACAAATATTGACAGCCCGCACGATTAGTAAACAAATCCTCACTGCACAGGTTTTTTACTGAGCGTCTCTTTAAGCTGACCTACCAGCTCGCGGCGGAAATCGCCCAATCGCGGCTTGTCGCCGTCGATCCAGGGAAGCGGACGACAGACCTCCATCGCTTTAATGCCTAAGCGTGCTGTCAGCAGACCGGCACCGATCCCCTGCGCCGCCCGCGCGGAGAGACGCGCCGCGAGATCCTGCGACATCCAGTCCATTCCGACCTCGCGCACCAGTTCGCTGGCCCCGGCAAAGGCGATATTCAGCAACACCAGTTTGAACAGGCGCAGACGGCTGTAATAGCCAAGCTCAATGCCGTACAGCCTGGCGATGCGGTTAATCAGGCGCAGGTTGCGCCAGGCGATAAAGGCCATGTCCACCATCGCCAGCGGGCTAACGGCGATCATCAGCGTGGATTCCGCCGCCGAACGGCTGATCTCACGGCGAGCCTGCGCATCCAGTACAGGCTGGACAATATGGGCATACAGCGTGACCACCTCCTGATCATTCTGGGTTTCGTGGATCGCCGCATACCAGCGCTGTAGCGCCGGATGAGAGTGATCTATCCCGGCCTGAGCTGCCAGCTTTTCACAAAATGCACGCCCTTTTCCCGTACCGTGGCTGTGCAGCAAATCCCGCGCTTCTTCGCGTTCGTGCGCGCGCTGACGCAGACGCCATAGGCGACGCCACTCGGTGACGACTGAGCCTACGCCCGCACCAACGATCAACACTCCGGCGGCACAGCCACCCAACGCCACCCAATCCTGGGTTTGCCAGGCATTGATGCCCCACTGCACGCCCTGCCCGATTACGCTCGCGCCAAAAAGGGCCAGCCCGGCGGTGACCATCTTGCGCCACAGGCTGCGTTTCGGGCGCAGTGCCGCGTCAACGACCGCTTCCGCCTGCCCCTCTTCAACCAGCGGTTCCTCTGTCAGCACGGGAGCAAAGTTGTCGGCCTGCGGGCCGCTGAAGGTTTGCGCCGTTTTGAACGCTTCATGCGGGGTCTGATCAAGCTGACCGGTAAAATCAATGCGTGGTTTCAACGGTTCCGTCATCGCAATTTATCTCCAATCAAAAACTCCAGCGCCGCATCCAGACGGATGTGCGGCAGTGGCTGGTCAACGTTCATCCTCTGCGGACGGAAGGCTTCGAACTGAAACCCCTGGCTTTGCCAGAAGGCCTGGCCCGGCAGACGCGCGGGAACTTCCCCTGGATAGACCGTGAGCGGCTCCCCGTCGCTGAGGCGGTTGCCCCGAAGGGCCGGAATTTTCTCGCCGTTAACGTCAATCAAACCGCTTTGCGTAGCCTGTACGGACGCCAGCCCCAGACAATCCATGCCGATCCCTTCGAAAGCCGCATTCTGCCAGGCATCCTGCACCAGCTGTTGCAGCAGGGAGACCATATTGGCGTGCTGATCGACCGTCACGTGGTCGGCTTTTGTGGCGGCAAACAACAGCTTATCGATGACCGGAGAGAACAAACGGCGAAACAGGGTGCGCTGTCCGTAATGGAAACTCTGCATCAGCTGCGTCAGCGCCAGCCGCATATCATTGAACGCCTGCGGCCCGCTGTTGAGCGGTTGCAGGCAGTCCACCAGCACGATCTGGCGGTCAAAGCGCAAAAAGTGATTTTTATAAAAGCCCTTAACCACCTTTTCACAGTAGTAGTTGTATCGCTCGCGGAGCATACCGGCGTTGGTGGTCTTGTCCGCCTGCGCCAGCTTCGATTCGTCGATGCTGTCAACGTCCGGCCACGGGAAAAACTGGAGCGCGGGGGCACCGGCTAAATCACCCGCCAGAACAAAACGGCCCGGCTGGATAAAATGAAGCCCCTCCTGTTTGCACTGGTGCAGGTAATCCGTCCAGGCTTCGGCTATGACGGCCAGCCGATTTTCATCCGCCGGCGCCAGCGGATCCAGCCCTTCGCAAAGCTGGCGCCATTTGGTCGACCACTCTGCCCGCTGCCCCTGCAACAGGCCGGTCATCTGTCGGGACCAGCTCAGGTAATCCTGCGCCAGCATCGGTAAATCAAGCAGCCATTCACCCGGATAATCCACAATTTCGAGATACAGCGTGGACGTTTCTTTGAAGTGACGCATCAGGGATTCATTCGAGCGAAAACGAAGCGCAAGGCGAATTTCGCTCACGCCACGCGTCGGGGTGGGCCAGGCGGGAGGCTCCCCGTACAACTGCGCCAGACCTTCATCATAGGTGAAACGGGGGATGCCAAAATCACGTTGCGGTACGCGTTTCACGCCCAACAGCCGCTCCTCACGCACCGCGCTTAGCAGCGGCAGCCGCGCTCCCGCATGCAGGTTCATCAGCTGATTGACCATCGCCGTAATGAATGCCGTCTTACCGCTGCGGCTCAGCCCCGTCACGGCAAGACGCAGGTGGCGATCAACGCCACGGTTCACCAGAGAACTGAATTCGTTTTTAAGTCGCTTCATCGCCGTCCTTCATTGCCTGGAACCCTGAAAAGAGTCACTTCAGAATACAGTAAATTGGGGCAGATCGTTGATTATCAATTCTTAATTATTGCTATTGCCGTTTTCTCTCCAGTAAGATGGGCGCAATTGCTGTCCGTCTGGAGTGAGTAAGGTGTATGTCACCCACCATCTATGATATTGCCCGCGTTGCTGGCGTTTCGAAATCAACCGTGTCACGCGTTCTGAATAAGCAAACGAATATTTCTCCTGAAGCGCGTGAAAAGGTGTTGAAGGCGATAGATGAATTAAATTACCAGCCTAATAAACTTGCCCGCGCACTCACCTCTTCTGGCTTCGACGCCATTATGGTTATTTCGACCCGCTCAACCAAAACCACTGCTGGAAATCCCTTTTTCTCTGATGTATTGCATGCCATAACGGCAAAAGCAGAAGAGGAAGGTTTTGATGTTATTTTACAAACGTCCAAAAGCAGTGAAGACGATCTGCAAAAATGCGTGGGTAAAATAAAGCAGAAGATGATCAAAGGGATCATCATGCTAAGCTCGCCGGCGAACGAGTCTTTTTTCTCGACGCTGGATGAATACGGTGTGCCCGTGGTTGTTATTGGTAAAGTGGAAGGGAATTACCAGAATATCTATTCTGTCGATACGGATAATTTCCGCGACAGCGCCATATTAACAGACTCGTTTATCAAGCATGGCCGCACCAAAATTGCCTGCCTGCATGCCCCGCTCGATTATCACGTTTCTATCGATCGCCTGGCGGGTTATAAGTTCAGCCTTGAGAAACACGGCATCGATATTAACCCGGCCTGGGTTATCGATGGCGGATATACCCACGAAAGCGCGCTTAAGGCGGCCAGCCAGCTCCTCTCCTCAGCCAACCCGCCCGATGCGGTTTTTGCAACTGACAGCATGAAATTGCTGAGTCTTTATCGTGCCGCGGATGCGCTAAATCTGACGATCCCGGAGCAGGTTGCCATGGCAGGATACAGCGATCCGATGCTGTCTCTCATCTTGACCCCTGCACCCGGCGGCTTTGATATCCCAACGAGAAAGCTGGGCGAAGAGAGCTGCACTCTTTTATTCAAGTGCATTGCAAGTAAACCTGCGCCGCATAAGGTGTTGGTTGAAACCCACTTTACAGATGCGGCTTCGTTACGCTAAAAACCAGGGGCAAACGCCCCTGGTATCACGTCATCAGAACGCGTAATTCACGCCGACACCCGCATAGTGGAAGCGGTCGCTGTCACCTTCGTCATGATTTTCCCATTCGTAGGCATACTCCAGCGTCATGGAAAGTCCATTCGCAAAGTCGTAAGCGTAGAGCAGCCCCAGTCGGTTGAAGTCATGCCCTTCACGGGTTGGATCGTCCTGCCAGTCCCAGTTTGACCAGCGATCGAGCCCCAGACGGGTGTAAGGCGTAAGCGTTGTCTGGCCTAATGAAACAGGCAGGTAGGCACGAATTTCCTGGGTGGAGAATTCACCGTTATTACGTGAACTGTCCATATTGAAACCACGCTCTAAATAGTAGTTAACTTTTGCAGAGACGGTTTCGTTTATTGTCCAGGTAAAACCGGTTTCCGTTTCAACACGGCTGTCAGAATAACCGGTTTTTCCCAGGTCATTCGCAAACTGGTACATGGCAAACCAACCGCTAAAACGCCAGTCATCGGTTAATTTCAGATCCCAGTCTGGCTGAATTTTGTAGCGCTGCATATTAGCACTGCCGTCTTTCGCACCGTGTTCATCTTTAAAATGATATCCATAATTACGGAAACCGCCCGTAAGACCCAGCGTAAAATCATCGGTGCCAATGAAGCGATACCGTAATTCGAATTCAGGGCGATCGAAATAGGTGCCGCGCGTCATGCTGCTGTAATCAACCGGGCCTTCCTGATACATAGCCAGTGAAATGGTCCACGCATCATACGTGGCGTTAAACCACACGGAAGGTTCATATAATCCATCTTTATCGTCACCCTGCCCTTCGACGTTTTCAATTTCATACATGGCACCAATATTAAACTCCCAGTGTTTTGCTGTTTCTGTTGCTTGCGCGCAGCTAACCCCTGCGCACAGAACGAGCGCAGCACTTCTTAGTAGAGTACTCATTAAAATATTCCTTTATAATTAACTCACAAAAAAACCGGAAATTTTCATTTCCGGCGAACACCTTTCTTATCTAATTGCTGCTTCAGTTTCAGCATCGAAGAAATGGCACTTACTCATATCGAACTGGATGCCGATAATATCTCCTGCGACGTAATCATCCGCTGCACCCGCACGGACCACCAGTTCATGCCCACCCACGGTGGCATACAGCATAAATTCTGCCCCGGTGAGTTCCGCGACGCTGATTTTCGCCGTAACGTTTTCACCGCTACGCTGTAGAGTAAGAATGTCTTCAGGACGGATCCCAAAGACGACCGCTTTACGCTGGTAACCCTGCGCATTCAGTATGGCGAGCTTGTCTTCCGGGATCTCCAGGCGCAGCGTTTCCGTCACGAAATAGCGATCGTCGATCGCGCCACGAATAAAGTTCATCGCAGGTGAACCAATGAACCCTGCCACGAACATATTCGCGGGCTCGTTGTAGACCTGTTTCGGCGCGCCCACCTGCTGGATGATGCCGTCTTTTAAAATCACGATGCGGGTCGCCATCGTCATGGCTTCCGTCTGATCGTGCGTCACGTAAATCATGGTGGTATTGAGCTTCTGGTGCAGCTTGCTGATTTCAGCGCGCATTTGCACACGAAGCTTGGCATCAAGGTTTGACAGCGGTTCATCCATCAGGAAAACCCCGGCTTCGCGCACTATCGCCCTGCCTAACGCCACGCGCTGGCGCTGACCGCCGGACAACGCGCCGGGCTTACGCTGGAGATAGTCGCGTAAGCCCAGGATCTGGGCCGCCCAGCTAACACGTTCTTCGATGATGGAGGGGGCAATTTTTTGCATCTTCAGGCCAAACGCCATGTTGTCGTAGACCGTCATATGCGGATAGAGCGCATAGTTCTGGAAAACCATCGCGATATCACGGGATTTGGCGGGAACATCATTCATGCAAACCCCGTCAATAATCAGTTCACCTGCGCTGATCTCCTCAAGGCCGGCAATCATTCGCAGCGTAGTGGATTTACCACAGCCCGATGGACCGACGAAGACAATAAATTCTTTGTCTTCAATTTCGAGATTGAAATCCTTAACCACGTGGACCTGGTTATCATAGATTTTCTGAATGTGTTTCAGAGACAGTTGAGCCATTATAAATTCCTTATCAATACGCCCGGGATGCCCAGAACGCCGTCAGGCGTTCCCAGGTCAGTTCCTGCGTTGAATGAAGTTGTAATCCCGCATGGTCCAGGCCAGGTCCAATCCCGACCGACAGCATTCCTGCGGCGTTGATCGCATCCACACCCGCGGCGGCATCTTCTATACCGATGGCCTCTTCAGGACGCACGTTCAGACCTTTACATGCCGCGAGGAAGATCTCCGGGTCCGGCTTTGAGCGGCGGATCCTGGAAGCATCGGCGCAAAAATCGAAGGCCTGATGAATACCCAGCGCATGCAAAATCCCCGGGGCGTTAAGCGATACGGATGCCAGCCCAATTTTGACCTTCGCAGCACGAATATCCGCCAGCACCTCGCGAATACCCGGAAGCAGCGAATCCTGCGTCAGAGACGCCAGCGACTGGACATAGAGCGCGTTTTTCCTGGCTGCAAGCGCCAGACACTGCTCTTCACTGAACATCCCCGCTTTCCCACCGTGCTTCAGGATGCGCTGAAGAGAATCCATGCGGCTTATCCCCTTCAGCTGTTCGTTAAACACTTCGTCGAAGGTGATCCCGATCTCCTGGGCCACGGCACGCCAGGCCAGAAAGTGAAGATGCGCGGTATCGGTGATCACCCCGTCCAGATCGAATACAACAGCGTTAAGCATCATGGCGCCCCTCCGTGGTAGCGGTCCCATTAACAGGTGCAAGAAAGTCCTGATGCGCACATACCTTCCGCCCCGATACGTTCAGCGTTTGACCCCACAGCGTCAACGTGACGGGGGCGGTAGTTTCAATGGTTAACAGATCATCTTCAAAGGTGATGTGCATAGTTGCATCCCGCCACCGCAGCGGGAAGGCGAGTTTCCGCCAGTGAGCGGGCAGCTTCGGCGCAAGATGCAGTTCCCCGTCGCTAATGTGCATCCCGGCAAACCCCTGAATGGCACCCAACCAGATCGCACCGGTGGCCGCAGCATGTATACCGTCATCGCTGCTGTGCGGGTCGTCCCCCAGATCGATGGCGATACCGTCACGCCAGAAGGCATACGCCCCCTCGGTGTCACCGCAGCGCGCGAGCACAATGCCGTGAATGGCTTTACTCAGCGACGAATCATGAATCGTGCGCGGCTCGTAGAACGTCAGATTGGCGGCACATTGCTGCGGCGTAAACCGTTCCGGCAGCAGGTAGTTAAGCATCACGACATCGGCCTGCTTCAGGATCTGCATCTCGTTCACTTCCGCGCGGGAGTAATCGAGCAGAATGGTCTGTTTACCCGCTTTGGCCTTGTAACGGCTCAGATCGATAGCCGGTTTTGTCATAAAGGTATCATCCTGCGGGATCACACCCTCTGCATCGGCCTCCGGTAACCACAAACGCGCCAGAAACGTCTCGGCATTTTCCGTAAAACGCGCATCGTCACGCCCAAACATCGCCATAAACTGGCGCGCACAGGCCACGTTGTGCCAGGCCAGGTAGTTGGTGTAGGCGTTGTTGTTGACATGCTCGGTGTATTCGTCCGGTCCGATCACGTCATGGATCTCCAGACGACCATTGACGTCCGTCGCGCGTCCCATCCAGAACGAAGCGGTTTCCATCAGCAACGTCAGGCCTTCGTGACGCATAAAGGCATCATCATGCGTCGCCTGCCAGTAAGCGACGACGGCCCAGGCGATATCTGCCACGATGTGGTGTTCAGCGAGTGCGGAAGCCACCTTCTGGCGAACCCCGGTACGAATGTTAATTGCCGCGAACTCAGGCGTCTCTTCCTGTCCGCTGGCGGCGCTTTCCCACGGAAACAGCGCGCCAGGCCAGCCGTTACGACGCGCTTTTTCACGGGCGCCTGAGAGATTAAGCCAGCGATAGCGCAGCAGGCTGCGGGCAATCTTTGGACGGGTAAACAGATGGAACGGCAGCAGGAAAATTTCGGTATCCCAGAAGACGTGCCCCTTGTACCCCTCACCCGTCAGCCCTTTTGCGGCGATACTGCTTCGCTCATCATGGGCAGGCGTCATTGTCGTCAGGTGCCAGACGGCGTAATCCAGCGCCAGCTGATCCTGTTGCTCCGGGGAAGTCACTTCCACACGGGCGTCGCGCCAGACGTCTTTCCAGGCATACGCTGAGCTCTCACGCAGCGCCTCGTAGCCCCTTGCCGCACAGACTTTGAGATCGGCCAGCGCATTGCGCGCGAAAGTTTCCTGCGATAGCGCTTTATCGCTGCGATGTGTCACCCAGACGATCTTCTCAAGCGTGACAGTGTCACCCTGAGCAATCGTCAGCGAATGATGCACGCTGAGCCGACGATTTTTAGCGGTGAAGCAGCTGTCGCTCTTCGTCGAGAGCTTGCAAAACGCCGAAACCACAATCTCAGACGCCCGGTCCTGCGTTTCATACACGCCCTGCATGTAATGCTGGTCAAAGACCCTGACCGAGATTTCATCCAGATGCTGCCTGCCGCTGTTCGTTTGCGTTGCATCAATACCGGTTTTCAGCACGGCCTGCGCGGGAGCATCAAGGGGAGTGATTGCGAGCTGCATAGCCACTAAAGGCAGCTGGTCCAGCGACACAAAACGGCGACTCTCCAGCCGATAGCGTTTGCCGTTGGGTGAACGCCAGACAACGTTGCGATGCAGTTCGCCGTTTGCAAAGGCCAGCTCGCGCTGCCACTCAAGTATTTCCCCTGAAAGGAGGGTGAAATTGACGCCGTCCAGCTCAACATCAATACCAGTGATATCCGGCAGGTTGACCAGTTCAGTGGTCTCGTTGCGACCCGCGCGATGATAAAGGCCGGCAAGATACATGCCCCTGGTTTGCAGGGTGTAATCTTCTTCATGCGCAGCGCGAATGCCCATGTAGCCATTACCGCAGGTCATGACTGAGGCATATTTATTCAGGCTGTGAGGACAAAATCCCGGATCGGTTAATACAGATACGTTCAGCATAATGTCACGCTTTCCCCTGTTTCTGCGGATTCATAAAGCGCGGCGACAAGCTGTTGAATAACCAGTCCCTGCTCTGCGTCAGCGATCATCACAGGCTCACCCAGCACATGCCGCACGAAGGCATCCATGCTGCGCAGATGGCGCCGATCGTCCGCCTCTTCACGCTGGGCAAGGGTTTCCAAAATACCGGCTTCGTCGTTATAGATATGCGCCGGGAACAGCGTTGCGCCCGCCTTTTCACCGCAGAAAGAGACGTTCATGATGGACTGCTCGCGGATGTTAAGCGCAAAGGAGGTATCCAGACGCAGAACGCCGCCGTTGCAGAATTCGATCGTGCCAAACAGGGCATCTTCTACGGTAAACTGCGCGGGATCCCACTCGCCAAACTGGCCGCTGTGTTTCTGGTTTCCGAGCTTCTGGAAGCTGTGCGCGGTCACCCGCTTCACCGCCGGGAAACCCAGGACGTACATGGCGGCATCCAGCATATGAATGCCAATATCAATAAGCGGTCCACCGCCCTGGAGCGATTTGTTGGTAAATACGCCCCAACCCGGTACACCGCAGCGGCGCAGCGCCTGCGCCGAGGTAAAGTAAACTTCGCCGAGCGTGCCGTTCATCACCGCATCACGCAGCAGCTGGGTATCCAGGGCAAAGCGATGATGAAAATCATACGCGAGGACTTTTCCAGCCTTACGCGCCGCAATACGCATCTGGTCGGCCTGTTCCGGCGTCAT
Organism: Enterobacter quasihormaechei; assembly: GCF_004331385.1. Taxonomy (GTDB): domain Bacteria; phylum Pseudomonadota; class Gammaproteobacteria; order Enterobacterales; family Enterobacteriaceae; genus Enterobacter; species Enterobacter quasihormaechei. The sequence continues at coordinate 80,043 of NZ_SJON01000007.1, forward strand.
CGCCGGCGGCTTTTCACACATCACATGACAACCCGCTTCGAGGGCCGCCATGACGTGTTCAAAATGGCACCGGTTAGGCGAACAGACGCTCACCACATCCGGTCTTACTGTCTGCAACATCTCGTGAGCGTCCTGCCATGCCGATGGAATAGCATAACGTTCCGCGAACGCCTGTGCCTGTTCAGGGCGGCTGTCCATGACAGCCACCATTTGAACATCACTGCGCGAGGCGTAATACGAGGCATGCACTTTGTCTGCAACCTGCCCGGCGCCAATGATGGCGACGCGCAGAGGCAAAGGTGTAGAAGCACTCATCACGCTCGTCATCCTTAGCATTCACGCAGGTAATTGAGTGAGTCTTGATAGGCCTTGGCCGGATCGTCGGCACGAACCCGGCATTCGTACACTACATAACCCTGATAGTTATCGGCACGCAGTCGATCGAACAGGCTGGCGAAATCGAGGCTGCCGCTGCCCGGCTGATAGCGGTGGTTATCAGCAATGTGCACATGGCCCAGCAGATCGCGGTTCTGATGCAGCGCATCCGTCAGCGAGTCTTCTTCAATGTTCATATGATAGAAATCACCGATGATCTGCACGTGCTTCAGGCCGTTCTCTTCGATATAACGACGCGCGTCGGCCAGGGTATTGATCATATGATCCTGGTAGCGGTTCAGCGGCTCCAGGTAGACGGTGGTCCCGGTACGCGCGGCGACCTCATCCAGCCAGCGCAGGGAGGCGCTAACCGCTTTGCGGTCACCGTCCAGGCTGCGTGGCGAGGTCATTGGCGGCAGACGGAAGGTAAACATCCCCCAGGCCGCCGGCACGATGATCCCCTTTCCGCCCACTTCCTCCAGCGCTTCCAGAATGCGTTCAATCTGCTGTAAACCGTTCAGACGGCGTTCTTCGATGAAATCCCCGATCCAGCCGTCGTATCCGCCACACGCCGTGGTCACCGGCAGGCCGGTGGCTTTAATAGCGGCTTTCACTTCATCGAGATTTTCCACCAGCAGGCGGCCATCAATTTCATAGCCATCAAATCCCATCGCTTTGATGTAGTTGAATTTTTCCATGATGTTGGTCGGGAAAAAGGCCTGGTTTTGTGTTGCGATCTTCATGATTTGCTGTCCTTAGCTTAAAAAGTGACGCCCATTTTGATGCTCAGTTCCGGATGCTGATCGACATACTTCATATAGCTGTCCGGGCTGGTGGCGAAAGTGACGACCGGGTCGATGAGATCTTCACAGTTGAGATAACCGTTCATCAGCAGTTCCCAGCAGGTCTCTTCAATGCGCTTGCGGCTCCAGCGCGGATAGTCCGGGTTCGGTTCACTGCACGCGCGGGAGAAGACAATCTTCGCGTTGTTGAAGTGTGCTTCGCGGCCCAGGTTGAAGCCCGCCGCAAACGGTTTGGCGAACGCCACGTAAGAGATCGTGCCGCCGTAGGCGAGCCCGCGCAGCGCAGATTGCAGCGCATCCGCAAAACCGCTGGTTTCGATGATCACATCCGCACCCTGTTTGCCGGTCAGTTTCTTAATTTCAAGACCGACATCGGTACCGATTGGGTTCAGGCAGTGGTCAGCACCATGACGGCGGGCGATGTCACAGCGATGTTCGATAGGATCGACACCAATCACCACGGACGCACCGGCCTTTTTCGCCAGCTGAATGGCGATCTGGCCAATCGCGCCCAGCCCGACAACCACAACGAAATCCCCCACGCGGACGTTTGCGTCACGCACGCCGCTCATGGCGAACTGCGCCGGATCGTAGCAAACGGCGTTTTTCCAGGACGCGCCTTGCGGCATTTTGCGCAGCTTATAGTTGTTCACCGCGTTGACGATGACCGTCTCCTGCAATGGGCCGTAGCAGCAGACGCTGTCGCCGATCTGGTATTCCGTCACGTCAGCACCACACTCAATGATGTCGCCGACAATCATGTTCCCCAGCTGAAATTTGCCAAATTCGATGCCGCGCGCTGCCCCTTCTTCACGTGGGGTAAACATCTGCCACTCGGCGTTGAACTCTTCATCGATAAACGGGCTTGCCGCACGAAAATCCACGACTTCGGTGCCGTGCTTCGGCGCGCCATAACGGGCACGAATTTTCACCTCATGCGCTGCAACAGGACGATCTTCGTATTCCACCAGCGCCGCTACACGGGGCGCTGTCGCAACTAATTTTTTCATGACTCACTCCTTGTTAAAATCGGCCGCCTCAGCCCTTCACGCCGCCGGCGGTCAAACCACTTTTAATAAAACGTTCAGACAGGGCATACATAATGACGACCGGGAGCGCCGTCACCAGCGATGCCGCCATCATTCGGCCCCAGATGTAATCTGGCGTACTGAAGAGCGTGTTCAGCCCAACCGGCAACGTGAAGTTGCTGGAGCTGGACAGGAAAATGGAGGCGAACAGATAGTCATTCCACGCCACCATGAAGCAGTAAACAAAGACCGACACCAGGCCAGAGATCGCCAGCGGCACGGTGATGCGGAAGATAATTTGCAGGCGGTTCAGGCCGTCCATCATGGCGGCTTCTTCAATTTCGTCCGGGATGGTGTCGAAGTAGCTGCGCAGCATAAAGACCGCTGTCGGCAACGTCTGAGTCACCATAGTGACGATCAGCGCCAGCTCGGTGTCATAAATGCCGAGCGCGGTGATGATTTTGAATAGCGGCACCACCAGCAGGATCCCGGAGAACATATAGACGGTGTAAAAGCTCGCATTGATCGTCGTGCGCCCCTTAAAGCGCAGTTTGGACAACGCATAAGCGCCCAGCGTGCCGAGAAACACCGCAATGACCGAGGAGGTCAGCGACACCACCATGCTGTTACGGAAGTAATCCACAAACGGGAAAATCAGCGGGTTAAAAATGTCGACGTAATGCTGAAGCGTCCACTCCTGCGGCAGAATGGTCGGATGCAGCGATATCGCCTCTTTCGCGCTTTTAAACGACGTCATTAACATCACAAAAAACGGAAACAGTGTGATAATCAGAAATACCGCCAGCCCCAGATAAAAACCGATGCGGCCCAGTACGCGTTTATTTGTTGCCATTGAGGTTTACCCTTTTTCTGGTCAGCAGAATGACGGCGAAGATGATCACAAACAGCACAACGGAGATCGCAGCCGCTTTGCCAAGGTCATTGAATGCGAAGGCCGTTTTGTAGAGATACACGCCCAGAATATCGACCTTCGTGGTCAGCAGATAAACATCCGCGAACATGTAGAACATCCAGATGGTTCGCAGCGTAACCACCGTAGCCAGCACCGGCATGATGGCGGGCAGCGTGACGATGCGAAAACGCTGCCAGGCGTTGGCGCCATCCATCTCTGCCGCTTCGTACAGTGATTTATCAATGGTCTGCAAAATCGCGAGGAACGAGATAAAGGCATACGGGAAGTAGCGCCAGATGGCGAACAGCACCACCAGCACAAAGCTGCTGCCCGGATTGTCGAACCATAACGGTGCCTGATCATAGAGATGCAGCAGGTCAACGCCCAGATAGTTCACAATCCCGTAGCCGTTGTTGAACATGTATTTCCAGGCAAACACCAGGGAAATAGACGGCGTCACGTAGGACAGAATCACCAGCGAACGCGCCGTTTTCCGCATACGGAATTCACGGTTAAAGAAGATCGCCACGGCCAGCCCCAGCCCGGTGCTGCCGATCACTACCAGCGCCGTGTACCAGAACGTCATCCACAGGGAGTGCCAGAACGCGGCATCGCCCAAAATGCGAATGTAGTTATCCAGGCCGACGAACGCCGCATCAATACGCGGGTTCAGCGGTAAACGTAAAAAACTGATTTCAATGTTGGAAATCATTGGCCAGGCCACCAGGCCCCCCAGCAAAATCAGGCTGGGGGCCAACAGCAGCATGGCGAAAGGCATATCTGAACGACCAGAAAACAACGTCTTCATAATTCCCTTCGCAAAGCGCTCCTATCGTTGTGATATCAGGTCAGTCAGTTTTTTCTGGCTGTTGCTTAAAGTCGCATTGAGATCTTTTTGTCCCACCGTCACGTTATGCACCATGGAACTGATAATGCCGGACCCGGTAACGTCTCCCATGCGGGTAAAGTTTTTGTCGCCCACGGCACCAAACACCTGGACGTTCGGGAACTGCGCAATCAGCTCATATGGCAGTTGACCAAAGGCCTTGATCACGTCGTTGTTTTTCCAGGAATCTGTGCCCACCACGAGTTTGTTGACCGGTAGCGCGGCGCCAGGAGACATCATGACCCAGTCAGAGGCGTTCTGCGCCTGCTCCATCCAGGTGACAAATTTCTCGGCGGCCTGCGTTTCTTCTTCGGTCTGACCGGTAGTGATGGTCAACGAGGTGATCATGCCGTAGACGGCGGAGGATTTTTCCGTCGGGACCACGAAGCCCAGGTTGGCCGGCGAGCCATCTTTGTAGACCGCAGGCAGGATATAGGTGGAATACACGGCCATAGGCGCAGAGCCGTTCATGAAGGCGTCTTTGATCTCCATGACATCGTTCGAACCCGGCATCGTGGTCGCGGCCAGCGCCTTATAAAACGCCAGCGCTTTCGACATTTCAGGGGTATCGATTTCCACGTTGCCGTTTGCATCAAAGACGTTGGCACCGCCCGACAAGGCAAACTGCGAGAAGGCCTGCTCGGTCATAACGCTTTCTGCGGTTGGAAGCGCGATACCGTAATGTTTTTTAGCCGGATCGTTGAGCGCCTGACTGGCTTTCAGCAGTTGCTCCCAGTTGTGCGGCTCTTCAATACCCGCGGCTCCGAGCGCATCTTTGTGATACCAGATGCCGGACAGCCAGGCGCTAACCGGCACCCCCGTCCATGCGCTGCCATCTTCCGTGCGAACTACGCGTAAAATGCCGTCGTAAAATGTCTCCTCGCCCACCGCCTTGATGGCGCGGCCGATGGCGTCACGATCCAGCAGCTGCTCTTTATCCATGACTTTGGCGTAGTCATGGCTGATCTCAATCACCTCCGGCAGCGCACCGGTACGAGCCAGCGTAATAACCTTGGTGTTGTAGGCATCTTCTTCTACGGGTACCTGCTTCACCGTAATCGACGGGTTTTCTTTCTCGAATTTCTCGATCAGTTTCGTTATCACCGCCTGGCGTTCCTGTTCCACCGACGAGTGCATAAACTCAATGGTGACCTGAGATGCTTTATCGTCCTTACAGCCTGATAACAGGGCGCACGAAACCAGTGCTGATAACAGCACAATTTTGGGCATTTTCATTTTAGGGTCCTTTTTAGTTTTCTTTAATCCACATTACCTGCCATGGATTGAGGGTCAGATCCGTACCGCTAATATGTTGTCCTGATAATAATTCCTTACCAGATAGCGTTTGCTCATAAACGGTCTGCATTTTATTGCTAAAATTAAATAATGCTGTAATACGTTCGCCATTTTCAGCAACGCGGATAATTTTAAGAATTTGTTCACCCACTGCGTCGAAAACAGCCTGACTGTCTGGATGGAATGCACTTTCCCCGCGACGAATAGCGATAAGCTCACTCAAACGAGAATAAATTTGAGAACGAATACTCTTCTTATTATTCAGTTCGCTATCGACCTGCCCCGCCGTGTATTTTTTCCGGTTAATCGCGCGGTTATAGCCAAGGCGTTCAACACCTTCATAATCGTTACGCGAACCAAGAATGCTCTGAATATAAACGGCCGGTACACCTGGAAAACTTAACAACACGGCATGCGCGAGGATGAACCGGGCAATACGCTCATCATCTGAACTGTCTTGTAAACTTAAGGCATCAAGATAGGTGACATTAATTTCGTAGGGGCTTCGCGTTCCATCAGGGTTATTTTTCCAGTTGACCAGCGCGCCTTCCTGCTGAAGCTTCTCGACCAGCGAGAGGATCTCTGATTCCGGAAGAATGCCGCGCAGCGGGTTCAAACCGATACCATCATGCGAGGCCAGGAAGTTAAACCAGGTGGTGTGTGTTGAAGGCAGCGCCAGCGACCCCGCCCACTGGCTGAGGGCTTTAACGTCCTGACAATGAACGGCATGCAGCACCAGCGGAGGTAAGGAGAACTGATAGACCATCTGGGCTTCATTTTCACCATCACCGAAGTAAGAGATATTGTCTTTGTGCGGAACATTTGTCTCAGTGATGATCACCGTTCCGGGTGCAACGGCATCCGTAATGGCGCGGAATAACTGGATGAGGCAATGGGTTTGTTCCAGATGGATGCAGCTTGTTCCAGGGATCTTCCACATAAACCCGACCGCATCCAGTCGGATGTAACGCGCCCCTTCTGCAAGGTAATGGAGCAGTACGTCCACCATGGCAATCAGCACCTGCGGCGAGGCAAAGTTAAGGTCGATCTGGTCTTCACTGAATGTGGTCCATAGATGACGAACGCTGCCATCATGCAGCGTAAACGGCGTCAGCAGCGGCAAGGCACGTGGACGCGTCACTGCGGATAAATCGGTTTCGGGGTCGACTGAAATAAAGAAATCTTCATAGCCGGGCTTCTGCGCCAGATAATGAGCAAACCATTCGCTTTTCGCTGACATATGGTTGCAAACGAAGTCAAACATTAAGCTGGCTGACTGTTTTAATTCCGCGACATCCTGCCAGGTACCCGTTTCAGGTGCAACGTTGTGATAATCGATAACGGAAAATCCATCATCTGACGACCACGGATAAAAAGGTAAAAGATGGACATGGGAAAAGGTGCGAGAAAGCCATTCATTATAGAACCGGGTAAATACCGGTAATGCCTTCTCCCCTTTCGCGGAGAACTGATCGGCATAGGTAATCAGAACAACGTCTTTTTCATCCCAGCCTGACTTACGCTTTTCCGTAATATTAACCGCCGCCTGTTCAAGCTTCGTTAATAACACGTTCAGGTGTGCATCTGAAAATGATTCACCGTAAATATGATTGATGAGTTTTTTAATTTTTGCGTTCACTTTATTTTCCATGGTAGCGGTCCCACGGACTGGCAATCTACTCCCATGAAAAATATCTGTCAACGCACCTGTGGGCTGAAAAAGGCATTCTCAAAGCAGCGCAACGCAGTAATGTGAGCTGCCGCAAAGAACGAGAAAAAGCAGAGGGGAAATTCATGCCCTCTCTCTGAGCGAGAAAGGGCTTTTGCGCGAGGGATTAGCGTGAAAGGTAGCGGCGGGAAACGCGTTTCGCCAGTTTCTTTAATAGCGGCTCCAGTGCGACCGCCAGCACCATTCTGACCGGCTTACGGGCAACAGACTTGATCGCCCAGCCAGCCACACCCGCCGGACCATAACGTAATGCCGTCATCAGAACCAGTTTACCTGCGATTTTCAGGCCGGGTTTTACCTTCTGACCGGCCTGTTGCCAGTTTTGTTTCATGTATGTTCTCTCTTAAAGCTGACGAAAACGACTTCTCAGCGTAAAGGTATCGGAGGTGACGTAACGTTCCATCTCGCGCAATCGCTTCTCCCCTGCGCTCAGCTGCTCGTCTACCGCATTGAGGAGATCGCTGCTGGTTGGCGTGTTCTCTGCATCCAGTTCACCGTCCGGCATAGGATCGAGTACAAACGACAGAATGATGTATGCCACCAGAGTAATAAAGGCCAGGCCAAAGAAAATCGACAATACGGTGACCACGCGCACCAGTTTTACCGGGACATCCAGATAGTGTGCCAGCCCGGCGCAAACGCCCCGTACCATGCCCTGCTGTGGAATGCGCCACAGTTTTTTATTCAGATTCAGTCCAGCCATTAACGCTCCCTCCAGTTTGGGTGTTCCGCATCCAGGATAGCTTCCAGCGCCTGAATACGTTCGCGCATTTTGTTTGCCTCAGCAGAGAGCTGCGCCAGCCGCTGCTGTTCACTCTGCGACAGCTCACCGCGTGAAGTGCGGTTGCTGTAGTGCAGCCATAACCAGATGGGCAGAACAAACAGCACAAAAATTGTCAGGGGTATTGCCAGAAAAAGCGCGCTCATGTGTACTCCTTGTCTTGCGATGCGGCACGCTCAGGTGCCGCAGGAATTATTATTGATTATCTTGTTTCATTTTGGCTTTCAACGCAGCCAGTTGCTCGCTAATTTCATCATCGGCTTTCAGGTCAGCAAACTGCTGATCGAGAGTTTTCTGCTTACCGATGCTGTGGCTTTCGGCTTCCGCTTCCATGTGGTCGATACGGCGTTCGAACGATTCGAAACGCGCCATCGCTTCATCCAGTTTGCCGCTGTCCAGCTGGCGACGCACGTCGCGGGACGAGCTTGCAGCCTGATGGCGCAGCGCCAGCGCCTGTTGACGCGCACGGGTTTCGCTGAGTTTATTTTCAAGCTCACCGATCTCTTTCTTCATGCGGGCCAGGGTATCATCCACCAGCGTCACTTCATGTTCCAGCGTGGCAACCATCTCGGTCAGCTTCTGCTTCTCAATCAGCGCAGCGCGGGCCAGATCTTCTTTATCTTTGCGCAGCGCCAGTTCAGCTTTTTCCTGCCACTCGTTGAGCTGGGCAGTCGCCTGCTCAATACGACGCGTTAACTGCTTTTTCTCTGCCAGCGCGCGGGCGGAGGTGGAGCGTACTTCAACCAGCGTGTCTTCCATTTCCTGAATCATCAGGCGCACCAGCTTCTGCGGATCTTCCGCTTTCTCCAGCAGCGAGTTGATGTTGGCGTTCACGATATCGGCAAAACGAGAAAAAATACCCATAATTCAATCCTCATAGTTCTGTTATCGGGCGATGCCCTGCTGAATAGTAAATACAATTCCCGTGCCAACTTTTTATCTTATTGATTTTACTGAATCTGATTGATATTTACCCAGCCAGAGACTATTCTCACCTGGTGAATATCACTAAGGAGTGGTTAATTTCATCATGGCTGAATACAAAGACAATTTGCTTGGCGAAGCGAACAGCTTCCTGGAAGTGCTTGAACAGGTGTCACGCCTCGCGCCGCTGAATAAACCGGTGCTAATCATCGGGGAGCGTGGAACCGGTAAAGAACTCATTGCTAACCGCCTGCACTTTCTGTCTGGCCGCTGGGACGGTCCCTTTATTTCGCTTAACTGCGCGGCACTGAATGAAAATCTGCTCGACACGGAGCTTTTCGGTCATGAAGCCGGCGCCTTTACCGGCGCACAAAAACGCCATCCCGGCCGTTTTGAGCGCGCCGATGGCGGAACGCTTTTCCTCGACGAGCTGGCCACCGCGCCGATGCTGGTGCAGGAAAAGCTGCTGCGCGTCATAGAGTATGGCGAACTGGAACGCGTTGGCGGTAGTCAGCCGCTCCAGGTCAACGTTCGCCTGGTGTGCGCCACTAACGCCGATCTGCCCGCGATGGTGGCAGAGGACAAATTCCGCGCCGACCTGCTGGACAGGCTGGCTTTCGATGTCGTTCAGCTGCCGCCGCTGCGGGAGCGACGTAGCGATATCATGCTGCTGGCCGATCAGTTTGCCATTCAGATGTGCCGGGAACTGGGCCTGCCGCTCTTTCGGGGCTTTAGCGAACAGGCCACCGAGACCCTGCTCGGTTACCACTGGCCGGGAAATATTCGTGAACTCAAAAACGTGGTGGAACGGTCCGTTTACCGTCATGGCAGCAGCGAGTCCGAGCTGGACAACATTATACTCGATCCGTTTCGGCGCGAGGTTCAACATGCCCCTGCTCCGGCAGTGCGCCAGCAGGGTCCTGCGTTGCCGCTCGATTTACGCCAGTTCCAGCATCAGCAGGAGCAGCAGTTGCTCGAGCAGAGCCTGAAAGAGGCGAAATATAATCAGAAACGGGCGGCTGAACTGCTGGGTCTGACCTACCATCAGTTAAGGGCATTGCTCAAAAAACATCAAATGCGCTGACATTATCAGCACTTACCCCCAGACATTTTTACGAAGCAGGCGTAAGTGCGATACACTTTGCAGATCGAATCTAAAAACCTTAAAAACTATGCGCCTGGTTTTATCGTCCCTGTTTGCACTCGGTCTGTTCAGCAATCTGGCCTTTGCTGCGCCCGATCGCGCTGTGCCCCCTGATATCCGTGAGAGTGGTTTCGTCTATTGCGTCAGCGGGCAAGTTGATACCTTTAATCCGCAAAAAGCGGGGAGCGGCCTGATTGTTGATACGCTGGCCGCACAGCTCTACGATCGCCTGCTCGACGTCGATCCTTATACCTATCGGCTGGTTCCGGAGCTTGCTGAAAGCTGGGAAGTAATGGATAACGGCGCCACGTACCGCTTCCGTCTACGCGATGATGTTGCTTTTCAGCACACCCCGTGGTTTACGCCAACCCGCAAGCTCAACGCGGATGACGTGGTTTTCACCTTCCAGCGCATCTTCAACCGCAATCATCCCTGGCATAACGTCAACGGCAGTAACTTCCCCTATTTCGACAGTCTGCAATTCGCGGACACGGTCAAAAGCGTGCGCAAGCTGGATAACCGCACCGTTGAGTTTCGCCTGACGCACCCGGACGCCTCCTTCCTCTGGCACCTGGCGACGCACTACGCCTCCGTCATGTCAGCGGAGTACGCGGATCAGCTGACGAAAAAGGATCGTCAGGAACGCCTCGATCGCGAGCCCGTGGGCACAGGGCCGTTCCAGCTGGCTGAGTACCGCGCCGGGCAATACATTCGCCTGCAACGTCACGATAATTTCTGGCGCGGCAAACCGCTGATGCCGCAGGTTATCGTTGATCTGGGTTCAGGAGGAACTGGCCGTCTCTCCAAACTGCTGACCGGCGAGTGCGACGTCCTTGCGTGGCCTGCGGCCAGCCAGTTAACGATTTTGCGCGACGACCCCCGCCTGCGCCTGACCCTGCGCCCGGGAATGAACATCGCTTATCTGGCATTTAACACCGATAAGCCGCCGCTGAATAATCCGGCCGTGCGCCATGCGCTGGCGTTAGCGATCAACAATCAGCGTCTGATGCAGTCGATTTACTACGGTACCGCGGAAACCGCCGCCTCGATTCTGCCGCGTGCCTCATGGGCCTATGACGGCGAGGCGAAGATCACGGAATATAATCCGGCCAAAGCGCGCGAACAGCTTAAAGCGCTGGGGGCAGAAAACCTGACGCTACAGCTTTGGGTGCCTACCAGCTCTCAGGCGTGGAACCCCAGCCCGCTGAAAACCGCCGAACTGTTGCAGGCAGATATGGCGCAGGTGGGCGTTAAGGTGATCATCGTTCCGGTCGAAGGCCGTTTCCAGGAGGCGCGGCTGATGGACATGAACCACGACTTAACGCTGGCTGGCTGGTCTACCGACAGTAACGATCCGGACAGCTTCTTCCGTCCGCTACTGAGCTGTGCAGCGATAAATTCCCAGACCAACTATGCCCACTGGTGTAACCGTGAATTTGATGCCGTGCTGCAAAAAGCGCTGGCGTCCCAGCAGCTTGCGTCACGCATTGAAGCCTACGATGAGGCGCAAAATATTCTGGCCAGAGAGCTGCCCGTATTGCCGCTTGCCTCTTCCCTGCGCCTTCAGGCCTACCGTTACGATATTAAAGGGTTGGTACTTAGCCCGTTTGGTAACGCCTCCTTCGCGGGCGTGACCCGTGAGAAAGAGCAAGAGGTGAAAAAGCCATGATTATCTTTACCTTGCGTCGGCTGCTGTTACTGCTGGTCACCCTGTTCTTGCTGACCTTTGTCGGCTTTAGCCTTAGCTACTTTACGCCGCACGCTCCGCTTCAGGGCTCATCCCTCTGGGACGCCTGGCTGTTCTGGTTTAACGGCCTGCTGCACTGGGATTTTGGCGTGTCCAGCATCAACGGACAGCTCATCTCCGAGCAGCTTAAGGTGGTGTTCCCGGCCACCATGGAGCTGTGTATACTCGCCTTCGGCTTTGCCCTTATGGTGGGGATCCCGGTGGGGATGCTGGCGGGAATTTATCGCAATAAATGGCAGGATAAATTCATCAGCGCGCTTGCCTTAATTGGCTTCTCTATCCCAGTCTTCTGGCTGGCGCTGCTGCTAACCCTCTTCTTCTCATTGACGCTGGGCTGGTTGCCGGTGTCGGGGCGTTTTGATCTGCTGTATAACGTGCAAACGGTGAGCGGCTTCGCCATCGTTGACGCCTGGCTTTCTGATTCCGTCTGGCGCGACGAAATGATTGTAAGCGCGTTGCGCCACATGGTGCTGCCGGTGCTCACGCTGGCCGTCGCGCCCACCACCGAAGTGATCCGCCTGATGCGTATCAGCACCATCGAAGTCTTCGAGCAAAACTATGTTAAAGCCGCGGCCACGCGCGGACTGTCTCGTCTGACGATTTTGCGCCGCCACGTGCTGCACAATGCATTGCCGCCGGTGATCCCCCGTCTCGGGCTGCAATTCTCAACCATGCTGACGCTGGCGATGATCACCGAGATGGTCTTCAGCTGGCCGGGCCTTGGGCGCTGGATGATCAACGCGATTCGCCAGCAGGACTATGCGGCTATCTCCGCCGGCGTGATGGTGATTGGCTCACTGGTTATTATTGTTAACGTTGTTTCCGATATTTTGGGTGCCATGGCCAACCCGTTGAAGCATAAGGAATGGTATGCCTTACGATAACGTCTACAGCGAAAAGCGCACACCCGGTGCGCTACGTACCGTGTGGCGTAATTTTTACGGCGACACCACGGCAATGATCGGCTTTTACGGCTGCATTGGCCTCGTGTTGCTGTGCGTTTTGGGTTCGTGGTTTGCGCCGTATGGCATCGATCAGCAGTTCCTTGGCTACCAGCTTTTACCGCCGTCATGGTCGCGCTACGGGGAGGTTTCTTTCTTCCTCGGTACTGACGATCTCGGACGCGACGTGCTAAGCCGCCTGCTGAGCGGCGCGGCCCCCACGGTAGGCGGCGCATTTGTGGTGACGCTTGCCGCGGCGATCTGCGGCCTGGCGCTGGGTATTTTTGCCGGATCAACCCACGGGCTGCGGTCAGCCGTGCTTAACCACATTCTGGATACCCTGCTCTCTATTCCTTCGTTGCTGCTGGCGATTATCGTCGTGGCCTTCGCGGGGCCGCACCTGACGCACGCGATGTTTGCCGTCTGGCTGGCGATTCTGCCGCGCATGGTGCGCTCGGTTTACAGCCTGGTTCATGACGAACTGGAGAAAGAGTATGTCGTCGCTGCCCGTCTGGACGGTGCCACTACGTTCAATATTCTGTGGTTTGCCGTGCTGCCTAATATTGCCGCCGGGCTGGTGACGGAGATCACCCGCGCCCTGTCGATGGCGATTCTGGATATCGCGGCGCTGGGCTTCCTTGACCTGGGCGCGCAGCTCCCTTCTCCTGAATGGGGCGCTATGCTCGGCGATGCGCTGGAGCTGATATACGTTGCGCCGTGGACGGTCATGCTGCCGGGCGCGGCCATTATGGTGAGCGTTCTGCTTATCAATCTGCTGGGCGACGGGATCCGCCGCGCAATCAATGCGGGGGTGCAATAATGCCGTTACTTGATATCCGCAACCTCACCATCGAAATCAAAACGGGTGAAGGCTGGGTTAAAGCCGTGGATCGCATCAGCATTACCCTTGCAGAAGGCGAAATCCGCGGTCTGGTGGGCGAATCGGGTTCAGGTAAAAGCCTGATCGCCAAAGCCATTTGCGGCGTGTCGAAAGACAACTGGCGCGTCACAGCCGACCGTATGCGCTTCGACGACATCGATCTGTTGCGTCTCTCACCGCGCGAACGCCGCAAGCTGGTGGGCCATAACGTCTCGATGATTTTCCAGGAGCCGCAATCCTGTCTTGACCCGTCCGAGCGCGTGGGCAAACAGCTGATGCAGAACATTCCCGGCTGGACCTATAAAGGCCGCTGGTGGCAGCGTTTCGGCTGGCGTAAGCGCCGTGCCGTTGAGCTATTGCACCGCGTCGGGATCAAAGATCATAAAGACGCAATGCGCAGCTTTCCGTATGAACTGACCGACGGAGAATGCCAGAAAGTGATGATAGCTATCGCCCTGGCCAATCAGCCACGTCTGCTGATTGCGGATGAACCGACGAACGCGATGGAGCCAACGACCCAGGCGCAGATTTTTCGCCTGCTCACGCGTCTGAATCAGAATAACAACACCACCATTTTGCTGATCAGCCATGACCTGCAAATGCTCAGCAAGTGGGCGGATAAAATTGACGTGATGTATTGCGGACAGACGGTAGAAACCGCGCCAAGTGAAGACCTGGTGACGACGCCGCATCATCCCTACACGCAGGCGCTGATTCGGGCGATCCCTGACTTTGGCAGCGCGATGCCGCACAAGAGCCGTCTGAATACCCTGCCCGGCGCGATCCCGCTGCTGGAGTCGCTGCCCATTGGCTGCCGTTTGGGGCCGCGTTGCCCGTATGCTCAGCGTAAATGTATTGAAACACCGCGCCTGACAGGGCCGAAAAACCATCTGTTTGCCTGTCATTTCCCGCTGAACATGGAGAGAGAGTGAAATGGTCGAAACCTTACTGGAAGTGCGTAACCTGAGTAAGACCTTTCGCTATCGTACAGGCCTGTTTCACCGCCAGACCGTCGAGGCGGTTAAACCGCTGAGCTTCACGCTGCGCGAAAAGCAGACGCTGGCGATTATCGGTGAAAATGGTTCGGGCAAATCGACCCTCGCAAAAATGCTCGCGGGCATGGTAGAGCCGAGCGGCGGTGAAATACTGATTGACGATCATCCTCTGGAATTTGGTGACTACTCTTTCCGCAGTCAGCGCATCCGGATGATATTTCAGGATCCGTCGACGTCCCTCAACCCGCGCCAGCGTATTTCCCAGATTCTGGACTTCCCGCTGCGGTTGAATACTGACCTGGAGCCGGAAGCGCGTCGCAAGCGGATTGTCGAAACCCTGCGTCTGGTAGGCCTCCTGCCCGACCACGTGAGCTATTACCCCCACATGCTGGCTCCGGGCCAAAAGCAGCGTCTCGGTCTGGCCCGCGCGCTGATCCTGCGCCCGAAGGTGATTATCGCCGACGAAGCGCTGGCGTCGCTGGATATGTCGATGCGTTCGCAACTCATCAACCTGATGCTGGAGCTACAGGAAAAGCAGGGGATCTCGTACATCTACGTGACCCAGCACCTGGGCATGATGAAGCACATCAGCGATCAGGTCCTGGTGATGCACCAGGGTGAAGTGGTTGAGCGCGGCAGTACCGCTGACGTGCTGGCCTCCCCGCTCCACGATCTGACAAAACGCCTGATTGCCGGACACTTTGGTGAAGCGTTGACGGCGGACGCGTGGCGGAAAGATCGTTAGCCGTTGCGTAACCCGCTTGCCAGCAGAGTAAACACCTCAATAGCATGCGGCAGCGTCTTCTGCGGCTCGTCGCTCGCGGCAATCATCAAAGCAGCATTCAGCGCAGCGCCGTTTAGC
The DNA here is from genome assembly GCF_004331385.1 of Enterobacter quasihormaechei. Classification (GTDB taxonomy): domain Bacteria; phylum Pseudomonadota; class Gammaproteobacteria; order Enterobacterales; family Enterobacteriaceae; genus Enterobacter; species Enterobacter quasihormaechei. The sequence goes on from NZ_SJON01000007.1 coordinate 95,347, forward strand.
AAATGGGCTGCGACTTTCGCATCCATTTTTTTAAGCACGTTGCGTTCGATTAATGTTTCGATGGTCTGGCGGGTGGACTCAAGACAGCTGTTCTGGCTGGGCCATTGCGCCGGATCGCCCAGAACGGCCGGGCCGTCAAGCAGCACGATGCGCTGAACTTCCGGAACGAGCGCCATGTTGATGTAGGCGATACCTTCCGCCAGCAGTCGCTCCCAGTCATCGTCTGCGGCCGCGGCAACGGCTTTCGCGTTGGCCGCCATTTCGCTGTCTATCTGCGCGACCACCGCCGCCAGTAATCCTTTCTTATCGGTAAAATTATGATACAGCGCGCCGCGCGTTAACCCCACGCTTGCCGTCAGTTCATCCATCGACGCTGCGGCATAGCCTTTTTCAGCAAAAGCCTTCCGCGCCGCCTGAATCATTTTTTCGCGATTTTCCTGAGCCGTTTCAGCACGACGTTTTGTAGCCATAGAACTTCCTATAAAAGCGGTATTTTTAATTTGACATACGCGGCGTATGTGAATTACCTTTTTTTCACATACATCGCGTATGTTACTTCTCTTAAGTAACCACAACAACACCTCTGACAGAAAAGGAAATGCCATGCCTCCACGTAATCCAGTCTTCCCTGCCAGTCGACATGCCCTTTATGAGGAGCATGGCTATTCGGCTGCCATTCGCTCTGGCGATCTGTTATTTGTTTCCGGTCAGGTCGGCAGCCGCAGCGATGGCACGCCTGAACCTGACTTCGCCGCTCAGGTGCAACTCGCATTCGATAATTTACAGGCGACTCTGGCCGCCGCAGGATGCACGTTTGACGATCTGATTGATGTCACAACGTTTCATACCGATCCTGAAAACCAGTTCCCCGTCATCATGGAGGCGAAAAAACGGGCCTTTCCGCAGCCACCTTATCCCAACTGGACGGCTATCGGCGTTAACTGGCTGGCCGGATTTGATTTTGAAATTAAGGTTATTGCCCGAATCCCCTCGCCAGCGAATGAATATCCGCCCCTGTAAGCGTGAAGGCCAGCTTCTGGTTGGATGAGGCGAACCCAGCACCCGGTGATATACTGCTGGAATACGCACGAAACAGCCTGATGAAGCGTCAGTTCAACGTCTTCCATGAGCCCAGTCAACGCCCTGAAGCGAGAAATATCGTGACACAAGGGGCTGTGAGTGGGCTATAATTTCGAGCTAATTTCGAATGATTTTGAAATACTGCCTGTAACGCTATGAATTACAAGGCAAAATAAGCAATGAATATAAGGATTAAAGCTATGGGTTTTCTTTCCGGTAAGCGCATTCTGGTGACTGGCGTTGCCAGCAAACTGTCCATCGCATACGGCATCGCACAGGCTATGCATCGCGAAGGCGCTGAGCTGGCGTTCACCTACCAGAACGACAAGCTGAAAGGCCGTGTTGAAGAATTTGCCGCGCAGCTGGGTTCCAGCATTGTTCTGGAATGTGACGTTGCACAAGACGAAAGCATTGATGGCATGTTTGCTGAACTGGCAAAAGCATGGCCGAAATTCGACGGTTTTGTTCACTCCATCGGCTTCGCTCCAGGCGACCAGCTGGACGGCGACTACGTGAACGCGGTTACCCGTGATGGCTTCAAAATCGCGCACGACATCAGCTCTTACAGCTTCGTTGCGATGGCAAAATCCTGCCGCGCAATGCTGAACCCGGGCGCAGCCCTGCTGACCCTGTCCTACCTGGGCGCAGAACGTGCTATCCCTAACTACAACGTGATGGGTCTGGCGAAAGCGTCTCTGGAAGCCAACGTACGCTACATGGCGAACGCAATGGGTCCTGAAGGCGTGCGTGTTAACGCCATTTCTGCGGGTCCAATCCGTACCCTGGCCGCTTCCGGCATCAAAGATTTCCGTAAAATGCTGGCGCACTGCGAAGCGGTTACCCCGATTCGTCGTACCGTTACCATTGAAGATGTGGGTAACTCTGCGGCATTCCTGTGCTCTGACCTTTCCGCGGGTATCTCCGGCGAAGTGGTTCACGTTGACGGCGGCTTCAACATCGCTGCAATGAACGAGCTGGAAATCAAATAAGCCTGTTACTCTCTTCCCGCCAGGGAAGAGAGTTTTCTCCTTCCCCGCACGTCGTTATTCCGTTCTGCTATTTGTTATCACCTAACAATATTTTTCCCCTCTTCCGCCTTACGCCAGGATATTGATCGCCATTTTGAGATCAAGGAACGCCCATGGAACAACGCCGTTTTTCCGGCAAAGGCCACTGGTATCATGAAACCCAGTCGAATCATTCGCAGACGGATGTTCTGCCGCTGGTGCCTGAAGCCGCTAACGTCGACGATCGTTTTTTGCTCGATTTAGCCCTGCCTGATGAGATCCTCGCAAGCTGCGCTGGCTGGCTCACACCTGCACGAGCTCTCTGTCACCTCCTGTTCCCGCTTGATTCTCCTGTTAACCGTCTGCACACGCTTAGCGCCTACGACAGGCTGAGCACGGCCTTAACGGTTGCGCAGGCGTGTGGCGTCCAGCGGCTCTGTAACCACTACGCGGCGCTGCTCGCCCCCCTTCCGGGCCCCGACTCTTCCCGGGAAAGCAATCGACGCCTTGCAGAAATCACCCAGTATGCCCGCCAGTTAGCCAGCTCGCCCGATGTCATCGACGATAAAGCCCAACACCAGCTTGATGAGGTTGGACTCACGACGTATGACATTGTGCTTATCAACCAGATCATCGGTTTTATCGGTTTTCAGGCACGCGTAGTTGCGGTGTTTCAGGCGCTGCTCGGCCATCCGGTACGCTGGCTGCCCGGACACCACATTCAGCCCCATACGCTACCAGTCAGCTTTCGCAGATGGGCCGCCACGCTACCCGCGGTTGAACTAAAATATGCCAGCGCGCTTCAGCTTGAGGCACTTTCACGCTGGCAGGCGGAACCGGCGCTACAGGCGCTCACGCCGGTGCTGTGCCATGAACCGATGCTGCTTAATCTGACGGGCGACATTCTGGTTAACCATCCGCAAAGCGAAGACCACGCCTCTTCGATGCTCTCAGCCGCCCATTCGCTGCTCGCCGCTTCGCCGGATCGCTTTAGCGCCGCCCAGTTAACGCCCCTGACCGAGTCGGGTATCCCGCCAGAAATCGCCATTAATTTGCTCACCCGACACGCGTTTTACGGCTGGCTGGACCGTCTGCGCGTGGCGCTCGGCAGAGAGGAATAACCGTACTCTTTACCTAAAGAGCGCTTGCTGTAGCAGTGAGAATCGCGTAAAACTGTCAGCCGCTCAATGGCTACGAAAATAGAACATTATGTTTCAGGACAACCCGCTGCTTGCGCAGCTTAAACAGCAACTGCATTCCCAGACGCCGCGTGCAGAAGGGGTCGTAAAAGCCACGGAAAAGGGCTTTGGCTTTCTGGAAGTTGACGGACAAAAGAGCTACTTCATTCCGCCTCCTCAGATGAAGAAAGTGATGCATGGCGACCGCATTTCGGCCGTTATTCATACCGAAAAGGAACGAGAGTCTGCCGAGCCGGAAGCACTGATCGAACCTTTCCTGACCCGCTTTGTCGGGAAAGTGCATAAAAAAGACGATCGTCTCTCTATCGTGCCGGATCATCCTCTCCTGAAAGAGGCTATTCCGTGCCGCGCCGCGCGTGGCGTTGAGCATGATTTTGTAGAGGGTGACTGGGCCGTTGCTGAGATGCGCCGTCATCCGTTAAAAGGCGATCGCGGCTTTTACGCCGAACTGACCCAGTTCATCACCTTTGGCGACGATCACTTCGTGCCGTGGTGGGTGACGCTGGCGCGCCATAACCTGGAAAAAGAGGCGCCGGATGGCGTGGCGACAGAAATGCAGGACGAGGGCCTGGAGCGTCGCGATCTGACCGGGCTGGACTTTGTCACCATCGACAGCGCCAGCACCGAGGATATGGACGACGCGCTGTACGCGGAAGAAGCCGCGGATGGCAAACTGCATTTGACCGTTGCCATCGCCGACCCTACCGCATGGATTGTCGAAGGCAGCAAGCTGGACGAGATGGCCAAAGTGCGTTCGTTCACCAACTACCTGCCGGGCTTCAACATCCCGATGCTGCCGCGCGAACTTTCTGACGACCTCTGCTCCCTGCGTCCCCATGAAGTGCGTCCAGTACTGGCGTGCCGCATGACCATCGCGGCTGACGGTACCATTGAAGAAGATATCGAATTCTTCGCCGCCACCATCGAATCCAAAGCCAAGCTGGCCTATGACAACGTCTCCAACTGGCTGGAGAACACCGGTAACTGGACACCTGACTCTGAGAATATTGCCGCGCAAATTCGCCTGCTGCACCGCGTCTGCCTGAGCCGCAGCGAATGGCGTCAGACCCACGCGCTGGTCTTCAAGGATCGCCCAGACTACCGTTTCGTGCTGGGTGAAAAAGGCGAAGTGCTGAACATCGTCGCTGAGCCACGCCGTATTGCCAACCGCATCGTTGAAGAAGCGATGATTTCCGCCAACATTTGTGCCGCACGCGTGCTGCGCGACAAATTAGGCTTTGGCATTTACAACGTGCACACCGGGTTCGATCCGGCGAACACCGAAGCGCTGGCTGCCCTGCTGAAAACCCATGACGTACACGTTGATCCTGAGGAAGTGCTGACCCTGCAAGGTTTTTGCAAACTGCGCCGCGAGCTGGACGCGCAGCCGTCAGGGTTCCTTGACAGCCGTATTCGCCGTTTCCAGTCCTTCGCGGAAATCAGCACCGAGCCAGGCCCGCACTTTGGTCTCGGCCTTGAGGCGTACGCTACCTGGACCTCCCCGATCCGTAAGTACGGCGACATGGTTAACCATCGTCTGTTGAAAGCGATCGTTAAAGGGGAATCCGTTGCCCGCCCACAGGATGATACGACGTTGCAGATGGCAGAGCGTCGCCGTCTGAACCGTATGGCGGAGCGTGATGTCGGTGACTGGTTATACGCGCGCTTCCTGAATGATAAGGCGGGAACTGACACCCGTTTCCCGGCTGAAATTATCGACATCAGCCGAGGCGGTATGCGCGTACGTCTGGTGGATAATGGCGCCGTAGCCTTTATCCCTGCCCCGTTCCTGCATGCCGTTCGCGACGAGTTGGTTTGCAGCCAGGAAAACGGGACCGTGCAAATTAAAGGCGAAACGGTTTATAAGGTCACTGACGTGATTGATGTCACCATCGCTGAAGTTCGTATGGAAACCCGCAGCATTATCGCGCGCCCTGTCGCCTGATAATCACCTGGAATATCGGCCATCTTCTGAACGGATGGCCGATACTTCTCTCCCGTACTCTCTCCCGCAAAATTATCGTTTTTACTCACACTTTTCAGTATCCCACCGCCATGTATACCGCGGGGTGGAGAGCGCGAAAGAAGACGCCTTTCTGACGAAGAACGGCGTCAACGAACGGCAGGGTTATCTTTTTGCTCAGCCCATGCCTGCTGCCGAATTCGAACGATGGCTAAAGCACTATCAGGCCAGGAATGCCCGTTAGCGCCGTTTTACACTAATCCCCCCTGGAACCCGCAGCCTAAGGGTTTACATTTCTCACTTTCATTTAACGAATTTGGTTATTGCATTTTTTACCTTCTCTTTTGAATCAATTTTCTGCATCATTGATAATATTAACTTTTCGCTTCAGGGTGAGCTTATGTCTAACATTGATGCAGCAGCCGTGGCACAGCGTATCGATACCGTGCTGAATATTCTTGTCGCGGGCGATTATCACTCTGCTATCCGTAATCTTGAGATCCTCAAGTCTGAACTGCTGGCTGAGAACGGCGCCGATAACGCACCAGACTCCACTCAACCAAAAGCCCCGTGGGAAGTGTAACCACGTCTTTTCCGCCTTTGTCTTTTAAATGGATGCTATGAATTCCCGACAACAAATCATTTTGCAGATGGTGATCGATCAGGGACGCGTTAGCGTGGTCGATCTCGCTAAAGCCACCGGCGTTTCTGAAGTCACCATCCGTCAGGATCTGAATCTTCTGGAAAAACAGAGCTACCTGCGTCGTGCGCACGGTTATGCCGTTCCACTGGACAGTGACGACGTCGAAACCCGCATGATGAACAATTATGCGCTCAAGCGGGAGCTTGCGGAGTTTGCGGCATCCTTAGTGAATAACGGTGAGACCGTCTTTATTGAAAATGGCAGCAGCAACGCCCTTCTGGCACGCACGCTTGCCGATCAAAAAGACATTACCATCATCACCGTAAGCAGCTATATCGCCCACCTGTTGAAGGAAACTCGCTGCGAGGTGATCCTGCTGGGCGGTATTTACCAGAAGAAAAGCGAAAGCATGGTCGGGCCTTTAACGCGTCAATACGTTCAGCAGGTTCACTTCAGCAAAGCCTTTATTGGTATTGACGGCTGGCAGCCTGACACCGGTTTTACCGGCCGCGACATGATGCGCTCCGATGTGGTTAACGCCGTGCTCGCCAAAGAGTGTGAAGCGATTGTGCTGACCGACAGCTCTAAGTTTGGCGCAGTGCACCCGTATACGATGGGGCCTGCTTCGCGCTTCAGCCGCGTAATTACGGATGAGCGCTTGCGCGAGGAATACCGCCAGCAATTAGAACAGGACGGCCTGACTGTTGATATTGTGAAAAAAACGGCCTGATTATCCTGTTGCGCCCGAATAAAGGGCGCACTTAAACCATTCTCTGAGATTATTCCGATCCCTCCTTTAAGAGTTTTTACCTGTTGAAACCTTTCTAAATACGTACAATTAATATTAGCGATATAACAGGAAGTGACTATCACCTGCGTGATGATGAAACGCCTGCGCGACCAGCTTTCACGGAAACAGAATTTAGGTATGAATATTGTCTATACTTAATATGCACTCCTTTCCGTGAATCGATAATTCAGGAGAAAGTATTATGACCTTTACCAGCAAAAAATTAGCCGCCGCTGTTCTGGCAATCACTGTAGCAATGTCCCTGAGCGCTTGCTCTAACTGGTCTAAACGTGACCGTAACACCGCAATTGGTGCCGGTGCTGGTGCGCTTGGTGGTGCAGTGTTAACGGATGGTAGTACGCTGGGTACTTTAGGTGGTGCTGCCGTAGGTGGTGTTATCGGGCACCAGGTGGGCAAATAATCACCATAACGGTTCTCACCGGTATAATAATATATTTTGTATTTTCAGGTCTGACTTACGCACGTAAAAAAAAAGAGCCACGGCAATGTCCGTGGCTCATTTATTTTAACCGCCCGCCAGTTTGACTTTCATGCCTTTGGCTTCCAGCAGCGATTTAATTAAATCGCGTTTATCGCCCTGAATTTCAATAATGCCGTCTTTCACTGCCCCACCGCATCCGCATTTCTTTTTAAGCTCAGCGGCAAGTTTTACCAGCTCTGCATCATCCAGATCGACGCCGGTGACCAGGCAAACGCCTTTGCCCTTTCTGCCGCTGGTCTGGCGCTGGATCCGCACGATGCCGTCGCCTTTCGGGCGTTCCGCTTTCTCTTTTGGCTCTTCGATGCGCCCGGTATCCGTTGAATAGACCAGACGACTGTTAGCGTCACGCATTATGCCCCCTTTTTCAGTGATGCATTAATCGCTTTCAGGGTCTCTGCCGGATGAGCAGATTGCGTCACCGGGCGACCAATCACCATATAGTCTACACCCGCGCCCAGCGCCTGCTCTGGCGTCATGATGCGTCGCTGATCCCCTGACTCACTGCCCGCCGGACGAATACCCGGCGTCACCAGCTTAAAGTCGCGGCCTAACTCAGTTTTGAAGCGAACCGCCTCCTGAGCGGAACAGACCACCCCATCTAGCCCACACTGTTGCGTGAGGCGAGCGAGACGCTCCGCATGTTCGGCAGGTGACAACGTCACACCCAGGTCGCGCAGGTCGGATTCATCCATACTGGTCAGGACGGTGACGGCGATCAGAAGCGGTGCGTCATTGCCATACGGCATCAGCGCTTCGCGCGCCGCTGTCATCATCCGTGCCCCGCCGGAAGCATGAACGTTAACCATCCACACTCCCAGTTCAGCCGCCGCAGCAACGGCGTGCGCAGTGGTATTAGGAATATCGTGAAATTTCAGGTCGAGGAAAACGTCGAAACCACGCTGGTGCAGATCGCGAACGATTTGCGGGCCGAACAGCGTAAACATCTCTTTGCCGACTTTCAGACGGCAGTCGCGGGGATCAATACCATCAACAAAGGCCAGTGCGGCGTCACGGTTATTGTAATCCAGAGCAACAACAACGGGAGAATCGGTAACTACGCGGGAAGTGGAGGAAGTAACAGACGTCATGACCAGCCCTTTTCGTCTATGGGCGCACAGCGGCGCGGAACAGATAAACGGCGTGCATTCTACCTGCCATCGGCATAAATGAACAGAATCGAATGCTTTTCCTGCTGAACCACAGAACGCACGGTGCTGACGGCATGAATTTAGTTATTAGTATGTTGTAACTAAAATGAGGTGTTTTAAAAAATTCACTGCCCGTCCAGACCACGGATTGGCTTAATGGTGGACCACGCTCGGCATGAAGGGCAATGCCAGTAGAGCGAGTAAGCGGTAAAGCCACATTTCTGGCAGCGATAGCGCGGTTTACTCCGCACCTGCTCGCCCACCATGTCTCGCAGCACCATCAGGCTCTCTTTAGCGCGCCCCTCTTCTGCATCGTTAAGGTGGTAATCCATCAGCTTGTGGAAGACGCGCATCGTCGGATGGCGCTGCAACTGACGGGTAATATACACCTGGGCGGTATCACTCCCTTCGTGCTGTTCAACGACGTCGGACAGCATCAGCTCGGCGGTAGCCCCGGTGTTCTCTTCAACGCAGCGGCGCAAAAACGCAACCCATTCATCCTGCTTACCTAACTGCTGATAGCAGGTTTGCAGCATTTCCAGCGTTTCGCTGACCAGCTCTTTGTCCTGATCGATAACGCGAAGCAGGCTTTCCACCGCTTTAGCGTAATCACCGTTTGCCATAAAGACCCGCCCCATCATGATCGAGATGCGGGCGCTGTTGCGATCGGCCGCGGCGCCTTTCTTGAGCAATGCCATGGCTTTATCCATGTCATCGCTACCCATTTGCTGAAGGGCCAGTTCGCAGTAAAAGTGGGCAATCTCAACGCGCTGTTTGTCTTTGCCGAGTTTGACCAGCCGTTCAGCGGTATCAATCGCTTTTTGCCAGTCGCTGGTAGCCTGGTAGATTTGCAGAAGCTGCTGAAGCGCACCGATACGGAAATCGGTCTCATCCACCAGCTGGGAGAACATGTCTTCAGCGCGATCGTAAAGCCCCGCCGCCATGTAATCTCTGCCCAACTGCTGCACGGCCAGCAACCGTTGCTCATAGGTCAACGACGCGCTTTCCATCAGGGTCTGGTGGATACGGATGGCACGGTCAACCTCTCCGCGCGAGCGGAACAGGTTTCCCAGGGTGAGATGCGCCTCTACGGTGCCGGTATCCTCTTTGAGCATGTCGAGGAACAGATCGACCGCTTTATCCTGCTGATTGCTCAGCAGGAAGTTCACCCCCGCAACGTAGTCACGAGAGAGTCGGTTTGCTTCATCCTGTTTTGTTTGTTGCGCGCTTCTGCGGCCCATATACCAGCCATAGGCTGCGGCGACAGGCAAAAGCAGAAACAACAACTCCAGCATATTCGATTATTCCTTGACTACCGGCACACCAGAGCTCGCCGGAATGTCAGTCGCAGGCGTAAGTTGATGTTCAAGTCGTTTAATTTTACGTTCAGCGCGAACAAGAGAAACACGAACCTTAAGCCAGAACAGGCCGCATACGAGCCAGCCAATGACAAAACCCGCTGCGAACAACACGGCAAGCAGGCTCGACACCCGGTACTCGCCCTGCGCCAGCAGATAGTTGAAACTGACCTGTTGATCGTTTTGCGCGCCCAATGTGACTGAAATGACAAAAATCGCCAGTACCAGTAAGAAAATGAGTAAATATTTCACATGACTTCCCGTTATGTGGTTCGAGCGTATAAAGCGTGTTCAACTCACTGCAATCAGCCTTATAAGCTACCATTTTAGTGGCGGGCGCGAAATGGAAAAAGTGACGCGCCCTTCATGGATTTATGGTCAAATTGCGGAATATCAACCTTCAGGTTCCGCCAGACTCCCTTTCGGCTATTTCTTGCTCCTCTTGCGGCGGCGGCGTCAGTGGTCCACAAAAACGTTGTGCAAGCCAGGTCGCCAGCGTCACCAGTATCCACGAGATCAGCGTTGCCACCACCAAATCACGCGGCCAGTGCATCCCGAGCAGCATTCGGCTGCCCATTACGCCTGTCGCCCAGACAAGCAAAATCGCAATCGTGAGGGTACGCCGACGCGGCCACAGAAGCCCCACGCCGAGTAACGCCCAGCTGGCAGCAAACATTGTATGACCGGAAGGAAAGGCAAAGCCGGTCTCTTTTTGCCAGTGTTTGCGTAAAAAGGCCGGGATATCCTGCTGTTCCGCAAGCTGTTCTTTCACCAGCGCCCCGCGATCCTTACGCTTTAAAGTGTAGAACTCATCTACCGGAATATGGTGCGTTTTTTCCAGCCAGACAACAAAGGGACGGGGCTCCTGCACGCGATCCTTCACCCATGACTTCACACCCTGCCCCACAAGAATGGCGCCACCGAGAATGGCAAACAGCACCAGCGCCGCGCGAAGGCGAAAGCGCAGGCACCACAGAAACCATGCACAGAGCAGCACATGCGTAATAATCCCCCACGGCTGGGTAACCGTTTCGGTTATCCAGTATAAGGCTTTCAGCCATGTCCCGTTATGTCCAGGCTGCCACATCCAGCCGGAGAACCAAACGACAAGGGGTATAACTAGCAATACGGCGGCCCCGGCGGCCGTACGTCTGGCAATTGAAAGCATGTCCTCTCCTTTTTGACTAAGCACCACAATCATAACTGAATTTCATCATTCTGGTGGATATGTCGGATCGTGCGTTTAACGTCCGTATAGCGTGGTGGTGATTAGGTGAAGTTGCCGGGCTTGTGGCAAAATAGGCGAATACAGAAAGCAAAATGGGGCACAGGCACGAAACGTGTCAGCCTTCTCTGGAGAATCACATGCAGCTTAAACGTGTGGCAGAAGCCAAACTGCCAACCCCATGGGGCGATTTCCTGATGGTGGGTTTTGAAGAACTGGCAACCGGACAAGATCACGTCGCGCTCGTATACGGTGACATTTCAGGACAGACGCCGGTACTGTCTCGCGTTCATTCAGAGTGTCTGACCGGTGACGCGCTGTTCAGCCTGCGCTGTGACTGCGGTTTCCAGCTCGAAGCCGCCCTTTCTCATATCGCAGAGGAAGGTCGTGGCGTACTGCTGTATCACCGCCAGGAAGGACGCAATATCGGGCTGCTGAATAAAATCCGCGCCTATGCGTTGCAGGATCAGGGCTACGATACGGTCGAAGCCAACCATCAGCTCGGCTTTGCTGCTGACGAGCGCGATTTCACCCTGTGCGCGGATATGTTCAAGCTGCTGGGCGTGGACGAAGTGCGTCTGTTGACCAACAACCCGAAAAAAGTAGAGATCCTTACTGAAGCGGGCATCAACATCGTTGAACGCGTGCCGCTGATTGTTGGCCGCAACCCGAAAAACGCGCACTACCTCGATACCAAAGCCGCCAAAATGGGCCATCTGCTGAGCGAGTAATCGCAAAACGCCCGGCACGTCTGCCGGGCGAGTTTTATCAGTCCAGCATCTTACGAATCACATAATGCAAAATGCCGTCGTTCTGGTAATAGGTCAGTTCTGTTGCGGTATCAATGCGACACCGGCACTCCAGCACCTCCGTTCGACCGTCTGCACGCGTTAACTTCACGGGCACCGTTTTACCCGGTTGCAGGTTTTGCAGACCGCTGATATCAATCTGCTCTTCCCCGGTCAGCCCCAGCGTTTTACGCGTCACGCCCTGCGGAAACTCAAGCGGCAGGATCCCCATCCCGATCAGGTTTGAACGGTGAATACGCTCAAAGGATTCGGCAATGACCACGCGAACCCCCAACAGACGCGGACCTTTCGCAGCCCAGTCGCGGCTGGAGCCGGAGCCGTACTCTTTCCCGGCAATCACGGCCAGCGGCGTCCCCTCCTGCTGATACTTCACGGCAGCGTCATAAATTGAAATGACCTCCGTATCCGGCAGGTGGCGCGTCATGCCCCCTTCCACACCCGGCACCATTTCATTACGAATGCGGATGTTGGCAAAAGTCCCGCGCATCATCACTTCGTGGTTACCGCGACGCGAGCCGTAGGAGTTAAAATCACGTCGCTCCACGCCCCGGCTTTGCAGATAACGTCCCGCAGGGCTATCCGCCTTGATGCTTCCCGCCGGGGAGATATGGTCTGTCGTGACGGAGTCCCCCAGCATCGCCAGGATCCGCGCGCCCTGAATATCCTTCAGCGGTGCGGGCTCTGCCAGCATCTCATCGAAGAATGGCGACAGGCGGATATAGGTGGAATCATCCTGCCAGTCATAGGTATCAGAACCCACCACGTCGATCGTTTTCCACTCCGGCGTCCCCTCAAACACTTCCGCATACTCTTTGCGGAACATCTCGGTGGAGACTTTCTCGACCGCACGCGCAATTTCACGCGATGATGGCCAGATGTCTTTCAGATAGACCGGTTCATTCTTGCGATCGAGACCAATCGGATCGGTCGCCAGGTTAATGTTCATGTTTCCGGCCAGAGCGTAAGCCACAACCAGCGGCGGCGAGGCCAGCCAGTTGGTCTTCACCAGCGGATGAATACGCCCTTCAAAGTTTCGGTTACCGGAAAGCACCGCGCCAACGGTCAAATCCCCCTGCTTGATCGCCACTTCAATAGGTTCAGGCAGTGGACCCGAGTTACCGATACAGGTGGTACAGCCATAGCCCACCAGGTTAAAGCCCAGCTCGTCGAGATAAGGCGTGAGTCTGGCCTGCGCCAGATAATCAGACACCACTTTCGAGCCCGGCGCCAGAGACGCTTTCACCCACGGCTGTGGCTTAAGCCCCAGCTCGACCGCCTTTTTCGCCAGCAGCCCGGCGGCCATTAGCACGCTGGGGTTAGACGTGTTGGTACAGGAGGTAATAGCGGCGATTACCACGGCGCCGTCAGGGAGCTGATACTGATGCCCGTTGAGCACGTAGTCCACCGGACGGTGATCTTTTTGCGCGGCATTGACCTCCAGCTCATTGCTGGCGGCAAAAGCTTTCGGTACGTTGCTCAGCGCGACGCGGTCCTGAGGACGTTTCGGCCCTGCGAGGCTTGCCTCAACGGTGCCCATATCCAGCTCCAGCGTACTGGTAAATACCGGCTCATCGCCCGGGTTACGCCACATGCCCTGCGCTTTAGTGTAAGCCTCGACGAGGGCAACCTGCTCCTCGCTGCGACCGCTGAGACGCATGTACTCAAGCGTTACGCCATCAATCGGGAAAAAGCCGCAGGTTGCGCCATATTCCGGTGCCATATTGGCGATGGTGGCGCGGTCCGCCAGCGGCAGAGAATCCAGGCCATCACCATAAAATTCAACGAATTTGCCTACCACGCCATGCTTACGCAGCATCTGGGTGACCGTCAGGACCAGATCCGTGGCGGTAATGCCTTCGGACAGCTTACCGGTGAGCTTAAAGCCCACCACATCGGGAATGAGCATTGATACCGGCTGGCCAAGCATGGCCGCTTCCGCTTCGATACCGCCCACGCCCCAGCCCAGTACGCCGAGGCCATTAATCATGGTCGTGTGAGAGTCGGTGCCCACCAGCGTATCTGGGTACGCAACCCACGCCTTATCCTGCAATTCACTCCAGACGGCTTTACCAAGATATTCCAGGTTCACCTGGTGGCAAATTCCGGTGCCCGGTGGAACGACGCTGAAGCGGCTGAACGCCTGCTGACCCCATTTAAGGAATACGTAGCGTTCATGGTTACGTTCCATTTCCAGACGGACGTTTTCGCCGAAAGCATCGTCGTCACCGAAGTGGTCGACGGTGACGGAGTGGTCGATGACGAGGTCTACCGGGGAGAGTGGATTAACCTTAGCGGTATCGCCCCCGAGCCGCTTGACGGCTTCACGCATGGCGGCCAAATCCACAACCGCCGGCACGCCGGTGAAGTCCTGCATCAGCACCCTGGCCGGGCGATAGGCAATTTCTCTGTCTGCATGTGCATTCTTAAGCCACCCTGCAAGAGCCTGGATATCCTCCTCGGTAACCGAGTCGCCATCCTGCCAGCGTAAGAGGTTTTCCAGTAAGACTTTCAACGACTTGGGTAACCGCGAAATGTCCCCAAGCGTCCTGGCAGCCAGCGGTAAGCTGTAGTAGTGCCAGGTTTTATTTTCCGCCTGTAACGTGTCCTTACTGGCTTCGCGTAGGGTTAACGACATAAGCTCCTCCTTAAAAACAGGGATGTCCTGACAATCATCAGGGCTGTAATTAAAGATAACACAAAGATGTCGTAACGTTTTGATAACAACCCAAATTGATAAATTTCGGAATGGTCCAACGCGAGGGATAAAACAAAAAACCCCGCCGTGGCGAGGTTTTACGATTTAGTGGAGAGCCAGCCAGATAAGCTGACACCAGAAGAGGATCGACGCTGAGAATACACCGAGCCATGACCAGTATTTTACGGTTGTCATGTTATTTGTCATAGGGACACCAGTCTTTAATTATTTGAGGTTCCGAGGTCTGCCCTCGATCTATATTGCTGATGTGTATTTATTAAAGAGTACAAAAGCGCACAGTCTTTATTCAGACTATTTGCATCATTACGCAAAAAGCAAAATTATTGTTTTTTGGGCTCGTCTTCCGCGAACGCATCAATAAAGGCCTGCTGCTGTGGCGTCAGTTTCCAGGAGGCTGGCACGCTGGTTGCTGGCACCTTGCGCGCTTTGTGAGCATTGTCACGAAGCTGACATATCTCTTTTCGCACTTCCGTACGCACCGTCATGACCATATTCAACCCCAGAATTTCCAGACAAGGAGAGCAACCACCACCCAGAACAGGGCAGAGCCAAGAAAGACCGCCAGCCAGGCTTTACGCTTAAGTGCGGGATCCCTTTGCGGTTCTTCACTTCCTGACGGCATTGCTAACCTCATACAATCGACATCGCTTATCATTTAGAGACCAAACAATTGGCACAAGTAATCATCTGATGAGATAAATCCTAAAGAAACTTTAGCCGAAAAGCCAGTGAATTTACGCATCTGGACCTGGGAAAAATTCAATCTTTTGACCAGAAATAAATAATTGAAAAGAATAATTTGCACACCTGTAAATTAGTTTCTACTTTTGTCGCAAATTTGCGACAGTAAAACCCCAATCATCAAATGGGTTATGACGATATATGACAGTCGGCGCAAATGCGGTTAATTCTAATTTAGGTTAAAGAGGAATGGCGGTATCTTTCCGCAGGAGAAAGATACCGGATGTGATTATTTGGCGGGAAGTTTGATGTCTTTAAACATCTCTTCGATATCTTCGTTGGAGCGTAACGCTACGGCCGTATCTACCACGTCACGCGTTAAATGGGGCGCGAAGCGTTGAATAAAATCATACATATAGCTGCGCAGGAACGTGCTGCGACGAAAACCAATCTTGGTGGTGCTGTGGCTGAAAATATCATGCGCGTCCAGACGCACCAGATCCGGGTCTGAGACAGGATCCACCGCCATGCTGGCAATAACCCCCACGCCCAGGCCCAGACGCACGTAGGTTTTTATGACGTCCGCGTCCGTCGCGGTGAAGACAATCCGAGGCGTTAATCCGGCGCGGTTAAAAGCGGTGTCCAGCTCAGAACGGCCCGTAAAACCGAACGTATAGGTCACCAGCGGGTATTGCGCCAGCTCTTCTATTGTCACTTCACCCTTCCCCGCCAGCGGATGGTCAGGAGTCACGACAATGGAGCGGTTCCAGTGGTAGCACGGCAACATAACCAGGTCATCGTACAGATGAAGGGCTTCCGTCGCGATGGCAAAATCGGCATTACCTTTGGACACGGCCTCGGCAATTTGTGTCGGCGATCCCTGATGCATATGCAGGGAAACGCGGGGATAGCGTTCAATGAAACCTTTAATCACCCCGGGAAGCGCGTAACGCGCCTGGGTGTGCGTGGTGGCAATATACAGTGAGCCTTTATCCGGCCAGGTGTGTTCCCCTGCAACGGATTTAATGGCATCAACTTTGGAAAGCACTTCCCGCGCAATGCGGATAATTTCCTGTCCTGCCGGCGTGACCTGCGTCAGGTGCTTACCGCTGCGGGCAAATATCTGAATACCCAGCTCATCCTCGAGCATACGCACCTGCTTGCTGATGCCGGGCTGCGAGGTATAAAGGCCTTCTGCGGTGGAAGAGACATTAAGGTTGTGATTAACGACCTCAACGATATAGCGAAGCTGCTGTAATTTCATGCCAGACCATCCGATTTAACGCACGCGACAATCGCTTAAGACGATTTAATAATAAGAAACGGGTTAACTATAACCACTATATCATTTATAGCCAGGCTGTATAGTACGGAACAAAAAATAATAACGAGGTAATAAAAAAGGGCCGGAGATCCGGCCCTTTCACAGGTAAGTTACGGTAAGAGAAGATTATTTTTTGCCTTCAACCCATTTACCGTCAACAAAGAAGGCTGACCAGCCGGTCGCTTTACCCTCTTTTTCTGCCGCCACGTACTGCTGCTTCGTTTTACGGCTGAAACGCACCACGGTTTTGTTACCTTCCGGATCCTGCTGTGGCGCATCGGCCAGGTAACGCAGTTTCTCCGGCAGACGGTCGCGGAAGCGGTACAGCTCTTCGACCAGCGGCGCGCGAGTCTCGCGCGATTTCGGGAAGGTGTTAGCGGCCAGGAACACCCCGGCAGCGCCGTCACGCAGGACGAAATAGGCGTCTGACTTTTCGCACGGCAACTCCGGAAGCGGAACCGGATCTTCCTTCGGCGGCGCAACTTCACCGTTACGCAGGATCTTACGCGTGTTTTTACAGTCGTCGTTGGTACATGCCATGTACTTACCGAAGCGTCCCATTTTCAGGTGCATTTCGGAACCACATTTCTCACACTCCACGACCGGACCGTCATAGCCCTTAATGCGGAACTCGCCTTCTTCGATCTCATAACCGTCGCAGGTCGGGTTATTACCGCAAACGTGCAGCTTACGTTTCGGATCGATCAGATAGCTGTCCATCGCCGTGCCGCATTTCTTACAGCGGCGTTTGGCGCGCAGCGCGTTGGTTTCCGCATCGTCCCCTTCCAGCACGTTGAGAACTTCGTTCTCCGGCACGAGGTTAATGGTGGTTTTGCAGCGCTCTTTTGGAGATAGTGCATAACCAGAACAACCGAGGAATACGCCCGTTGTTGCGGTACGAATTCCCATTTTACGGCCACAGGTTGGGCAGTCGATGCTGGTGAGCACCATCTGGTTAGGCAGCATGCCGCCTTCTTCAGGATCTTTCTCAGCTTTCTCAAGCTGGCTGGTGAAATCGCTGAAGAAGCTGTCGAGAACTTTCTTCCACTCGGCCTTATGGCTGGCAACCTCATCGAGGCTGTCTTCCATCTGCGCGGTGAAGTCATAGTTCATCAGCTCACGGAAGTTAGCTTCCAGACGGTCGGTGACAATCTCACCCATTTTTTCAGCATAGAAACGACGGTTCTCAACGCGAACGTATCCACGATCCTGAATGGTCGAAATGATTGACGCATAGGTAGACGGGCGACCGATGCCGCGTTTTTCCAGCTCTTTTACCAGCGATGCTTCGCTGAAACGCGCAGGCGGCTTGGTGAAGTGCTGAGCCGGGACCAGATCGACCAGCGACAGCTCGTCCCCTTTGTTCACGGAAGGCAGCGTTCTGTCTTCATCGCCTTTGCGCAGCGCAGGCATTACTTTTGTCCAGCCGTCGAAGCGCAGGATACGACCGCGCGCTTTCAGGCGGAAATCACCCGCGCCAACGGTCAGCGTGGTGGAGTCGTATTTCGCTGGCGTCATCTGGCAGGCCACGAACTGGCGCCAGATCAGCTGATACAGCTTCTGCGCGTCCGCTTCCATATCCTTCAGTGATTCGGCCAGGACGGAAACGTCAGAAGGACGAATCGCTTCGTGCGCTTCCTGAGAGTTCTCTTTGCTGGCGTACTGATTAGGACTGTCCGGCAGGTATTTCTTACCGAAGTTATCCTCAATATAGCCACGCACCATGCTGACAGCGTCCTGGCTCAGATTGGTGGAGTCAGTACGCATGTAGGTAATGTAACCCGCTTCATACAGACGCTGGGCCATCATCATGGTTTTCTTAACGCCGTAACCCAGACGCGTGCTTGCCGCCTGCTGGAGCGTTGACGTGATAAACGGTGCGCCAGGCTTGCTGCTGGTCGGTTTGTCTTCACGATCCAGAACCTGATAACGTGCTTTTTCCAGCAGCGCCACGGCGGCCATGGTCTGGTCGCGATTTTCAGGACGGAACGGCTTGTCGTTGTGGTGGCTCACCTGCAACGGCAGCGCATCGCCGCCCGGCGTGGTGACGTTGGCATCCACTTCCCAGAACTCTTCCGGGACGAACGCTTTGATTTCGCGTTCGCGTTCAACAACCAGACGAACGGCCACGGACTGCACGCGCCCCGCAGACAGGCCGCGCGCGACCTTTTTCCACAGCAGAGGCGAGACCATGTAGCCTACAACGCGGTCCATAAAGCGACGCGCCTGCTGAGCGTTGACGCGGTCGATATTCAGTTCACCCGGCTTTTCAAACGCCTGACGAATCGCATTCTTTGTAATTTCGTTAAACACTACGCGGCTGTAGCGTTTGTCATCACCCCCGATCACTTCCCGCAGGTGCCATGCGATGGCCTCCCCTTCGCGGTCAAGGTCGGTTGCGAGATAAATGTGGTCTGCTTTTTCAGCAAGCTGCTTCAGCTCGTTAACGACTTTTTCTTTGCCTGGCAGCACTTCGTATTGTGCATCCCAGTTGTGCCATGGGTTAACACCCATGCGGTTGACAAGCGCGCTACGTTCATCCTTTTTAGGCTTTTTAGCCCCTTTGGTGGAGGTAGAGTCTGCGCTCTTTTTGCTGGCTGAGCCACTGGTCGGCAAATCGCGAATGTGACCAACGCTGGACTTAACCACGTAGTCATTGCCCAGATATTTATTGATCGTTTTGGCTTTTGCCGGGGACTCAACGATGACGAGAGCTTTACCCATATTCACCTTTACCTAATTTAATTCTTCCAGGAATACGCCGCACGTTGATTTCCCTTCCGCTGACGACGAGCCATTGATATTGCGACGTCGTCAGGGGATATCAACCCCTATGTCTTACCGAACGTCAGAATGGCGACATCCAGGTCATTGAGTTTTCGGGTATTTTTCTCACATCAAAGTTCATTCGTGACGAATTCCCGGTCGAATGTCAAGCAATTCTGTTGCCAGAATGACGAAAGCGCACACTGTACCTGATAAAATTCGTTACGCAACTTTATTAGCATGCAAAAGCAATTCCCGCCAGCCAATCCCCTTTCCTTATCCCCTCGGATAACAGGGAAAATTTGCCCCTGAAGCGACCCAGGCGTAGACTATTGTCACTGTTTAAGGAGTGGAATATGCAGAAAACGACCCAACCCATTGACCGAGCTTCTCTGCTTATCGAAGCAAACAAACTCATTCGCGACCATGAAGACACCCTGGCGGGGATCGAAGCGACTGGCGTGGAACAGCGTAATGGCGTGCTGGTGTTCAGCGGTGAATATTTCCTTGATGAACAGGGGTTGCCAACCCCGAAAAGCACCGCCGTATTTAACATGTTTAAATACCTGGCGCATGCCCTCTCAGAGAAGTATCACCTGGTCGATTAAAAGTAAAAACGCGAGGCATATGCCTCGCGTTTTTCTTTAGAGCAACGGCTTTTGTCCGCGCTGCAACCAGCGCAGCAGCAGGCGATCCGCGCTTTCTGCCGCACTACTGGTAAAACGGTCGAGGAGGCGCTTACGACGGGTGAAGCGCACCCCCACCAGCTCACGGCCTTCCATCAGGTTTATCAGGAGATCGTCGCTGGTGCCCACTTCATCCACCAGCCCTTTCTCCTGCGCCTGCGTGCCGTACCAGTGTTCACCCGTAGCTACCTGCTCAATGTCCAGCGTTGGGCGCATGCGGTGCACGAAATCTTTGAACAGATGGTGGGTTTCGTTCAGATCTTCCCGGAACTTCTGCCGTCCCTCTTCGGTGTTCTCGCCGAGCAGCGTGAGCGTACGTTTGTACTGACCCGCCGTATGCAGTTCGATATCGATCTCTTTGTTTTTCAGGAAACGATTGAAGTTAGGGATCTGCGCGACCACCCCTATCGAGCCGATAATTGAAAAAGGTGCTGCGACGATTTTATCCGCCACGCACGCCATCATGTAGCCGCCGCTCGCCGCGACTTTATCTACCGCTACGGTGAGCGGGATCTGTTTATCACGCAGACGCTGTAACTGCGACGCCGCCAGTCCATACCCATGCACGACGCCGCCGGGGCTTTCAAGGCGTACTACAACCTGATCCTGCGGTGTCGCCACGGCCAGTACCGCCGTCACTTCTTCGCGCAAAGAGGAGACTTCATGCGCGTCCATACTGCCTTTAAAATCGAGCACATAAACGCGCGGCTTTGCATCAGCCTGCGGCGCGGCGAGCTTTGCTTTCGCCTTCGCCGCTTTGGCTTCCTGTTTATGTTTTTTCTTCTGGGCTTTTAGCCACAGCTTCTGTTGATGATCGTCCAGCAGCGCCAGAGACATCTCCTCCTGCATCTCTTTATACTGCTCGCTCAGGCGGGTAATGCGTAACTCACCACGCTGACGCTTACGCTGCGTCAGGTTGACAATCAGAGCGGCAATCACCGCGATAGCAATAACCACCGTCGCGATTTTCGCCAAAAACAACCCATATTGAGAAAGTAATTCCACGCGTCCACCTTGATTTAACCACGAATCTTTCCCGCCAGTGTACAACAGCCCTGCGCGGGCGTCTCGCTCTGGACATTACCTCTGCGAGGCGGCTTCAGGAATCCCCCTGTTCTGGTTTAAATCTTTGCAAATTGTTAATTTCCCAGCGTTCTGTCCTGTAGACTGATTGAATTCTGACGCTGTTTCGGGCATAAAGCCGAAAAGTCATAAATAAAGGTGCAAGTCACGCTCAATGCGCCTGAGGAGCCACCGTGCATTATCAGCCACAAAAAAACCTTCTACAGAACCGCATCATTCTGGTTACCGGTGCCAGCGACGGGATTGGTCGCGAAGCGGCGCTGACCTATTCTGAATACGGTGCGAGCCTTATTCTGCTGGGACGTAATGAAGAAAAGCTAAAATCCGTTGCCCGTGAAATCGAAGACGCCGGCGGTACGCCCACGCCCTGGTATACGCTCGATCTGCTGACCTGCACGCCAGCGTCATGCCAGGCCCTTGCCCAGCGCATCAGCACGCATTATCCCCGTCTTGACGGCGTGCTGCACAACGCGGGATTGCTGGGCGAAGTGCGCCCGATGGATGAACAGGATCCGGAGATTTGGCAGCAGGTGATGCAGGTTAACGTCAACGGGACGTTTTTCCTGACTCAGGCCTTGCTTCCTTTATTACTCAAGTCAGATTCCGGCTCGCTGGTGTTTACCTCCTCCAGCGTAGGTCGTCAGGGCCGTGCGAACTGGGGAGCTTACGCAGCCTCAAAATTTGCCACCGAAGGAATGATGCAGGTGCTGGCTGAAGAGTATCAAAACCGCCCTTTGCGGGTAAACTGCATTAACCCTGGCGGTACGCGCACCAAAATGCGTGCCAGCGCGTTCCCCACAGAAGATCCGCAGAAGCTTAAAACCCCGGCCGATATCATGCCCCTTTACCTGTGGCTGATGGGTGACGACAGCCGTCGCAAAACCGGGATGACCTTCGATGCCCAGCCAGGCCGTAAACCGGGGATATCGCAATGAGTGAAGACCGCCATCAGCAGCGCCAGCAGCGTCTGAAAGAACAGGTTGACGCACGTGTGGCCGCCGCCCAGGACGAACGCGGGATCCTCATCGTGTTCACCGGTAACGGCAAAGGCAAAACCACAGCCGCCTTCGGTACCGCCACCCGCGCCGTTGGCCATGGGCAGAAAGTGGGCGTGATCCAGTTTATCAAGGGAGAATGGCCCAACGGCGAGCGTAATCTACTCGAACCGCATGGCGTTGAGTTCCAGGTTATGGCGACCGGTTTCACCTGGGATACCCAGAACCGGGAAACGGATACCGCAGCCTGCCTCGCCGTCTGGGAGCATGCCAAAAGAATGCTCTCAGATCCGACGCTGAATATGGTGTTGCTGGATGAGATCACCTATATGGTGGCCTATGACTACCTGCCGCTGGAAGCCGTGCTGGAGGCGCTCAGGAATCGCCCTGCACACCAGACGGCGATCGTCACGGGGCGCGGCTGTCATCGGGATATTCTGGAGATTGCAGATACCGTCAGCGAGCTGCGTCCGGTTAAGCATGCGTTCGATGCGGGTATCAAAGCGCAGATAGGGATTGATTACTAAAGAAAAAAGCCCGGTATCTTTACCGGGCTTTTCGATTAGCCGTTGTTATTGCGGCTGCCAGAGCGGCGATTGCTGCTGACCTGGCTGTGACGCTTCACCGCACGGCGGATCTGATTTGCCTTCATGCGACGACGATCTTTTTCCACCGCCACTTTCGAGGTGGTTTCTGGCGTCAGGCCAACCAAATCGCGCAGGTAGTTGGTCTGCGTCAGATCCAGTTCGGTATACCCACCGCGTGGCAGGCCTTTCGGCAGCAGAATGTCGCCATAGCGGACGCGGATCAGTCGGCTCACCTGTACGCCTACCGCTTCCCACAGACGACGAACCTCGCGGTTACGTCCTTCTGTCAGGGTTACGTTGTACCACTGGTTAATGCCTTCACCACCGGTAAACTTGATGGTTTTGAACGCCGCAGGGCCGTCTTCAAGCTGAACGCCACGCGACAGATCGCGCAGTTTGTTCTCATCAACCTGGCCGAAGACGCGCACGGCGTATTCACGCTCCACTTCACGACTCGGGTGCATCAGGCGGTTTGCCAGTTCACCATCGGTGGTGAACAGCAGCAAACCGCAGGTGTTTACGTCCAGACGCCCCACGGCAATCCAGCGGGCGCCACGCAGTTTTGGCAGACGGTCAAACACCGTCGGGCGGCCTTCCGGGTCGTTGCGGGTACACAGTTCGCCTTCCGGCTTGTAATACGCCAGTACGCGACAGATCTGTTCAGCAGACTCTTTCACGGAGATAAGATGACCGTCGATGCGGATCTTCAGCCCCGGTACGATTTCTACGCGGTCGCCGAGCGTGGCAATTTTGCCGTCCACGCTCACGCGGCCTGCTTCAATAATGGCTTCGATTTCACGGCGCGAACCGTGGCCGGCGCGCGCCAGCACTTTCTGTAACTTCTCGCTCATTGAGCTTCCTCAGGTGTCGCCTTCACAGGCGTCGAATCAGGTCAAAAACAGGGCAGCGCCCTGCTTTGATGGCCGCGTAGTATATCTGCTTACACCCTTACAAGAAAGGCTTAACATCGCCCACGCCTTCACGAATGACTTCTGGCGCATCTTCGGTGAGATCCACCACGGTGGTCGGCTGCTGGCCGAGATAGCCGCCGTGAATAATCAGCTCCACCACCTTCTCCAGACGATCTTTGATCTCTTCCGGGTCGGACTCGGTAAATTCACTCCCCGGCAGCATCAGCGATGTGGAGAGCATCGGCTCGCCGAGGGTTTCCAGCAGCGCCTGGGCGATCGGGTTAGACGGCACGCGCATCCCGATGGTTTTGCGTTTTTCCTGCAACAGCCGGCGCGGCACCTCTTTCGTGCCTTTCAGGATAAACGTGTAGTTACCCGGCGTGTTGTTTTTGATCAGACGAAAGGCCACGTTGTCGACGTACGCGTAGGTCGACAGCTCGGAGAGGTCGCGACACATCAGGGTAAAGTTGTGGCCATCCGGCAGCTGACGGATGCGACAGATACGCTCCATCGCCCCTTTGTCTTCGATTTTACAGCCCAGCGCGTAGCCGGAATCGGTTGGGTAGACAATTACGCCGCCTTTGCGGACGATTTCCACAGCCTGATTAATCAGGCGTGGCTGCGGGTTATCCGGATGGATATAGAAAAACTGACTCATACTTCCCTCTCTTCAATTTGCTGTGGCTGTTCCCAGAGCTGCCAGACAGGCTCAACGCCCGCGGGTAACCAGAGCTTGCGCCCCAGTTCAATCCACGCGCAGGGCTGATGGAAATCTGAACCCTGTGACCCAAGCAGGCCAAACTGGCGGGCGTATGTCGCAAGCTGCGAACGCTCATTGGGAGCCTGCTGACACTGGGCAACTTCCATCGCCTCACCGCCGCATTCAGCAAAGTGCGCCAGCAGCCTTTTCAGCCATTTAGCAGAAAGATTATACCGCCCCGGATGGGCCAGTACGGCCTTACCACCAGAATGATGAATGACATCAATAGCTTGTTTTATTGTACACCACTGGGGGGGAACGTATCCGGTTTTCCCGCGCGCCAGATACTTTTTAAAAACATTCGCCATGGTCGTCGCTCTACCGGCTTCAACCAGAAAACGGGCGAAATGGCCGCGCGTTACCGCCCCGCCGTTCGCGAGCTTACGCGCGCCTTCCAGCGCACCGGGAATATGTGCCTTCTCAAGACGTTCGCCGATCATCTCTGCGCGCTGATTGCGGCGTGCTTTTTGTTCTTGCAAAAAAGCACGCATTGCCGGATGTTCTGGATCGATGTTCAGGCCAACGATATGAATTTCGTGGTTTTCCCAGAGCGTGGAGATCTCAACCCCGGGTATGAGATTTAGCGCCAGTCCGCTGCGGGCAATCTCCGCACGCGCGGCGGGGATGGCGTCGGTTGTGTCGTGATCGGTTATTGCCAGCGTGCCGACTCGCATTTCAACGGCGCGATGGACCAGGGCTTCGGGCGTCAGCAGGCCATCTGAAGCCTGCGTATGGCTGTGTAAATCATAAATTACGGCGTAGGTGGTATCGCTCAAAGCACTTCCCATAACAGTCTGGAGACATCCGAAGCCCCTATGATACCGACTTACCGTGAAATACTGAAATCAGGGGTTGACAACACGCCATCGAACTAGTTAACTAGTACGCAAGTTCACACGAGAAAGGTATCTTAAAATGACAGCACATTTCGCTCTGCACGGTTGGTGGCGTACTTCCTGATCTTCGGGCAGTGTCACGCGTCTGCGAAATGCAAACAGATACCCGCCCGCTACCCAGCGGGCTTTTTTTTGAACAAAATATGAGAACAACACCATGCAAACAGCCAAACCACACCTCGAACTGCTGACCTGCGAGGCGGCCTATCGCCATAACCCTACCGCGCTGTTTCATCAGGTGTGCGGCGCACGTCCCGCGACGCTGCTGCTGGAGTCTGCGGATATCGACAGCAAGGACGACCTCAAAAGCCTGCTGCTGGTTGACAGCGCGCTGCGCATTACCGCGTTAGGTGACACCGTCACCATCAAGGCGTTGTCTGACAATGGCGCGTCGCTGCTGCCGCTGCTGGATGCGGCGCTGCCTTCAGGCATTGAAAATGAACGGCACCCGGACCTGCGTATTCTGCATTTCCCGCCGGTGAGCCAGCTGCTGGATGAAGATGCCCGCCTCTGCTCGCTGTCCGTTTTCGATGCCTTCCGCCTGCTGCAAAATCTGGTCACCGTGCCGGAAGATGAGCGCGAAGCGATGTTCTTTGGCGGGCTGTTTGCTTACGACCTGGTAGCCGGCTTTGAAGATTTACCGGCAACCGAGCAGGGCAACCGCTGCCCGGACTACTGCTTCTACCTGGCCGAAACCCTGCTGGTGATCGACCATCAGAAAAAATATACCCGCATCCAGGCCAGCCTGTTCACTCCGTCGGGGTCTGAGAAAAACCGCCTTGAGCAGCGCATCGCGCAACTGCAACAGCAGATGTCGGAAGCACCGCCTGCGCTGCCGGTGCAGCGCATTGAGGAGATGACCTGCGAGGTAAGTCAGACCGACGATCAATACGGCGCGGTGGTACGTCAGATGCAAAAAGCGATTCGCGCCGGGGAAATTTTCCAGGTGGTGCCGTCCCGTCGCTTCTCACTGCCCTGCCCGTCGCCGCTGGCGGCTTACGATGTGCTGAAAAAAAGCAACCCAAGCCCGTACATGTTCTTTATGCAGGACAATGACTTCACGCTGTTTGGCGCGTCGCCGGAAAGCTCCCTGAAGTACGACGCCACCAGCCGACAGATTGAGATCTACCCGATTGCGGGCACCCGTCCACGCGGCCGTCGTGCCGATGGTTCCCTGGACCGCGATCTCGACAGCCGCATCGAACTGGAAATGCGTACCGACCACAAAGAGCTGTCCGAGCACCTGATGCTGGTTGACCTGGCGCGTAACGATCTGGCGCGAATTTGCACGCCGGGCAGCCGTTACGTAGCGGATCTGACCAAAGTAGACCGCTACTCCTTCGTCATGCATCTGGTTTCCCGCGTGGTCGGTGAGCTGCGCCACGACCTCGACGTTCTGCATGCCTACCGCGCCTGCATGAATATGGGCACCCTGAGCGGCGCGCCGAAGGTGCGCGCCATGCAGCTGATTGCCGAAGCGGAAGGACGCCGTCGCGGCAGCTACGGTGGTGCGGTGGGCTATTTCACCGCTCACGGCGATCTTGATACCTGCATCGTGATCCGCTCCGCCTACGTTGAGGACGGCATTGCTACCGTCCAGGCCGGGGCCGGGATTGTTCTTGATTCTGTTCCGCAGTCTGAAGCTGACGAAACCCGCAGTAAAGCACGCGCGGTACTGCGCGCCATTGCTACCGCACACCATGCACAGGAGATTTTCTGATGGCTGACATTCTGCTGCTCGATAATATCGACTCCTTTACCTACAACCTGGCAGATCAGCTGCGTGCGAATGGTCATAACGTTGTTATCTATCGCAACCACGTTCCGGCTCAGACGCTGATTGACCGTCTGGCGACCATGCAAAACCCGGTGCTGATGCTCTCCCCGGGCCCAGGCGCGCCGAGCGAAGCGGGCTGTATGCCTGAACTGTTGACACGCATGCGCGGCAAGCTGCCGATTATCGGTATCTGCCTCGGCCACCAGGCAATCGTGGAAGCCTACGGCGGTTACGTCGGTCAGGCGGGTGAGATCCTGCATGGTAAAGCGTCGAGCATTGAACATGACGGTCAGGCGATGTTTGCCGGACTGCCGAACCCGCTTCCAGTGGCGCG
The DNA here is from genome assembly GCF_004331385.1 of Enterobacter quasihormaechei. Taxonomy (GTDB): domain Bacteria; phylum Pseudomonadota; class Gammaproteobacteria; order Enterobacterales; family Enterobacteriaceae; genus Enterobacter; species Enterobacter quasihormaechei. The sequence continues at coordinate 122,587 of NZ_SJON01000007.1, forward strand.
TTACCACTCGCTTGTCGGCAGCAATATTCCGGCCGGGCTGACCATCAACGCCTCGTTTGAAGGAATGGTGATGGCGGTTCGTCATGATGCGGATCGCGTCTGCGGGATGCAGTTCCACCCGGAATCTATCCTGACGTCCAATGGCGCGCGCCTGCTGGAGCAAACGCTCGACTGGGCGCTGCAAAAGCTGGAGCAGACCAATACCCTGCAACCGATTCTGGAAAAACTGTATCAGGCCCAGACCCTGAGCCAGCAGGAGAGCCACCAGCTTTTCTCCGCCGTCGTGCGGGGCGAGCTGAAGCCTGAGCAGCTGGCCGCTGCGCTGGTGAGCATGAAAGTGCGCGGCGAAAGCCCGCAGGAGATTGCCGGTGCGGCCACCGCGCTGCTGGAAAATGCCGCCCCGTTCCCGCGTCCGGACTACCAGTTTGCGGATATCGTCGGGACCGGTGGCGACGGCAGCAACAGCATCAACATTTCGACCGCCAGCGCCTTTGTGGCGGCGGCCTGCGGCCTGAAGGTGGCCAAGCACGGCAACCGCAGCGTCTCCAGCCGGTCCGGTTCGTCCGACCTGCTGGCCGCTTTCGGCATCAACCTGGACATGAACGCCGAGCGTTCCCGTGAAGCGCTGGACGATCTTGGCGTCTGCTTCCTGTTTGCGCCGAAGTACCACACCGGTTTCCGCCACGCGATGCCGGTTCGCCAGCAGCTTAAAACCCGCACGCTGTTTAACGTGCTCGGTCCCCTCATTAACCCGGCGCACCCGCCGCTGGCGCTGATTGGCGTTTACAGCCCGGAGCTGGTGCTGCCGATTGCCGAGACGCTGCGCGTTCTGGGTTACAAACGTGCCGCCGTGGTACATAGCGGCGGAATGGATGAGGTTTCTCTGCATGCGCCTACGCTGGTGGCCGAACTGAATAACGGTGAAGTGCTGAACTATCAGCTTGATGCCGCTGACTTCGGGTTGACCCCGTATCATCAGGATGCGCTGGCTGGCGGTACGCCGGAAGAAAACCGTGACATTCTCACGCGCTTATTACAAGGTAAAGGTGAGGCTGCCCATGAGGCCGCCGTGGCGGCCAACGTTGCCATGCTGATGCGTTTACATGGCGAGGAAGATCTGAAAGCCAACGCCCAAAAAGTTCTGGACGTACTGCGCTCCGGTGCAGCTTACGATCGCGTTACCGCACTTGCGGCAAGAGGGTAAATAATGCAGACCGTTTTAGCGAAAATCGTTGCCGATAAGGCCATCTGGGTGGAAGCCCGCAAGCAACAGCAGCCGCTTGCCAGTTTCCAGAATGACGTCGTGCCGAGCAGCCGTCGTTTCTATGATGCCCTCCGGGGCGCGCGCACTGCGTTTATTCTGGAGTGTAAAAAAGCGTCTCCCTCCAGGGGTGTGATCCGTGACGATTTCGACCCGGCGCGTATTGCCGGTATCTACAAGCATCATGCGTCTGCCATCTCCGTGCTGACGGATGAAAAATATTTCCAGGGCAGCTTTGATTTTCTGCCCGTCGTCAGCGGCATCGCCCCGCAGCCGATTCTTTGCAAAGACTTTATTATCGACCCGTATCAGATCTGGCTGGCGCGTTTTTATCAGGCCGATGCCTGCCTGCTGATGCTCTCCGTGCTCGACGACGAACAGTATCGCCAGCTCTCCGCCGTCGCGCATAGCCTGAACATGGGCGTCCTGACCGAAGTGAGCAACGAAGAGGAGCTGGAGCGCGCCATCGCGCTGGAGGCGAAAGTGGTCGGCATTAACAACCGCGATCTGCGCGACCTGTCGATTGACCTCAACCGTACGCGCCAGCTTGCGCCGCGTCTGGGCGCGGGCGTCACGGTGATCAGCGAATCCGGCATTAACAGCTACGCCCAGGTGCGCGAGCTGAGCCACTTTGCTAACGGTTTCCTGATCGGCTCCGCGATGATGGAACACGACGATCTCAATGCTGCCGTGCGCCGCGTGCTGTTGGGTGAGAACAAAGTCTGCGGCCTGACCCGCGAACAGGACGCGCAGGCCGCGTATGAAGCGGGCGCCATCTATGGAGGCCTGATCTTTGTTGAGTCCTCTCCTCGCGTGGTTAGTGAAGAGCAGGCGCGCAGGGTGATTGCGGCTGCACCACTCAGCTATGTGGGCGTATTCCGCAATGCGGATATCACCGACATTGCAGCAAAAACGGACGCGTTATCCCTGAGCGCGGTCCAGCTGCATGGCGACGAAGATCAGGCGTATATCGATGCTCTGCGACATGTTCTGGCGCCACAGGTTCAGATCTGGAAAGCGCAGAGCGTCGGTGACACCCTGCCCGCGCGTAACCTGAATCATGTTGATAAATACGTGCTCGACAACGGTCAGGGCGGTACGGGGCAGCGCTTCGACTGGTCGCTGCTGCGTGGAGAAGCGCTGGACAATGTCCTGCTGGCGGGGGGATTAAGCCCCGATAATTGTGTGGAAGCGGCCAAAACCGGCTGCGCCGGCCTCGATTTCAATTCAGGCGTAGAGTCCCAACCGGGCATAAAAGACGCCAGCAAGCTGGCATCGGTATTCAAAACTCTGCGTGCATATTAAGGAAGAGAAGATGACGACATTACTTAACCCGTATTTTGGTGAGTTCGGTGGGATGTACGTCCCACAAATCCTGATGCCCGCGCTGCGCCAGCTGGAAGAAGCGTTCGTGAGCGCGCAAAAAGATCCGGCGTTTCAGGCGGAGTTTACCGACCTGCTGAAAAACTACGCGGGCCGTCCGACGGCGCTGACCAAATGCCGTAACCTGACCGAAGGCACAAAAACCACGCTCTACCTTAAGCGTGAAGATCTGCTGCACGGCGGCGCGCACAAAACTAACCAGGTGCTGGGCCAGGCGCTGCTCGCTAAGCGCATGGGTAAAACCGAAATTATCGCTGAAACCGGCGCGGGCCAGCACGGCGTGGCCTCTGCCCTCGCCAGTGCCCTGCTCGGCCTGAAGTGCCGCATCTATATGGGTGCCAAAGACGTTGAGCGCCAGTCGCCGAACGTGTTCCGTATGCGTTTGATGGGCGCGGAGGTGATCCCGGTGCACAGCGGCTCCGCCACGCTGAAAGATGCCTGTAACGAAGCGCTGCGCGACTGGTCTGGCAGTTACGAAACCGCCCACTATATGCTCGGCACCGCGGCGGGCCCGCACCCGTTCCCGACCATCGTGCGCGAATTCCAGCGCATGATCGGTGAAGAGACCAAAGCGCAGATCCTTGAAAAAGAGGGTCGCCTGCCGGATGCGGTGATTGCCTGCGTCGGCGGCGGGTCTAACGCCATCGGCATGTTTGCCGATTTTATCGACGAAACCCGCGTTGGGCTGATTGGCGTCGAGCCTGCCGGTCACGGCATTGAAACGGGCGAGCACGGCGCGCCGCTGAAGCATGGCCGCGTGGGGATCTACTTCGGCATGAGAGCCCCGATGATGCAGACCGACGAAGGACAGATCGAAGAGTCTTACTCGATTTCTGCCGGGCTGGATTTCCCGTCCGTTGGGCCACAGCACGCCTTCCTGAACAGCACGGGGCGCGCGGATTACGTCTCCATCACCGATGACGAAGCGCTGGAGGCCTTCAAAACGCTGTGCCGCAATGAAGGGATCATCCCGGCGCTGGAGTCCTCCCACGCCCTTGCGCACGCGCTGAAAATGATGAAGGAAAACCCGGAAAAAGAGCAACTGCTGGTGGTGAACCTTTCCGGCCGCGGGGATAAAGATATCTTTACCGTTCACGATATTCTGAAAGCACGAGGGGAAATTTGATGGAACGCTACGACAACGTATTTGCTGAACTGAAATCCCGCCAGGAAGGCGCGTTCGTTCCCTTCGTGACGCTGGGCGACCCCGGCCCCGAGCAGTCGCTGAAGATTATCGACACCCTGATCGCAGCCGGCGCCGACGCGCTGGAGCTCGGTATTCCCTTCTCCGATCCGCTGGCGGATGGCCCGACCATCCAGAACGCCACCCTGCGCGCCTTTGCGGCAGGCGTGACGCCGACCCAGTGCTTTGAAATGCTGGCGGCGATCCGCCAGAAACACCCGACCATACCGATTGGCCTGCTGATGTACGCCAACCTGGTCTTCAGCCGCGGTATTGATGCATTTTACGCCGAGTGCGCCCGCGTGGGTGTCGACTCCGTGCTGGTGGCTGACGTGCCCGTTGAAGAGTCCGCGCCGTTCCGTCAGGCGGCGATGCGCCACAACGTCGCGCCGATTTTCATCTGTCCGCCGAATGCCGATGACGACCTGTTGCGCCAGATTGCCTCTTACGGACGAGGGTACACCTACCTGCTCTCCCGTGCGGGCGTGACCGGCGCGGAGAACAAAGCCGCGCTGCCGCTGCATCACCTGGTGGAGAAGCTGGCAGAATACCATGCCGCACCACCGCTTCAGGGCTTCGGGATTTCGTCTCCGGATCAGGTTACTGCGGCCATTGACGCGAAGGCCGCCGGGGCCATTTCCGGTTCGGCTATCGTTAAAATTATCGAGAAAAACGTGGATAAACCTGAGCAGATGCTGGCTGAGCTGAAAACGTTCGTCACATCCATGAAGGCGGCCACGCGCAGGGCGTAACCGTTACAACCGTCTGGCCCCGGCGCCAGGCGGTTTTCCCCCCTTGCTCCCTGAGAGCAACCTGTCAAAATTGATCCTGTCGATATTTTCGGTGTGAATGACTTTCCAATCTTTCGCGTAAGCGTATGATCTGGGCTCTTTTTAGCGTTATCCTTCTGAGTTCAGAGGTTATTCATGTCCTGGCATTACTTCAAGCAGACTTACCTGGTTAAGTTCTGGTCACCTGTTCCGGCCGTTATCGCGGCAGGCATTCTCTCTACTTATTATTTCGGTATTACCGGCACCTTCTGGGCCGTTACGGGCGAGTTTACTCGCTGGGGTGGACAGCTATTGCAGCTTGCTGGCGTTCATGCCGAAGAGTGGGGCTACTTTAAGCTGATCCATCTTGAGGGCACACCGCTGACCCGCGTTGACGGGATGATGATCATCGGCATGTTCGGCGGCTGTTTTGCGGCCGCGCTGTGGGCCAACAACGTTAAGTTACGCATGCCGAAAAGCCGCATCCGCATTATGCAGGCCGTGGTCGGCGGTATCATTGCCGGGTTTGGCGCCCGCCTGGCGATGGGCTGTAACCTTGCCGCGTTCTTTACCGGTATTCCGCAGTTCTCGCTGCATGCGTGGTTCTTTGCCGTCGCCACCGCCATCGGCTCATACTTCGGCGCAAAGTTCACCCTGCTGCCGCTGTTCCGCATTCCGGTGAAAATGACGAAAGTGAGCGCTGCCTCTCCGTTGACTCAAAAGCCCGATCAGGCCCGTCGTCGCTTCCGCCTCGGTATGCTGGTCTTTTTTGCCATGGTTGCATGGGCGATGTGCACGGCGATGAATCAGCCAAAACTCGGCCTGGCAATGCTGTTCGGCGTCGGTTTCGGCCTGCTGATTGAACGCGCGCAGATCTGCTTTACCTCCGCGTTTCGCGATATGTGGATCACCGGACGAACGATGATGGCGAAGGCAATCATTGCCGGTATGGCGGTCAGCGCGATCGGCATCTTTAGCTATGTGCAGCTTGGCGTGGAGCCGAAAATCATGTGGGCTGGTCCAAATGCGGTCATTGGCGGATTGCTGTTTGGTTTTGGCATCGTGCTGGCCGGCGGGTGCGAAACCGGCTGGATGTATCGCGCCGTGGAAGGCCAGGTGCATTACTGGTGGGTCGGTCTGGGTAACGTGATTGGCTCAACCCTCCTCGCGTACTACTGGGATGACGTCTCTCCGATGCTGGCAACCAACTGGGACAAGGTCAATCTGCTGAATACCTTTGGTCCACTCGGGGGGCTCATAGTGACCTACGCCCTGCTGCTTGTCGCCTTCTTGCTGGTGGTTGCACAAGAGAAGCGTTTCTTCCGCCGGGCTACCGTCAAAACTGAAACTCAGGAGAATGCCGCATGAAAGAGATCGTGCCTGACTATCGTCTCGATATGGTGGGTGAACCCTGCCCTTACCCGGCCGTTGCCACGCTTGAGGCGTTACCGCAGCTGAAAAAAGGTGAAATTCTGGAAGTGGTGAGCGATTGCCCCCAGTCCATCAACAACATTCCGCTTGATGCTAAAAACCACGGCTATACCGTGCTGGATATCCAGCAGGACGGGCCAACCATACGGTATTTGATTCAGAAGTAGCTCGCAGGTACGAAAAAGGCCTCTACGAGAGGCCTTGTTTCAACTTGCTGGCTTTAGCCACCGTCGCCTTTTGAGTTTCGGGAGGCATGAATGGGTGGTGAGGCGGGTTCCGCAAACTGAACAGACCGCACCGTGAGGTTGGCTGTGCGTCGGGCTAAACGTGGTGAAATAAAACTGTTTGCCTGCACATACCGGACACTCAAATTTGATGTTGGGGATATCCCCTCCAGCCAGATGTATGGAAGAACCACCATACAGCAATTCACGGACTTACAGGGATATATCGTCCCCGCGAGAACAAAAGGCGAGGAAGACTTAACATAGGCTTTTGAAACTTAACTCTTATTGATCCACAGCAACAGGAAAGATTTACACTTAAGTAAAATCTTACGTCTGGTTTGAGTAGGGTTTTGACGCGTTGATGTTTTTTAGATGTATTGGATTTTTGCTTGTTTTTATCTCGTTTCACGCTTCGTCTTTGAATTTCTCATCGACGTTTTTGCGGCTGAACTGCCCGGAACGCGGCCTGGTCGAAATTATTCTGCACGTCTACGACCACACCCAGGAAAAGTGGCCCGGGCATTTTGAAACCGGCGCTGGCCATAAGCGTGTCGGCGATACCGAAATTATTCCCTTTGCAAACGGCGATGTTCTGTTCCACTCCATTTCACGCGATGCGTTCAGCTACCTGTATGATGGCGAATCGACGCTCAGCCACTGCATGAAGCTGGACGAACGCCCCGTTTATCCGTCTTTTTGACGTCCGGCACTGGCCGCTGTGCGGCCAGTTTTTACCGAATCAGAAACGGTAACCCGCAGAGAACATAAACACCCACGGATCCAGACGGGTACTGATACTCTGCTGCTCTCCGCCCGCCTTGAAGCGAACGTCGGTATCAATATCCATGTACCAGACCGAGGCGTTGATCAGCCAGTCGCGATTGATCAGATAGTCCAGCCCCACCTGCCCCGCCACACCCCAGGAGTCCTTCAGGCTAAGGTCGGAGAGACCGGCCGCTTTCCCGGTATCGTTAAATTTCTCGTCAAAGAAGGTGGTGTAGTTAACGCCCGCGCCAATATAGGGGCGCACCTTGCTGCTGGAATCCCCAAAGTACCATTGCGCCATCAGCGTTGGCGGCAAATGGTGCACCGTGGCAATGTCTCCGGTCGGTCCCAAACCGACACGGTGACGAAACGGCGTGGCGGCAAGAAGCTCAACGCCCACGTTATCCGTTGCCATATAGGTAAAGGTCAAGCCTAGCTGAGTATTATTGCTGACGTTGAAACCGCCCATCCCCAGCACGCTGTCTGAGCCTTCCGTTGGGCGCACCGTTGCCGAACCGGCACGAATAAAGAATTCACCTGCTTCATGCGCGTACGCGCCGCCAGAGAGACTGCTTAAGATAAGGGCTGCCACCGCTAATTTTTTCATATCCGCTCCATCGTTGTGGTTTTAATTGCGGAGGAGAATATACTCACAAAAGAGTAATAAGTGATCTAACACAGATCACATTAAAACCAGTAAGTTAACATTCATTGATCTAGGTTAATTTTTGGTGACACCACATAAAGCAATAAGTTGTTACCACGTCAATTTATGGCATTTCTCGGTTACAAAAATTTCTGCTTTTCCTCACTTGCGCTTGCAGTAGCGGCTGAACAATTTCTCGCTCTCACAGTCTGATTGGGTGGGTCCTTCTTTTGCAGCTTTACAAAGATATGCTTTTCCATACAAGCCTTGATGCTGCCACCAGCGCCATATCCGGTGTACAATTGCCGGCTAATTAACACCTGCAATACTCAAGGAGAGTGCATGTCTATCACGGCGAAGTCTGTCTACCGTGACACGGGAAATTTTTTCCGCAATCAGTTCATTACCTTTTTACTGATCGCGTTGTTGTGCGCCTTTATTACGGTGGTGCTGGGTCATGCGTTCTCACCCAGTGATGAACAGATTGCCACGCTGAGCCAGGGGGATCATCTTGCAGGCAGCGCGGGGTTGTTTGACCTTGTGCAGAATATGACGCCAGAACAACAGCAAATCTTGCTGCGCGCCTCTGCGGCATCGACCTTCTCGGGCCTGATTGGCAATGCCATTCTGGCCGGAGGCGTGCTGCTGATGATCCAGCTGGTGTCTGCCGGGCAACGCGTCAGCGCGTTACGTGCAATCGGCGCCAGCGCGCCGGTGCTGCCCAAGCTGTTTATCCTCATCTTCCTGACCACACTGCTGGTCCAGATGGGGATAATGCTGGTTGTCGTTCCTGGCGTGTTGCTGGCTATCGTTCTTTCATTCGCGCCAGTCATGGTGGTGCAGGACAAAATGGGCATTTTCACCGCCATGCGTAGCAGCATCAGGCTCGCGTGGGCAAATATGCGACTGGTCGCGCCGGCCGTTATCAGCTGGTTACTGGCCAAAACGCTGCTACTGCTGTTTGCGCCGAATTTCGCGGTGTTAACGCCAAACGTCGGTGCGGTTGTCGCCAATACGCTGAGCAACCTGATTTCAGCCGTGCTGCTGGTCTATTTGTTCCGCCTGTACATGTTAATTCGTCAGTAACCGGGATCGCAGAATGAAGCAGTTTCTTGATTTTTTACCGCTGATCGTATTTTTCGCTTTTTATAAGCTGTACGACATTTATGCCGGCACGCTGGCGCTGATTGTAGCCACGGCTGTGGTGCTGATTTATAGCTGGGTTCGCTACCGCAAGGTTGAGAAGATGGCACTCATCACCTTCCTGATGGTGGCGGTATTTGGCGGCCTGACGCTGTTCTTCCACAATGATGAATTCATCAAGTGGAAGGTCACGGTGATTTATGGCCTGTTTGCGGGCGCGCTGCTCATCAGCCAGTGGGTGATGAAAAAGCCGCTGATCCAGCGCATGCTGGGCAAAGAGCTGACGCTGCCTCAGGCAGTCTGGGGGCGTCTGAACCTGGCCTGGGCGCTGTTCTTTATCCTGTGCGGTCTTGCCAATATCTACATCGCTTTCTGGCTGCCGCAGAATATCTGGGTCAACTTCAAGGTATTTGGCCTGACGGCCCTGACGCTCGTGTTTACGCTGCTAAGCGGCGTGTACATCTACCGGCACATGCCGCAGGACGATAAGCAGTAACCCTACGGGCCAGATCGCAATGCGATCTGGCCTTTTTTCACTTTTCTTTCACATTCCGCCCCCCTTCTTCAAAAATGACTGAATCATGAAGATTTTATGGAGATTGCTCCCTTCTCATTGTAATGAGAATCACTATCATTAATATTCGTCATCGCATTTTAACAAATGGAAATGAGTTGATGAAAAGCATAATAAGATTTGCCCCCGCTTCACTTACGTTGGCCATCCTTGCGGCACTGGGCCAGGGCGCGCACGCAGCAGAAGAGACTCTCGACGACGGTGAAACCATGGTGGTTCAGGCGACGGCTGAAGAGGCGCTGAAGCAGCAGCCTGGCGTCTCGGTTATTACGGCGAAGGACATCGAAAAGGATCCGCCGGTAAACGATCTTTCTGAAATCATTCGTAAAATGCCCGGGGTAAACCTCACCGGCAACAGCGCGACGGGCAGCCGCGGTAACAACCGCCAGATCGATATTCGCGGTATGGGGCCGGAAAATACCCTGATCCTGATTGACGGCGTGCCGGTGACGTCCCGTAACTCGGTGCGCTACAGCTGGCGCGGCGAGCGCGACACCCGCGGGGACACCAACTGGGTTCCGCCAGAAATGGTCGAGCGCATTGAAGTGCTCCGCGGGCCTGCCGCCGCTCGCTATGGCTCCGGGGCTGCCGGTGGCGTCGTCAACATCATTACCAAACGCCCGACCAACGACTGGCACGGCTCGCTCTCGCTCTACACCAACCAGCCTGAAAATGATAAAGAGGGAGCGACAAAACGCGCTAACTTCGATCTGAGCGGTCCTCTCGCAGGCGATGCGTTAACGATGCGCCTTTACGGGAACATCAACAAAACCGACGCGGACGCCGAGGATATTAACACCGCGCAAAACGGCTCTTACGCCGCCGGACGCGAAGGCGTACGAAACAAAGACATCAACGCCCTTCTCTCCTGGAAACTCACGCCGCAGCAGATTATCGACTTCGACTACAGCTACAGCCGCCAGGGCAATATCTACGCGGGCGATACGCAGTACAGCAACGGCAACGTCAGCCCTGGTGGCCTGGTATCGTCCCTGTACGGTCACGAAACTAACCGTATGTACCGCCAGTCATACGGCATCACGCACAACGGCATCTGGGACTGGGGCCAGTCGAAGTTTGGCGTCTATTACGAGAAAACTAACAACACCCGCTTGCAGGAAGGGTCGACGGGCAGAGTTGAGGGTATGATCAACAGCGACAAGTACGACACCAGCCGGCTTGAGTCGTACCGTTCCACAGGCGAGCTGAACATTCCGCTGTTCTGGCTGGTGGACCAGACGCTGACCATCGGCGCGGAGTGGAACCGCGATGAGCTCAACGACCCGGCGTCAATGCAGGCGACGGACGTGTCGGGAGAAGTGATTAACGGCGTTTCCGGCACCGCTTCCGAGCGCAACAGCAAAAACAGCGCCGATCTCACCGGGATCTATCTTGAGGACAATATTGAAGCGCGTCAGGGGACCAACCTGATCCCGGGGATCCGCTTCGATTATCACAATAAATTTGGCAGCAACTGGAGCCCAAGCCTTAACGTTTCACAGGATTTAGGCGACATGTTCAAGGTGAAGGCGGGTATCGCTCGGGTATTTAAAGCGCCGAACCTGTATCAGTCCAGCGAAGGCTATCTGCTTTCCACCCGCGGGAACGGTTGTCCAAACAACATTTCCGAGGGAAGCTGCTACCTGTTAGGCAACCCGGATCTGGATCCGGAAATCAGCGTGAACAAAGAGATCGGCCTGGCCTTTGCCCTGGAAGGCTACGAGGCTGGAATTACCTGGTTCCGCAACGATTACAAAAACAAGATCGTTTCAGGAACGGACGTGCTGGGGCAGACAAGCAACGACGTAAATATCCTGCAATGGGAGAACGGCGGCAAGGCCGTTGTTGAAGGGCTGGAAGGTAACCTCACCGTGCCGGTTATTCGCGACACGCTGACCTGGCGTACCAATGCGACGTATATGATCCAGTCTGAAAGTAAAGACACCGGCAACCCGCTGTCTATCATCCCCAAATATACCGTCAACACCATGCTGGACTGGGAGGTTAACAGCAAACTTTCAGCCAACGTAAGCTGGACGATGTACGGTCGCCAGAAGCCCAGAGAGAACGCTGAAATCCGCAAAGAGGAGAATGCGATGTCCAACAGAGAGATCGGCGCGTATTCCATCGTGGGTATCGGCAGTAATTATCAGCTGACCAAAAACCTGCGCCTGAATGCTGGCATCAGCAACCTCTTTGACAAGCAGATTTACCGTGAAAATGACGGTGCATCGACCTATAACGAACCGGGCCGCGCGTATTACGCCGGCGTAACCATGTCCTTCTGACCCTCAGGCGCCCGCGCTGCGGGCGCTCACCCTATTCTCTCCAGCCAGAAATCATAGTAGCATCCCGCCTGAAGTCTTCAGTTACGAGTTTAAAAACAATGACAACAATTGACGCCCCTCAGGGCGAACTGGTTTTACGCACACTGGCAATGCCCGCTGACACCAATGCCAATGGCGATATTTTTGGCGGCTGGCTAATGTCGCAAATGGATATGGGCGGCGCAATTCTGGCTAAAGAGATTGCCCACGGGCGCGTAGTCACCGTCCGGGTTGATGGCATGACCTTCCTGCGTCCGGTTGCGGTTGGAGATGTGGTTTGCTGTTACGCGCGCTGCGTAAAACGCGGCAATACCTCTATCTCCATCAACATTGAGGTATGGGTAAAAAAAGTCTCTTCTGAACCGATTGGTCAGCGCTATAAGGCGACGGAGGCATTATTCATCTATGTGGCGGTGGATAGCGACGGGAAACCGCGCCAGCTTCCCCGGAGTTAGCTTCAGGTATAAAAAAAGCCTCCTTGCGGAGGCTTCTTTTTGGCCGTTATTCCATCTGCGCCCCGCCGTTCAGGCGGAAGACAATGTTCACAACCAGCCCGCTGCCGGGTTTACCGGCCTCGTAGCGCCACCTGCGCATGGCCGATTTCACTTCACGTTCAAACATATTCGCCGGCTGGGCGGAGAGGATTTGCACGTTATCAACGCGACCGTCGGCGGTGACGTCAAATTTCACCCTTACGCGCCCCTCAATGCGTAACGCCTGCGCGCGCGCCGGGTACTGCGGCTGATTACGGCTCAGCGCGCGCGGGCCCGCTGGCGCGGTTACCGTCGGTTTCGTCGCGGTCGCGGTGTTATTCATCAGCGGACGCGACGGCGCGGCATTTTCAACCGGTTGCGTGGCGCGTGGCTCTACCGGACGCACTTCACGTTTAGGACGCTCTTCCACCTTTTTAACCGGCTTGGGTTTTGGCTTCGGTTTAGGTTTAGGTTTTGGCTCTGGCTTATGGATCACCACCGGCGCTTCTTTCGGCGGCTCAGGAACTGGCTCGGGTTCGGGCTCCGGTTCAACAACGGGCTGTGGCGGCGGCGGCGCAACCTGCGGCGGCTCAAGATCCGCAGGCGATACCATGGTCACAGAAATTGGCTGCGCTGGCGCCGGCATTTCAATAACCTGATGAACCGAGGTATAGAGCAGACCCGCCACGACAGCACCGTGAATAACGACGGAAAGCAGCGTCGGCCATGGAAAGCGGCGAGGTAAATCAAGGGTCATCGAAGTCATAATCATCAACGTTAAAAAACCGAACTTCGATTTTAAATGCAAATAGCAATCATATTCAATAAGACACTTTGTCCTGGCGCAATTTAAGCGCGTAAGCGGGCAAAAAAGGGGCATCCAGATCAGGGTTTTAACAATGTGATTATCTTTACATTGCAGTCATTTGTGCTTTCACATAACGTAATTGTCACTTTCACCGGTTAAGGAGCTTTGCCGTGCTTTACGTGATTTACGCTGAAGATGTACATGATTCTCTGGAAAAACGTCTTTCCGTTCGCCCTGCCCATCTGGCGCGCTTACAATTGCTACAGGATGAAGGCCGTTTGCTGACCGCGGGCCCGATGCCTGCCGTTGACAGCAACGATCCGGGAGCGGCAGGTTTTACCGGCTCCACGGTGATTGCCGAATTTGAATCTCTGGAAGCCGCGCAGGCGTGGGCAGAAGCAGACCCGTACGTCGCAGCCGGCGTGTACGAGAAAGTCACGGTTCGTCCGTATAAAAAAGTGTTCTAAAAGAAAGGCTCCCTCAGGAGCCTTTTCTTCATTCAGTGCAGCGACGCCAGCCTCGCCGCAAAGCCGACAAACAGCAGACCGATCAGCCCATTCCCCAGCTTCGCCAGTTTCTTTTTGGTTTTCAGGTAACGCGTCACAAACGCGCCTGAGAAAATCAGGAAGCTCATGTACATGAAGCTAATCAGCTCAAGCGTTGTGGCGAGGATCAGGAACGACGTGCCGGTATTCTTCGCGTTTACATCGATGAACTGGACGAAGAACGACACGTAAAAGAGAATCGCTTTCGGGTTCGTCAGGCTCAATACCAGCGAACGCTTGAGGATCGCGCTTGCCGGTTCGGCGCTGTTATCATGTGTATTATTCTGACGGTTAATAACGGACCAGAGCATTTTCCCACCCAGCCACAGCAGGTAAAACGCCCCGAGGTAGCGGACGATATTGAATAACACCGGCGTGGTCTGGATTAGCGCGGCGACGCCCGCCCAGGCCAGAAACATCAGCACCGCGTCACCAATAAATACACCGGTGGCGGCCAGATACCCTTTTTTCACGCCGTGGCCAATCCCTGTTTTTAGCACAAACAAGGTGTTCGGTCCTGGAACCAGCACGATAAAAAACGCGCCGACAACATAGGTCCAGAAATTCAGTACACCAAACTCCGCAAACACGTCTCACTCCTTTTGCTCAAAACAAAGGGAATATCGCCGCAACGTCGATATTCCCGAAATCTGAAACTGTATACCGTTAAAGCCGCAAACCGCGTCAGTTAAACAACGGGCACCTTTCGGTGCCCTCAGGGTTATCAGATGTCCTGGACCGCGAACAACAGCGCATTACGGTGTCTGTTCAGCCCACATTTTCTGATGGCGTGGATACGCATATTGCGGCGGGATTGTGCTTCCAGCCAACGAGCCTTACGACGACTCACCTGTCGCAACATGCGCCAGCGCCCGACTTCAGTTCTACTGCGCTTCATGTCTACAACTCTTTCTCTAACAGAGATGCCATTATAAGCCTAAGCGGGCGGCAAACCAGCGCTTTTATCTGCCGTTTTTATTTGCCAGATGAATCCTGATGCGTAAACTCATAACAATACGCTTTCAAAAGGATTTTTTATTTATGACAACCTTCTACACCGTGGTGAGTTGGCTGGTCATTTTAGGATACTGGCTGTTAATTGCCGGGGTGACGTTGCGCATTCTGATGAAGCGCAGAGCGGTCCCTTCCGCCATGGCCTGGCTTCTGATTATCTACATTCTCCCGCTGGTGGGCATAATCGCCTATCTCTCTTTTGGTGAACTTCATCTGGGTAAACGCCGGGCCGAACGCGCCCGCGCCATGTGGCCCTCCACGGCGAAATGGCTTGCCGATCTCAAAGCCTGCAAGCATATCTTTGCCGAAGAGAACAGCAGCGTGGCGTCGTCCCTGTTCAAGCTGTGCGAACGCCGCCAGGGGATCGCCGGTGTAAAAGGCAACCAGCTCCAGTTGATGACCTCTTCCGATGATGTGATGCAGGCGCTGATCAGGGACATTCAACTTGCCCGACATAATATCGAGATTGTGTTTTACATCTGGCAGCCGGGCGGCATGGCGGACCAGGTAGCCGAATCGCTGATGGCGGCTGCACGTCGCGGTATCCACTGCCGCCTGATGCTGGACTCCGCCGGCAGCGTGGCCTTTTTCCGCAGTCCGTGGGCCGGCATGATGCGCAATGCCGGTATCGAGGTGGTCGAGGCGCTGAAGGTGAATCTTTTCCGCGTATTTCTGCGGCGCATGGATCTCCGCCAGCACCGAAAAATGGTTCTGATCGATAACTATATCGCCTACACTGGCAGCATGAATATGGTTGACCCCCGCTTCTTCAAACAGGATTCCGGCGTGGGGCAATGGATTGATTTGATGGCTCGCATGGAAGGCCCGGTGGCAACGTCTATGGGCATCGTCTACTCCTGCGACTGGGAAATCGAAACCGGCAAACGCATTCTTCCCCCGCCGCCGGACGGCAATATCATGCCGTTTGAGGAAGCCAGCGGGCACACTATTCATACCATTGCCTCCGGTCCTGGCTTCCCGGAAGATCTGATCCATCAGGCACTGCTTACCGCCGCGTACTCAGCGCGTGAATATCTGATCATGACCACGCCCTATTTCGTTCCCAGCGACGACCTTCTGCATGCCATCTGTACGGCGGCGCAGCGCGGAGTGGATGTGAGCATTATTATGCCGCGCAAGAACGATTCGCTGCTGGTCGGGTGGGCAAGCCGTGCGTTTTTCAGCGAGCTGCTGGCCGCGGGCGTGAAAATCTATCAGTTTGAAGGTGGGCTGCTGCACACCAAGAGCGTGCTGGTGGACGGAGAGCTCAGCCTGGTGGGCACCGTCAACCTCGATATGCGGAGCCTGTGGCTGAATTTTGAAATTACGCTGGTCATTGATGACGCCGGGTTTGGCGGCGATCTGGCGGCGGTTCAGGACGATTATATTTCCCGTTCACGCCTGCTGGACGCCAGGCTGTGGGCGAAACGTCCGCTGTGGCAGCGAATTGCCGAACGACTGTTTTACTTCTTTAGTCCGTTGCTGTAAAACGTGCCCAACGATGTTTAACAGGTAGTCATCATGGAAATGGATCTGAACAATCGCCTGACCGAAGACGAAACGCTCGAGCAGGCCTACGATATTTTTCTCGAACTGGCGGTCGATAATCTCGACCCGGCTGACGTGATTCTTTTCAACCTGCAATTTGAAGAGCGTGGCGGCGCCGAGCTGTTCGATCCGTCTGAAGACTGGGCCGAACACGTCGATTTTGACCTCAACCCGGATTTCTTCGCCGAAGTGGTGATTGGGCTGGCGGACGAAGACGGCGGCGAAATTAACGACATCTTTGCGCGCGTGCTGCTGTGCCGCGAAAAAGACCACAAGCTGTGCCATATTCTCTGGCGCGAATAATAAAAAAGGCTGCCATCGCAGCCTTTTTTAATTAATCCGGTAAGGCATTTCCACAGCGGTGACAAAACCGCGCGCCGGGTTCATGATTCCCCTGCTGACACCGCGTGCATTTACGCTGCCGTTTGCTGCCCTGAAACGCGCTGCTCATGTGGGTGGTAATTAGCCCCGTCGGGATCGCTATAACCGAATAGCCGATCAGGATCAGAACGGATGCCACGATTCTTCCGAGCGGCGTATGCGGCGTAATATCCCCGTAGCCCACGGTCGTCACCGTGACGATGGCCCAGTAAACGGAAGCATTAAGCGTGGTAAACCCGTACTTCGGCCCTTCAATTAAATACATCAGAGAGCCAAACACGATCATCACGATGGCAATAAACGAATAGAAGAGAATAAGCTGGTGGCGGGCGCTAACAATCGCGACACAAAACACCCGCAGCGACGGCATAAAGCGCAGCAGCTTCAGAATGCGCAACACGCGAATCGCCCGCATTGCGCGCCAGGCAAACACATAGTTCAGGCTTATTTCCGGCCACAGCCACATAACGTACAGCGGCAGAATGGTGGCTAAATCAATAAAACCCCAAAAGCTAAAAACATATTTTGCCGGATTTGGCCAGCTAATGACCCTGAGCACATATTCTGCGGTAAACACCAGCGTGACGATTAATTCCAGCCAGACAAATACGTGCCACTCCTCATACGTCATGTGGTACTGCGTGCCGGCGCCGGATTCGATAAAGATAATAATGACGCTAATCAGCGCAAATAAACCGCACAGTCCTTCGAAGCGGCGACCGGAAACCGTTTGAGGATCAAATAAGAAATGATACAGCCGCTGACGGGCCGACGTGAGTAATCGCGACACATTAACCTCGAAAATAAGGGCTGACATCATGTCAGCCCTTGCGATTATAACGGGTCTACTTTCAGGCAGGAAACCGCATGTCGGAAACTGCCTTCCAGAACCGGACGCGTTTTTGCACATTCCGGCCCGGCGATGGGGCACCGCGTACGGAATACGCAGCCTGAAGGCGGATTGATTGGCGAAGGCAGTTCACCTTCCAGAAGCTGGATGGTTTTATTCTTTTCCAGATCGGGATCCGGAACGGGAACCGCAGACATCAGCGCTTTGGTGTAAGGGTGCAGCGGATTGTGGTACACCTCATCATAGGTGCCCAGCTCCACGGCGTGCCCCAGATACATTACCAGCACACGGTCTGAAATATGTTTTACCACCGCCAGATCGTGGGCGATGAAGATCAGCGATAGCCCCATTTCCCGTTGCAGTTTCTGGAGCAGATTAACAACCTGAGCCTGAATGGAAACGTCCAGCGCCGAAACCGGCTCATCACAGATAATCAGTTTCGGCTCAAGGATCAACGCACGTGCGATGCCGATACGCTGACACTGACCGCCGGAAAACTCGTGTGGATAGCGGTTGATGAGGTTAGGCAACAGACCCACCTTGAGCATCATCGCTTTCACGCGGTCGCGCACTTCCTGACGCGGCATCTTAGGATGATAGGTACGCAGCGGCTCGGCAATGATTTCACCGATGGTCATACGCGGGTTCAGGGACGCCAGAGGATCCTGGAAAATCATCTGGATATCGCTGCGCACGTCGCGCCACTCATCCGGCTTCATCCCCAGCAGATCTTTGCCCAGCCAGGCCACTTTGCCGTCGGTGGCTTTCACCAGGCCGATGATCGCACGTGCAAACGTCGATTTGCCGCAGCCGGATTCGCCCACCACGCCCAGAGTTTCCCCTTCGTACAGGCGCAGCGTAACGCCATCCACTGCCTTCAGGGTTTTGGCAGGCTGCCAGAACCACTGTTTGCCGTCTTTGATATCGAAATGGACCTTCAGGTCAGCGATTTCGAGCAGCACATTTCTTTTTTCGTCGATTGCGTTCATACCAGCTCCTCCTGCGGCTTAAAGCAGGCGCGCAGACGGCCTGGGGCAAACGCTTCCAGCGGCGGTGCGCTGTTACAAATTTCCATCGCGTGCGGACAACGCGGCTGGAACGGACAACCTTTCGGTAGACGCAGCAGGTTTGGCGGGTTGCCCGGGATGGTCAGCAGGGACTCCCCTTCCGCATCAAGGCGCGGTACGGCATTCAGCAGGCCAATAGAGTACGGATGAGCGGGCTGGTAGAAGACATCGCGTGCATTACCGTATTCCATCGTGCGGCCTGCATACATGACTAATACTTTGTCGCAGATCCCGGCAACAACGCCCAAATCGTGGGTGATCATGATTATCGCGGTGTTGAACTCACGCTTAAGCTCGTTCAGCAGCGTCATGATCTGCGCCTGAACGGTCACGTCCAGGGCGGTGGTCGGTTCATCCGCGATCAGCAGTTTTGGCCGACAAAGCAACGCCATCGCGATCATGACGCGCTGACGCATGCCGCCGGAGAATTCGTGCGGGTACATGTGCATGCGCTTGCGTGCTTCAGGCATCTTCACCGCATCCAGCATTTTGACAGACTCTTCAAACGCTTCGGCTTTGCCCAGGCCCTTGTGGAGCATCAGCACTTCCATCAGCTGCTCGCCCACACGCATATAGGGGT
Source organism: Enterobacter quasihormaechei (assembly GCF_004331385.1). Lineage (GTDB taxonomy): Bacteria > Pseudomonadota > Gammaproteobacteria > Enterobacterales > Enterobacteriaceae > Enterobacter > Enterobacter quasihormaechei. The sequence goes on from NZ_SJON01000007.1 coordinate 141,563, forward strand.
TCAGGGAGGTCATCGGATCCTGGAAAATCATTGAAATTTGCTCGGCGCGCAGCTTGTTCAGCTCATGCTCCGGCAAATTCAGGATCTCTTTCCCGTTGAATTTCGCCGAACCGCCGATCGCACCGTTTGACGCCAGCAGGCCCATCAGCGCAAATGCGGTCTGGGATTTACCGGACCCGGATTCGCCCACAATGCCCAGCGTTTCACCGGCACGCAGGTCGAAGTTGAGATCGTTAACGGCAGTCACATCACCGTCGGGGGTTTTAAACGTTACACGGAGGTCTTTTACGTCCAGCAGTGCGCTGGACCGCTGTTGCGCCTGTGGCGCGGTTGCCGTTTCAATAATGGTCATGACGGCGCTCCTTAACGGTCTTTCGGGTCGAGGGCATCACGCAGGCCATCGCCGATAAAGTTGAAACAGAACAGAGTAACCACCAGGAAGCCCGCCGGATACAGCAGTAGCCACGGTGATACTTCCATGGAGTTTGCGCCATCGCTTAACAGCGCGCCCCAGCTGCTCAGCGGCTCTTGCGTACCTAATCCCAGGAAGCTCAGGAAGGATTCAAACAGGATCATACTTGGCACCAGCAGGGAGGCGTACACCACGACCACGCCCAGCACGTTAGGAACGATATGACGCACCACGATATTGGCGGTAGAAACCCCACCAACCTGTGCCGCTTCGATAAACTCTTTACGTTTAAGGCTCAGCGTCTGGCCGCGGACAATACGCGCCATGTCCAGCCAGGAGACCATCCCGATGGCCACGAAGATCAGCAGGATATTTTGACCAAAGAAGGTCACCAGCAGAATAACGAAGAACATGAACGGGAAGGAGTTCAGGATTTCAAGCAGACGCATCATTACGGAGTCCACTTTCCCGCCAAGGTAACCGGAAAGCGAACCGTAAAGCGTGCCGACGATTACCGCCACCAGCGCCGCCGCGATGCCGACCATCAGGGAAATGCGGCCACCGATCGCCACGCGCACCAGCAGGTCACGGCCAGATGAATCGGTACCAAAATAGTGCCCGGATTCCATATCCGGCGCGCTGGACATCATGCCCCAGTCCGTATCGAAATAGGTGAACTGCGACAGCATTGGCGCCAGGGTGACGAACAGCGCGATAAGCACCAGCACGACCAGGCTGGCAACGGCGGCGCGGTTATGCATAAAACGACGGCGGGCGTCCTGCCAAAGGCTACGACCTTCAACCTCCAGCTTTTCACTGAAGTTTTCCAGCGCCTCGCTGTTTTTCTTACTCAACATCATGGCGTGCTCCAGTTAGTAACGGATTTTCGGGTCGATAACGGCATACAGCACATCGACAACGGCATTAAACAGAATGGTCAGCGCGCCCACGAGGATCGTAAGGCTCAGCACCAGCGAGTAGTCACGGTTAAGCGCCCCGTTAACAAACAGCTGTCCGATGCCCGGCAGGCCATAAATGGTTTCAATTACCATTGAACCGGTGATAATGCCGACGAAAGCAGGCCCCATGTAGGAGAGCACCGGTAACAGTGCAGGCTTGAGCGCATGACGGAAAATGATCCGGCGCATCGGCAGCCCTTTCGCACGGGCGGTACGGATGAAGTTCGAGTGCAGAACTTCAATCATTGAACCGCGGGTAATACGCGCGATGCTGGCAATGTACGCCAGAGATAATGCCACCATCGGCAGTATCATGAACTTCAGGGCTCCGCCGTTCCAGCCGCCACCGGGCAGCCATTTCAGGGTGATGGCGAATATCATGACCAGCAACGGCGCGACAACGAAGCTGGGAATAACCACCCCGGTCATTGCGACCCCCATGACGGTATAATCCCATCGGGTATTTTGTTTTAGCGCGGCGATAACGCCCGCAGTGACCCCGAGAACAACGGCCAGGATAAATGCAGCAGCCCCTAATTTAGCCGATACCGGGAAGCTGGACGCCACCAGGTCGTTAACGGAATAGTCTTTATATTTGAATGACGGTCCAAAATCACCGTGTGCAAGTTGCTTCAGATAATTGAAGTACTGCGTGGTAATGGGATCGTTTAAATGGTATTTCGCTTCGATGTTGGCCATGACTTCTGGCGGCAGCGTACGTTCACCGGTAAATGGACTGCCCGGCGCAAGGCGCATCATGAAGAAGGAAATTGTAATTAGAATAAATAACGTTGGAATCGCTTCAAGACAGCGACGCAGGATAAATTTCAACATTGCCCGTACCTTCTGGCGTGTGCCTGATGAATGTTACAAAGTAGACACAGTGGGGCAAGCTCGCTCGCCCCACGTATTGCCATTAATGCTTGATAATATAAAGATTCTTAACGGAAATATTATCCAACGGGTCTTTACCGGTATAACCCCCTACCCACGGTTTCACCAGGCGGGCGTTGACGTAGTAGTAAACCGGCACGATCGCAGAGTCTTTATCGAGCTGTTGTTCTGATTTCGCGTACAGATCGGCGCGCTGGGCGTCATCTGCCACTTTCAGGGTCTCGCCAATCAGCTTATCAAACGCCGGGCTCTTATAGTGTGCCGTGTTGTTTGAGCTGTCGCTGAGCATGGTGTTCAGGAAGGAGGTCGGTTCGTTATAGTCCGCACACCAGCCGGCGCGCGCCACGTCAAACGTTCCCTGGTGGCGCGTATCGAGGAAGGTTTTCCATTCCTGGTTTTCCAGCTTCACGTTCACGCCCAGGTTTTTCTTCCAGATTGACGCCACGGCGATAGCCAGTTTTTTATGCAGATCCGAGGTGTTGTACAGCAGGTTAAACGTCAGCGGCTTATCAGCGGTGTATCCGGCTTCAGCCAGCAGTTTTTTCGCTTCTTCGTTACGTTTTTCCTGGGACCATTTGAACCACTCAGGCTCAACCAGTTTCATACCGTCGGTATAAGGCGGGGTGTAGCTGTAAGCTGGCAGGTCGCCCTGATTCTTCACTTTATTAACGATAATATCGCGATCCAGAGCCAGCTTCAGCGCGGTACGCACGCGCACGTCGGTGAACGGTGCTTTCTGGTTGTTAATTTCGTAGTAGTAGGTGCACAGATAAGGATCGACGTGCACTTCTTTCGGGATCTCTTTTTTCAACTTCTGGAACAGTTCAATCGGCATGTTGTTATAGGTCATGTCGATTTCACCGCTGCGGTAGCGGTTGACGTCGGTCACTTCTGAAGCAATTGGCAGGTAGGTGACCTGATTGATTACGGTCTTCGCGTTATCCCAATACTGCGGGTTGCGCTCCAGTACCATACGTTCGTTAACGACCCAGCTTTTCAGCTTGTACGCACCGTTGGTCACGATATTCGCAGGCTGCGTCCATTTTTCACCAAATTTTTCTACAGCGGATTTTGGTACCGGGGAAACAGACGGGTGAACCAGCAGCTTATAGAAGTACGGAACAGGCTCGCTCAACGTTACTTCAAAGGTGTTGGCATCAATGGCTTTTACGCCCAGATCGGTAACAGGCTTTTTGCCCGTGATGATGTCATCAATATTGGCAATATGACCGTACTGAAGGTAACTCGCATACGGGGAGGCGGTATTCGGATCCGCCAGACGCTGCCAGCTGTAAACGAAATCTTCGGCGGTAACCGGCGTACCGTCGGACCATTTGGCATCTTTACGCAGATGGAAGGTCCAGACTTTAAAATCTTTATTGTCCCATTTTTCCGCCACGCCCGGTGCCGGGTGGCCGTCTACGTCCGTCACCAACAGACCTTCAAACAGATCGCGGTTAACGTTAGACTCTGGAACACCTTCAATTTTGTGCGGATCGAGAGACTGCACTTCCGCACCGTTATTACGCACCAGCGTTTGCTTCTCAGCCAGCTGAACACCGGCAGGAACGTCCGCAGCCATTGCAGCGTTGCCCGCGATTAGCGCAGTTAAAATCCCCGCCGCTACCAGACTTTTTTTTGTGATGATGGACATTGTGTTGATACTCCACTCATTATAATGACTGGCCTTCGCCAGTTGTGTAATCCCCTGTCGGGGCCTGTACAGCGCAGGAGTTTTTTTTGCTACTGTCAGGTTCTTTTTTTACTTCTTGCTATCACCGACTTCATTATTACTGACCGCTCGTACGGCGATCTTGCGTCGATTCTTTACACCTCTCCCCTGTCAGAGAGATGCATTGGATATCTTTCGTGAGGTCTATATGAAAATAGTTCTCATCAACTTGATTAATGCTGCGAAATATAAGGCCGGAAAGTACCAAATGGTGCCAACTCTCGCCAATACATTTTGCAAATTTGTTAAGCATTTCTCTTTTACGGTGGATGGCTCACCTAAGCCATAAATCTTAAACCCCACCAATACAAAATAAAAACACTTGCAATCAAAGGGTTACAAGAATGACTCACTGAAAACGTAATGCCATGACCAATCTCAACGATTTTTCACGAAAATTTAACAATTGGTTATTATTTAGCACATTCGTCTGGGTCAGCCTCGAAATTACTAATATCATTTCGGTTATCTGTCAGCAAGCCCCAGAGTATCATGTGAGTAAAATAACAGAGGGTTCGAAGGATTTATACGCAGAGGGGGAAGCTGAAAATAAACAACCTCTTGAAAAACAACAAGAGAGCGTTATTAGTAGAACTTATTATGGCTGGACCGTAATTCAACTTTATTTATATGATTTGCTGATAATCACGTAAAAAAACGGAGCCGTCGGCTCCGCTCTTTCAAATGAAAGTCAATGTAATAATCCTGGGAATATGCTTTTTATACCGGTAACGATAAATTCGATGCCCAATGCCATTAACAGCAGGCCCATGATACGGGTGATCACGTTGATGCCCGTTTGTCCCAGCAAGCGAACCAGCCATGGCGCCATGCGAAAAACGCCCCAACAGCACAGCGCGAACAGCGCAATGGCGACAGAAAAGCCGATCAGATGCATCAGGCTGTGATAGCGCGTTCCCCAGACGATGGTTGAACTGATTGCCCCCGGGCCTGCCATCAGCGGCAATGCCAGCGGCACAACGCCGATGCTTTCGCGGATTGCGGTCTCTGATTTCTCCTGCTTGTTCTGTTTATCCTCCCCCAGCTTGCCGCTGATCATCGACATGGCAATCGTCACCACCAGGATCCCACCCGCTATTCGGAACGAATCAATCGAGATGCCGAAGACCTGAAGGATGGCGTCCCCCAGATAAAGAGAGGTCAGCAAGATGATAGCCACCGACAGGTTTGCCGTCAGGTTGGTTTTGTTTCTTGCGGCGGCCGTTTGATAGCTGGTCATACTAATGAAGACAGGGATGATCCCTACCGGGTTGACCAGCGCAAACAAACCGATAAAAAACTTAAAATATGTAGGGAAATCAAAGAGCGTTTGAATCACATTAAGCTCCGCAAATGAGCATGGCCAGGGAGAAACAGCGTGTCATGATAAATCCGCGCTGAAGATACGCTTTTTAGCCGCACACTTCACCAGAAATCTGTTCTAAAACGTTATCAATTCATGATGTTAAACGTTTGTATAATCAATGATAGCGCCACTTCCAATAGTTACTTAATTATTTAACACTGGAAAAATTAGCACGAAATAACCCTGCTGAAAGGTATCAGCTTAGGACAAAATTGATCCTGATCATAATTTTCGTACTCAGAAGTGAGTAATCTTGGTTACGCCGCCAGGGAGATCACCTATCAAAAAGGTATGATGCTAAGGTAAGGCTCTTTTAGTAAATTAGTGAGCATAAGCAGTGCGTAATCCTTTGTTTTACTGTGTGTTACGCAAGTGGGATCGGCACTGACTATACTGTCAGACGTATCGAGCGCTGGTTTACTAAAAGAGTTTAAACATTATCAGGAGAGCATTATGGCTGTTACCAATATCGCTGAACTGAACGCCCTCGTCGAGCGCGTTAAAAAAGCCCAGCGTGAATATGCCAATTTCACCCAAGAACAGGTTGATAAAATCTTCCGCGCGGCCGCTCTGGCTGCTGCTGATGCTCGAATCCCTCTCGCTAAAATGGCCGTTGCCGAATCCGGCATGGGTATCGTTGAAGATAAAGTGATTAAAAACCACTTTGCTTCAGAGTATATCTACAACGCCTATAAAGATGAGAAAACCTGCGGCGTGCTGTCAGAAGACGATACTTTCGGCACCATCACCATAGCAGAACCGATCGGCATCATTTGCGGTATCGTTCCAACCACTAACCCAACCTCTACCGCCATCTTCAAATCTCTTATCAGCCTGAAGACACGTAACGCAATCATTTTCTCCCCGCATCCACGTGCGAAAGACGCCACTAACAAAGCAGCCGATATCGTGCTCCAGGCGGCTATTGCGGCGGGCGCACCAAAAGATCTGATCGGCTGGATCGACCAACCTTCTGTTGAGCTGTCCAACGCCCTGATGCATCACCCGGACATTAACCTGATCCTGGCGACCGGTGGTCCTGGCATGGTTAAAGCCGCTTACAGCTCCGGTAAACCTGCTATCGGCGTAGGCGCGGGTAACACCCCGGTTGTTATTGACGAAACCGCTGACATTAAACGCGCCGTCGCGTCTGTGCTGATGTCTAAAACCTTCGATAACGGCGTTATTTGTGCATCTGAACAGTCCGTTGTCGTTGTTGATTCTGTCTACGACGCCGTTCGTGAACGTTTCGCCAGCCACGGCGGCTACCTGTTGCAGGGTAAAGAGCTGAAAGCCGTTCAGGACGTGATTCTGAAAAATGGCGCGCTGAACGCCGCTATCGTGGGTCAGCCAGCCTATAAAATTGCCGAACTCGCCGGCTTTAGCGTTCCTGCTTCCACCAAGATCCTGATTGGTGAAGTTAACGTCGTTGATGAAAGCGAGCCGTTTGCTCACGAAAAACTGTCTCCGACGCTGGCCATGTACCGTGCGAAAGATTTCGATGACGCGGTAGAAAAAGCAGAGAAACTGGTTGCCATGGGCGGTATCGGTCACACCTCTTGCCTTTACACCGACCAGGATAACCAGCCTGAGCGTGTTGCACACTTCGGTCAGAAGATGAAAACGGCACGTATCCTGATTAACACCCCGGCTTCTCAGGGTGGTATCGGTGACCTGTACAACTTCAAACTCGCACCTTCCCTGACTCTGGGTTGTGGTTCATGGGGTGGTAACTCCATCTCTGAAAACGTTGGTCCAAAACACCTGATCAACAAGAAAACCGTTGCTAAGCGAGCTGAAAACATGTTGTGGCACAAACTTCCGAAATCTATCTACTTCCGTCGTGGCTCTCTGCCAATCGCGCTGGATGAAGTGATTACTGATGGCCACAAGCGTGCGCTCATCGTGACTGACCGTTTCCTGTTCAACAATGGCTATGCAGACCAGATCACCTCTGTTCTGAAAGCGTCTGGCGTCGAAACTGAAGTCTTCTTTGAAGTTGAAGCTGACCCAACCCTGAGCGTTGTCCGTAAAGGTGCTGAACTGGCGAACTCCTTCAAACCCGATGTGATCATCGCACTGGGTGGCGGTTCCCCAATGGACGCCGCGAAAATCATGTGGGTCATGTACGAGCATCCGGAAACTCACTTCGAAGAACTGGCGCTGCGCTTTATGGATATCCGTAAACGTATCTACAAGTTCCCGAAAATGGGCGTGAAAGCGAAAATGATCGCCGTCACCACCACTTCCGGTACCGGTTCAGAAGTCACGCCATTTGCGGTTGTGACGGATGACGCAACGGGTCAGAAATACCCGCTGGCCGACTACGCGCTGACGCCAGATATGGCTATCGTTGACGCCAACCTGGTGATGGATATGCCGAAATCACTTTGTGCGTTCGGTGGTCTGGATGCGGTGACTCACGCTCTGGAAGCTTACGTTTCCGTACTGGCTTCCGAGTTCTCTGACGGTCAGGCCTTGCAGGCGCTGAAACTGCTGAAAGAAAACCTGCCAGCCTCTTACAACGAAGGTTCAAAAAACCCTGTTGCGCGTGAACGTGTACACAGTGCTGCAACCATCGCGGGCATCGCGTTTGCTAACGCCTTCCTGGGCGTGTGTCACTCCATGGCGCACAAGCTGGGTTCACAGTTCCACATTCCTCACGGTCTGGCGAACGCCCTGTTGATCAGCAACGTTATCCGCTATAACGCCAACGACAACCCAACCAAGCAGACTGCATTCAGCCAGTACGACCGCCCACAGGCTCGTCGTCGCTACGCTGAAATCGCAGACCACCTGGGTCTGAGCGCACCGGGCGACCGTACTGCCGCGAAGATCGAGAAACTGCTGGCATGGCTGGAAAGCCTGAAGGCTGAACTGGGTATTCCTAAATCTATCCGCGAAGCGGGCGTTCAGGAAGCTGACTTCCTCGCTCACGTAGATAAGCTGTCTGAAGATGCATTCGATGACCAGTGTACCGGTGCTAACCCACGCTACCCACTGATTTCCGAACTGAAACAGATCCTGCTGGATACTTATTACGGTCGTAACTTCACTGAAAGCGATATCGCTGCTGTGAAAGCTGACATCCCCGCAGTGGTAAAGGCTGACAAGAAAGCGAAGAAAAACGCTTAATTGACAGTGTGACAAAAAAACCCGCCGATGGCGGGTTTTTTTATATCTTAAAAAGAGTAAAAAATTCCTGTTACTTTCGACTGTCGCCCTGTAACGCCGTCAGCGAGCCTACAACCAGCGCCTCTTTATAATGCTTGCGGCAGACCGAGACATAGCGTTCATTGCCCCCTATCACCACCTGCTCGCCATCAGCATAAGGTTTACCGGACTGGTCAAGGCGAAGAACCATGCTTGCCTTACGGCCACAAAAGCAGATCGTTTTTAGCTCCACCAGTTTATCCGACCAGGCAAGTAAATATTGGCTGCCGGCAAATAGCTCACCACGAAAATCGGTGCGTAAACCATAGCAAAGAACGGGAATATCCAGCTCATCCACGACCTCAGAAAGCGCATGGACCTGCTCACGGGTCAGGAACTGGCTTTCGTCTACCAGGACGCAATGGACAGGCTTAGAGGCGTGCTCAGCACGAATGTCCTCCAGCAGGTCCGTTTCAGGGTTAAACAGCCTTGCAGGCGACGAGAGGCCTATTCTAGAGCTTACCTTCCCCGCCCCGAAGCGATCGTCGATTTCGGCGGTATAAACAACGGTACGCATCCCCCGCTCCTGATAATTGTATGAGGATTGCAGTAACGCCGTCGATTTCCCTGCATTCATTGCCGAATAGTAGAAATAAAGTTGTGCCATTGGCCAAAGAACCCTAATCAATGTGTAATATTCCCGATGAATCATTGTACCATATTTTGTACCGTCATCAGCCGTGGGCTGCGCGCGCAAGGCTCTTCTTTACCAATAAACCCTTTGTGGTTAGCGCAAAATAATGCGTTAAAACAGGTAGTAAAGGCATTAAGCACGGACAATAAGGCGAGCCTGGAACCAGAGATAACACTTCTTTTTATAGTGGCTTCTTCGTTCATTAAAATTCACTATTTATTAACTATTCCGGCCCTCGCTACGCTTAGCGGGGGTAATACAAAAGGCTGATATTTATCAACCGCAACTATAATTCCTGAGGTAAAAGTCACAAAACAAACATGCAAATGACAAGCTTTTGCCGTTTGAAACGATATCTCACAGACCGAGCAAACAATGAAATTTAAGTTAGCGTAATTAATAATAGCGTCGTTTATTTTGTATTTTTTGAATTCCTTACATTCCCACCTATTGCACAAGTGAAATTAACGCTCTATTATTAGGACAACAAACCCACCCCCATTATAAGTTTGAGATTACTACAATGAGCGAAGCACTTAAAATTCTGAACAACATCCGTACTCTTCGTGCGCAGGCAAGAGAATGTACCCTTGAGACGCTTGAAGAAATGCTCGAAAAATTAGAAGTTGTCGTTAACGAACGTCGTGAAGAAGAAAGCGCAGCTGCGGCTGAAATCGAAGAACGTACACGTAAACTGCAACAGTACCGCGAAATGCTGATTGCCGATGGTATCGATCCAAACGAATTGCTGAACAGCATGGCTGCGGCTAAAACCGGCACCAAAGCAAAACGTGCAGCACGTCCAGCTAAATATAGCTACATCGATGAAAACGGCGAAGAGAAAACCTGGACTGGCCAGGGTCGTACTCCTGCTGTAATCAAGAAAGCGATGGACGAACAAGGTAAACAACTGGATGACTTCCTGATCAAGGATTAATCTGGAAAGATTCTGAAAAATCCCGCCTGGTGCGGGATTTTTTATGCCCGTAATATTCGCCCGAACATCTCCTTACATTCTGTCATATTGCGAGATTCACTATTTAACGTCCTTGACAATCCGCCGACAATTACCAGGCGACAGGCATAAAAAAACCGGTGGGCATCGCCACACCGGTCTTGTTCAACAGCCTGTGGGTTTATTACTTAATACCCATGCTGCCTTTGAGCCAGGCTTTAAATTCTTCACCCAGGCTGTTATGGCGAATACCATATTCTACGAAGGCCTGCATATAACCGAGTTTATTCCCGCAGTCATGGCTCTTACCTTTCATATGGTAGGCTTCTACGGTCTCTTTCTCGATCAGCATATCGATAGCATCCGTCAGCTGGATCTCATCGCCCGCACCTGGAGGCGTTTTCGCCAACAGCGCCCAGATTTCAGCGCTCAGTACGTAACGACCCACAACAGCGAGGTTAGACGGCGCGACGTCAGCTTTAGGTTTTTCAACAACGCCAACCATCGGTACGCTTTCGCCAGGCTTCAGAGCAACACCTTTGCAGTCAACCACACCGTAAGCGGTCACGTCGTCAACTGGCTCAACCATAATCTGGCTGCTGCCGGTTTCATCAAAGCGTTTAATCATCTCTGCCAGGTTTTCTTGGGAAAGATCGGACTCGTACTCATCAAGAATCACGTCCGGCAGAATAACCGCGACCGGCTCATCACCCACTACCGGGTGTGCACACAGTACTGCGTGCCCCAGACCTTTCGCCAGGCCCTGACGAACCTGCATAATGGTAACGTGCGGAGGGCAAATAGACTGCACTTCCTCCAGCAGCTGGCGCTTAACGCGTTTTTCCAGCATCGCTTCGAGTTCGAAACTGGTATCAAAATGGTTTTCGATAGAGTTTTTAGATGAATGCGTAACCAGCACAATTTCGGTGATGCCTGCTGCAATACATTCATTCACGACATACTGGATTAATGGCTTATCAACCAGAGGCAGCATCTCTTTTGGGATTGCCTTCGTTGCTGGCAACATCCTGGTACCCAATCCCGCCACCGGGATAACGGCCTTTCTGACTTTCGAATTTAGGGCAGCCATTGAAATTCTCCTGAACTGTTCAAGTTTTGAACTTTTATGCATTGAATAACGCGTTGAGTATACAGTCTCAGCCACTAATAGGGGTCTGAAAAGAACGCGTTGCCGATCAATTAAGACAAATACGCATGAAACTTGCCGCGATAGTAGCACCGCCAGCAAAAACACAGGTAAAGCAATCTGAAAAATAAAATTTGACTGCTTACTCTGTGGACAACATTAAGCGTAACCGCCCTCCTGCCCCCCAAATTTGGCACTGCCATGAGGTGCAGCGGTGGCTAATTTGATTAAGGTAAGTATTACCCAGCGTGCCCAACGGCACGCCGTTACTCACCTGAATATGGTGTTCTCCAGTATTGAGTGTGGCATTTAAACCCGCAGACACCAGAATAAGGTTATTCAACCCGCTGTGATAATAGCCAACCAGAAGCGGGAACTGCCCCGGTAAATTGGCCTGGCGAAAAAGTTGGTTCACCTGTTTTAGCAAACTGCCTAACTCAGGAAGCCGTTGCCCCTGATGGGATAATTGTTCCTGTAGCAATCCATTAAAGAGCGCTCGCAGTAATAAGGCCGCCAAAACGCCGTTATCTCCCGCTCGGGTAACATCCAGGCAATAAAAGGCGAGGTCGGCATCCGATAACGGTGCAATATCCAGCACCAGTCCAGGCTGGTCAGCCGCTACCAGCTGGCGATAATTTACTCTGCAATGAGAAATATTTTGCTGCACCGGCGGCTGGAGTTCCTGAAGCAGCTTTGCCGCCGCGAGCGGATTACTGACTAAGGCATCCCAGTCCTGAAAAAGACGCTCCTCTTCTTCAACGCGGGAATTAAACATATTGGGATACAGGCAGGCCAATACCGTTTCACGCAGTCGGTTTAAATCTTTGACCGGTTTGAGCAGGATATCCTGCACCCCCAAACGCAATGCCCTGGCAATGTCGGCCATATTTTCGGTGGCTGAAATCACGAGTATCGGTGTCTGATAACCTTCATTACGCAGTTTTTCCACCAGCATTAAGCCGTTCATCCGCGGCATCTCGAGATCGCAGATCATCAGGTCAGGCGCAATGCTGGCCATCTTTTCCAGCGCCTCGACGCCATCTTCGGCAAGGGACGTGGTTGCACCCAGCGAGGATAACCACGAATCCAGTAGCGATCGGAAAACGGGCTCGTCTTCAACTATCAAAATGTGTTTTCCGGCCAATGGCTGTGTCATGGTTCCTCCCCTGGCTGACAGTTACTCAATAGTGGCATGCTATTAGTACTATCGCCTGTCAGATTTTGCTGAAGTAATCAAAAAAGTGCTTAACGTGCTGTACGCACAAAAGGCAACAGTTCATCTATTTTCTTTTCGACGGCTAACGAGCCCGCTGCTATGGCGGCCTCAGCACGGTGGAAATCAAGTGTAGAGATTTGCGGACAATAGGGTTGAATAAGAATATCCGGAGGATCGCCCGCCATACGGTTTCGCTTCAGGCGATTCTCGAGAATTTGTATCGAAGTCGTCATGATTTCAACGGCGTTCGGTGCGGTCACCGCACGACGCGCAGTCAGGCGCCCTATTCTGCCGCGTAAACGCGCATGCCAGGCAAGTTTCTCTTCTTCGGCATCATTGCTGTGAAGATTAACCGACATCAAATCCTGCTGCATAAGGTGAGCGTCGTGTTGTAAATCCACGGCGATGACGATATCCGCGCCCAAGGCCCGCGTCAGTGAGATAGGGACAGGATTCACTACGCCACCGTCAACGAGCCAGTAGCCGTTATGAGGCACAGGCGCCATTAACCCAGGTATACTACAGGAGGCACGTACGGCGAGATGGATATCCCCTTCAGTGAGCCATAACTCCCTGCCCGTACTGAGGTTGGTTGCAACGGCACCAAAAGGCATTTGGCAGTGACTGAAGTCAGCGAGAGGCATTATCTTACGAAACTGATTGAACACGCGTTCGCCGCGCAGCAGGCCACCACGCTGCCAGGAGAGATCCATCAGGCGCAGCACATCCCAGTAACTGAAGGAGCGCACCCAGCTTTCAAGCTCCGGAAGCTTACCGCAGGCGTACGCGGATCCGACCAGCGACCCTATCGAACACCCTGCAACAATATCAACGTCAATTCCCATCTGCTTTAAAGCATTAATAACGCCAATATGTGACCAGCCCCGGGCGGCACCTGAGCCCAACGCCAGTCCAATTTTTACCTTTCTCATTAGCCCTGTTTTACTTCCCCTGGATTCCCGACATAGCGTCAACGTAACTGCTCAGTTAACATATTGCTACCTTAAGCGTTTAACGCCTTATTTTTTGTTCCAGGAAAAGAATTGTGTCTCAACTCTGCCCCTGTGGTAGCGCTCTGGAGTATAGCCTATGTTGCCAGCGATATCTTTCTGGCGAGCAGGTTGCACCAGACCCGTCACACCTTATGCGCTCACGGTATACTGCTTTTGTGATCAAAAACGCAGACTACCTGATTAAAACCTGGCATCCGTCCTGCCATGCGGCCGATTTTCGTCAAGAGATTGAAGCCGGATTTGCCAACACCGTCTGGCTGGGCCTCACCGTCTTTGATGCCGCTCCCGGCCGCGATGCCAACGAAGGCTATGTCAGTTTTGTCGCCCGCTTTAGTGAACAAAACAGACCTGGCGCCATCATTGAACGCTCCCGGTTCTTAAAGGACAGCGGGCAATGGTATTATATTGACGGCACACGTCCGCAGTTCGGTCGTAACGATCCCTGCCCCTGTGGTTCAGGAAAAAAATTTAAAAAGTGTTGCGGCAGTAATGCCTGACAACTCAGACTTCGCAAATACATAAACAGGATTTCCCGGCGATGCAATCACTACAACGTAAAGTTCTGCGCACCATCTGTCCCGATCAAAAAGGGCTGATCGCACGAATCACCAACATTTGCTACAAACATGAACTGAATATCGTGCAGAACAACGAGTTCGTTGACCACCGTACCGGTCGCTTCTTTATGCGTACCGAGCTGGAAGGCATTTTCAACGACACCACCCTGCTTGCCGATCTGGACAGCGCCCTGCCGGAAGGCTCGGTGCGCGAACTGAACCCGGCGGGTCGTCGCCGCATCGTGATTCTGGTCACCAAAGAGGCGCACTGCCTGGGCGATCTGCTGATGAAAGCCAACTACGGTGGCCTGGACGTCGAAATTGCTGCCGTCATCGGCAACCATGAAACGCTGCGTACTCTGGTTGAGCGCTTCGACATTCCGTTCGAGCTGGTCAGCCATGAAGGCCATACCCGTGAAGAACACGACAACCTCATGGCGCAGGCCATCGAGGCGCATAACCCGGACTACGTTGTGCTGGCAAAATACATGCGCGTCCTGACGCCGTCCTTCGTGGCACGCTTCCCGAATAAAATAATTAACATTCACCATTCGTTCCTGCCAGCCTTCATTGGCGCGCGTCCATATCACCAGGCTTACGAGCGTGGGGTGAAGATCATTGGTGCGACCGCCCACTACGTGAATGATAATCTGGACGAAGGTCCAATCATCATGCAGGACGTGATTCACGTGGATCACACCTACACGGCAGAAGATATGATGCGAGCGGGCCGTGACGTTGAGAAGAACGTGTTGAGCCGTGCGCTGTATCAGGTTCTTGCCCAGCGCGTCTTCGTGTACGGCAACAGAACGATTATTCTTTAATCCTTTGTAAAATGAATTGATTAGCTTTACGCCTTTACGGATAAAAAGCAGGCAAACAGCGTCATTTACCTAAAGGAATGCTTTACAGGGGCGTCTCATTTGATATGATGCGCCCCGCTTCCAACAGGAAGCAGGCCAGTAAAAAGCATTACCCCGTGGTGGGGTTCCCGAGCGGCCAAAGGGAGCAGACTGTAAATCTGCCGTCATCGACTTCGAAGGTTCGAATCCTTCCCCCACCACCATCTTCAGTTTTACCTCAAATTATGAATTACCCCTGGTGGGGTTCCCGAGCGGCCAAAGGGAGCAGACTGTAAATCTGCCGTCATCGACTTCGAAGGTTCGAATCCTTCCCCCACCACCATCACTTCCAGATCCTTCAGCACTCTCCAAAAGCACAATGCGCCATGTTTCTCCAGTGCGGGGAAGGATGAGAAGCTTCGACCAAGGTTCGATTCGAGCGTAGCGAGAAAGCGTTGCCGCAGGCAACGACCCGAAGGGCGAGGCGCAACGCGCCGAGTAATCCTTCCCCCACCACCATCACTTTCCAGATCCTTCAGCACTCTCCATAAGCACAATGCGCCATGTTTTCCGATGCCGGAAGTAAGCCTTCCCTGCCTGTTTTCCACGGTGGCGCTTCGCTTACCGGGGCTACAAACATATTCGTAGGCCGGGTAAGGCGCAGCCGCCACCCGGCATCCGACCGCGACATCCGCGCTAAACCCAGGCACCAGGCCAAAAAAAACCCCGCAAAAGCGGGGTTCTTCAAAACAACGAAATCAGCGACGAGCACGCACTACCTGATATTTGCGCGTCAGGTACTCCACCGGCGCGCTCCAGATATGCACCAGACGGGAGAAAGGGAACAGCACAAACAGGGTCATACCCAGCACCAGGTGAACGCGGAAGATAAACGCCACGCCGTCCAGATGCTCAGATGCACCGCCGTGGAAGGTCACGACGGACTGCGCCCACCCCACCAGCTTCATCATTTCACTGCCGTCCATATGCTGCGCAGAGAATGGAATAGTCAGCAGACCCAGCGCGCATTGCACCATCAGCAGGGAGAGGATCAGGATGTCCGCGCCTGTGGTGGTAGCCCGCACGCGTGGGCTGAACAGACGACGTTTCAGCAGCAGCAGACCACCCACCAGGGTCATCACGCCGCAGGCACCCCCGGCGATCATCGCCATCTTCTGCTTCACTTCAATCGGCAGCCACGCTTCGTACATCCAGTGCGGCGTCAGCATTCCCAGGAAGTGACCGGCGAAAATCCCCAAAATCCCGATGTGGAACAGGTTTGACGCCAGGTTCATCCCCTTACGATCCAGCATCTGGCTGGAGGCAGCACGCCAGGTGTACTGGCCATAGTCATAACGCAGCCAGCTTCCCACCAGGAACACGGTGCCCGCGATATACGGGTAAATGTCAAAGAAGAACATATTCAGGAAGTGCATTAGTGCTGTCCTCCGTTAGAGATATTCAAATATTGCGGAGCCACCGCTCCGGCAAAACGACGCTGATGCGCAGAGATTTCAGACTCGCCACAGTTCTGGTCAGCAAAGAATTTCACCTGCTCTTCTTCCCAGACGGCGTCCAGCGCTTGTGGGGTATCGTCGCGAGCTTCATCCGCGATTTTTTCCGCCACTTTTTCACTGTCGACCGAGGCGTTCGCCAGCTTCACCAGCAGATCGAACAGTACGGCATAGCGGCTCTCACGCTGCTGTAGACGTGCGCCGAGCAGCGCCAGAATGGGAGCGATGTCCTGCAACCCCCCCAGGGCCTCTTCTTTCGGCAACTGCGCCAGATACTCCAGGTACAGCGGCAGGTGATCCGGCAGCTCGCGGCTGTCGAGTTGCAGACCGTGCTGTTCGTACTGGGCCATCAGATCCACCATCGCCTGACCACGGTCGCGGGATTCACCGTGAACGTGTTCAAACAGCAGCAGAGACGTCGCACGACCACGGTCAAACAGCTGGCTGTAGTCCGCCTGCGCGTCGAGAAGATCGCGCGCCAGCAGGTCGCGGAGGAAAACGCCCAGCTTCTGGGCATCCTCTTTATCCAGGTTTTCAGATGACGCGAGTGCATCAAAGAGTTCCTGTTGATGCTGCGCAAGCGCAGCATCAGGGTACTCGAGCAGACGCGAAACAATGACGAGTTCAATCATTGGTGCGGCTCCGTTTTGCTGGTCACATCCATCGCGTCGATGCGGCGGCTGTTGAACAGGTTGAATTTACTGTCTGACCCGTGGCAACCGTCGCCAAAGGTAAAGCCACACCCGCTTTTCTCCGGGAAGGCCTCGCGCGCCAGCTCGCGGTGGCTGCTTGGCACCACGAAACGATCTTCGTAGTTAGCGATTGCCAGATAGCGGTACATCTCCTGCGCCTGCGCTTCGGTCAGGCCGACCTCTTCCAGCGCGCGGGTATCGTTAACACCGTCAACGGTTTCCGCACGTTTGAAGTGACGCATTGCCAGCATACGTTTCAGCGCCAGCAGCACCGGCTGGGTATCTCCGGCGGTCAGCAGGTTGGCCAGGTACTGAACCGGGATACGCAGGCTTTCCACGTCCGGCAGAATACCGTTGCTGCCCAGCTCACCCGCGTCCGCCGCAGACTGAATCGGCGACAGAGGCGGCACGTACCAGACCATCGGCAGCGTGCGGTATTCCGGGTGCAGTGGCAGGGCCAGCTTCCAGTCCATCGCCATTTTGTACACCGGAGACTGCTGCGCGGCGTCGATCACGCTCTGCGGTACGCCGTCTTTCAGCGCCTGCTCAATCACCTTCGGATCGTTCGGATCGAGGAAGACGTCCAGCTGACGCTGATAGAGGTCTTTTTCGTTCTCGGTGCTTGCGGCATTCTCAATCGCGTCCGCGTCGTACAGCAGCACGCCGAGGTAGCGGATACGGCCTACGCAGCTCTCGGAGCAGACGGTCGGCATACCGGCTTCGATGCGCGGATAGCAGAAGATGCACTTCTCTGACTTACCGCTCTTCCAGTTGAAGTAGATTTTTTTGTACGGACAGCCGGTGATGCACATACGCCAGCCGCGGCACTTGTCCTGGTCGATCAGCACGATGCCGTCTTCTTCACGCTTGTAGATGGCGCCGCTCGGGCAGGTCGCGACGCACGCCGGGTTCAGGCAGTGTTCGCACAGGCGCGGCAGATACATCATGAAGGTGTTTTCGAACTGGCCGTACATCGCCTTCTGCATGTTCTCGAAGTTCTGGTCCTTCGCGCGTTTTTCGAACTCGCCGCCCAGAATTTCTTCCCAGTTTGGACCGCTGGTAATTTTGTCCATGCGCTTACCGGTGATCAGCGAGCGAGGACGGGCGATCGGCTGGTGTTTGCTTTCCGGCGCGTTGTGCAGGTTCTGATAGTCGTAATCAAACGGCTCGTAGTAATCGTCGATGCCCGGCAGATGCGGGTTAGCGAAGATTTTACCGAGCAGCATCGCACGGTTACCCATGCGCGGTTGCAGTTTGCCGTTGATTTTACGGATCCAGCCGCCCTTCCACTTCTCCTGGTTTTCCCAGTCGGTCGGGAAGCCGGTGCCCGGCTTGCTTTCCACGTTGTTAAACCAGGCGTACTCCATACCTTCACGGCTGGTCCAGACGTTTTTACAGGTGACCGAGCAGGTATGACAGCCGATGCATTTATCCAGATTCAGCACCATGCCGACTTGTGAACGAATTTTCATTTTACGCTCTCCTGTACCTGGTCATTACCTTCGCCGTCTAACCAGTTAATATTCTTCATCTTACGTACCACCACGAACTCATCGCGGTTCGATCCTACGGTGCCGTAGTAGTTAAAGCCGTAGGCCAGCTGGGCATAGCCACCAATCATATGGGTCGGCTTCGGCGTAATACGGGTCACGGAGTTGTGAATACCGCCGCGCTGCTCGGTGATCTCTGAACCCGGCAGGTTAACGATACGTTCCTGCGCGTGATACATCATGGTCATCCCGGCCGGCACGCGCTGGCTCACCACGGCTCGTGCCGTCAGGGCACCGTTACTGTTGAACACTTCGATCCAGTCGTTATCTTCGATACCCAGATCTTTGGCGTCCGCTTCGCTCATCCAGACAATCGGACCGCCGCGTGACAGCGTAAGCATCAGCAGGTTGTCGCTGTAGGTGGAGTGGATACCCCACTTCTGGTGCGGCGTCAGGAAGTTCAGCGCCTTCTCAGGGTTACCGTTCGATTTCGCGCCCATTACCGCTTTCACGGAGCGGGTGTCGATTGGCGGACGGTACACCAGCAGGCTTTCACCGAAGTCACGCATCCACTGGTGGTCCTGATACAGAGACTGACGACCAGAAAGCGTGCGCCAGGGGATCAGCTCGTGAACGTTGGTATAACCAGCGTTATAGGACACATGCTCATCTTCCAGACCAGACCAGGTCGGGCTGGAGATAATTTTTCGCGGCTGGGCCTGAATATCGCGGAAGCGAATTTTCTCTTCCTCTTTATTCTTCGCCAGATGCGTGTGGTCACGACCGGTAAATTCACTCAGGGCCGCCCACGCTTTCACCGCCACGTGGCCGTTGGTTTCCGGTGCCAGGGTCAGGATCATCTCCGCCGCATCAATTGCCGTGTTCAGCATTGGCTGGCCTTTGGCCGGGCCGTCTGCTTTGGTGTAATTGAGCTTGCGCAGCAGGTCCATTTCGCTCTGGGTATTCCAGGCGATGCCTTTGCCGCCGTTACCGATTTTCTCCATCAGCGGGCCGACAGAGGTAAAGCGCTCGTAGGTTGCCGGGTAATCACGTTCAACCGGAATGATGTGCGGCGCGGTCACGCCCGGGATCAGGTCGCATTCGCCTTTTTTCCAGTCCTTCACGTCAAGCGGCTGCGCCAGTTCGGCAGCGGAGTCGTGCTGGATTGGCAGCGTCACCACGTCGGTCTCTTTGCCCAGGTGACCTACGCAGACTTCGGAGAATTTCTTCGCGATGTCTTTGTAGATATCCCAGTCGCTTTTCGATTCCCACGCCGGGTCAACGGCGGCAGACAGCGGATGAATAAACGGATGCATGTCCGAGGTATTCATGTCGTCTTTTTCGTACCAAGTGGCGGTTGGCAGCACGATATCGGAGTAAAGGCAGGTGCTGGACAGACGGAAGTCCAGCGTCACCACCAGATCCAGCTTGCCGTCCAGACCGTTGTCTTTCCATTCCACTTCTTCTGGCTTCACGCCGCCCTGCTTGCCGAGGTCTTTACCCTGAATACCGTTCTCGGTGCCCAGCAGGTATTTCAGCATGTACTCGTGGCCTTTACCGGACGAGCCGAGCAGGTTGGAGCGCCAGATGAACAGGTTGCGCGGATGGTTTTTACCGTTTTCAGGCTGTTCTGCCGCGAAACGAATTGAGCCTTCCTTGAGCGATTTCACGGTGTAATCCACCGGCGACATGCCCGCTTTCTTCGCCTCTTGTGCAATACGCAGCGGGTTAGTGCCCAGCTGCGGCGCCGACGGCAGCCAGCCCATACGTTCAGCGCGCACGTTGAAATCAATCAGGTGGCCGCTGTAGCGGGATTTATCCGCCATCGGCGACAGCAGCTCCTGCGCGGTAACCGTCTCGTAGCGCCACTGGCTGGAGTGGTTATAGAAGTAGGAGGTGCTGTTCATGTGACGTGCCGGGCGCTGCCAGTCAAGGGCAAACGCCAGCGGCTGCCAGCCGGTCTGCGGACGCAGTTTTTCCTGGCCCACGTAGTGCGCCCAGCCGCCGCCGCTCTGACCGACGCAGCCGCAGAAGATCAGCATGTTGATCAGGCCGCGATAGTTCATATCGAGGTGATACCAGTGGTTCAGACCGGCACCCACGATGATCATCGAACGACCGTGAGTTTTGTCGGCGTTTTCCGCAAATTCACGCGCGATACGGGTGATCTGCGCGCGCGGCACGCCGGTGATCTGCTCCGCCCAGGCCGGGGTATAGGCCTTCACGTCGTCGTAGCTGGTTGCGCAGTTTTCGTCGTTCAGACCGCGCTCCAGGCCGTAGTTCGCCATGGTCAGGTCGTAGACCGTCGTGACCAGCGCGGTAGAGCCGTCCGCCAGTTGCAGGCGCTTAACCGGCAGTTTGTGCATCAGGACGTTTTGCAGCTCAACCTTGTTGAAGTGCTCGGAACCTTCACCGCCAAAGTACGGGAAGCCGACATCGGCGATCTCGTCCTGGCTGCCCAGCATGCTGAGGCGCAGTTCCGTCTCTTCGCCGGTGGTGCCGTTACGCTGCTCCAGGTTCCATTTGCCTTTCTCGCCCCAGCGGAAGCCGATAGAACCGTTAGGTGCCATCAGCTCGCCGTTGCTGTTGCAGGCGACCGTTTTCCACTCTGGGTTGTTTTCCTGCCCCAGCGCGTCCACCAGATCCGCAGCACGCAGCATACGGCCCGCCGCGTAGTAGCCGTCGCGCTCTTCGAGCATCACCAGCATAGGCATGTCGGTGTAGCGACGGACGTAATCAGTGAAGTACTGGCTTGGCTTGTCGAGGTGGAACTCACGCAGCATGACGTGGCCCATCGCCAGCGCCATTGCGGCATCGGTACCCTGTTTTGGGGCCAGCCACAGGTCGCACAGCTTGGCGATTTCCGCGTAGTCCGGCGTTACCGCGACGGTTTTCGTCCCTTTGTAACGTACTTCAGTGAAGAAGTGCGCATCCGGGGTACGGGTCTGCGGCACGTTAGAGCCCCAGGCGATGATGTAGCTGGAGTTGTACCAGTCGGCAGATTCCGGCACGTCGGTCTGCTCACCCCAGGTCTGCGGTGACGCAGGCGGCAGGTCACAGTACCAGTCGTAGAAGCTCAGGCAGGTCCCGCCGATAAGCGACAGGTAGCGCGCGCCGGAAGCGTAAGAGACCATCGACATCGCCGGGATTGGCGAGAAGCCCGCCACGCGGTCAGGACCGTAGGTTTTCACGGTATAGACGTTGGAGGCGGCAATCAGCTCGTTCACCTCTTTCCAGGAAGAGCGAACAAAACCACCGCGACCGCGCGCCTGCTTGAAGCTTTTCGCTTTGTCGGCATCTGCAATGATAGAGGCCCACGCATCAACCGGATCGCTGTGCTGCACTTTCGCTTCACGCCACATTTTCATCAGGCGTTTACGCATCAGCGGATATTTCAGACGGTTGGCGCTATAGAGATACCAGGAGTAGCTGGCCCCACGCGGACAGCCGCGCGGTTCATGGTTCGGCATATCCGGACGGGTACGCGGATAGTCGGTCTGCTGCATTTCCCAGGTCACCAGACCGTTTTTAACGAAAATCTTCCAGCTACATGAGCCAGTGCAGTTTACGCCGTGGGTAGAACGGACAACTTTGTCATGCTGCCAGCGTTGACGGTAACCGTCTTCCCAGTCCCGGTTGGTATCCAGAACCTGGCCGTGCCCATCGGCAAAAGTTTCACCCTTCTGTTTGAAGTAGCGAAACCGGTCCAAAAATTTGCTCATCGGGTATCTCCTGTATGGAGCCTGTGGCTCTCTAAATCGACATTGCTGATTTGCAGCGAAGGTAACGCTATGAAAGATGGTGAGAATTGATAACGATCAAGGCGAAGGGGGTCTGTCACGGGGGGTATTAGATCAAATACCACCAAAGCGGTATCTGTTATTATTTTTTATATACATGATTTATATGGATATTTTTTATTTATCGTACAAAAGAAGAAGCAAAATTTAACATCTTAGGTATTAAGGGGTAGAAACACCTGTAAAGCGATGGCGATCACAGTGTTACCTGCGAGTGAACGTGAATACGTTTTTTAGTATGTTGTAACTAATGAAGCATGAAAAAAAGCGCGGCACTGAGGCCGCGCAAACGGATAATCAAGCTTACTTGTTTTTCTTGGTATTACGGCCGTATACCAGCCACGTGATGGCCACGCAGGCGATATAGAAGACGAGGAAGACTTTCATCGCACCCGCCGGAGAGCCGGTCAGATCCAGTGAGATACCAAACGCTTTTGGAATAAAGAAGCCACCAATCGCGCCAATTGCAGAGATAAACCCAAGTGCCGCAGCGGTATCGGTGGCGGCTTCACGCATCGCCTGCTCGTCGCTCCCACCCTGCGCTTTCACGCGGTCCATGGTCAGCTTGCGGAAGATGACAGAGATCATCTGGAAGGTAGACGCACTGCCCAGCCCGGCCGTCAGGAACAGCACCATGAAGACGCCGAAGAAGGCAAAGAAGTTACCGCCCTGACCATCAACAGGCAGCGTCAGGAACAGCAGCGCACAGAAGATAGCCATCACAACAAAGTTCACCAGCGTAACGCGGGTCCCACCCAGACGGTCGGAGATCATCCCGCCCAGCGAACGTGCCAGCGCGCCAATAAACGGACCGAAGAAGGCAAACTGAAGGATCTGCACGTCCGGGAACTGGGTTTTCGACAGCATCGCAAAGCCCGCAGAGAAACCGATGAACGAGCCAAAGGTTGCCAGATACAGCAGCGCCATCACCCACAGGTGGCCGCGTTTCAGCACCGGCAGCTGCTCGCTCAGGGAAGCTTTGGACGCGGACAGATCGTTCATGAAGAACCACGCCGCCAGCGTAAAGACCACCAGGAACGGCACCCAGATCCAGGCTGCGTTTTGCAGGAACAGCATTGAACCGTCAGGCTGCGTCACGCCACCGCCACCAAAGGCGGCAAAGATGGAGACGGAGATCGCCAGCGGCGCAAGCAGCTGCATCACGCTCACGCCCATGTTACCCAGACCGCCGTTAATGCCCAGCGCACCGCCCTGCTTCGCTTTCGGGAAGAAGAAGCTGATGTTCGCCATGCTGGACGCAAAGTTCGCACCCGCAAAACCGCACAGCAGAGAGATAATCACGAACACGCTAAACGGCGTGGAGGTATCCTGCACCGCAAAACCGAGCCATACGCACGGGACGATCATGATCCCGGTACTGAAAGCCGTCCAGCGACGACCGCCAAAGACAGGCACCATAAATGCGTAAGGCACGCGCAGCAGCGCACCTGAAAGCGACGGCAACGCGGTCAGCATAAACAGCTGATCGGTGGTAAAGGTAAAGCCCACTTTAGGCAGGTTAACCGCAACCGCACTGAACAACATCCAGACGCAAAACGCCAGTAACAGACATGGAACGGAAATCCACAGATTACGACTTGCTACACGGTGGCCGCGCTGTTGCCAGAACGCCGGATCCTCTGGACGCCAGTCTGTAATTACGGCACCAGTTTCCCTTTCGGGAGCGGAAGAGTGACTCATAGACACCTCTGATTCTCGAATGATGCTGCAAACATTAGGGCTTTAGAGCGGCGGTAAGTTGATATAAATCAAAGGAAAAGTGGGAGGTTTCGCGGTGAAAAAAAAGCCATCACTCTTAGTGAGTAGATGCAAAACGTAAAAAAGGTGTGGTTTTTCACGGTGCTGACGCATCCCTGCTTCGTCCACCCACTAACCGTTACCCCTCCGGCAATTTAGAGGTAATCCTTTATTGGTATGGGTATACTCCGGGGTATGCACCAGAATAGCGCCATTCCTGCAAGCAGGTCACGTCAGGAGCCCGTCAACTCTATGTTAAAAAGATGTTTATCTCCGCTAACGCTGGTTAACCAGCTGGCGCTTATCGTTCTGCTGTCCACCGCTATCGGTGTGACCGGCATGGCTATTTCTGGCTGGCTGGTACAGGGCGTACAGGGTAATGCGCATGCCATCAACGAGGCAGGCTCGCTACGCATGCAGAGTTACCGGCTGCTGGCATCGGTTCCGCTGACGCAGGCTGACCAGCCGCTTATCGACGAAATGGAGCGTACCGCATTCAGCCCTGAGCTGGAAAGAGCCGCTATTCGTGACGGCCAACAATCTCAGCTTAAGGCGCTTCAGGGCTACTGGCACACCCAGCTGGCGCCCGGGCTAAAGCGGGCGGAAAATCGGGAAACGGTCGCGCAGGATGTCGCCGGGTTTGTGTCACGCATCGACCATCTTGTCAGCTCTTTCGATCGCACGACAGAGTTACGCATTGACCGTGTGGTGATGGTTCACCGCGCGATGGCGTTGTTTATGGGTTTGCTGCTGATTTTCACGGTTATCTGGCTGCGCGCGCGGCTGCTGAACCCCTGGAAACAGCTTCTGGCGATGGCCCGCGCCGTCACTCAACGCGATTTTACCCAACGCACGCACATCAGCGGGCGCAACGAAATGGCGATGCTCGGCGAGGCGCTCAATACCATGTCGGCTGAACTCTCGGAAAGCTATGCGGTACTGGAAAAACGCGTCCAGGAGAAAACCGCCGGGCTTGAGCAGAAAAACGAGATCCTCTCTTTCCTGTGGCAGGCGAACCGTCGCCTGCATATGCAGGTGCCGCTTTGCGAGCGTCTCTCGCCGGTACTGAACGGCCTGCAAAACCTGACCCTGCTCCGCGATCTTGAGCTACGGGTTTACGACGTTGAAGACGAAGAAAACCACCAGGAATTTACCTGTCAGTCGGACATCTCCTGCGACGATAAAGGGTGTCATCTGTGCCCGCGCGGCTTGCCTCCGCTGACCACCAGCGGCACGACCCTCAAGTGGCGGCTGATGGACAGCCATACCCAGTACGGTATTCTGCTGGCAACCCTGCCAGCCGGGCGTCACCTCAGCCACGACCAGCAGCAGCTTGTGGATACCCTGGTTGAGCAGCTCACGGCCACCCTCGCGCTCGATCGCCACCAGGAGAAACAGCAGCAGCTGATTGTTATGGAGGAGCGCGCCACCATCGCCCGCGAGTTGCACGACTCCATCGCCCAGTCCCTCTCCTGCATGAAGATGCAGGTGAGCTGCCTGCAAATGCAGGACGAAGGCATGCCCGAAAGCAACAAACAGCTGCTCAGCCAGATCCGCAACGAGCTTAACACTTCATGGGTTCAGCTTCGCGAGCTGCTGACCACCTTCCGTTTGCAGCTCACCGAGCCGGGGCTGCGCCCGGCGCTGGAATCCAGCTGCCAGGAATTTAGCGCCCGGCTGGGCTTCCCGGTGAAGCTGGATTACCAGCTGCCGCCGCGTTTTGTCCCCTCTCACCAGGCGATCCATGTGCTGCAAATTGCCCGCGAAGCCCTGAGCAACGTGCTCAAGCATGCCGAGGCAACGGCCGTTACGGTCACCGTCAGCTGCCAGGATAATCAGGTGAAGCTCAGGGTTCAGGATAACGGTCGCGGCGTGCCGGAAAATGCCGAACGAACGAACCATTATGGTTTAATTATCATGCGAGACCGCGCGCAAAGCCTGCGCGGTGATTGCCAGGTTCGCCGGGGAGAGTCAGGTGGCACCGAAGTCGTGGTCACCTTTATACCCGAAAAGTCCCTAATAACTGCTCAAGGAGAAAACCATGACTAATCAGGAACCGGCATCGATCCTGCTGATTGACGATCACCCGATGCTGCGCACTGGCGTTAAACAGCTTGTCAGTATGGCGCCGGATATCACCGTCGTCGGTGAAGCCAGCAACGGTGAACAGGGGATTGAACTTGCCGAATCGCTTGATCCTGATTTGATCTTGCTCGATCTCAACATGCCGGGCATGAATGGCCTGGAAACCCTCGACAAGCTGCGGGAGAAATCCCTTTCTGGCCGGGTGGTGGTCTTCAGCGTCTCCAACCACGAGGAAGACGTGGTCACCGCCCTCAAGCGTGGGGCAGACGGCTATCTGCTGAAGGATATGGAGCCGGAAGATCTGCTCAAGGCGCTGCAACAGGCTGCCGCAGGCGAGATGGTGCTGAGCGAAGCGTTAACGCCGGTGCTGGCCGCCAGCCTGCGTGCGAACCGCGCCACGTCCGATCGTGACGTCAGCCAGCTGACCCCGCGCGAGCGCGACATTCTGAAGCTGATTGCCCAGGGTCTGCCTAACAAAATGATCGCCCGCCGTCTGGACATCACTGAAAGTACGGTCAAGGTGCATGTCAAACACATGCTGAAGAAAATGAAGCTAAAATCCCGCGTCGAAGCTGCCGTCTGGGTGCATCAGGAACGCATTTTTTAACTTAGTCGTCCGGCAGCAACTTCCACCGTGGATCGTCGTCAGGCATTGCGACGAGCGGTTGCACCACGGAAAGCGTGATCTCATTGGAGGAGACACGCTGCCCATCCTTATCTTCCACCACGGCCACAAGCCGCCATTCGTTTTTCGCCCCTTCCGCGTCGTTCCAGGCGGGCATAATCACGCTCCAGCCATCGCTGCTGTTGCTGTTTGCCGGTGAGGTCAGGCTGAGCGCCTGGGTATCACCCAGCCAGTGGATCTGACGGATACCGTGGGTGCTGCGAATTTGCAGCTTCAGCATGACGGTTTCACCCGGCTTAAGATCCCACGGCGGCGTAGCCAGGTAGACCGAGAGGGTTTTTCGCTGACGAAACTCCATGACGGGCAGATTATCGCGCTCAGGTGAATCATAGCGGCTTCCCCGCAGCGAGCGCGTCGCCGCCACTTCCCCGGCGGAAAGCTGTTTCGCCAGCGGCACGCCAAAACGATAGTTGAGCTTTAGCCCGAGGTTATTCTGGCTAACCCCGCTCTCCCCCTGCTTATGGGCAGCCGTCAGGGTGACCAGTGGAACGGGGGTATAGTTCAGCCCCAGGTTGACCGCGACCGGGTTGTGATACCCCGTACCGCTGTTAAACAGATCGACGTTATCGCCGAAATACTGTTCAAAGCTGACGCTGGTGTTCAGATGATGAAACCAGGGTAGCCAGGCTTTCGCCGTTACGTCGTACCCGCGCGCCATGCGCTGCTCCCGAATGTCGGAACCCGGCTGCCAGCCGGCAAACGGCTGGTAGTAATTGGCCGACAGGCGCAGGTTTTCTCCCCACGCCTCTGCGCCCAATCCGGCGCGTTGCAGGTTGTCTTCAAGCAGGTTGTCGTAAAAGGTGTTGTAGCCAAGCAGCCACTTTCCGGCCACCCAGCGCTGACCAATCCCCACGTTGCTCACCAGCCCATCCGTCTGCTGCGTCAGGCCCAACTGGCTCCAGCTCAGATAACGGTTGTTATCGTTCCAGGGGATAAACCAGCTGCCGCTGCTGCCGTTGAAGTTCCCTTCGTCATCCACCAGCACGTTGACGCTGGCATTCCCCCAGGGCGAAAGCCAGGATTCAATCTGCTCGTTAACTTCCCCGCTCACGGCATCCCGCACTTTGCCAAACGCGAACTCTCGCGCCTGCTGCCCGGCGGTCAGGCCGTTATCGGTCATACTGGCTTCACCGAAGGCTTTTGCCATTTCAGCCAGGTGCTTTTCGCCCTCGCTCGTCGGTTGCGCCATACCCAGATCCGGCAGGCTATCGCCGTTGTTATCAAACGGGTTTTGCGCCTGCTGCACGAAGGATTTCGGCGCACCGTGAACGGCTCCAGCCGAAATAAGGGGGAGTAACAGCAAAAAACGGATGCGGGACGATACAGCCTTCAACGTCGTCAATAAGAACCTGTGTTTTTGAACAAACACTTATATGTTAACGCCATAAGCCCTGAAAACCAGCCTTAAAATAAATTTCAGGAATATCCTGAAAAGATTTATCGGGTGGCGGCTACGCCTTACCCGACCTACGGGCCGGTACGAATGTGTAGGTCGGGTAAGGCGTAGCCGCCACCCGACGCTATTATCCCAACAGTTCTTTCAGCTCCGGCACGCAGGAGCCGCAGTTAGTCCCGCAGCGCAGCTTCACTCCCAGCGCTGTCGCAGAATCACAGCCTCCGGCTATCGCCTGGCGTATCGTGTTTTCACCCACGCTGAAGCAGCTACAGATAATTCGACCGGGATCGGCACCTTCACCCGGCCGTTGTCCGTGCAGCAGCGCATGGCGTTCAGCGACGTGTACGGGCGCAGAAGCAAAGGCTTCTTCAATAAACGCATGCGCCAGCGCCGGCAGCGTATGGCCCTCCCAGTAGCCAAGCATCAGCTCGCCGAGATGCCAGGCCAGTATGCTGCTGCGTTCCCCTGTCTGAGCCACCTGTAGCTGCCAGCCCCGGGCGCTGGCATACGCCATAATCCACGACAGCAGAGGCCGATCTCCCGCTACCGTCAGACGTGAGGCTTTACGCCACCAGCAGACCGACGGCGGCAACGCCGGCAGCTCGCGGGCATACAGTTCTCCCTGCCAGGCGGGGAGCCAGGGCATGATCCTTACCGCCGTTTGTTTACTCTCAGGCTGGCCGGAACAGGCATCCACCCGTCCCTCCACCAGCGCATTGACTTTCCCCTGCCGGGCAAACTGCGCGTTCCAGTGCATCGGCGCAAACAGCTCGCCTGCACGCTGTGAGGGGGAAATACGGACTCTGGCAACCATCACTCCGCGCGGGGAGCTTATCCGCGCCAGCTGGCCGTCCGTCAGGGCCGCGCGCGCCGCATCGGCTGCGCTTATCTCAACAAATGGCTCGTCGATATGCTGCATCAGGCGCGGAACATACCCCGTGCGCGTCATGGTGTGCCACTGATCGCGGATGCGCCCGCTGTTCAGTATTAACGGGTACAGTTCGTTAACGCAGGCGCCATGTGTTGAGGGCTCAACCGGAACAATCGTTCTTTGCGGGAAATCACCGGCGCGCCACTGGTACGGCGCCAGATCGTCCCATGCCTCTCGCGTCAACGACGCCAGTTCGTGCAGGTTCAGGGCCCGTTCGCCGTTATTTTCATACGCCGTCAGCGCCGCATGCTCACAAAAGATCTCCTGAGGATGTTCCCAGGCGAAGGCCTCGCCATAGCCTAGCTGGTCTGCGATCCGGGCGACGATCCACCAGTCCGGTTTGGCCTCGCCGGGCGCAGGCAGAAAGGCGCGCTGGCGGGAGATACGGCGTTCAGAGTTCGTCACCGTGCCGTTTTTCTCGCCCCACCCCAGGGCGGGAAAACGGATATGGGCAAACCGGCTGGTGTCCGTCTCCTGCATCACTTCAGAAACAATAACCAGCGGACAGGCCGCCAGCGCCTGGCACACCGCGTGGCTGTCCGGCAGCGACACGGCGGGGTTGGTGCCCATGATCCACACCGCCTTCACCTCGCCGCGGGCAATGGCGTCAAACAGGTCCACCGCCATCAGGCCCGGGGTCTGCGCCAGCCGCTCGGTGCCCCAGAAGCGGGCCACGCGCGCGAGATCGTCCGGCTCAAAATTCATGTGTGCCGCCAGCTGATTCGCCAGCCCGCCCACTTCCCGCCCGCCCATGGCGTTTGGCTGTCCGGTCAGCGAAAACGGGCCGCAGCCCGGACGGTTGAACTTCCCGCTGGCAAGATGCACGTTAATAATGGCGTTACACTTGTCGCTGCCGCTGGAGGACTGGTTGATCCCCATGGTGTAGAGCGTGATCGCGCGGGGCGCGGTGACAAACCAGTCGTAGAAGGTGCCAATCTCGTCTGGCGTCAGGTCGCAAAACGCCGCCACGCGAGGGATAGTCCACTCGCCGCTCCCCTGAATCAGGTTGAGCAACCCCACAAACAGCCCGGCGTCGCTGCCGGGTTTCAGCGCCAGATGCAGGTCTGCGACATCGCAGGTGGCGGTTTTGCGCGGATCGATCGCGACCACTTTCATCTGCGGATTGTTGTGTTTGGCCTGCACCAGACGCTGATACAGCACCGGATGCGTCCAGGCCGCGTTGGACCCGACCAGCACCACCAGATCGCTGTTTTCCACGTCTTCGTAGCTGCACGGCACCACGTCTTCACCGAAGGCGCGTTTGTAGCCCACCACCGCCGACGACATACACAGCCGCGAGTTGGTATCAATGTTCGCCGCCCCGATAAAGCCTTTCATCAGCTTGTTGGCGGCATAGTAATCCTCGGTCAACAGCTGGCCGGAGGCGTAAAACGCCACCGCCTGCGGGCCCCATTCGTTGATGATGTTCCGCAGCCGCTCTCCCGCTTCGCCCAGCGCC
Organism: Enterobacter quasihormaechei; assembly: GCF_004331385.1. GTDB lineage: Bacteria > Pseudomonadota > Gammaproteobacteria > Enterobacterales > Enterobacteriaceae > Enterobacter > Enterobacter quasihormaechei. The sequence continues at coordinate 172,313 of NZ_SJON01000007.1, forward strand.
TCGGGCCAGTCTACCTCCAGGCCGTCGACCATCGGGCGCAGCAGGCGTCCCTGCAACCCCGTCGTGTCCCCGAGGGCGGATCCCTTCACGCACAGCCGCCCAAAATTCGCAGGATGGGTTTCATCTCCCCGGATGCTTACCTTTTCACCGTCTACGCTGGCGACCACCCCGCAGCCCACGCCGCAGTAAGGGCACGTTGTCCGGGTTTCCGTCATGAGGCCTCCGCGCGCATCACCAGCTCTTCGTTGCCAACCCACACCTTGCCGTTTTCAATTTTAACCGGCCAGGCGCGCACCGCGGGTTCGCCGCTCTCCACCTGACAGCCGTCGCGCAGGCGAATGCGCTGCTTATAAAGTGGCGAAATCACCACCGGTTCACCCGCCGCATCGCCGAGGATGCCGCGCGAAAGCACGTTCGCGCGGCTGCCCGGTTCCCGATCGTCGAGGGCATAAACGGTTTGACCAAAGCGGAACAGCGCAATCGGCTTGCGCCCAAGATGCGCGCCGATGCCCGCCTGCTCCGGAATATCGTCGATGCCGCAAATTTCCTGCCAGCGCTTGCTTTCCTCCACGACAGGGTGGTTCACCGCGGTGCGGAACAGCGCCAGGCGGTCAGGATTGTTAAGGGTGGTTTGCCATTCACACTGGTACGTCTCTACTACCCGGGCCATCTCCTGCTCCAGCTCGTGGGCGATCCCGAGGCTGTCGTTCAGGATCACCTCACGCAGATAGTCGAGGCCGCCTTCCAGGTTGTCCATCCAGGTACTGGTGCGTTGCAGACGATCTGCCGTGCGGATATAGAACATCAGGAAGCGGTCGACGGTGCGGATCAGCGTTTCGTCGTCCAGATCGCTGGCGAAAAGATCCGCGTGGCGCGGCTTCATCCCGCCGTTGCCGCACAGGTAAAGGTTCCAGCCTTTATCCGTGGCAATCACCCCCACGTCCTTGCTCTGCGCCTCTGCGCACTCGCGGGTACAGCCGGAAACCGCCATTTTAATTTTGTGCGGCGCGCGCAGCCCCTTGTAGCGGTGCTCCAGCCTGACCGCGAGGCCGGTAGAGTCCTGAACGCCGTAGCGGCACCAGGTCGACCCGACGCAGGATTTCACCGTGCGCAGGGATTTTCCGTAGGCGTGCCCGGTTTCAAATCCTGCCTCAACCAGCGCCTGCCAGATCTCCGGCAACTGTTCGAGCGTGGCGCCAAACAGGTCAATACGCTGCCCGCCGGTGATTTTGCTGTAAAGGCTATAGCGTTTCGCAATCTGGCCGATGGCGATCAGCCCGTCGGCGGTCACTTCACCCGCAGGCATGCGCGGCACGATAGAGTACGTTCCGTCCTTCTGAATATTGGCGAAGTATCGGTCGTTGGTATCCTGCAACGGCAGGTGCGCCGGTTTGAGCAGATACTCGTTCCAGCAGGAGGCCAGCACGGACCCCACCAGCGGCTTACAGATCTCGCACCCGTGCCCCTGACCGTAGCGGCTGATAAGCTGGTCGAAGGTTCGGATATGGTTGACGCGCACGAGGTGGTAAATCTCCTGGCGCGAGTACGGGAAGTGTTCGCAGATGTCCTTTTTCACCTCCACGCCCTGCTCCGCAAGCTGGAACTCCATCACCTGCTTCACCAGCGCGCTACAGCCACCGCAGCCGGTCGCCGCTTTGGTGCACTGCTTAATGGCGCCGAGATCCGTTGCCCCCGCGCTCACCGCCTGACAAATATCGCCTTTGCTGACGTTATGACACGAACAGATCTGCGCGCTTTCCGGCAGCGCCGCCACGCCCAGCGCTTTCGGCGCGCTGCCTGACGAAACCGGTAAGATCAGCGTTTCTGGCGCTTTTGGCAGACTGATGCCGTTGAGCATCATCTGCACCAGCGTGGCGTATTCGCTGGCATCGCCCACCAGCACGCCGCCTAGCAGAGTTTTGCTGTCGTGGCTGACCACGATTTTTTTGTAGATTTGCTGTGGCCCATGCGTCCACTGGTAGCTTAGCGCCCCCGGCGTGCGCCCGTGGGCATCCCCAAACGACGCCACGTCCACGCCGAGCAGCTTGAGCTTGGTGCTCATATCCGCACCGGTGAAGCGTTTCTCCTCACCCGCCAGCACGGCGGCGGCCACGCGCGCCATCTGGTAGCCCGGGGCCACCAGACCAAAGATTTTTCCCTCCCACAGCGCGCATTCACCGATGGCAAACACGTTCGGATCGGAGGTCCGGCAGGCGTCGTCAATGCAAATCCCGCCGCGCTCACCGACAGCCAGCCCGCTGCTGCGCGCCAGCGCGTCCTGCGGACGAATACCGGCAGAGAAGACCACCATGTCCGTTTCGAGATGTTCACCGTCGGCAAAGCGCAGCACCAGCCCGTCGGGCGTCGAAGCAATTTCCGTGGTGGCTTTACTGGTGTGAACGCCAACGCCCAGCGCCTCAATTTTCCTGCGCAGCATCGCCGCGCCGTCATTGTCGAGCTGCACCGCCATCAGATTCGGCGCGAACTCCACCACGTGGGTTTCCAGCCCAAGCTGTTTGAGTGCATTTGCCGCTTCCAGCCCGAGCAGGCCGCCGCCAATCACCACGCCGCGGTGCGAGCCCGCCGCGTGGGCCGCGATATTGTCCAGGTCGTCAAGGGTGCGGTAGACAAAGCAGCCCGGCAGATCGTTGCCCGGTACCGGCGGCACGAAGGGGTACGAGCCGGTCGCCAGCACCAGCTTGTCCCAGTGGGTCTCATGGCCGCTGGCGGTACGCACCACGTGCGCTTCACGATCGACCGCGACGATCTGCTGCGACAGGCGCAGCTCAATGCCGTTGTCGGCAAAGAAATCTCCCTCCACCAGCGAGAGCGAGTCCGCGCTGCGTCCGCCAAAATACTCCGACAGATGCACGCGGTCGTAGGCGGCATAGCGCTCTTCGCCAAAGACAACGATCTGATACTGCTGATGCAGATTGCGGTTAACGCAGTCTTCGAGGAACTGATGGCCGACCATACCGTGCCCAACCACCACCAGAGTAGGTTTTGTCATAGCGTTCTGTCCTGCAACCTGCGGTTGCGTTGTGAAACGATCGAACAGCCAGTCCGCGTGTGCGGGCGCAGCCGTTGCCAGTAAATCGGTAAATGTCGCCGCGCTGCGGCAGTCGCCCATCAGCAGCACGCCAGCCAGCGCCCCGCGATGGATCAGTAAACGACGATAGTGGCGGGTCAGCGGATCCCATGAGCTCCAGACCACATCGTCCGCGCGCGCCGTGGCGCGACCGAGGCTAAACAGCTCCACGCCGGTCACCTTTAGGCGCACGCCGTTGTCAGTCAGGGTAAAGGGCGCGGTAACGTCACCGGCGAGGCGCGCGGCGAGGATGTCCGCCTGCGCCAGACAGGGGGCGACCAGGCCAAACGTCTGACCGTCAATTTCGCAGCACTCGCCAATGGCGTAGATATTCGCCACGGAGGTTTGCATCTGCTGATCCACCACAATGCCGCGCACGCAGCGAATGCCACTGGCCCGCGCCAGCGCAACGTTGGGCTGCACGCCAGTCGCCAGTACCACGCGCGCGGCGTCGACGCGGCGTCCACTGAGCAGCGTCACGCTATTCGCGTTGATCGCCGCGATGCCGGAGGCGAGTTCACAGCGCACGCCCCGCTCCGCCAGCGCCTCTTCCAGCAGCATGCTCGCCTGCTGGTCAAGCTGCTGCTCCATCAGCCACGGGCCGCGATGCACAAGCGTGACGTTGTCACCTGAAAGGGCCAGCGCGGCCGCCGCCTCCACGCCGAGCACCCCGCCGCCCAACACGACTGCCGGTCCGGAGATGTTCTGAATGGCGCAGGTCTCTGCCAGGGTGCGAAAGGTAAACACGTGCGGCGCGTCGCCGCCGGGGATCGGCGGCACAACAGGTCTCGACCCGGTGGCAAACACCAGCGCATCCCAGCTCAGCGTGCGGGCGGTGGTACGCACTTCATGCGCGTTCAGGTCAACGCCGAGCGCCGTTTCTCCTCGCAGCACCGTCACGTCTCGTGCCGTATACCAGCCTTCATCGTGCAGACAGAGGTGCTCCGCCTGCTTTTCTCCGCCGAGAACCGGTGAGAGCTGGATGCGGTTATAGGCGTGCTGCGGCTCGTCACCGATTACCGTAATCGCAACGCGACCGGGAGCACGCTCGGTCAGCGAAGCAATCAGCCGGGTTGCCGCCATACCATTACCGATAATGACCAGTCGCATCGTGCCTCCTCGTTATGCCGCTTTCGGCTGTTTTTCGTAGAGGAAATGGAGAATTTGCTGACGCATGTGGTGATAGCGGCCGTCGTCCGCCAGCTGCACCCGGTTGCGCGGGCGCGGCAGATCGACGCGCAGGATCTCGCCCACGGTGGCCGCCGGGCCGTTGGTCATCATCAGCACCCGGTCAGAAAGCAGCACCGCCTCGTCCACGTCGTGGGTGATGAGCACAATGGTGGTGTTCAGCGCCTGCTGGATCTGCATTACTGAGTCCTGCAAATGGGCTCGCGTCAGGGCATCCAGCGCGCCAAACGGCTCATCCATCAGCAGCACTTTGGGTTTCATCGCCAGCGCCCGGGCAATCCCCACGCGCTGCTTCATGCCGCCGGAGATCTCCCCGGGGCGCTTATGCAGCGCGTGGCCCATCTGCACGCGGTCGAGGTTGTGCTCAATCCACTCTTTGCGCTCGGCCTTGCTCATGGTGTGACGGAAGACCTGATCCACCGCCAGCGCCACGTTGTCGAAGCAGGTTAACCACGGCAGCAGCGAATGATTCTGGAACACCACCGCGCGCTCGGGCCCCGGCCCGGCGATTTCGCGGTTGTCGCAAATCAGTCCGCCTTCCGTAGGCAGCGCGATCCCGGCGATCAGGTTTAACAGCGTCGACTTGCCGCAGCCGGAGTGACCAATCAGACTGACGGTTTCGCCCTCGAGGATATCGAAAGAGACGTTTTGCAGCGCCAGAAACTCGCCGCTGGCAGTGGAAAAACGCTGGCTCACTGCCTGGACCTGAATTAACGGTTTCATCTTTGCTCCTTATTTTTCCTGCCAGCTAAAGCGACGGGCGATCAGCATCAGCCCTTGCTCCAGCAGCAACCCGACCACGCCAATGATGACGATGGCGATGAGAATGTTTTCAACGTTGAGGTTGTTCCACTCGTTCCAGATCCAGAAGCCAATGCCCAGGCCCCCGGTGAGCATCTCGGCGGCGACAATCACCAGCCAGGCAATGCCGATGGAGAGGCGTACCCCGGTCAGCACCGCAGGCAGCACGGCGGGAAAAAGAATGCGACGCATGATGGTCCACTCGGAGAGTTGCAGCACGCGGGCCACGTTCAGGTAGTCCTGCGGAATGCGGCGCACCCCTTCGGCGGTGTTTATGACCATTGGCCAGATGGAGCAGATAAAAATGGTCCAGCTCGATGCCGGCTCCGCCTTCTGGAACAACAGCAGGCCGATGGGCAGCCAGGCCAGTGGGCTGACCGGGCGCAGGAGCGCGATCAGCGGGTTAAACATGCGTGAGAAAAAGGTGAAGCGGCCAATCAAAAAGCCCAGCGGGATGCCCGCCAGCGCCGCCAGGCCAAAACCGATGGCGACGCGCTGCAACGACGCAAGCACGTTCCAGCCGATGCCCATATCGTTTGGCCCGTCGCGATAAAACGGATCGGCGAACAGGGTTATGGCCGAATCAAGCGTGCTGAGCGGCGTCGGAAAGCCTTTACTGCTCATCGCTGCCAGCTGCCAGAGCATCACCAGCAGCCCGAGACCGAGCAGCGCCGGGATGACGCGCTGTAAAAAATCGTTCATCCGGCGCGCAAAGGCGGGCGTGCGGCGGCGAACCTGTAACGGAGGCAGGACAATCACTTCCCCGCTCTCTGACGTCTCTTGTGGTTTCCTATTTTGCAGATGCGGCATAATCAGGCCCCTTTACGGTGAATGGCGAAGCGGTTGGCGTATCCTTCCGGATCGGTGCCGTTCCAGACGGTGCCGTCCATCAGGGTGCTGCTGCGATACGGTGATGACGGTGTGGACATGCCGCCCACGGCGGTAGCGGCATCCTGCCAGACCGCGGTCTGGTTAATGCGCTGCGCGATGCCCGCGTAGTCCGGCGCGGCTTTGAGCAAGCCCCAGCGGCGGAACTGGGTTAAGAACCACATCCCGTCGGAGAGGTACGGGTAGCTCACGGCCCCCTCGTTGAAGAAGCGGATCGGGTGCGCATCCTGCCAGCGCTGGCCCAGGCCGTTGTCGTACTCGCCGAGCATGCGTCCGGTGAGGTACTGTTCCTTGCAGTTCAGCCAGGCGCGGCGAGAGAGGATTTGCGCGGTTTCACGTTTGTTTTCCGCCGACGCGTCGATCCACCGCGCGGCTTCCATTACGGCGCTTACCAGCGCCCGCGCGGTGTGCGGATTTTTCGCCACCCAGTCGCGGCGGGTGCCGAGAATTTTTTCCGGGTGATCGGCCCAGATGGACTGCGACGTGGCGGCGGTAAAGCCGATGCGGTCGTTAATCGCCCGCGCGTTCCACGGCTCGCCGACGCAAAACCCGACCATGTTGCCGATGCGCATGTTCATTACCATCTGCGGTGGCGGCACCACCACGGTGCGGACGTCGTCAAAGGGATTGATGCCCGCGCTGGCCAGCCAGTAGTAGAGCCACATGGCGTGGGTCCCCGTCGGGAAGGTATGCGCGAAGGTGTAGGTTCCCGGCGCCTGCTGGCCGATCAGCTTTTTCAGCCCGTCGAGGTCACGAACGCCCTTCTCCGCCAGATCGCCTGAAAGCGTGATGGCCTGGCCGTTCTGGTTAAGGGTCATCAGGTTCGCCATCTGGTGTGGCTTGCCCGCGATCCCCAGCTCCAGCCCGTACAGCAGGCCGTACAGAATGTGCGCGGCGTCCAGTTCGCCCGCCACCAGCTTGTCGCGCACCGCCGCCCAGCTCGCCTCTTTGGTCGGCACAATGGTAATGCCATGCTTTTTATCGAACCCCTTCAGGGCCGCGATAACCACTGGCGCGCAGTCGGTCAGGGGAATAAACCCGATACGCACGGTATCCTGCTCTGGCTTATCTGACCCCGCCGCCCACGCGGCCTGCATGACACCCGGCAACAGCATCGCGCCACTCGCCAGTAGGCTGGCCTGCAATAACCGCCGTCTCGACAAATCCGCCATAATCGCTCCTGAAAAAAAGCAAAAAAAAAAGCGCCCGACGGTGCTGAAGCACCGCTGGACGCCTTTATCCCGAAGACGCATGCACCGCCGTTGGCGCATCGTCAGAAATGGTTAATCTGTTAATGCAAAGGTGATGCCAGCTTTTAATCCCTTGTTTTTCAGGCTTTACTTCGCCTGAATGTGATTTGACGCACTCTAAACAGGCAGAAAATGCCCACCGATCGTGCAACTACTCCTTAGGGATGACTGGCCAGAGGTTCTTGACGGTGAGCAGCGCACGGGCGATATCCACCATGCGCTGGTTTTTATCCATCGCCATTTTTCGCAGAGCAGTCCACGCCTGCTCTTCGCTCATATTCTGGTGAGCAATCAGTACGCTTTTGGCTTTGTCGATGGTCTTCCGCTCTTCCAGCGTATCGCGCAGCGAGGCAAGCTGGCGGGACAACTGTTCTATCTCGCGCGCCTGCTGGCGCACCAGCGTAAGCAGAGGTTTATCCGGGTAAGGCGCGAGAGGTTCATCGGGATCGCTTAACCGGCCGCGGCCGTCCTCGCTGCGAAGACGTTCCTCCACCGTCAGCATCAGATCGGCGATCATCCCCTCCTCGAGCGTGCGCAGATGCTCAAGGCGGCTTGTCTGTAAGGTAAACCACGTCAGCGCGACGTTACCGCCGTTAGCACCGGGCTGGCGGGTACAGGCCACGCGTCTCAGCTGCTCGGTTTCCAGGCCCGGCAGGCAGTTCTGGGCAAACGCCTCCTGCACCCCGGCGCGGCTGTGAGAAAGAAAGATGTCGAAGCAGGCCTGCTGCCCGTCGATCCGGTCCACCAGCCTCTGGCGGGTTTCATCATCAAAAAACCCCAGGGTAAAACCAATTGCCCCCAGCGCGCGCTCCTGCCCCACCAGCTCTTTGCCCTGCATCAGGCTAAAAAGCGCGACGAAACGGCCCGCAATGTGCGGATCGTCAATGCTGTCATTGAGCTGCGGGACGATACTGAGCAGATGGCGAAGCATCCGGCTGTAGTGCTCCATCGCCTGAGGAGCGGTAATACTCTGCTGCGTCACGCCCTCGCGAAGGGCCGACAGCGTCTCCAGACATTGCAGCGCAACGGCGATGCGTTCACAGACGGCACTTCCCGGCAGCGACGCCTGGCCATTCAGCAAGGTAAGCAATACCGCCAGGTTTTCATCCACCAGCCCCCGGCTGGCTTTGCATTCCGGGGCATACAGTTTGCCCTGCGAGCAAAGCCAGACGTTTGACGCGCCGCGCTCACACTGTAGCATATGCACCAGCTGGCTAATGCTGTTCACCAGCTCTCCCAGCTGCGCAAGTCTGCTGAGCTGTTCCCTGCGCTGATATGTTGCGCGCTGGAACCATTCGGTTGCGCCGGGCAAACGGCCAGTGATTGTCGTCATCTTCTCTCTCCCGGATCGGTCATCTCCGCTGAGATAAGCAATTTTCGTGCCTTTAAAAGAACAGGAGTCAACATGCAAAAAATCGTTATCGTCGCCAACGGGGCGGCCTACGGCAGCGAATCCCTCTTCAACAGCTTGCGTCTGGCGATCGCCCTGCGCGAAAAAGAGAGCGAAACCGATTTGCGGCTGTTTTTGATGTCGGATGCGGTCACTGCGGGGCTGAAAGGACAGAAACCGGCTGAAGGCTACAACATTCAGCAGATGCTGGAGATCCTCACGGCGCAAGATGTGCCAGTCAAACTGTGTAAAACCTGCACGGACGGGCGCGGCATTACCGGGCTACCGCTGATTGATGGGGTTCAGATCGGCACGCTGCCTGAGCTTGCCGAGTGGACGCTGGCTGCGGACAAGGTGTTAACTTTTTAAGGCGAGCAGTGGACGCCCGTTCAGCCGGGCGTCGTGTTCAGGCAAAACCGGGGCGCAGCGTGTTGCTGAGCGGGTTGCCCTCCAATAGCGTTTTCACCTTCACCACCAGCTCGCTCAGACAGTCGTCCTGCATACCGAGACGCTTTAGCTCCTGATCGAGCGAGAAAAGATACTGGGCGTTCGTGCCCAGCGGTCCGCTGGCGGCGGCAATCAGCGGGGCAATCACCTGGGTTCGGGTGTCGGCTTCATAGAGTGGATGGCGCGGATCCATAATAAACACCAGTGCGTTTACGGTACGGCCATCGTCCAGTTCCAGCCTGCACCAGCTGGGCATATAGCAGCCGGTAATCATCTCGCGCTTCCACAGCAGCGTCAGTTCGTCTTCCAGCGTGGCATCCGGCAGGCGGTATGCCACGCCCGTGGTGCGCCCGCCCTCTTTTAGTGCAAGCATGCGGCCAGGCTGACAGGCGCTGCCGCGTCCGGCCGTCAGGCGCAAACAGAACGCACGATGCCAGCCCGGCAGCGTGCCGGTTGCCGATTCGACATACTCCAGCGCCGGGTTCCACATCAGCGAACCGTAACCAAAAATCCAGACCGGGCCATCATCCGGGCGGCAGGCCAGCGTTGCCGCAAGCGACGCCGCACGTTGTTCTGCCGACCACAGAAGCGATTCCTCAATAGCACCAAATGCCGTTTTACAATCTGCCTTCATCAAGAAATCACGCGTTAACACATTACACCTCCGCCACTGCATGCTTCCTTGCGACATCTGTAGTTCGCCTTCCCGGCATTCTGCGCTGTTCATTTTAACAGCAGCCGAGCAACGATAAGCAATTCGCGGGCCAGATGCAATACAACGGCAGGTCAACCGCCTGAAAAGTCAAAACGAAGGCAGCGTATTAGTCGGCAGCTATTTCTTTTTGTGCCACTTATCATCGTCTCCCTTTTCATAGTCATTTTTTACGGCGGCCCAGGCTACCTTATGCGCCGTCTCTTCACGGCTGGCATCATCCCGGCGGTCCTCTTTATCTTTGTACTGATCCCAGGCGCTGTTAAAGGCTTCTTTGTAGATATCCTGCGCGTGGGCAGGCAATACGTGTTGCACGTTATCCGGTAATTCGCTTTTCGATTTGTATGGCATCATTAACCTCTCTTTTTGGCTAAAAGATAAGTGTGGACGAGGATACGACAGGGTGCCAGCCGACAGGCAGAAATGAACGACTTAAAATCACAACGTGTTGTTATTAAATTATTATTTTATGAAGATGAGGTATTATAACCCTCAAGCATAAAAAACATTACAAAGGGTAAAATTAAGTAAAAAACAAAGGGTATTTAACAGATTTCTGTTAGTTTAATGTCCTCAAAATCTATCTATAATTACAAGCACCTGCATTGACGGAGAAGCACATGACAGCAACACACGAGGCGGTAAAGACCCGCCACAAGGAGACGTCTCTCATTTTCCCGGTTCTGGCACTGGCTGTGCTGCTCTTCTGGGGAAGCAGTCAGTCACTGCCAGTGGTGGTCGGGATCAATATTCTGGCGCTGGTAGGTATTTTAACCAGCGCATTTAGCGTCGTCCGCCATGCGGATGTCTTAGCACACCGTCTGGGAGAGCCGTACGGCTCATTAATATTAAGTCTTTCGGTTGTTATTCTTGAAGTTAGCTTAATTTCCGCATTGATGGCGACCGGCGACGCCGCGCCAACGTTAATGCGCGATACGCTCTATTCCATCATCATGATTGTCACCGGCGGCCTGGTCGGTTTCTCGCTTTTACTCGGTGGCCGTAAATTTGCCACCCAGTACATGAACCTCTTTGGCATTAAACAGTATCTCATTGCCCTGTTCCCGCTGGCGATTATCGTGCTGGTATTCCCGATGGCGCTGCCGGGTGCAAACTTCTCCACTGGCCAGGCGCTGCTGGTCGCGCTGATTTCCGCGGCGATGTACGGCGTATTCCTGCTCATTCAGACCAAAACGCACCAGAGCCTGTTTGTTTACGAACATGAAGATGACAGCGACGACGATGACCCGCACCACGGCAAGCCGTCGGCCCACAGCAGCGCGTGGCACACGGTTTGGCTGATCGTGCATCTGATTGCGGTTATCGCTGTCACCAAGATGAACGCCAACCCGCTGGAAACGCTGTTAACCGAACTGAACGCGCCGGTCGCCTTTACCGGTTTCCTGGTGGCACTGCTGATACTGTCGCCAGAAGGCCTTGGAGCGCTGAAAGCGGTGCTGAACAATCAGGTGCAGCGTGCGATGAACCTGTTCTTCGGCTCCGTACTGGCGACCATCTCCCTTACCGTTCCGGTGGTAACGTTGATTGCCTTTATGACGGGGAATGAATTGCAGTTTGCGCTGGGGGCGCCTGAGATGATTGTGATGGTGGCGTCGCTGCTGCTGTGCCAAATCTCCTTCTCTACCGGTCGCACCAATGTGCTTAACGGCGCGGCACATATGGCGCTGTTTATTGCGTATCTGATGACGATATTTGCGTAGTGTTTTTGCCCAGCGGCGCTTCGCTTGCAGGGCCTACGGTTTTGTAGGCCGGGTAAGCGCAGCGCCACCCGGCAATATACCCCATAAAAAAACCCGCCGAAGCGGGTTTTTTATTAGTTACTGGTATCCAGCTCGTCGAAGCTCTTCACCAGATCGTCAATCGCCTTGATCTGCTTCAGGAACGGCTCCAGCTTATCCAGCGGCAGCGCGGATGGACCGTCGCATTTCGCATTAGCCGGATCCGGGTGCGCTTCAATGAACAGGCCCGCCAGGCCGGTTGCCATCCCGGCGCGTGCCAGTTCGGTCACCTGCGCACGACGGCCGCCGGACGCTGCGCCAAACGGGTCGCGGCATTGCAGAGAGTGGGTTACGTCGAAAATCACCGGAGACTGGTTAGAGACGTTCTTCATCACGCTGAAGCCCAGCATATCCACAACCAGGTTGTCGTAACCGAAGTTTGAACCACGGTCGCACAGGATCACCTGGTCGTTACCGCCTTCGATAAACTTGTCGACGATGTTACCCATCTGGCCTGGGCTCACAAACTGCGGTTTCTTCACGTTAATCACGGCACCGGTTTTCGCCATCGCTTCAACCAGGTCAGTCTGGCGAGCCAGGAACGCCGGAAGCTGAATCACGTCTACTACGTCCGCCACGGGCTGCGCCTGAGAGGCTTCGTGCACGTCGGTGATCACTTTCACGCCAAACGTCTGTTTCAGCTCCTGGAAAATCTTCATCCCCTCTTCCAGGCCCGGGCCACGGTAGGAGTGAATGGAGGAGCGGTTGGCTTTGTCAAAAGAGGCTTTAAACACGTACGGAATGCCCAGCTTTTGGGTCACGGTCACGTAGTGTTCGCAGATGCGCATAGCGAGATCACGGGATTCCAGCACGTTCATACCGCCAAACAGCACGAACGGCAGGTCGTTTGCCACGTTGATATCACCAATGCTAACCACTTTTTGTTTCATAGGATCGCCTTATTCAGGTGTGAATCGGAATTAAGATTAATGCAGTGTAATGTGTTTATGCGCGATCGCGTTGATCTGCGCGCGAATCATTTCGCTGATCGGATCTTCCGGACATTGCTCGACGAAATAATTCAAATCATTCAGCGCCACGTGCTCACAGTCGAGCTGCGCATAAATCAGGCCGCGATCGCGGATTTCGTACGGATCTTCCGGATTGAACTGCAACAGCACTTCGCTTGCGCGCAGGGCCAGCTCCATCTGACGCTCTTCCATCAGCGCAGACTTCAGCGTATCCAGCAGCTTGCGGATCACCTCAGCGTTGTCGGCTTCATCAAGATCTTCATTGAAGAGCTCAGCTATAGGGCTAATATTGCCCTTCAGCCAGACGTCCAGCGTATGTTCATCCAGCGTGTCGCCGTTAAACGGATTGATCAACCACATCTCACCGTCCAGCCACTCCGCCCGCAAAATCATCTGCGTCGGGAAAATGACCGGCACCAGCGGAATATCCAGCCGGTGCGCAACCCACAGTAAAATGGCGCCCAACGCGACGGCGCTGCCCTGACGATTTTTCAACACCTGGTCCAGCCACAGTGCGTCAGACAGGCGGTATACGCCTCGCGTGTCGCAGAAACCCCATTCGCCGTAGAAAAGCTCTATCAGCTTCTCTAATTGCCAGTCCTGCGGACGTGCCTGATTGATCTCTTCGCGCGCCAGGCTGACCAGATTTTCCAGTTCAGCGTAAACGTACTGCGACGTGAAATCGTCGCGGATCATCTCTGAAATCAGGATCATGCCATCGCAGAGCGGCACTTTGTTAAATTCGAAATCGGCTAAGGACCTCATGACTTACCCCAGTAACGGTATTCTTGTGGTGGCGAGTTTAATGATGATGTACAGCACCACCAGACCCAGCAAAAAGCGTGCTGGCTGCGCGGACGGTAACCCCTACGCGCGATAAAACCCAAAACGATGTAGATGATAACGCCAAACAGCGTCTCAGTCAGCCATGCGCCTTTATCAGTAAATGGCGTATCGACTGCTTTCATGCCCACTGCCCCAGCGTGAGGCGTTCGTTGCCGCCGTAATCCCGGCAGGTTTCCACCGCGGCGTAACCGGCACGCGTAAACAGCGCTCGCACCGCCTCCCCCTGCGTCCAGCCATGTTCTACCAGCAGCCAGCCACCGGTAAGCAAATGTTTCCGTGACGTTGTCACAATGTGATCAAGATCCGCAAGTCCGTGATTCGCAGCGACCAGCGCCGTCAGCGGTTCAAAGCGAACGTCGCCCTGCGCAAGATGCGGATCGTCTTCGTCAATGTAGGGTGGATTACTGACAATCATGTCGAACATGCGGCCTTCAAGCGCGGCGAACCAGCTGCTTTGCAGAACGGAAACATTGCTCAGCCCCAGGCGCGCAACGTTACGCTGCGCCAGCGTGACCGCATCAGGCATCACGTCCACCGCCGTGACGGTGCAGTCCGGTCGCTCGCTGGCCAGCGCCAGCGCAATCGCGCCGGTGCCGGTACCGAGGTCGAGAACAGGGCAGCCCTGCGCCGGCAGCCGCGCCAGCGCCTGCTCCACCAGACACTCGGTGTCCGGGCGCGGGATCAGCGTGGCCGCCGAGACGTACAGCGGCAGCGACCAGAACTCACGTTCGCCCACCAGATGCGCCACCGGCTCGCCGGTTTTACGGCGGTCAAGGAGCACTTCCAGCTGCGCCAGCTGTTCAGCGGTCAGTTCGGTTTCACCGAAGGCGAGCAAATACGTCCGGGCTTTGCCCGTCACGTGTTCCAGCAGGATTTCAGCGTCGCGCTTCGGGCTTTCGCTCGCGGAAAGCGCGCTGGCGGCATGGCGTAGCCAGCGTTGAAAATCCATTAATCCTGCTCGGACAGCGCCGCCAGCTGGTCGGCCTGGTATTCCTGCACGATAGGCTCAATCAGCATATCGAGCTTACCTTCCATCGCCTCATCCAGACGGTAGAGCGTCAGGTTAATGCGGTGATCGGTGACGCGGCCCTGCGGGAAGTTATAGGTGCGGTTACGGTCGCTGCGATCGCCGCTGCCCAGCAGGTTACGACGGGTAGATGCTTCCGCCTGCTGGCGTTTCGCCATTTCCGCCGCGTGAATGCGCGCGCCCAGCACGGACAACGCCTTGGCTTTGTTTTTGTGCTGGGAACGTTCGTCCTGACACTCCACCACAATCCCGGTCGGCAGGTGAGTAATACGGATGGCGGAGTCGGTGGTGTTAACGTGCTGACCACCCGCCCCTGACGAGCGGAAGGTGTCGATACGCAGATCCGCCGGGTTGATGTCCGGCAGTTCCGCTTCCGGCAGCTCGGGCATGACCGCCACCGTGCAGGCTGAGGTGTGAATACGCCCCTGCGATTCGGTCGCCGGCACGCGCTGCACGCGGTGACCGCCAGATTCAAACTTCAGCCGACCATAGACGCCGTCGCCGCTGATTTTGGCGATAACCTCTTTGTATCCGCCATGCTCGCCTTCGTTGGCGCTCATGATCTCCACGCGCCAGCGGCGTGATTCCGCATAACGGCTGTACATACGGAACAGATCCCCGGCAAACAGCGCCGCTTCGTCGCCGCCGGTACCGGCGCGCACTTCCACAAAGGCGTTACGCTCATCGTCCGGATCTTTCGGCAGGAGAAGTACCTGAAGCTGCTGCTCCATCTCTTCTGAACGCGCTTTGGCGTCCTGTAACTCTTCCTGCGCCATTTCGCGCATTTCAGGATCGTCGAGCATCATCTGCGCGGTTTCGATATCTTCCTGGACCTGTCGCCAGTCGGTAAAGCATTTTGAAACATCACTTAACTGCGCGTATTCACGCGACAGCGCGCGAAAACGTTCCTGGTCGGCAATGGTCCCGGCATCGCCGAGCAGCGCCTGGACTTCTTCATGGCGCTCGTGCAGAGCTTCCAGTTTAGCGACGATAGAAGGCTTCATAGGCGTAAATGCACCTTGTCATAGAAAATGGGTATAGGGCGCTATTCCAGCCCGAGGCTGTTGCGCAGAATAGTCAGGCGTTCATCGTCCCCGTCACGGGCAGCCTGCTGAAGAGATTTGGTTGGCGCATGGATCAGGCGGTTGGTCAGTTTCCAGGCCAGATCCTGCATAATCGCCTGCGCGTCGCCGCCCTGTTCAAGGGCCGCCAGCGCTTTGGCCGTCAGATCATCACGCACCTGCTCCGCCTGACCGCGGTACTCGCGGATAGTCTCGCTGACGCTTTGCGCGCGCAGCCAGGCCATAAATTCACTGGTTTCCTGCTCAACGATAGTTTCCGCCTGCACTGCCGCCGCTTTACGCTGGGCAAGGTTGTGCGAAATGATGGTTTGCAGGTCGTCCACGCTGTAGAGGTAGGCATTGGCCAGTTTGCCCACTTCCGGTTCGACATCGCGCGGAACGGCGATGTCCACCAGCAGCATAGGCTGATTGCGGCGGGATTTCAGCGCACGCTCGACCATCCCTTTCCCGATGATCGGCAGCGGACTGGCGGTCGAGCTGATAATAATGTCCGCCTCTTTCAGACGTTCATCGATGTCGCTCAGCGCAATCACCTCAGCGCCCACTTCATCTGCCAGCACCTGCGCACGTTCGCGGGTGCGGTTGGCGATGATCATCTTTTTCACTTTGTGTTCACGCAGATGGCGCGCCACCAGCTCGATGGTTTCGCCCGCCCCCACCAGCAGTACGGTGACGGTCGACAGCGATTCAAAGATTTGACGGGCAAGGGTACAGGCCGCGAAAGCAACCGAAACCGCACTGGCACCAATGTCGGTTTCGGTTCGCACACGCTTCGCCACGGAGAATGACTTCTGGAACATACGCTCCAGCTCGCTGGCTTTCAGATGCCCTTTCTGGGAATCCGCGAAGGCTTTTTTCACCTGGCCGAGGATCTGCGGCTCGCCCAGCACCAGCGAATCCAGACCGCTGGCAACGCGCATCAGATGGCTGACCGCATCGTTATCCTGATGCCAGTACAGGCTGTTGCGCAGCTCTTCTTCGTTGAGATTGTGGTAGTCACATAGCCAGCGGATCAGCGCCTCGTGCAGGTTGTCCTGCTCTTCTACGCTCAAATACAGTTCGGTACGGTTGCACGTCGACAGCACCACGCCGCCCTGCACCATCGGCTGTGCAAGCAGGCTGTCCAGCGCCAGGTCGAGCGTATCCGGCGAAAACGTAACGCGTTCTCGCAGTGAAACCGGGGCTGTTTTGTGGTTAATACCGAGTGCTAATAGGGTCATGTTGAGCGGGAGTAGTACCAGCGTTAATAAGGTTAGCAGGACGCATCATACAGGATGCGCGAGATCAATAAAAGAGACCGCACCCTTTCGGAGTAATAGGTTACTCAACGCTTTGAGATAATTTGAACGTAGACGGTGACACCCTTCAACGCTAGCATTAACACTTATAACTGCAACGTATCTCAAGGATTTGTCATCATTATGACCCGAATGATTCGCCTGCTGCCTCTGGCGGCCCTGGTTCTGACCGCCTGTTCCGTTCATCAGCCGAAAGGCCCCGGCAAAAG
The DNA here is from genome assembly GCF_004331385.1 of Enterobacter quasihormaechei. GTDB lineage: Bacteria > Pseudomonadota > Gammaproteobacteria > Enterobacterales > Enterobacteriaceae > Enterobacter > Enterobacter quasihormaechei. The sequence continues at coordinate 189,309 of NZ_SJON01000007.1, forward strand.
CCCCGACTCACCGCAGTGGCGCCAGCACCAGCAGGACGTGCTGAAGTTAAGCCAGTACCAGACCCGCGGTGCGTTTGCCTATCTCTCTGACGAACAAAAGGTTTACGCCCGTTTCTTCTGGCAACAAACGGGTCAGGACAACTATCGCCTGCTGCTGCTGAACCCGCTGGGCAGCACCGAACTGGAGCTTAACGCGAAGCCTGGCGAAGCGCAGATCACCGACAATAAAGGCCAGCACTACACGGCCACCGACGCCGAAGAGATGATTGGCAAATTAACCGGGATGCCGATTCCGCTCAATAGCCTGCGCCAGTGGATCCTTGGCCTGCCGGGTGATGCGACCGACTATACGCTCGACGATCAATACCGTCTGAGCCAGGTGAACTACACCCAGGGCGGTAAAACCTGGAAAGTGGTCTACAGCGCGTATGACAGTAAGACGCAACCGTCGCTGCCGTCCAACATGGAGCTGACGCAGGGCAGCCAGCGTATCAAGCTGAAAATGGACAACTGGATCGTTAAATGATGACCCAGTGGCCCTCTCCTGCAAAACTGAACCTGTTTCTCTACATTACCGGGCAGCGCGCTGACGGCTATCATACACTGCAAACGCTGTTTCAGTTTGTTGATTACGGCGACACGATTTTCATTGAACCGCGTCAGGACGGGCAAATTTGCCTGCTGACGCCGGTCGACGGCGTGGCGCACGACGATAACCTGATCGTGCGTGCCGCGCGCCTGCTGATGAAAGCGGCGTCGGCATCGGGTCGCCTGCCTGCGGGAAGCGGTGCGGATATCCGTATCGACAAACGCCTGCCGATGGGCGGCGGTCTTGGTGGCGGTTCGTCAAATGCTGCGACCGTTTTGGTGGCGCTTAACCACCTGTGGGGCTGCGGTCTGACAACGGACGAGCTGGCAGCGCTAGGGTTAACGTTGGGCGCAGATGTACCGGTATTTGTGCGCGGCCACGCGGCGTTTGCCGAGGGCGTGGGTGAAATCCTCACGCCGGTAAATCCGCCGGAAAAATGGTATCTGATTGTTCACCCTGGAGTGAGCATTCCTACCCCGGTCATCTTTAAAGATCCTGACCTGAAAAGAAATACCCCGGTACGGTCAATAGATACGTTATTAAATTGTGAATTCAGCAACGATTGCGAGGATATCGCAAGAAAACGTTTTCGCGAGGTTGATGCGGTGCTTTCCTGGCTGTTAGAATACGCGCCGTCGCGCCTGACCGGTACAGGGGCCTGTGTCTTTGCTGAATTTGACACCGAATCCGCCGCCCGTCAGGTGCTTGAGCAAGCGCCGGATTGGCTGCATGGTTTTGTAGCACGCGGGATGAACACCTCCCCCCTACAGCAGGCCATTCTGGCGCAGACTGAGTTTCGGTGACAACGTCACCCTGTTCCAGACGTTGCATCGCGCTCTTTAATACACCGCCTGGATAGCGTTTGCTTAGGCCCCGCAGTTTGCGGCGAACGCTATCCACCACTGGACGCATGCCTGAGGTTCTTCTCGTGCCTGATATGAAGCTTTTTGCTGGTAACGCCACCCCGGAACTAGCACAACGTATTGCCAACCGCCTGTACACTTCCCTCGGCGACGCCGCTGTAGGTCGCTTTAGCGACGGCGAAGTCAGCGTACAAATTAACGAAAATGTACGCGGTGGTGATATTTTCATCATCCAGTCCACCTGTGCTCCAACGAACGACAACCTGATGGAATTGGTTGTTATGGTCGACGCGCTGCGTCGCGCTTCTGCTGGCCGTATCACTGCTGTTATTCCTTACTTTGGCTATGCCCGCCAGGACCGCCGCGTCCGTTCCGCGCGTGTACCAATCACCGCTAAAGTTGTCGCGGATTTCCTGTCCAGCGTCGGCGTTGACCGCGTACTGACGGTCGACCTGCACGCAGAGCAGATCCAGGGCTTCTTCGACGTTCCGGTTGATAACGTATTCGGCAGCCCAATCCTGCTGGAAGATATGCTGCAACTGAATCTGGACAACCCGATTGTGGTTTCTCCGGACATCGGCGGCGTGGTACGTGCTCGTGCTATCGCGAAGCTGCTGAACGATACCGACATGGCGATCATCGACAAACGCCGTCCGCGCGCTAACGTTTCTCAGGTGATGCACATCATCGGTGACGTAGCTGGCCGCGATTGCGTGTTGGTAGACGACATGATCGATACCGGCGGTACGCTATGTAAAGCCGCAGAAGCGCTGAAAGAGCGCGGTGCGAAACGCGTATTCGCTTACGCAACCCACCCGATCTTCTCCGGCAATGCGGTGAACAACCTCCGTAACTCCGTCATTGATGAAGTTGTGGTGTGCGATACCATCCCACTGAGCGACGAGATCAAGGCACTGCCAAACGTGCGTACGTTGACCCTGTCCGGGATGTTGGCCGAAGCGATTCGTCGTATCAGCAACGAAGAATCCATCTCTGCAATGTTCGAACACTGATCGAGCACGGCCAAAAAACCCGCTACGGCGGGTTTTTTTGTTTATAATTTTCATTTGTATGATTTATGCCTCCTTCACCTGCCATTCACATGACAGATGATGCGCACACGGATGATAGATAATTGTGAAAAACGTAACCTCCTCACATGTTCTGCCCTTTCGCGCCCTCATCGACGCCTGCTGGAAAGAGAAATACACATCGTCACGCTTTATCCGTGACCTGATAGCCGGGATCACCGTCGGGATTATTGCCATTCCGCTGGCGATGGCGCTGGCGATTGGTAGCGGCGTCGCGCCGCAGTACGGCCTTTACACGTCGGCGGTCGCCGGGATTGTGATTGCGCTGACGGGCGGGTCACGCTTCAGCGTTTCCGGCCCAACTGCCGCCTTCGTGGTGATCCTTTATCCGGTTTCGCAACAGTTTGGTCTGGCAGGCCTGCTGGTCGCCACCCTGATGTCCGGCGTCTTTTTAATTCTGTTCGGTCTGGCCCGTTTCGGTCGCCTGATTGAATATATTCCTCTTTCCGTGACGCTGGGGTTCACCTCGGGGATTGGGATCACCATCGGGACTATGCAGATTAAGGATTTCCTTGGTCTGCAAATGCCCCATGTTCCGGAGCACTATTTACAGAAAGTGGGCGCGCTGTTTATGGCGCTGCCGACGGCCAACCTGGGCGATGCGGCCATTGGCATCGTTACCCTCGGGACGCTTGTTGTCTGGCCTCGCCTGGGAATTCGTCTCCCGGGGCATCTGCCCGCCCTGCTGCTGGGCTGCGCGGTAATGGGCGTCGTCAACCTGCTCGGTGGACAGGTCGCCACTATCGGCTCGCAGTTCCACTATATTCTGGCGGACGGTTCACAGGGTAACGGTATTCCGCAGCTGCTGCCGCAGCTGGTTCTGCCGTGGGACATGCCAGGTTCGAGTTTCACCCTGAGCTGGGATTCCCTTCGCGCCCTGCTGCCCGCCGCGTTCTCCATGGCGATGCTGGGAGCGATTGAATCCCTGCTCTGCGCCGTGGTACTCGACGGCATGACCGGGACAAAGCATAAAGCTAACAGCGAGCTGGTCGGCCAGGGCTTAGGGAACATCGTTGCGCCGTTCTTCGGCGGTATTACGGCAACGGCTGCGATCGCCCGTTCCGCCGCAAACGTTCGCGCGGGGGCGACATCGCCGGTGTCGGCGGTCATTCACTCTCTGCTGGTGATCATGGCGCTGCTGATCCTGGCCCCGCTGCTTTCGTGGCTTCCCCTCTCAGCCATGGCTGCCCTGCTGCTGATGGTGGCCTGGAACATGAGTGAGGCGCATAAGGTGGTAAATCTGCTGCGCCGTGCCCCGAAAGACGACATCATCGTGATGCTGATCTGTATGTCGCTGACCGTACTGTTCGATATGGTTATCGCCATCAGCGTCGGCATTGTGCTGGCCTCGTTGCTGTTTATGCGCCGCATCGCGCAGATGACGCGTCTCTCTCCGGTTAACGTTGAGGTGCCTGACGATGTGCTGGTGCTGCGCGTGATTGGCCCCCTGTTCTTTGCTGCCGCAGAGGGGTTGTTCAGCGATCTGGAGTCTCGTGTGGCGGGTAAACGGATTGTGGTACTGAAGTGGGATGCCGTTCCTGTGCTGGATGCCGGCGGTCTGGATGCCTTCCAGCGTTTTGTGAAACGTCTGCCGGAAGGCTGCGAGCTGCGGGTGAGTAACCTGGAGTTTCAGCCACTACGCACGATGGCGCGCGCTGGCGTACAGCCGATCCCTGGCCGACTGGCCTTTTACCCAAATCGCGAAGCGGCGCTCACCGACCTGGAATAAATAGCCTGAAAAAAGAACGACTCCAGAGGGAGTCGTTCTTTTGTAAAACTGGCACACTAGCTGGGTTTATGCTGGTCGCGGCGGCATCGTTTATCGTAATGGCGCACCCACCAGTATTTATCGCAGACTTCCTCATGTCCGCTTACGCGCGCCCCGGCGAGCCACAATACCGCACCGAGGAAGATGCTCAGCACCGCGCCATGCGCAAAGTATTGTGGGAGGTCAAGCTGCGGTAATTGGTTTAAAATTGAATAACCGACACCGGCGACCATCACGAACAGTCCCAACCCCATTAGCACGTTACCGAGCATCGAAGCGTTTTTGCGTTTCATATGTAACCTCCGGAACTTTGGGTTGTCAGGGAAAAGCCCCTTCTCCTTGTGTGTAAAGTATAGACAACGCCTCTTATATGAGTTGCGCGAGCGATCACATTTACAGATAACTCCCAGACAAAAATTTACAAATAAGACATTGAACAGCTTGAAATTCTAATTGTTCAAATAAGAAATTATTCGCAATTCGATGTACAGCAGGCGGAACTTTGTCAAGCGGCGCGCCAGACAGTAAACTACGCACCAGATCTGGAACCCATTAGGAAGTAAATCGTGACGATTAAACTGATTGTCGGCCTCGCCAATCCGGGCGCAGAGTATGCCGCTACCCGCCATAATGCCGGCGCCTGGTATGTTGATCTGCTGGCGGAGCGTTTGCGCGCGCCTCTGCGTGAAGAACCAAAGTTTTACGGGTATACCTCACGCATCAATCTTGCGGGTGCCGACGTGCGGTTGCTGGTGCCAACCACCTTTATGAACCTGAGCGGCAAATCCGTGGCGGCCATGGCAACGTTCTACCGCATCAATCCGGATGAAATCCTGGTGGCCCACGACGAACTGGATCTGCCGCCAGGCGTGGCGAAGTTCAAACTGGGTGGCGGTCATGGTGGCCACAACGGTCTGAAAGATATCATCAGCAAACTGGGCAATAACCCCAATTTCCACCGTTTGCGCGTGGGAATCGGTCATCCGGGCGTTAAAAACAAAGTTGTCGGTTTCGTACTCGGTAAACCACCAGTTTCTGAGCAAAAGCTGATTGACGAAGCTGTAGACGAGGCGGCCCGCTGCACCGAGATTTGGCTTCAGGACGGCTTAACGAAAGCCACCAATCGACTGCACGCTTTCAAAGCGCAATAAACAAGGCCCTGCGGCATTTTTACCGCGCGGCACGTGGGTTACGTGTATAATAGGCGTAGTTATTTACTTTTCTTCAATCGGTTATCGTTAACGGATTGATTATCAAGAGATTAAGGTGATTTAGAAATGGGATTCAAATGCGGTATCGTCGGTCTGCCAAACGTGGGCAAATCCACCCTGTTCAACGCGCTCACCAAAGCAGGTATTGAAGCGGCGAACTTCCCGTTCTGTACCATTGAGCCGAACACCGGCGTTGTTCCTATGCCCGATCCGCGTCTGGACCAGCTCGCGGAAATCGTGAAGCCGCAGCGTATTCTGCCCACCACCATGGAGTTCGTGGACATCGCGGGTCTGGTAAAAGGCGCATCCAAAGGTGAAGGTCTGGGCAACCAGTTCCTGACCAACATCCGTGAAACCGAAGCGATCGGCCACGTTGTGCGCTGCTTCGAGAACGACAACATCATCCACGTTAACAACAAAGTGGATCCGGCTGACGACATCGACGTTATCAACACCGAGCTGGCGCTCTCTGACCTCGACACCTGCGAGCGCGCAATTCACCGCGTGCAGAAGAAAGCCAAAGGCGGCGACAAGGACGCGAAAGCGGAACTGGCTGCACTGGAAAAATGTCTGCCACAGCTGGAAAACGCGGGCATGCTCCGCGCGCTGAAAAACCTGACTGAAGAAGACAAGGCGGCGATCAAATACCTGAGCTTCCTGACGCTGAAGCCAACCATGTACATCGCCAACGTTAACGAAGACGGTTTCGAGAACAACCCGTACCTGGACAAAGTGCGTGAAATTGCCGCGGCTGAAGGCTCTGTGGTTGTAGCGGTTTGCGCTGCCGTTGAATCTGATATCGCGGAGCTGGACGACGCCGACCGTGAAGAGTTCATGGCCGAGCTGGGTCTGGAAGAGCCGGGCCTGAACCGCGTGATCCGCGCGGGCTATGAGCTGCTGAACCTGCAAACCTACTTTACCGCAGGCGTGAAAGAAGTGCGTGCGTGGACCATCCCTGTCGGTGCGACTGCGCCTCAGGCGGCTGGTAAGATCCACACCGACTTCGAGAAGGGCTTCATTCGCGCGCAGACCATCGCGTTTGAAGACTTTATTACCTACAAGGGTGAACAAGGCGCGAAAGAAGCTGGCAAGATGCGTGCGGAAGGGAAAGACTACATCGTTAAAGATGGCGATGTGATGAACTTCTTGTTTAACGTTTGAGTTGTTTTGAACGGAAAAAATCCACGCCTTGGCGTGGATTTTTTTATTGTGAGGTTAAAACACATTGTCTAAGAGTTCAGTTTTCATGCTGGAATCAAAGGGAATGATTTCGGCAGACACAAGCTTAACGCCTGAAAAGAGCCCTCGCGCTAGCGCTCTTTAAGAGATGCAGGACTCTCAGATTAAGCGAGAATGACTCCTCCGGTTCTTGGGATCTCTCTTCCGGAAGTCAGAAAGATTCCCTCTGAATACCCTTTTTTATTCACTCAACTTGTAGCTTTTTTTTAAACTGCTTGTTGTAACTGCTGATACAGTTCTTTTTTTGCCACCGATTATAGTTATCATATTTTTTGGCACTTGTGATCTTAGTATGCAGGGCCCGATAGAGACAACGCGTTACGCTTCATATCCCAGGAATAAAACCAGTCATGCCAGCCATTTTTTTTTGCTGGATAGCTACAGACAACGACCACTTCCTTTGACAGGTTGAATGTTAAGTAATAGAAAGTCGCACCTTCAGGAGGTGCAGACCAAAATAGTTTTTCGCCCTGAGCATTGAAGATGGTCAAAACGGTTGGTAATGGTTTAGGCTCGCTTAACGCAAAGACTAACTGGCGTGTTGAGTCGACCATTGCATGGTCTAAAAATGGCATACTAACCACTATGTTACCTTCACCACGACCCCTTTGAAGCAGGTCATTTTCTTTAAATAAAATGAGATTTTCAATCATTGGTAAACCTCAACTTTTAAAGTTTGATCTGTTTCAAATCACCTTCAAAAAGCCCCACAAGATATACCCGGTATCGGGCTGGCTGCACTTCTTTATACGTTAATACAGTAGAAAACTCTTTCAAACATTTTGAACATGTATTTTTCGAAACATATAATTGGCTATCGTCGTAGCTATATTTTTTATGTTCACTAACAAGCTTCACACCTCTCATTTTCTTATCCAAAAAGCATTTTACCTCTTCTGTGAGCGTGTCAAACTCATATGAGTTTACGATAGAGTAGGCTATTATCCCCTCGCATTCAGGACATGCTATTTCCTTTCCATACTCTATGAAATCATTGTCAGTGCCATCGAGGACTAATAACTTCTTTTTTAGTCGATTAGTTATTTTCATTATCTCTATAACCTTAAACTCCAATAATGACAAGTAAAATTAAAAGTAAATGGATGATGTTATTAGTCAATAACTTAATTTAACCAAGTCTTGTTGACTAATTAGATTAAATTCCAAACTATATATATACCATGGTTGAATGACTTCGTCTCATACGAGACAGAAATTCGGCCCCATTCATAATCCCATCTAATCATTTCTGTTTCCGTAATGTCAGGAACCCCTAAATTCAGAGAAAGACTTAGCCAATCAGACAAACTTTTCACTGAGTTATTTAGCATGTTAATATTAGTTCTCGCATCCCAGTCCTTTAGGGATTTATAAAATTCACTATCCTTATCGACAAGATGAACCATAAAAGGAAAACCAAAACATATTGGCCGTATGTTAATTTCAAACTCTTTATCGCAAAAAAACACCGGATCAATAAGATAGTGATAAGGCATGTATTTCTTTACAGCATTAAACGTATTTAGTTTGTGATAAAGTTTACTGTTGCAAAATCCTTCTTCAGCATCAATCTCTAAAGTTAGACCATCGAAAGTTAGCTTACCCGTTTTCGGATTAAAATTTAAGTTTATCATAGATCTATGATCTTTCCTGGGGTTAAAAGATGTCTCTAATCCCTAGGGATAAAGAACTGAAGTCCTCCCCCATCTCTATACAACTAATTGGCAGCAGCTCTACCGTAAGCAACATCTATGTCTTCGCTTACATAGAATGCCTTCAATTTCGTAAGTACGGACCATGCAGGACCTAACTTTAGCTGTAACGCTTGATGATAACCCAAAGGATCACTTCTATATTGATTGACTGTTGGAAATGTCACAATGTATGTGGGTAACGGAAGCTGACCTGCGTCCGCGGCCTGTTACGGTCCCGCAGCTGGCTAATGACCTCCGTCAGGTGATGTTCACCGTCATAGCAATAGTGCCATCGGATCTGGCCATTAACCTTCTCCACGGTGCGGCCTTGGATGTCATAACGTCAGCGGATGTCGGTGCGACAGCCCCTTAGACGGCTGGTAACATCCACACCGACTTCAAGAAGGGCTTCATTCGAGCGCAGACTATAGCGTTTGAAGGCTTTATCACCTACAAGGGCGAGCAAGGCGCGAAATAAGCTGGCAAGATGCGTGCGGAAGGGAAAGATTACATCGTAAAATTGGCAATTTGACGTACCTATTTTTAACATTTTGATTTTAAAAGGGAAAAATCCACGCTTTGGCGTGGATTTTTTTTCATGGTCAAAGATAATGACGTCGACAGCCGCAGGCTTTAAGGTTTGATAAGGATGCTGATATAGACGCTCCGCTAGTCAGGCATAACTCTCACATCTAGCAAGAATGTCCACTCTGAGTGCGCCAGTTCCAGGCACTGTTGTCGCTATAATTTTATTGTTAGAAGCGAACTTAGTACACAGGTCCTGATCGAGACAACGCGTTATGAACCATATCAAAGGAATAGAATCAATCATACCAGCCATTTTGTAAAACTGCGAAACTACAGATAACAACGACTTCCATCGACAAATTTAGTGTTACGCAATGGAAATCAGCGCTTTCAAGCTGTGAAATAAAATTAACTTTTGGCCTCTGCTTAGATGATTGTCAAAACAGTTGATAATTGCTCCCCCGCAATAATTTTATGAGGGACTATCTTTCCTCTATATGATATGTATCCTTATCACTCCAATATATAATCTTGTATTTACCAAAGTTGATGTTTTGCTCTTTGTAATACTCCATTACTTCGGATGGGTACCAACCGTATCCAAATAAAAAAAGGGCTCCTTCGTTAACTAACTGTGTTATTACTCTTTGCTTATCCTGATCGTCAACTACAGGTAAAACCATAAGTTCATCTTTTAATAAAAACCCTATCGCCTGCATTTTACTTATCAAATTCCTTCCCAAAACACGTATTTTTACAATGTCCCCTGCTATATCAATAACAATGATCGAATCATCTGGCATTTTATTCAATTTACATTCACCCTTATAGCTACTGGAGTTGACGTTGGTACGGAATTTATCACCATTTCTGGAGCCCCGCCAGGTAAATGTTGGCCCGGACCTAAGAAATAATCATTACCATTTAATGGGCTTCGTGGCTGCATATTAGAGATACCGCCAATCTTTCTTATATTAAATCCTTCGCTTAAAGAACCTGGGTATAACCCCATGTCTTTTTCAATTTTTGAGGCAAGAGATTTAGATATAGTTACATCTCCATTTTCAATGCCATTGAAATATTTCAACGCCCCTTTTTTGTCTGTGATAAATGTACCATCTCGACCAATTGCAGGATATTGGTCCCAACTTTTTGGACTAATATTATATCCTACATCATCTTTAAGCATTTTCGCTTGACGCGCTCTTGCGCTTTCAGTCTTACATAATCCAAGAGGGTCGATATATTTAAGAGGGTTTGGCGCATACTGGTAAAGGTTTATCCCCCCCCGCCAACCCTATCGGGTCCTGCTGCGTAAACCGTCCGCAGTCCGGGTCGTAATACCGGAACAGATTGTAGTGCAGCCCTGTCTCACGATCCAGATATTGCCCCTGCATCCGCAGGTTCTGAGAATATCCTGATACCTGCGTCTCGCTTTCCCGCAGCAGCTTGCCCCAGGCGCTGTTCACCCCTTCCCAGCGCACCTGTCCTTCGCTATCCGTCATCCGTTCCGGCGTGCCGTTCGGCTGACAGTGGAATCAGAAGATCTCCGCGTCATCAATGCCGTCAATACGTGCCAGCGGATCGTAGCTGTCCTGATCGCTGTAGACGTAGGTCAGTGGCACTTCCCCGTGCACTTCCTGCAACAGCCGGTACCCTTCCCAGACAAATCGGGTGGTAACCGGCTTACCGGTTGGCTGGCCGCCCAGCATCTGGCGGCGCGTTTTGCTGATGCGGCGACCGAGCGGATCGTAGCGGAAGCTGACCTGCGTCTGCGGCCTGTTGCGGTCCCGCGGCTGGCTGAGCACCTCCGTCAGGCGGTGCTCACCGTCGTAGCGGTAGTGCCAGCGGGTCTGGCCGTTATCTTTATCCACGGTACGACCGTGGACGTCATAGCGCCATCGAATGCCGTTCAGTTGCGTCAGGCGGTTGTGCGTGACCTTCTCAGCAGAGCCTTCGGGCGGGTTACCGGTAGTATCCCAGCGGTGCAACCAAGAGCACTGAGAATTACCGGTAACTATATCCCGGCGATGCAGGCGGCCAAGACGGTCATATTCGCTGCGGGTAGACAGCCCCCCTGCTTGCGCCTAGAGCAAGGGCTTATACGTGCTCAAGCTATAATGTATAAGGACTCCACGCCGACAAGGATAAGCCAGGCACGAAAGTAACGGACAAGATGGTTGTGGAAGGGGAAAATTACTTTTAATAGATTTCTATGAGATAATTTTTTATTTAACTTTTAATCGCTTCGAACAAAAAACACCCCCCATGCGTGTTTTTAGTTCTCTATTATAATTGGCTAAAGTTAACTTTTACAAAGAACCTCATTGAGCGACTTATTTTGGTTTGTAGTAAAAAACCATCCTTATTACTGATCGACAGGTAATTATTAAAAATGAGGTCAATATTTTAGCTTTTCTTTTTTTCAATGGCTATTAAAACCTCATAAGCATCCTTTTCACTCATTTGAACTTTTTTGGCCTCATCAATGCTCAATTCTTCTTCCTCTTCTTTCATAACTATCCCCCCTGAATAAAACCTAATAAAAAAACGCCCTTCTCTTTCGATAAGGATTACTCCATAATTATTAAATATTATTTTATCCATTGCGCCTCCTTTTTTTTAATTTTTCAACGGTGTGATCTTTAATTGATTTAGCGGAGTAGGATCTATGGCCGCCTCTGGGATACCACCTGAAGTATATCCTCCCGGCAACCAAAATTCATTTGCTCCTCGTTCATTTCCTGTTGGCATTCTTAAACCTGTCGGATTATTAATATCAACTCTTAAAGGAGCGTCTCCGAGATCACCTGCATTTAACCCTAACAATCTCTCAAGCTTTGGAATGTTCCCACCTGAACGTCTAATTAAGTCATCAGCAACGGTCCTTGGCATAACAAAGTGGCCTCCTGGTGGACCTAAATGACTAAATTCAGGATTAATACCCCAAACGAACTTAGTAACCCCTCCCTTGAATAGTTCTAAATGCCTACTAATTTTTCCTGCATCAAGGTATGTGGCCGGATTAGGGAAATCTGGCTTTGAAATTCCATGAGTAGCTCGGTAGGCCCGTGCAGCATGACCTCTTGTAGCAAAAGCACCTCGAGTTTTGCTCTGGAAATCATTCCAGCTATTTCTGCACGACAACCCCCACGGATCCACCCACCCCAGCGCGTTCGGCGCATACTGGTAAAGGTTTATCCCCCCCGCCAGCCCTATCGGGTCCTGCTGCGTAAACCGTCCACAATCCGGGTCATAATACCGAAACAGATTGTAGTGCAGCCCTGTCTCGCGGTCCAGGTATTGCCCCTGCATGCGCAGGTTCTGGGAATATCCTGATACCTGCGTTTCGCTTTCCCGCAACAGCTTGCCCCAGGCGCTGTTTACACCTTCCCAGCGCACCTGCCCTTCGCTATCCGTCATCCGCTCGGGCGTGCCGTTGGGCTGACAGTGGAACCAGAAGATTTCCGGGGCATCAACCCCGTCGATACGCGCCAGCGGATCGTAGCTGTCCTGATCGCTGTAGACGTAGGTCAGCGGCACATCCCCGTGCACTTCCTGCAACAGCCGGTACCCTTCCCAGACAAATCGGGTGGTGACCGGCTTACCGGTTGGCTGGCCGCCCAGCATCTGGCGGCGCGTTTTGCTGATTCGTCGCCCGAGCGGATCGTAGCGGAAGCTGACCTGCGTCTGCGGCCTGTTGCGGTCCCGCGGTTGGCTGATCACCTCCGTCAGGCGGTGCTCACCGTCGTAGCGGTAGTGCCAGCGGGTCTGGCCGTTATCTTTCTCCACGGTGCGTCCGTGGACGTCATAGCGCCAGCGAATGCCGTTCAGTTGCGTCAGGCGGTTATGCGTGACCTTCTCAGCAGAGCCTTCCAGCGGGTTACCGGCTGCATCCCAGCGCCACTGCTCCTGGCCGGGCAGCGTGCCGTCCTGAACCAGCAGACGTCCGGCGCTGTCGTACTGCCAGCGGTACCAGTTGAACGGGTTATCGTCCCGCTCTTCGCGAACCAGGTTATTACGGTAGTCGTAATCCCAGCGGCGGGACCAGCGGCGCGGCGACGGGCGCTGGGCGTTGCCGGTAAAGACGTCCCGCCGATGCAGGCGACCAAGGCGGTCGTATTCGCTGCGGGTGGTCAGCAGCCCCTGCGTGCGACTGGTCTCGCGGTGAAGCTCGTCGCGGGTAAAGTCGGAGACCGACAGCTTATCGAGGGCAATGCTGAGCAAATGTCCGCTGCCGTAGTAGAACTGTTTCAGCTCACGGCCATCGGGCAGCGTGACGGAGGTGCGGTTGCCCAGCGCATCATATTCCCACGTCAGCTCCCCGTGCTCGCCCGCTTCGCGCGTCACGCGGCCGAGCGCGTCATACTCAAAGGCGAGCTCCTGCTCCGCCTCGGTGCTCCATGCATCGGCTGAAAGCGCAGGATGCAGCCCAATCCGGCTTAACAGCCCGGACGGCGTGTAGTGGTAGCGGGTCTGCCCTTCCGGCGTGGTGCGGGCCACCAGCTGACCGCTCGCGCTCCAGGCGAAGGCATGGGTGATGGCCTCCGGATGTCCGGCGGCAAAGGTGCGTGCTATCGTGCGGCCACAGGCATCGTAGCGATACTGCGAGGCCACGCCATCGAGCCCCACCTCTTCCATCAACAGCGAGTCTGCGCCCCAGATAAACCGGTACGCTTCGCCGTTTTCGTTTTCCAGAGCAATCAGACGCCCGCGGCTGTCCCAGCGGCGACGAACCTCTTCACCCTGCGTATTACGCGTGGCGGTTAAGCGCCCCGCGTCATCGTATTTAAACTCGCTCTCTTTCCCGTCGGCACCCGCATGCTTCACCGGCAGGCCACGCTCGTTCCATTTGAGCGACTCTGTCCACCCTTCCGGGCGATCGAGCTGTACCGGACGCCCCACGGCATCGTAGCGGTAGCGCGTCTCTTCGCCGTCAGCGCTGATCTCAGCCACCAGCCAGCCCAGCGGATGATAGCGATACTGAGTAACCCGACCAGAGCAGTCCGTGGCGCGAACCACCTGCCCGGCCTCGTTGTACTCCTGGAAGCGGCTGTTGCCGGCGGCATCCACCTCTTCAACAACTTGCCCATACTCGTCCCGACGCAGTTGCGTAACGTGCCCCACTGGATCGACCACGCGCTTCAGCCCGTGGTGTTCGTCATACCAGAAGCGGGTCGCGCTACCGTCTGCTTCAATGATTGACGCCGGAAGCGCACGGTGCTCCAGCCAGGTGGTGGTGCGGGCGTTACCGTCTGCGTCGATCTCCTGCACCCGATTGCCCATCTCGTCATAGACGAAGGTGACGGCATTGCCGAGCGGATCGATGCGGCGCGTAAGGAGCTCGTTGTCATCCCACTCGTAGCGCCAGTTCTCGCCGCGCTCGTCAACGTAGCGAACAATCAGGCTCTGCGCGTTCCAGTAGTGCTTTCGCGTCTGTCCATCGTAGTGCTCGACGGTGGTCAGCCCGGCGGTTAAATCGTAGCTAAAGCGGCAGCCGTCGCCGGTGCTGGTGCGGTTTTCCACCACGCGCCAGTGGTCGAATTTTTGCCAGCGGTATTCGCTCTCCAGCCCGCCCGGCAGGCGGTGCCAGACCATCAGGCCGTTATCGTTATAGCGGTATTCACGGGTCGCTACGCCGGAGGCATCCGTCGCGCTGGCCAGCTGGCCGCGCCCGTCGTAGCCCCACTGCATCAGCGGCCAGGTGCGGCTTCCGTCAAAATGGCTCGCCGAGGTAACGCGCTGAGGGAAACGCTCGTCCTCATAGCGCAGGGTGACGTCAATCGCCCGCGGCTCGTCGTGAAGACCGACCAGCCTGCCGTGCTCGTCCCACTCCGTCAGCAGCGCGTTGCCGTATTCATCGCTGAGGGACGCCAGACGCAGGATGGAGGGGTTAGCGCGGGTCGGTTTATACAGACGCCACACCGCGCCGTCATCGTCGGCAATCGCCACGTCGCCGCTGTAATTGCGACGGATAATAATGCCTTCGCTAATGCTGTAAAACGCGCGGTCGACCGGTGGCAGCGCAAAGCTCAGCTCGCGCCCGGTTTCGTCGAACCAGGTGGCGTTGTTTTCTTCCAGCGTCAGGTAGCTGTCAAAGGTGGTTGCCCAGCCGAGGCCAAACAGCCCTTCGCGGTTAGTCAGGCTGTTGTAGCTGCGCTGCCAGCGCAAAGGAAAGCGCCCCGGCAGCGAGAAATCGAGCTCATCGTCGTCATTCAGCACCTTCACGCCGGTGGCGGCGTGAACCGGGTGCGAGGAGCCGAACACCGCGTTGACCGCCATATCCGCCAGCATCCCGCCGCCGGCAGACGCCAGCGCGCAGGGCATGTTTTTCAAAATCTTGCCAGGACGCCCGCGCAGCAGGGAGAGCGCAATCATCCCCAGCGCCAGGCCCGGCGTTTTGCCGCTTTTGATGTCGCGGACCGTCAGCGTGTCGCCGCCGATAATCACGTTCGGGGAGACGTCGTCGGACACGGTGCCCTCGCAGGTGGTGCGATCTTTCGCGCGCACCGCAGGCTGCCCGTTGATAAAGACGCTTTTGGAGCCTTCAGCCAGATACTGCGGCCCGGAGTGTTTATCGCACGCCACCTTGTCTTCTTCCAGCGGCGAGGTGCCGGCAGCGGCAGAGGCCACGCTCGGCTGCCACATTTCGCTGCCGAACTGTCCGGCGGCGGAAAGCAGCATGCCCGCGTAGTCGGCAAAGCTGCCCGGAGACTGCGGCTCAGGGGAAGGAGTATCGGCAGGCGTCAAGGTCCCGGCTGCGCGTGCAGCCGGGATCGCATTGGTCAGAACGTTGCTGGAACCGGTAGTGATCTTACCCGCAGGCGACGGCGGGAAAAGCGCGTTGCCCAGCCCTTCAGCGGCGTTGCTGATATCGTCGGTGATCCCGGCGACGTTCGCCAGAACCCCGCCGATAATGCCGCTCAACAGACAGCTGGATCCTATCGCCGCCACGCCTGCGGCAGCGGCCCCGGCACCCAGCAGCGGAGCCGCGACGGTCGCTGCCGCGCCCACCGCCGCGCCGATCACCGCATAGGCGGCACCTTCCGCCACAATGCTGGTTATATCAGCAAAAATGCTGGAGTGAATAATCTCGTCGCCCTTACGGGCCGCGTTGTTATCGCTCATGCCTTACACATTCCGGTTGTCGTTTAGCGTCAGACTTTGCTTCAGTGCGCTCCAGCGCGCCTCGTCCTCTTCGGTGAAGGCTTTGAGCGACGAGAGGGTAAAAATCATCAATACCGGTTTGCCCGGCGTCTGCACGGCCAGCTGTTTTTGCCACAGGCGCTGGCCGTTACGGTCAAAGGTGGTTTCAACCTCCAGGCCGTCGATTTTGCCGTCTGGTCCGGCTTTGACGTGCTGGAATTCACTCTGGGCGATCTCACCCATCTGAGGACGCAGCACGTCCCACTGACGGTGGAACTCTTGTTCGTAATCGCTACCATCCGGGATGACGCCGCGGCTGACCACTACAGATAACCCGCTCTCGTCATCGCGAATGATGTTCATGCTGTTGTCCTGCCAGGCGGCAGGAAATAGGGTGAAGGAACCTTCCTGGAGGGTGTATTTCATAAGTGAACTCGGGATGATTAGTATTGAGAGAAATAACAGAGGCCAATCCACATTGGCCTTTTTACCGATGATTCTGTTATTTAAGCCACTGACCTGACTGTTCGACTAAGATATGGCTACCTTTACTGACAATCAATTTCACGGGTGCATACGTCACGGTGTAAACGTCCCGCCATTGCTGTACGTTGAGCCGATTATTTTATCTTCGGAGTCGCGCAACGTTTTTCCCATTAAGGAAATCGTACTGTTATCGCTTTTGCGCACGCCGAGATAAACCATCTGGTCACATTCGCTCTCAAAATGGCCGCACTTGTTTATCAGCGAAATAGCGAATTTATCGGTGTCCAGTTTTCTGGTTTCAGCGTTTTGAACCGAAGCGGCTTTACGTAACGTATACCGCAGCGGGGCATAGTAATTTCCTTTTTGAGGAGGAGTAACTAATCGCCATTCCATTTCACGCCCCTTTATTTCCAGAACAGCCCGTCCACCTACGCCGCCAAACGATGAGTTGAATTCAACGTTGGCATGATTGCCTGCGATCGTACCGCTAAGATTACGCTCATCATCCTCCGGGCAATCTATGCGGTTCCCTTTCTGGGATATATAGCAATAAGAGCCGGTGATATGGTTGCCTGATTCCGCTAACCGCAGGGTTAATGACGAGTCGTTCTCGACCCCGGCAGCCCAAATCCCGTCAAAAGGAACCTCACCGGTAACCTCCTCTTCCACCGGCACGTCGATTTTTCGGGCAATATCAGGAGTCCATCTGTCGCCCAGGGCGACAGATTTGTCTCTAATCTGTTTGGAAAAATCCTGTTCAGCCAGAATGGGTGGCATAGCCTGCGCTAATACTTCATAACTGCACAAAAAGGTCGAGATCAGGGTAAAACAAAGAGAAACAAAAAGGCGTTTATTCACGTTAATCGTCATTTGCTGGATAAATATTATGCTACTCACCACTTTAAAAAAACGGTGAGTAATGAAATCAGCATTCTTAGTCGGCGCTAATAGCAACCCCACCCAGGCAGTCAGGTTTTTTTACCGTGAAACTGAAGCTTATTTTTTGCCCATTCTTATCCTTTGGCGCTGTATAACTGGTCACTTCGTTCTCCGAACGGCCTCGCGGATAATCAGTTAACGTTAGTTGCGGATAATGTTTTTTAACGGTATCAAGAGTGATGCACTGGCCGGACGGTGCAAAATTCAGTAACGGTGCCATACCATCGCTTTCTTTACTTAAACGTAAATCTATTGCAGTAATGTTGGTTCCATCCGCGAGTTCAACATCGTCGGCATTGTAGAAATTGATATATTCATTCTGTTTCGTCAGCTTAAATGACAACGGAGCGTTATTCAGACTTGTAACGGACAACGTTTCGAGTGATGCGCTCATTTCTGTAATGAACTGCCAAAGATCCTGTTTCTGCATGTTACCTCCTGCCATTCCCGTCGTTAATAAAGCCGCAAGCACCGCACCAGTTTTTAGACTATGGATAATTTTTATCATACCAACCGCCATAATAATCTTCGTAAAATTGCCCTGTGTTCGACGTTTGTTCGCCTTTACCAAAGATACGGCCTATCTGCGTTCGCGCTTCACTTTCCTTAATAGTCCCTCGTTCGAGAGAATCATAGATGCGATTATATTGTGAATGATTTGCCGGATTGCCTGCAATACCTATATCTCCACCCTTATTGGCTAAGATTTCGCGTTGTACTCGAATATTGTTCAGCGTCGCAGCGCCCTCATCACTGAGAGCACTGTTGAGGTAAGCATCACGCGATGAAAGATCAATGTTGGGTTCATATAAAGCGTGGCCACTTTCATGTGACAGAGACTGAACGACTGCATCCGGATTACCGAGCTCATTTTTATCAACGGTAATAACGCGCTTTTGACGATCGGCGTACGTCCCTTTACCTGCTTCACCCTTTTCAAATGTCCAGCCTCGTTTCTTTAAGGTTGCAATGTCATTCTTCATGGTAGGTGATTTGTCTACAAGGCTATCTACATCTTTGCCATAACCGCTTGAAGGCACACTGGACGTTGGGGGAGTAGCCGTTTTGGATGTTTCGGCAGGCGCACTGGCAGCCGCACCCGCCTTACTCTCCTTTCCCGGCGAAAATTTCTCCTGCACCGCCGCATCAATATCCCCTTTATGCCCTGATCCCGGCGCCGTCGTGCCCGGCTTGGTACCCGATGTATTCAGGTGCAGCTTGCCGCCAGTTGTAATGTGGCCATCTCCCTCAACGAAGAAGTTAAACTCTTTACCGATCAGGTTAATTTTGCCGTTAGCGTTAAGTTCAATCGCGCTTTCACCCGAGACCAGCCGCAGCTTCGTCCCGGACGCGATCACATACTGCTCCACCGCCGCATCCAGCTTGCCTTTCCCCGTCAGGATCTCGGTTCCGCCTTTCACGGCCTGGATCTGATTAGCCTCGACGCGATGCAGCTCATTTTTCTTCACGTAATGGCTGCGTGCCCCGCCGACGCTGTGCGTTTCATCATTCTTAACGCTGGTATCCAGATTGCGCTCGGCCTGAATCCACACCTGCTCCGCGCCCGCCTTGTCCTCAAAGCGCAGGGCGTTAGCGTTATCTACGGAGCCGTCCTTTGTCCGGCTCATAAAACCCATCTGCGTTGCCGCAGCCGGCAGCGCCCACGGCGGCATGCTCGCGTCGTTGTACACGCGCCCGGTGATAATCGGACGGTCCGGATCGCCGTTGATAAAGTCCACCACCACCTCGTCGCCGACGCGCGGAATTTGCACCCCGCCGTAGCCCTGGCCTGCCCATGCGCTCGACACACGCACCCAGCAGGAGCTGGTGTCATCGCCCTTCGCCAGACGGTCCCAGTGGAACTTCACCTTCACGCGGCCATATTTGTCCGTCCAGATGCTCTCTCCCTGCGGCCCCACCACTTTCGCCGTCTGCGGGCCGTAGGTGCGCGGCCACGCCGTGGACTGCGCCGGACGGTACGACACCGCCGCCGGAATGACGCTGAAATCGGTGCGGTGAATGGTTTCCCCCTCGCCGCTCGCGTAGCGGTTCTCCTCGAAATGATAGCCCGCCGCCGTGACCAGATATTCCCCGTTG
>NZ_SJON01000008.1 GCF_004331385.1 Enterobacter quasihormaechei
AGTCAGGGTAGTTTTACCATGGTCAACGTGGCCGATAGTACCAACGTTGACGTGCGGTTTTGTACGTTCAAATTTTTCTTTAGACACGGCTATATTCCTTACTATAGTGCTCTCCCCTTCGGAGAGAGCACGGGACTTAGGTTTTAATCCTGTGGATTACTTACCACGGGCTTCGATAACGGCCTGAGCAACGTTGTTCGGCGCATCATCATACTTCAGGAATTCCATAGTGTATGATGCACGACCTTTGGTCAGAGAACGCAGCTGAGTTGCATATCCGAACATTTCAGACAGCGGAACTTCAGCGTGGATCTTAACGCCAGTTACTTCGGATTCCTGACCACGCAGCATACCGCGACGACGGCTCAAGTCACCGATAACGTCACCGGTGTTCTCTTCCGGAGTTTCTACTTCAACCTTCATGATTGGCTCAAGCAGAACTGGTTTTGCTTTCTTAAAGCCTTCTTTAAAGGCAATAGACGCAGCCAGTTTAAACGCCAGTTCAGAGGAGTCAACGTCGTGGTAAGAACCGAAGTGCAGACGAACACCCATGTCTACAACCGGGTAACCAGCCAGAGGACCAGCTTTCAGCTGCTCCTGGATGCCTTTATCAACGGCAGGGATGTATTCGCCAGGAATTACACCACCTTTGATGTCGTTGATGAACTCGTAACCTTTAGGGTTAGAGCCCGGCTCCAGTGGGTACATGTCGATCACAACGTGACCGTACTGACCGCGACCACCAGACTGCTTAGCGTGTTTACCTTCAACATCGGTAACTTTCGCGCGAATCGCTTCGCGGTAAGCAACCTGAGGTTTACCCACGTTCGCTTCAACGTTGAATTCACGTTTCATACGGTCAACGATGATGTCCAGGTGCAGTTCACCCATACCAGCGATGATGGTCTGGTTAGATTCTTCATCAGTCCATACGCGGAATGATGGGTCTTCTTTCGCCAGACGGCCCAGAGCCAGACCCATTTTTTCCTGGTCAGCTTTGGTTTTTGGTTCAACCGCGATGGAGATTACCGGCTCTGGGAATTCCATACGCTCCAGAATGATTGGGTGATCCGGGTCACACAGGGTGTCACCAGTAGTCACGTCTTTCAGACCGATAGCAGCAGCGATGTCGCCCGCACGAACTTCTTTGATCTCTTCACGTTTGTTAGCGTGCATCTGTACGATACGGCCAAAACGTTCACGCGCCGCTTTCACGGAGTTCAGGATGGTGTCACCGGAGTTAACCACACCAGAGTAAACGCGGAAGAAGGTCAGGTTACCCACGAATGGGTCGGTAGCAATTTTGAACGCCAGTGCAGAGAACGGCTCGTCATCACTTGCGTGACGCTCAGCCGGAGTATCTTTACCGTCGTCCAGGATGCCGTTGATCGCAGGAACGTCAACCGGGGATGGCAGGTAGTCAACTACCGCATCCAGCATTGCCTGAACACCTTTGTTCTTGAACGCAGAACCACAGGTTACCAGGATGATTTCGTTGTTCAGAACGCGCTGACGCAGAGCAGATTTGATCTCTTGCTCAGTCAGTTCTTCACCACCCAGGTATTTCTCCATCAGCTCTTCAGAAGCTTCTGCTGCGGATTCGATCAGGTTCTGGTGCCATTCGTCAGCCAGGTCCTGCATCTCTGCCGGGATATCTTCGTATTCGAAGGTAACGCCCGCATCTGCTTCGTTCCAGTTGATCGCTTTCATTTTCACCAGGTCGATAACGCCGGTGAAACCTTCTTCAGCACCAATTGCCAGCTGAAGCGGAACAGGGTTCGCGCCCAGACGGGTTTTGATCTGGCCAACAACTTTCAGGAAGTTAGCACCCATACGGTCCATTTTGTTAACGAACGCGATGCGTGGAACTTTATATTTGTTCGCCTGACGCCATACGGTTTCAGACTGTGGCTGAACACCACCAACTGCGCAATAAACCATTACCGCGCCGTCAAGAACACGCATGGAACGTTCTACTTCGATGGTGAAGTCAACGTGCCCTGGGGTGTCGATGATGTTTACGCGATGCGGTTCGTACTGCTTAGCCATACCTGACCAGAAAGCAGTAGTCGCTGCGGAGGTGATAGTAATACCACGCTCCTGCTCCTGTTCCATCCAGTCCATGGTGGCAGCGCCGTCATGAACTTCACCGATTTTATGGTTTACACCGGTGTAGAACAGAATACGTTCGGTAGTAGTGGTTTTACCGGCGTCGATGTGCGCACTGATACCGATGTTACGGTAGCGTGCGATGGGTGTTGTACGAGCCATTTGATTCCTCGTTTATATCTTTAGGCGTTCAGTTAAGTTACCCAGAGCGGGCGGCTTCTCTGAAGCGCCCGCCTGGTGACTACGACTCCGAAGGGATTACCAACGGTAGTGTGCGAACGCCTTGTTGGCTTCTGCCATACGGTGAACGTCTTCACGTTTCTTAACTGCGGTACCTTTGTTTTCCGCAGCATCAGAAAGTTCGTTCGCCAGACGCAGAGCCATGGATTTATCACCGCGTTTACGAGCAGCTTCAACGATCCAACGCATTGCCAGAGCATTACGACGAACCGGACGAACTTCAACTGGAACCTGATAAGTAGAACCACCAACGCGGCGAGACTTAACTTCTACAGTCGGGCGCACGTTGTCGAGAGCGACTTCGAAAGCTTCCAGTTCATTTTTACCAGAACGCTGAGCCAGGGTCTCCAGCGCGCTGTATACGATTGCTTCTGCGGTAGATTTTTTACCATCTACCATCAGGATATTTACAAATTTTGCCAGCAGTTCTGATCCGAATTTCGGATCTGGAAGAATTTTACGCTGACCAATGACGCGACGACGTGGCATGGGATTACTCCGTTGTTAATTCAGGATTGTCCAAAACTCTACGAGTTTAGTTTGACATTAAGATAAATCAGTTTGGCCTTACTTAACGGAGAACCATTAAGCCTTAGGACGCTTCACGCCGTACTTGGAGCGAGCCTGCTTACGGTCTTTAACACCTGAGCAGTCCAGCGCACCACGAACGGTGTGGTAACGAACACCCGGAAGGTCTTTAACACGACCGCCACGGATCAGGATCACGGAGTGCTCCTGAAGGTTGTGACCTTCACCACCGATGTAGGAAGTCACTTCGAAACCGTTAGTCAAACGCACACGGCATACTTTACGCAGTGCGGAGTTTGGTTTTTTAGGAGTGGTGGTATATACACGAGTACATACACCACGTTTCTGCGGGCAGGCTTCCAGCGCAGGCACGTTGCTTTTTGCAACTTTGCGTGCACGTGGTTTGCGTACCAGCTGGTTAACTGTTGCCATTAAATAGCTCCTGGTTTTAGCTTTTGCTTCGTAAACACGTAATAAAACGACCTCATACAATATGAGGACGCGAAATTTTAGGGCTACGTCGAAAAGGTGTCAAGAAATATACAGCGATCTCAAATCACCAGTTCATTTGACTGGCATGCGTCACAGTAAGATTGACGAAATCAGTATAGCCAACCACGTCAATTTTGGCTGAAATTTGACCAGAAAGACCCCGCGCATCCAGATCGTCCTTCAGCGCAGAGACAGTTATGGGGGCATTACTGAGGATTTCAACAAAACGGCTGCCTTCAAGCGCCGCCAGCACGCCATCCTGAATCAGCAGCAGATCGTCGCCTTCGCGCAGCATGCTCAGTAACGTGTCGATATCGCATTGCCACGGTGAACGGCTCAGGGTATGGAGCATGACGGCCTCAGAAAGTCAGAACGGTATCGTAGTGAGAGAGATGTTCGCGCAGCGCCGTAGAGGCGAGGATCGTCACGTCCAGCACGAACGATGTATTCTCGTTTAACCCACGAGCGGCCAGCGAGTCGGCACACACATAGAAGGTTTCAATGTCATAGAGCGGCAGGACCTTAAAGGTCGCAATGTAATCGCGCGCGAGAATAGCCTGCGGCTGTTGGCCGCCCAGAAGCTGGAATACGCCATCGCCTATAAAGAACACGCCGATATCTTCGGTTAATGCCGATGTCGCGAGCAATGCATCCAGCCCTTCGCGACCTGAAGCGCTGCCGTGCGGCGCAGAAGTAAACACAAACGCTACGCGCTTCATCAAAATTGCACCACTCTGTCGCAGGTCAACGCGGCCTGTGCCAATGCACCTAATCCGCTGAGCGAAAAGCCCGGTTGCAGGTTGGCCCCCGCCAGACCGAGGCGTTCGGCTTCGGTCGCATCCGCCACACCGCGACGCAGTGCCGCGGCGACGCAGATATGCAGCTCAACGCCCTGCGTTTCGTTTAATTTTTGCCAGGCGCGCACAAGGTCAAACTCATCGCTTGCCGGAGAGGTAAACTGGTTCGCGTTATACACTCCTTCACGATAGAAGAAGACGCTTGCCAGTTCATGACCGGCATCAAGCAGCGCATGGGCAAACTGTAGCGCGCTGCTGGCCTGCTGGGTTCCGTACGCCGGGCCCGTCACCATTAACGCAAAGCGCATTACTTGTCTTGCCCCAGGAAATCGCCGCTTTTGAACTGGCGAATATAAAGGTAAACCGTGTGTTTAGAGATATTCAGGCGATCGGCTACCTGGTTGATTGCATCTTTGATATCAAAAATCCCTTTCTCATAGAGGTTCAGGACGATCTGACGATTCTTGGCGTTGTTGGATACGTTGCGATCGGCATTCACCTCTTCAATGGTGAACTCCAGCGTCTGGGTCACGAGATCCTCAACAGAGGAAGCAAAGTTCACCGACGAGCCCACATCCGGTGTTTCTGGCGGAATGAAGGTGCTCATGATTTGAGAGAAGGGCACATCAAGGTTCATGTTGATGCACAGCAACCCGATAACCCGGTGGTCGCGGTTTCGAATCGCGATAGTTTCTGATTTCATCAGCACGCCGCTTTTGGCGCGGGTGAAATAGCATTTTGAGACGCTGCTGTCCGCGCCGGTCATGTCATGCAACATACGCAATGCAAGGTCGGTGATTGGCGAACCAATTTTACGGCCAGTGTGCTCACCGTTCGCAATGCGGATAGCGGAACACTTAAGATCTTGCAGGGAATGCAATACGATTTCGCAGTGGGAACCAATGAGCATCGCTAACCCGTCCACTACCGCTTCGTAGGATTTCAGAATATCGAAGTCGGTCTGGTCAAATGGACGTTGATCCAGCAAATCAAGTTCACTGGTTTCGTTGGTTAAAAGCGACCTGGACATGAAAAAAACACTCCTTTTCAGGAGCCTGTCGTTAGGTTTTCAGGGCAGGCTCATTATCTACACGGACAACTAAATTAATACAGCGTGTATAACGCTTTCCAGTGTTAATTATATCTGCCCCACATAAAAAAAACCGCCGCCTGGCAGGCGGCGGTTTTTCTCAGCATTACTTCTTGGCTGCTGCGGCTTTATCGTCAGCCGGTGCGTCTGCTTTCGCATCCGCTTTCGGAGCCGGTTTGATGTCCAGCAGTTCTACGTCAAATACCAGCGTAGAGTTAGCCGGGATGCCCGGAACGCCCGTTTTGCCGTAAGCCAGGTCTGGTGGAATGACCAGCTTGATCTTACCGCCTTTCTTGATGTTCTTCAGGCCTTCAGTCCAGCCCGGGATCACACCGTCCAGACGGAAGGAGAGAGGCTCACCGCGGGTGTAAGAGTTATCGAACTCTTTACCGTCGATCAGCGTACCTTTGTAGTTCACCACAACGGTGTCGCTGTCTTTAGGCGCGTCGCCGGTCCCTTCTTTCTCAACTTTATAGATCAGGCCGGTAGAAGACGTTTTAACGCCTTTCTCTTTAGCAAACTTGTCGCGGTAGGCTTTGCCTTTCGCTTCGTTATCTTTAGCGTCTGCTTCCATCTTGGTTTGAGCGGCGCCTTTCACACGCGCTTCAAACGCTTGCAGAGTCTGCTCGATTTCCTGATCAGAGAGCTTGCTCTTGTCGGCGAACGCATCCTGAACACCGGCGATCAGCTGGTTTTTGTCCAGTTTGATGCCCAGCTTCTCTTGTTCTTTCAGAGAGTTTTCCATGTAACGACCCAGAGACGCGCCAAGTGCGTAGGCGGATTTCTGGTCGTCATTTTTGAATGCCGCTTTGCTGTCTGTAGTCGCAGCAGGCTTCGCAGCAGTATCAGCAGCGAAAGACAGTGGCGCGTTGAGCGCAACGGCCATCGTGGTCGCCAGCAGCGTAACTTTAAACAGTGATTTCATCCATATCTCCAGGACCTGAGGTCTCTCACCCCAGTGTTAAACGTAAATGAGTGACGTACTATAAAACGTTGTGGAAGAAATCTACAGACAGACTCCCCCTATTGTCGCCTCTTTTCAGACTATTTTTGTTTAAATAAGTTTCTTGTCAGGGAGATGGATACTGTACTTAAGGAAAAAGTCAGCTACACTTCGCCGCCGCTGGCCCATTATGGCGTATGAGATATAAACGAGGTGAATGATGAAGGATACAATGATCGAAGCGAGACTGGCTGAGCTGGAAAGCCGCCTGGCTTTTCAGGACATCACCATCGAAGAACTGAACCAGACCGTAACGGCCCATGAGCTTGAAATGGCAAAACTGCGCGATCATATGCGCCTGCTGACGGAAAAGCTGAAGGCCACGCAGCCGTCGAATATTGCCTCTCAGTCGGAAGAGACGCCACCACCTCATTATTGAGGCGTAAAAAAAGCGGGATTATCCCGCTTTTTTATTTTCCGCAGTACGGAATCAGTGGCAACCGCAACCGCCGTTACCGCAACCACCTTTACCGTGGTCGTGGTCGTGACCATGGTCGTGGCCGTGACCACCGCAGCAGCCGTCATGGCCGTGATCGTGGTCGTGACCGTGCGCACCGTGAACGTGGCCATGAGCCAGCTCTTCTTCGGTTGCTTCACGGATAGCAACAACTTCTACGTTGAACTTCAGGTTCTGGCCAGCCAGCATGTGGTTGCCGTCAACCACAACGTGGTCGTCTTCAACTTCAGTGATTTCAACAGGAACCGGACCCTGGTCAGTTTCAGCCAGGAAGCGCATGCCAACCTGCAACTCGTCAACGCCCATGAACACGTCTTTAGGAACGCGCTGAACCAGGTTGTCGTCATACTGACCGTAAGCGTCGTTCGCGCCTACAGCAACGTCGAATTTGTCGCCAACTTCATGGCCTTCCAGCGCAGTTTCCAGGCCGGAAATCAGGGAACCGTGACCATGCAGGTAGTCCAGCGGCGCACTCACCGGAGACTCATCAACCAACACACCGTCTTCTGTACGTACCTGATAGGCCAGGCTGACCACCAGGTCTTTTGCTACTTTCATGATATCTCCTGAGCGTGGGAAAATTACTGGCGCAGATTGTAGCGGAAATCTGCACCCGTGTACCCTTAAGCTTAAAAAAACTCAGAGCATATCGCTAGTCTGGATGAAAAATGCCGATCACTTGCTCTTCTTTGCGAACGTGATCGCGGGCTTCTTTGTCGGCCTCACGCATCTGGTGGCCGCACTTAACACATTCAACGATATCGATATTATTTTCGCGCCACATGGCCAGCGTATCTTGCGCCTGGCAGGACGGGCATTTTGCGCCCGCGATAAAGCGTTTACGTACAGCCATCTTTCGTTACCCTTTATTCAAATTCATCCCAGCCGTCGAGCTGGCGTCGTTCCTGCTGCATTTCACGCTGGAAGATCTCCTCCAGCTCGCGACGCGCTTCCCGCACGCGGGAGATCTGCGCCGTGTCGCTGTGCACGGGCATGAGCTCGCGCAGCATGCGCATATCCAGCCGGCGGAAATGCATCTGGGCCCGCTGGGCCTGGTGAGGATGCATCCCAAGCGAGATAAGCGCCTTACGCCCCAACTCCAGCGCACTGGAAAACGTTTCACGGGAGAAGTGTTTCACACCCGCCTGCAAAAGTTCGTGAGCTTCAACACGTCCGCGGGCACGCGCCAGAATATGCAGATGCGGGAAATGCTGCTGGCACAGCTCCACCAGCTTCATGGTGTCTTCCGGATCGTTGCAGGTGATAATGATGGACTCCGCGGCCTCCGCTCCCGCCGAGCGCAACAGCTCAAGCTGCGTCGCATCGCCGTAGTAGACCTTATAACCGTATTTGCGCATAAGATTGACCGCGCTGATATCGCGCTCCAGCACCGTGATGCGCATTTTGTTCGCCATCAACAGACGGCCAATCACCTGTCCGAAGCGGCCAAAGCCCACGACGATCACCTGCGGCTTATCGTCCTCCACCCACGGAGTTTCATCTTCATCGGTTGCCGGGTTCAGGCGGCGCGACAGCAGTTTATCCACCAGCTTCATCAGCAGCGGCGTGGTCATCATCGACAGCGTTACCGTCACCAGCAGCAGCGCCATCTGGTCATCTTTGAACAGCTTCTGAGACGACGCCGTGGAAAACAGCACAAATGCAAACTCTCCACCCTGGCTTAACACGCTGGAGAACTGCATTCTTTCCGAGCTGCGCAGCCCGTAAATTCTCGCCAGAACATACAGCACCAGCGTTTTCACCGCGACCAGCACCGCCACGCTCATCACGACCCACAGCAGATGGGTATAGAGCACGCCGAGGTTGAGCGCCATGCCCACCGAAATAAAGAATAGCCCTAACAGCAGCCCCTTAAACGGATCGATGGCGGTCTCCAGCTCGTGGCGGTACTCACTTTCCGCAAGCAGCACCCCGGCGATAAACGTCCCGAGCGCCATCGACAGCCCGAGGGCATCCATGAACAGCGCCGAGCCGAGCACCAGCAGCAGCGTTGCGGCGGTAAATACCTCGCGCACGCCGGATGCGGCAATGAACCGGAATACCGGGCGCAGTAAAAACCGTCCGCCAATCAGCATGCCCGCGAAGGCCAGCACCTTCATGGCGATTTTCATCCAGTCGAAATGATCGTCTCCTGAGCCTGCCAGCAGCGGCACCAGCGCCAGCGCCGGGATCACCGCTAAATCCTGGAACAACAGCACCGAAAAGCCCAGCTGCCCCGCCTCGTTGCGGTTCATCCCCTTGTCGCGCATCAGCTGTAGCGCCATCGCCGTCGACGACATCGCAAGACCGATCCCGCCAATCACCGCCGCCTGCCAGGAAAACTGCGTCAGCATCAGCAGGCCCGCCAGAATGGCGGCGCTGAGTAACACCTGCGCCGCCCCGACGCCAAAAATAGATTGCCGCAATTGCCATAGCTTGGAGGGGTTCAGCTCAAGACCGATGATGAACATCAGGAACACCACGCCCAGCTCGGAGAAGTGGAGAATTTCATCCACATCGCTGATGAACCCCAGCCCCCAGGGGCCAATGGCGATCCCCGCCAGCAAATAGCCCAGCACCGCGCCGATGCCGAGACGCGCGGCAAGCGGCACGGCGACCACGGCGGCAAACAAAAACAGCACCCCGGCAAGGAGTAAATTCGAACCGTCCATTAGCGTCCTCCCGCCGGTATCGGTGATGCCAGCCATTCTCCGTAGGCTCTGGCATGGCTCGCCAGCGCCTTTGGTTCCTGCCGCCGCGCCCAGTAAACAATAATCGGGCTCATCCAGTGCATGCGGCACATCGCCGCCGTCAGCTCGAACGGCCTCAGGATGTCGCTCATGGGATAACGGTTCAGCCCGTCGTGACGGTAAGCACTTTCCGGCTCACCGGTGGTAATGACGCTCCGCCAGTACTTTCCCGCCAGCTGGTTGCCTCCCACCCCGCTGGAAAAGCCCCGGCTCAGCACGCGGTCCAGCCACTCTTTGAGCAGCGCCGGACAGCTGTAGGTATAGAGCGGATGCTGGAACACAATCACGTCATGCTGACGCAGCAGTTCCTGCTCGTAAGGAATATCGATAAAAAAATCAGGATAGTGCGCGTAGAGATCGTGCACCGTGACGTTACTGAGCTGTGTGGCCGGCTTAAGCAGCACCCGGTTCGCCACCGAGTCCTGAGATTCCGGATGGGCATACAGCAGCAGCACTTTCGCTGTCTGAGACATCACTCCCCTCCCGGTTCTGTTTTTGTGTATTGTTGTCGTTTTGGGCTACCATGGCGGCCCGGTGGGGAAAATGGCCCACACCTTACATTATCATAATGACAAATTAACATAGTCGGAACATACGGCGCTTCTATGATTGTTTTCTCCTCGTTACAAATTCGTCGCGGCGTGCGCGTCCTGCTGGATAACGCGACTGCTACCATCAACCCGGGCCTGAAGGTGGGGCTGGTCGGCAAAAACGGCTGCGGTAAATCCACCCTGCTGGCGCTGCTGAAAAACGAGATAAGCGCGGATGGCGGGAACTTTACCTTCCCGGGCAACTGGCAGCTTGCCTGGGTGAACCAGGAGACGCCTGCGCTGAGCGAACCCGCACTCGACTATGTTATCGACGGCGACCGCGAATACCGCAGGCTCGAAGCGGAGCTCAATGCCGCCAACGAGCGCAACGACGGCCACGCCATCGCCACCGTTCATGGCAAGCTGGACGCCATCGACGCCTGGACCATTCGCTCCCGCGCCTCCAGCCTGCTGCACGGTCTGGGCTTCAGCAACGAACAGCTTGAACGCCCGGTCAGCGACTTCTCGGGCGGCTGGCGTATGCGCCTCAACCTGGCGCAGGCGCTGATCTGCCGCTCCGACCTCCTGCTGCTCGATGAACCGACCAACCACCTCGATCTCGATGCGGTTATTTGGCTGGAGAAGTGGCTTAAGAGCTATCAGGGCACTCTGATTCTGATCTCCCACGACCGCGACTTCCTCGATCCGGTGGTGGATAAAATTATTCATATCGAACAGCAAAGCATGTTCGAGTACACCGGCAACTACAGCTCCTTCGAACGCCAGCGCGCGACGCGCCTTGCCCAGCAGCAGGCGATGTATGAAAGCCAGCAGCAGCGCGTAGCGCACCTGCAAAGCTTTGTGGATCGCTTCAAGGCTAAGGCGTCAAAAGCCAAGCAGGCGCAGAGCCGCATCAAGATGCTGGAACACATGGAGATGATCGCCCCCGCGCACGTGGATAACCCGTTCCACTTCAGTTTCCGCGAGCCGGAGAGCCTGCCGAACCCGCTGCTGAAAATGGAAAAAGTGAGCGCAGGCTATGGCGATCGCATTATTCTCGACTCTATTAAGCTTAACCTGGTGCCGGGTTCACGCATTGGTCTGCTGGGGCGTAACGGCGCCGGTAAATCCACGCTGATCAAGCTGCTGGCGGGCGAGCTTAACCCGGTCAGCGGCGAAATCGGCCTGGCGAAGGGCATTAAGCTTGGCTACTTCGCCCAGCATCAGCTGGAATTTTTACGCGCGGATGAATCGCCAATTCAGCACCTGGCTCGCCTGGCCCCGCAGGAAATGGAGCAAAAGCTGCGCGACTACCTCGGCGGCTTCGGCTTCCAGGGCGATAAGGTCACTGAAAACACCGCGCGTTTCTCGGGCGGTGAAAAAGCCCGCCTGGTGCTGGCGCTGATCGTCTGGCAGCGTCCAAACCTGCTGCTGCTCGACGAACCGACCAACCACCTGGATCTCGACATGCGTCAGGCGCTGACCGAAGCGCTGATTGAGTTCGAAGGGGCGCTGGTTGTCGTGTCGCACGATCGCCACCTGATCCGCTCCACCACCGACGATCTCTACCTGGTGCACGGCGGCAAAGTGGAGCCGTTCGACGGCGATCTGGAAGATTATCAGCAGTGGCTGACGGACGTGCAGAAGCAGGAAAACCAGCCGGAAGAGTCAGCGAAATACAACGCCAACAGCGCGCAGGCGCGCAAAGACCAGAAGCGCCGTGAAGCGGAGCTGCGCACCCAGACTCAGCCGCTGCGTAAAGAGATTGCCCGTCTCGAAAAAGAGATGGAAAAGCTCAACGCCACGCTTGCCGCCGTTGAAGAGAAGCTGGGCGACAGCGACCTGTACGATCAGCGCTGTAAAGCGGAGCTAACGGACTGCCTGCAAACGCAGGCGAAAGCCAAATCCAGCCTCGAAGAGTGCGAAATGGCCTGGCTGGACGCGCAGGAACAGCTGGAAGCGATGCTGCAAGCCGACTAACACGCCGGGAGGGTTATGGGTTTCGATACCACGAGCGAGATTACGTTCCGTAAGCTCAGCATCTTCATGACGTTCATGGAGAAGGGCAATATCGCGCGTACCGCCGAAACGCTCGGCCTGAGCGGCGTCAGCGTGCACCGGGCGCTGCATACTCTGGAAGAGAACGTCCGCTGCCCGCTCTTTACCCACAAAGGGCGCAACCTGATTGCCCTCCCCTCGGCGTGGACGCTGCTGGAGTATTGCCAGGAGGTGATGCAGGTGATGGAGCGCGGGCTGGAAGAGTCGCGCAAGGTCGCCGGCATTGGTCAGGGGCGGTTACGCGTCGGCACGCTCTACTCGCTGACGCTGGAAACCGTGCCGCGCCTGATCATGGGCATGAAGCTGCGCCGTCCGGATCTGGAGATGGATCTCACGATGGGATCTAACGAAACCTTGCTGCACATGCTGGATGAAGGGTCGCTGGACGCGATTTTAATCTCTATCTCCGAAAGCGATATCGACCGTAACAGCCTCGAAGTGCTGCCGCTGTTCCACGACGATATTTTCCTTGCCGCACCGGCCTCTGCCACGCTCAATACCAGCGGCCCCGCCGATCTGCGCGACTATAAAGATCGGAAGTTCGTCGCCCTCGCGGAAGGGTTCGCCACGTATGCGGGGTTTCAGGAAGCGTTTCATATCGCTGGCTTCGAGCCGGATATTGTGACGCGGGTGAACGATATCTTCTCGATGCTGAGCCTGGTGCAGGCAGGGGTCGGGTTTACGCTAATGCCGGGCAGGATGAAGAAAGTGTACGAAAATTCGGTGCAGCTGTTAAAGCTGGCGCAGCCGTACCAGATGCAGCAGCTGATTGCGATCGTCTTTGCCCGCAACCGCGAGCAGGATCCCAGCCTGCGGGCGCTGGCCGCTGAAGGGCGAATGTATGCCCGCAGTTTGCAGGATGGTGCCTGATGTTATTGCCCGGTAGCGCTACGCTTACCGGGCCTACTCCCGGATTGTAGGCCCGGTAAGGCGCAGCCGCCACCGGGCATCAAACTCACCGCTGAAGCCGCCCTGCCAGATGCACCGCCACGTCCACCCCGCTGCGCTCCAGCGAAATGGATTCCCCTTCCCAGGCCGCCTGACGCGTCAGGCAGGTCAATATGCCCCCTGGCGGCATCTCAATCGCCAGCCGCGCTTCGCGTTCATTGGCGGAAATGACTGCCTCCTGCCAGCGCACGGTGCGCGCCATGTTCATCGCCAGGTCATCGGCAATTTTCTCTGGCTGCCAGAGCACGCGCCCGGTACTGCCGCTCAGGTATGCGCAGCGGGGGCGTGAAAGCGTGACCGATTCAAACGCCGCCACCAGCTTCTGCGCCGGTTCCGCCAGCAGCTCGCAGTGCGACGGCACGCTTACCGCCAGCCGTTTGGCCTTGCTCGCACCCTTCGCCAGCGCGCGTTCGGCTACCTGCGCCATGCCGTCATCGGTTCCGGCTATAACGATCTGCGTTTCGGCATTCAGATTTGCGATATAGGTTCCTGTTCCCTGGATAAGGTTTTCCACCTGCGGCAGGGTCAACCCCATTATCGCCGTCAGGCCGTAGCCGTGCGGATACGCCTGCTCCATCAGATCGCCACGCAGCGCCACCAGCTTCAGCGCGTCCGTAAACGCCAGCGCGCCCGCCACTACCGCCGCGGGATAAGCGCCAATCGATAAACCGCTGACGATATCCGGCGACACGCCGCGACGCTCCAGCTCGCGCGCCCAGGACACGCCGGCAATTAACAGTGAAAGCTGAACCGCGCGGGTATGGGTCAGCGAGGCTGCGCTGTCCAGGGTATCGACTTCCGCCCCCAGCACAGCACGAGCCTGCCCCAGCTCCGTTCCCGGCAGGTTTTGCAGCATACCTTCATGCTGGGTGCCCTGCCCCGGAAAGGTAAACAGTATTTTCATTACTCCTCCCTGTGCCATGGATCCGCCACCAGGCGCGGTCCACGGCGGGTTTTCAGCAGCGTTTTGCCATCGCGTAACCATTCCGCCAGCGCGAATCCGCCCTCGGGCGTATCCACCTGCGTATCCGCCCGGCACAGCGCGCGGCCAAGCTGAGCCTGCCAGCCGGTAAACGCGTCAGGTGACACGGCGTGCGGAGCGCGGATGAGCAGATCGAGATCGCTGTCGGCGTGGATCACCGGAATACCGGTCGCCAGCGCGTAACCCGTACTGCCGGTTATCCCCCACGTCCACGGCCACGACTGCTGAGCAAGCTGGAGCGCCACCTGAACCGGCGGCTGAGTGACAAACGGCGAACGCAGCAGATCGGCGGTGACGCACAAATCTTCAGGCGAAACCACGCGCAGCACGTTCCCGGGCTTCACCCATCCGGCCGCACGCTGGTCGCGACGCAAACCGCGCACGCCAACGGGAATACGGCCTTCACTATCAACATCACGCCGTACCACTACCGGCAGCCCGGTATGCCAGGCCGCGTCCACCCAGGAGTCGGTGACGCCTTCCAGCGCGTCACGCGCGGTAAGCCAGATAAGGTCGTGGGGGCGTAATGTTGTGGTCATGATTACATTCCTGAAGTCAGCGAAATAAACAGCGGCAGCGACAGGATACACAGTACGGAGCTCAACAGCAGCACGGCTTCTGCATCCGGCGACTGCACGCCAAAGCGGTTACCGAACACGACGCCGAAGAAGCCCGCGGACAGCGCAATCATCAGGATGGCGGTGATCGCCACGGAGCCGTGCAGACCGAAGATCAAGACGATACCCCAGGCAATCGCTGGCTGGATCAGCAGTTTAGCGATGGTGGAGGTGATCACCATAGTGTTGATCTGAAGCTTACGCGCGGAGAGGATCACCCCGGTCAGGAACAGCGCCGCAGCGGTCGCGGACAGTCCCAGCGGTTTAATCGCCGCCAGTACCAGCTCCGGCATTGTGATGCCGATAGCGGACAGGATCACACCCAGCAGCGGGCCCATCACGATCGGTTTTTTAATGGAACGCCACATCAGCACCGGCAGCATAGAAAGCGTTGAACCGGAGTTATTGCCTTCGGCGCGGGCTTTCTCACGCTCCAGAATCAGCAGGCAGAACGGGGTCATCAGCACCGAACCACAGGCGATGGAGACCGCCACGGAGAGTGAAGTAGAAGAACTTTCACCCAGCACGCTGCCCAGAATCGGCAGGCCGAGCGCCGCATAGTTTGGCAGGGCGACGGTCAGCGTCAGCACGGCCGCATCCTGCGGGGATTTTTTAAAGACGTTGGTGGCGAGGAAGTAGATGGCCGCATAGGTGATCCACATCGCCAGAGTGAGAACCAGGATCAGCGGCGACTGCGCCACAATGCCGGTCCACGGGGTTTGCACGGTGGCGCTGAACAGCGCGGCAGGGAGTGCAAAATCCATAACGAAGATATTGAGCAGGGAAACATTTTTGTTATCGACCATCTTTGCCTTACCGGCCCAGAATCCCAGCAGCATGATGACGAAAATCGGTGCAAGAGCATGAACAATTACGTAAGTCATAAATCACCTGTAGTAAAAAAGTTTAAGCACTGGCGCGATGTTTATTATTTTCAGGATGCAGCTCCCCGCGTGGACGCAGCGGGTGCGCCCACGGGGTGATGCATCTGGCAGGTCTCTTGTTACTTACCAGCTGGCTCGCATGCGTTCACGTACGAGCGCCGAGCTGCGGCGGTTGTCAGCACCCAGACGGTTTTTCAACGTGGTGTCCTGACGAGCGTCACTGATGGCCTGTTGCAGGGTGGTTTTCACCAGCGTCAGATCGTTATCGGAAGGGGCATCCGGATTGCTGATGTCCAGCAGGTCAGAAAGCAGCCCCAGCGTGGCGTAGTTGCTGATGTCGTACGCCATTGGCGGAATGGTTGCCGCCAGTTTTTCCAGCGCCTCTACGGTACGCAGCGTAATGCGCGCCGCAGACTCTTTGCCCATCGCGTGGATCAGCACGCCTTTATCGTTAAAGGCAATCAGGCGGTTAGCCTGGTAGCCGTGCGCCAGAAACGCGCCGGACATGGCCTTACCGACGATAAGACCAATCACCGGATGCCCCGCTAAACGCGCGTTGGCGTAGGCGGCAGCGGCTCCGGCCAGCGCCTGGTGGATACCAAACGCCTCTTCGCGACGGCCATAGGCCTGGCTTGGGACGTCGATCACCGCCACAATCGGGCGCTTCACGGCTTTATCAGCGTCAGCGGCTACGGTTTCGCTGACCACTTTTGCCAGCGTCCAGCCTTCCAGCAGGCCGACTTCCCCTTGCGCCGCGCGCGGGAAGTGGTTGTTGGCGTCCGGCACCACGGCGACAAAGCGCACCGTTTCACCGTTCAGCTCGGCGTCTGCCGCCTGCACGGACGGGCATAACCCTTCCAGACGTTTGGCGTTAGGGGCGAGGGTTTCCAGCCAGAGTTCGCCACGGCTTATTGAAGTACTCATCATTTCACCTCCCGGGCAAAAAGCGCTTTAATCTGTTCGGCATCGGCCTGTTTGCGGGTGTCGAAATTCGTCAGACGGTTCAGGTAATCGTCGTAGTTATCGGTGCGATGTTTCGCCGGTACGCCTTTGGCGATGGCCTCGTTCATCGCGGCTTTCACCGCGTTCACGCCGTCGCCGACGAGCGCGTCCACCAGCCCGCTTTCATAGCGCACTTCGCCGCCGGTCATGCTCCAGATAAACGGACGGTCGCGGGAGTCGTACTCTTCAATGCCCGCTTCCTGCTCAATAACCTGCGGGCCGTTGAGGCCAAGACGCGCTTCGCGGGTCACAATCAGGTAGCTGCACAGCGCCGCGGCGATAGACATCCCGCCGAAGCAACCTACGGTCCCGGCGACAATCCCGACGACCGGGGTATAGCGACGCAGGTCAACGATCGCGGCGTGGATATCAGCAATCGCCGCCAGGCCAAGGTTGGCTTCCTGCAAACGTACGCCACCGGTTTCGAGGCACAGTACCGCCTGAGTCGGAATGCCGTTGCGGTTATCTTCCGCCGCCAGCTCCAGCGCCGCCGCCATTTTGGCGCCGGACACTTCGCCCATGCTGCCGCCCTGGAAGGTGCCTTCAATCGCCACGACTACCGCAGGCTGGCCGTTGATGGTCCCTTTCGCGACCACCATGCCGTCATCGGACTGAGGAACAATCCCCTGTGGCCCAAGCCATGGAGAGATAATGCCTTCAAACGGATCCAGCAGTTCGCGGTAGCTGCCGTCGTCAAGCAATGCCTGCGCACGCTGGCGCGCTTTTAGTTCGATAAAGCTGCTGTCATCACGCATGATTCACCCCTTCAAAGACCTGTTCGATACGAATGCGCGCCACGCCCGGCGTCGCGCCGAAATCGTGGATGGTCAGTTTGCCTGCGGGCAGGCTGCTGACGGTTTGCAGGCGGTTGAACAACGCCTCCCAGCGTCCGCGGCTGTTGTCGACGGAGGTGGTGATATCAATGGTTAAGGTCTGGCCCGGTTCGGCGGTGAAAAGCGCCTCCATATCCCCGGAACCGACTACCCCTGCCAGCGCCCTGCCGCTTACTTCGCGGCTGGCGGGCACGGTCAATGTAATTTTTTCCATAACATCCTCTTAATGCTTTGAATAGGGCGTTTCGATGCGGTCAAGAAACAGCGTGGCGGCAAGCAGGTCTGCGGCACCGCCCGGCGAGGCGTTGAGCGTCAGCATCTGACGGTCTAACCGCGCCAGCGCCTGCTGCCCGGCAAGCGTTGCGCATCCTCCGGCGTTCAGCACCGCACGGGCACCGTTCTGCATGGCGTCCAGCCCCTCCATGCCGGCGCGCGACAGCACGCAGGTATCGGTGAGCGAGGTCATGATCGCCATCAGCGCGTCAAGCCTGGCGTGCGTTTCGCTGCTGCCGTTGAAACGGCTGAGGCGAAGCTGCGGCAGCGCGCGCTGCATAACGTGCGGAAACGCCTGCTGAGCCTCTTCACGCGCGCCCGGCACGCGATAGCGGTGCGTGGCGCGTAACCCTTTGCTGAACACTTTTGGTGCCGCGTCGTCCGGCAGTTTCGCCAGCTGCGCGGCGGTGTTCGCGACGGCCTGCGCGCTGGCATCACCGCCCAGCATCGCCACCGCGCTCACCAGCAGTCCTAAAGCCCAGATCGCGCCACGGTGCGTATTCACGCCGTCGGTAGCGGCCATCATCTGCCGTTCACCTTCGCGACCCAGGCGGCCAACGGTTTGCCTGAGGGCAATATCCGCCGGACGCTGCCAGCTCTGCTGCGCCAGCGCCTGAAACGTGGGGGTCAGGCTGTGGGCGGAACGCTCCATCAGCGCAAGCGATAAATCGTGGTGCGCGCCGTTCCCCCGGCTGTCCACCAGACCGGGTTTCGGGCTTAAGCGTGCTTCGTCAATCAGACACTGCGTGGCGGTTCGCGCCAGCCATTCGGCACCGCCTTCAACCTGAATCTGGGGCAGAAGTTTCATTACCAGCTCCGGAATTTCGCAGGTGGGTTATACAGACCGCCGGACCACTCAACGAGGTCGGACACGCTGCCTGCGGCCAGCAGAGAGCGGGTGGCGTCGGTGCGGCGAATACCCATAT
This sequence comes from Enterobacter quasihormaechei, assembly GCF_004331385.1. GTDB lineage: Bacteria > Pseudomonadota > Gammaproteobacteria > Enterobacterales > Enterobacteriaceae > Enterobacter > Enterobacter quasihormaechei. Next base: position 18,520 of record NZ_SJON01000008.1, read on the forward strand.
CTTCGGGATAAACCACCTTCCCGCTCTGGCGAAGTTCCGCCACGCGTTTGGCATCCACGCCCAGACCGATATCGGTAATACCCGCCACGGCGGCGACCATCGCGCGACGCTCTTCCAGATCTTTCGCCCGGTAGAGGTACGCAATCCCCTCTTCCGTCAGTACGTGAGTGACGTCATCACCGTAAATCATGACCGGCGCCAGCGGCATACCGGAGGCTTTCGCCACGTCTACGGCGTCGAGTTTTTCCACGAAGGTTGGCTTCACGCCCGCCTGGAAAGTTTCCACCATCTGCACGACCAGCTTTTTACCGCGCTGCATTGGGTCCGGCTCGGTGATCATGTTCAGCCAGGCCGGCGTGGCGTGGCGACGACCGTGCGGATCGTGGCCCATGTTTGGCGCGCCACCGAAGCCGGAGAGACGACCGCGGGTCACGGTTGAGGAGTTCGCGTAACCATCAACCTGTAGCGTAGAGCCGATAAACATATCCACCGCGTACTGACCTGCCAGCTGGCAGAAGGCGCGGTTAGAGCGCATAGAGCCGTCTGCACCGGTAAAGAACACGTCCGGACGGGCGCGGATGTACTCTTCCATCCCCAGCTCGCCGCCGAAGCAGTGGACGCTCTCCACCCAGCCGCTTTCGATGGCGGGGATCAGCGTTGGATGCGGGTTCAGGGTCCAGTGTTTACAGATTTTGCCTTTGAGCCCGAGCTGTTCGCCGTAGGTTGGCAGCAGCAGCTCAATCGCCGCGGTGTTAAAGCCGATCCCGTGGTTCAGGGACTGCACCTGGTGCTCCGCGTAGATGCCTTTAATTGCCATCATCGCCATCAGGATATGTTCCTGTTTGATGAGGCGCGGGTCGCGGGTGAAGAGCGGTTCAATAAAGAACGGCTTGTCCGCCACCACCACGTAATCGATCCACGAGCCCGGGATATCGACGCGCGGCAGGTCGCACTCGTCGTCCACCAGTTCGTTCACCTGTGCGATGACGATACCGTCGTGGAACGCGGCAGCTTCTACCAGCGCCGGGGTATCTTCGGTACTCGCCCCGGTATAGAGGTTGCCTTTGCGGTCCGCTTTAAAACCGGCAATCAGCGCCACGTTTGGCGACAGGTCAACGTAGAGACGTGAATAGAGTTCGATGTAGGTGTGGATCGCCCCGATTTCGAGCTGACCATCTTCCAGCAGCTGCGAAATGCGCAGGCTTTGCGTACCGGAGAAGGAGAAGTCCAGCTTGCGGGCGATACCTTTCTCAAAGATGTCCAGATGTTCGCTGCGGCCCACGCTCGGCATGATCATATGCAGGTCATGTACGATTTGCGGGTTCACTTCCGCCAGTGAACGGGAAAGGAAATCCGCCTGCTTCTGGTTATTACCTTCCAGAACGACTTTGTCGCCTGGTGCGATCAGTTTTTCCAGCATGGCGACAAGATCGCCCGTTGGCAGTACCTTGCCCTGTACCGGTACGGATGCCAGACGACGCGCTTTCTCAGTGCGTCGGGTGTTCCATTGCCGGGTGGGAGTTTGCCCAGATAACATTATTAACCTCCTGATTCAGCACATCATTCTGATTTGCCTGACGTTGAGTAAAGTGTGCGCTCTGGTGAGAAAGGCATCAATTAAGCGTAGGACGGAATCATTAGCCTGAGAGTAATAAACAAGGTAAGGAAATGTGATCGGGATCAGTTCATATTTCGGAAAAACGGGCTAAACGGGGTACAATCCGGAAGGTATAGTTAATTACTGACAAGAATCAGCATCGTCCCTATGACCCAAATCATTCCCTCAGACTTCGACATTGCAGCCGAAGAGAGCGCAGAGTTTGTGCCCATGCGCGGGGTGGCTAACCCCCACCTGCAAACCATGCTGCCGCGCCTGATCCGGCGCAAGGTACGGTTCGCCCCTCACTGGCAACGCCTGGATTTGCCGGATGGCGACTTTTTGGATCTTGCCTGGAGCGAAGATCCGGAGCGGGCCAAACATAAACCTCGTCTGGTGGTGTTTCACGGTCTGGAAGGTAGCCTGCACAGCCCTTACGCCCACGGCCTCATCGAGGCGGCGAAAGCCCGCGGCTGGCTTGGGGTCGTGATGCACTTTCGCGGATGCAGCGGCGAGCCGAATCGCCAGAAACGCATCTATCACTCCGGTGAAACCGAGGACGGCACCTGGTTTCTGCGCTGGCTGAGAGACCGTTTTGGCGCCGCGCCAACGGCAGCGGTGGGATATTCGCTGGGCGGCAATATGCTGGCCTGCCTGCTGGCGAAAGAGAGCGACGCCGTACCGCTGGATGCGGCGGTTATTGTCTCTGCGCCATTTATGCTTGAGCAGTGCAGCTATCATATGGAAAAGGGGTTTTCGCGAGTCTACCAGCGTTACCTGCTCAACCTGCTGAAAGCCAACGCCGCGCGCAAGCTAAAGGCCTACCCGGATACGCTGCCTGTGACGCTGCAACAGCTCAAACGCGTGAAGCGCCTGCGCGAGTTTGATGATTTGATCACCTCGAAAATTCACGGCTTTGCCGATGCAATCGACTATTACCGTCAGTGCAGCGCCATGCCTTTACTGAATCAAATCACGAAACCCACGCTGATTATCCACGCCAAAGACGATCCGTTTATGGATCATCACTCGATCCCCGCGCCCGATTATCTGCCGGCCAACGTGCAGTATCAGCTTACCGAGTTTGGCGGACACGTCGGCTTTGTTGGCGGCACGCTGCGTCGGCCTAAAATGTGGCTTGAGACGCGTATTCCCGACTGGTTAACGGCTTATCTGGACGGTAAAAAATGATTATTCCCTGGCAGGATCTCTCTCCCGAAACGCTCGATAATCTGATTGAAAGCTTTGTCTTGCGCGAAGGCACCGATTATGGTGAACATGAACGTTCGCTTGAACAAAAGGTCAACGATGTTAAGCGCCAGCTTAAAAGCGGCGACGTGGTGCTGGTATGGTCCGAACTGCATGAGACGGTCAATATCATGCCCCGCAACGCGTTTCATGGCTGATCTTAAAACTTTTCCAGTCAGGGAGTTGCTATGTCTGCCAGACATCCGGTTATTGCCGTTACGGGTTCGAGCGGGGCGGGAACCACCACCACCAGCCTCGCCTTCCGCAAGATCTTCGCACAGCTGAATTTACGGGCGGCAGAGGTAGAGGGCGACAGCTTTCACCGCTACACGCGCCCGGAGATGGACATGGCCATCCGCAAGGCGCGCGATCTGGGTAAACACATCAGCTACTTTGGTCCGGAGGCGAATGACTTCGGCCTGCTGGAGCAAACCTTCCGCGAATACGGGCAAAGCGGCACCGGACAGTCCCGCAAGTATCTGCACACCTACGATGAAGCCGTTCCCTGGAACCAGGTACCCGGCACGTTCACGCCCTGGCAGCCGCTGCCGGAACCGACTGACGTGCTGTTTTACGAAGGGTTGCACGGCGGCGTGGTGACGCCTCAGCACGACGTGGCGCGCCACGTGGATTTGCTGGTAGGGGTGGTGCCGATTGTAAACCTTGAGTGGATCCAGAAGCTGACGCGCGACATCAGCGAGCGCGGCCACTCGCGTGAAGCGGTGATGGACTCGGTGGTGCGCTCCATGGAAGATTACATCAACTTCCTGACGCCACAGTTCTCCCGCACCCACATTAACTTCCAGCGCGTGCCCACCGTGGATACCTCTAACCCGTTCGCCGCGAAAAGCATTCCCTCGCTGGACGAAAGCTTTGTGGTGATCCACTTCCGCAACCTGGAAGGCATCGATTACCCCTGGCTGCTGGCGATGCTGCAAGGCTCGTTTATTTCGCACATGAATACGTTAGTGGTGCCGGGCGGAAAAATGGGGCTGGCGATGGAGCTGATCATGACGCCGCTGGTGCAGCGGCTGATGGAAGGGAAGCAGATCGCGTGATTTTTTTGCCCGGTGGCGCTGCGCTTACCGGGCCTACGGTCATTCTTTTGTAGGGCGAGTCAGCGAAGCGCCACCCGCCAAAAGATTAAGCCTCGATCACTTCATACGAATGGGTGATGTTTACCGCTTTCTCCAGCATCAACGCCACGGAGCAGTACTTCTCCGCTGAGAGATCCACCGCGCGTGACACCGCCGCGTCTTTCAGCGCTTTCCCGGTGACAACAAAATGCAGATTGATGTGCGTGAACAGGCGTGGCGCCTCTTCGCGACGTTCTGACGTCAGCTTCACTTCACAATCGGTCACGTCATGACGGCCTTTTTGCAGGATCGACACCACGTCGATCGCGCTGCATCCCCCTGCCGCCATCAGCACCATTTCCATCGGGCTTGGGGCTTTATCGCCTGAGTTACCGTCCATCAAAACCTGGTGCCCGGAGGCCGACTCGCCCAGGAACGTTAACCCTTCAACCCATTTCACACGCGCTTGCATATTCACTCACTCCAACGTTGCATTTTTTATGACAGATTACGTGTACGTTACATTTCTCGCAACGGAAGGCGACCTGCGTCATGCTGAAGCGAGACACCAGGAGACACGCAGCGAAAGCTATGCTAAAACACTCTGGATGCTACAGTAATACATTGACGTTACACATGTATGCAGAGGACATCAAACTTTACTGGCTGCGAAACGTTACGACAGCCGACTTCCCAGGGTATGGGTAAGAATTCGATTGCAACCCCAGAGTCCGGATGCATCTTATGACTCTGGTGACAGCTTATAACAGAGGATAACAGCGCATGGTGCTTGGCAAACCGCAAACAGACCCGACTCTCGAATGGTTCTTGTCTCATTGCCACATTCATAAGTACCCATCAAAGAGCACGCTGATTCACCAGGGTGAAAAAGCGGAAACGTTGTATTACATCGTTAAAGGCTCGGTGGCCGTGCTGATCAAAGATGAAGAAGGGAAAGAGATGATCCTTTCTTATCTGAACCAGGGCGATTTTATCGGTGAACTGGGCCTGTTTGAAGAAGGCCAGGAACGTAGCGCCTGGGTTCGTGCAAAAACAGCATGTGAAGTGGCTGAAATTTCTTACAAGAAATTCCGTCAGCTGATTCAGGTCAACCCTGACATCCTGATGCGTCTTTCTTCCCAGATGGCACGCCGTCTGCAAGTGACCTCTGAGAAGGTGGGTAACCTTGCTTTCCTGGACGTAACCGGTCGTATCGCGCAGACGCTGCTGAACCTGGCGAAACAGCCGGACGCCATGACCCACCCTGACGGTATGCAAATTAAAATTACCCGCCAGGAAATCGGTCAGATTGTCGGCTGCTCCCGTGAAACAGTGGGCCGTATCCTGAAGATGCTGGAAGACCAGAACCTGATCTCCGCCCACGGTAAAACCATCGTGGTTTACGGGACCCGTTAATTCCGGTCAGACGGCGTGCCGCCGCAGGGTGGCACGCCGTTTTTGTCTCTACTCCTCATGTGGCGCAGGCTGATCTATCACCCGGAAGTTAACTACGCACTGCGACAAACGCTGGTGTTGTGTCTCCCCGTGGCCGTGGGCCTGCTCCTCGGACATCTTCAGCAGGGGTTGCTGTTTTCTCTCGTGCCCGCCTGCTGCAACATTGCCGGTCTGGACACGCCGCATAAACGCTTTTTCAAACGCCTGATTATTGGCGGCTGCCTGTTTGCCGGCTGTAGCCTTGCCGTGCAGCTTTTACTGGCCCGCGACATTCCGCTGCCGCTGATCCTGACCGTGCTGGCGATGACGCTCGGCGTCACCGCCGAAATCAGTTCGCTGCACGCCCGCCTGCTTCCCGCGTCGCTGATAGCCGCCATCTTCACCTTAAGCCTTGCGGGCAATATGCCGGTGTGGGAGCCATTGCTGATCTACGCCCTCGGCACGCTGTGGTACGGGCTGTTTAACTGGTTCTGGTTCTGGCTGTGGCGGGAACAGCCGCTGCGTGAATCCCTGAGCCTGCTCTACGTGCAGCTTGCTGAATACTGCGAAGCAAAATACACCCTGCTCACTCAGCATACCGACCCGGAAAAATCCCTGCCGCCGCTGCTGGAGCGGCAGCAAAAAGTGGTGGATCTGATCAGCCAGTGCTACCAGCAGCTGCACATGCTTGCCGCCAATAAAAATCATGAATACAAGCGGCTGCTGCGCACCTTCCAGGTCGGGCTGGATTTGCAGGAGCATATCTCCGTCAGCCTGCATAATCCGGAAGAAGTGCAAAAGCTGGTGGAGCGCAGCCATGCGGAAGCGGTGATCCGCTGGAACGCGCAGACCGTCGCGGCGCGCCTGCGGGTGTTGGCTGATGATATTCTCTATCACCGCTATCCGACGCGCTTTAACATGGATAAACAGCTCGGCGCGCTGGAAAAGATTGCGCGTCAGCACGCGGATAACCCGGTCGGGCAATTTGCCGCCTGGCATTTCAGCCGCATCGCCCGCGTGCTGCGCACCCAGCGCCCGCTTTATGCCCGCGACCTGATGGCCGATAAGCAAAAACGGCTCCCGCTGCTGCCCGCGCTGAAAAGCTATCTTTCACTGAAGTCTTCCGCCCTGCGCAACGCCGCGCGGATCAGCGTGATGCTGAGCATCGCCAGCCTGATGGGAATGGCCCTGCACCTGCCGAAACCCTACTGGATCTTAATGACCGTGCTGTTTGTTACCCAGAACGGCTATGGCGCCACGCGGGTCCGTATACTGCATCGTGCGGGCGGCACGATGGCGGGGCTGATTATCGCGGGCGTGACGCTGCACTTCCACGTGCCGGAGGGCTATACCCTGGCCGGTATGCTGGCGATCACCCTGGTGAGCTATCTGATTATCCGCAAAAACTACGGCTGGGCGATGGTGGGCTTTACGGTGACGGCGGTGTATACCCTGCAACTGCTCACGCTTAACGGGGAACAGTTTATTATTGCCCGTCTGGTCGATACGCTGATCGGCTGTCTGATCGCCTTTGGTGGTATGGTCTGGCTGTGGCCACAGTGGCAGAGCGGGCTGCTGAGGCAGAACGCCCACGACGCGCTGGAGGCCGATCAGCAGGCCATTCGCCTGATCCTGAGCGACGACCCGCAGCCCTCCCCGCTGGCCTACGAGCGCATGAAGGTCAACCAGGCGCACAACGCCCTGTTCAACTCCCTGAACCAGGCCATGCAGGAGCCGGGCTTTAACGCGCACTACCTGGCGGACATGAAGCTGTGGGTCACGCACAGCCAGTTTATCGTCGAGCACATCAACGCCATGACCACGCTGGCGCGCGAGCACACCATGCTGACGCCAGACCTGGCGCAGCGCTATTTGCAGTCGTGTGAAATTGCGTTGCAGAGCTGCCAGCAGCGTCTGGAGTATGACGCGCCGGGCGAGTCAGGAGAGTCAAATATTCTGGAAGCGCCGGAAACACTCACCCACGGCCCGATGAGCACCCTGGAGCAGCATTTGCAGCGCGTTCTCGGGCACCTGAACACCATGCACACCATTTCGTCGGTGGCATGGCGTCAGCGTCCGCATCACGGGATTTGGTTAACCCGCAGGTTAAAGCGGACGGCGTATTAGCCTTTTACAATCTTCGCGACCGCCGCGGAAAAGCGGGTTAACCCGTCTTCAATGTCGTTCTCTTCCACCACCAGCGACGGCGCAAAGCGCATCACGTCCGGCCCGGCGTTGAGCACCATGACGCCTTCATGGGCGGCGGCGTGCAGGAAATCGCGCGCGCGGCCTTTGTACTGCGGCTTCAGCTCGGCGCCGATCAGCAGCCCCATGCCGCGGATCTCGCTGAACACGTCGTACTGTTCATCAATCTTTTTCAGGTGTTTCACAAACAGGTCGCGTTTCGCATTCACGCCGTTCAGAACGTCCGGCGTGTTGATGATGTCGAACGCCGCGCCCGCCACGGCGCACGCCAGCGGATTACCGCCGTAGGTGGAGCCGTGTGAGCCGACGTGGAACGCGGAAGCGATATCCTGGGTGGTGAGCACCGCGCTGACCGGGAAGCCGCCGCCGAGCGCTTTCGCGCTGGTCAGAATATCCGGCGTGACGCCGTAGTGCATGTAAGCGAACAGATCCCCGGTACGCCCCATTCCACACTGCACTTCATCAAACACCAGCAACGCCTGATGCGCATCGCACAGCTCGCGCAGCCCTTGCAGAAATTCCGGGGTAGCCGCCGTGACGCCGCCTTCCCCCTGAATCGGCTCGACCACCACCGCGCAGGTGTGGTCGTCCATCACCGCCTTCACCGCGTGCAGATCGTTAAACGGCACGTGGATGATGTCCGCTGGTTTCGGGCCAAAGCCGTCGGAATACTTCGGCTGGCCGCCCACGGAAACGGTAAAGAACGAGCGACCGTGGAAAGCGTTATGGAAGGCAATGATTTTGGTTTTATACGGGCTGTGGCGCGTGGTTGCGTAATAGCGCGCCAGCTTAAAGGCGGTTTCGTTGGCTTCGGTGCCGGAGTTCATAAACAGCACGCGTTCGGCGAAGGTTGCATCGATGATCTTACGGCCCAGGCGCAGCGCCGGTTCGTTGGTGAAAACGTTGCTGGTGTGCCACAGGGTTTCGCCCTGGGTTTTCAGCGCGTCCACCAGCGCAGGATGGCAATGGCCCAGCGCCGTCACCGCAATACCGCCCGCGAAATCCACGTACTCTCTGCCCTGCTGATCCCACACGCGGCTGCCTTTCCCTTTTACCGGAATAAACTCAGCCGGTGCATAAATCGGCAGGATCACTTCATCGAATGTCGCGCGGGTAATTGCTGGTTGTTCAGTTGCCATGTCATGACCATCCATTTTTATGTCACAGTGATTGTGAAAATATAATCACAAAATATGCATAAAAAATCACAACAAGGCAACAGATATTCAGCGGTTGAGGAAATTCGCCAGCAGCGCGTGCCCCTGCTCGCTCAGGATGCTTTCCGGGTGGAACTGCACGCCTTCAAGATCCCAGTCCCGGTGACGAATGCCCATGATCTCCTGCGTCTCGCTCCAGGCGGTAACCTCAAAGCAGGCCGGGAGCGTCGGCGGATCGATCACCAGCGAATGGTAGCGCGTCACGGTTAGCGGATTGTTGAGTCCTGAGAATACGCCCGTACCGGTGTGCGTGACCGGCGAGGTTTTACCGTGCATGACTTTCGCGGCACGGACAATGGTCGCGCCAAAAACCTGCGCAATGGCCTGATGGCCCAGGCAGACCCCCAGAATCGGCAGCCTGCCCGCGTAGTGGCGGATCGCCTCCAGGGAGACACCGGACTCCGACGGGGTACACGGCCCCGGCGAAATCACGATTTTCCGGGGAGCCAGCGTGTCAATGTCTGCCAGCGCGATCTCGTCGTTACGGCGGACAACCACCTCTGCCCCCAGCTCACAAAAATACTGGTAAAGGTTCCAGGTAAAGGAATCGTAGTTATCAATCAGCAGAATCATGGCGGCCCCCGAAAAAATTGCCGCCCTATTCTACTCAGATCCCCGCGCTTCGCTCACTACTTTAGCAAAGATGGCGTTCAGGGCGGCCAGATCCCCCGTCGCCCCGCTCTGGTTGGCGGCGGCCCAGTCGTCCGGGTCGATACCCTGCCAGTTCAGTACGTAACCCGCATGGATCGCCAGCTGTTCAAAGAAGATCCGCTGGGCCACGCCATTGCCGCTCATAAACGGATGTAGCATGTTGATTTCACAGTAGTAGTGACTCATTTTATCTGTGAAATCCTCTTTCGGAAGGCCGACCAGATATTTATCGGTTTCCAGCGAAGCCATCAGCTCATTCCCCACCTTCTCGATGTACTCGAAATGGCAAAAAGGAATGTCGCCTTTGGAAATATCGGCGGTGCGCAGCTCACCAGCCCCTTTCATTTCGTTGCGGAATAAATGGCGGTGAATAAGGCACAGATGGGGTAAACCCGGTGCAGAAGGCCCCAGTTCCAGCGTCTCAATATCGGGGTCAGCTGGACCCTTGCCTTTTTCAAGAAGGCGACTGGCCTGAAGATTGACGCTACGCTGTTGCTCCCAGAGTCGGGATTTTTGCTTGTCGGTGAGTTTTTTCACTACGCCTCCCTGAATAGTCCGTTTGCCACAAGTATAAGCAGCAAAACGCGCTTTCGCTGGGAGGAGGGAAAGACACGGGCAGGATATGCCCGTGTGGAAGAACGATTACGGCAGCACTTTCGCGGAGAGGATCACCACTGGCTTAGACGGCACATTCTGGTATGGACCGACATCGTGGGTCTGAACCTGAGAGATCTTGTCCGCCACGTCCATGCCTTTCACCACTTTACCGAAGACCGCATAGCCAAAGTCGCGCTGGCCGTGATCCAGGAAAGCGTTGTCCGCCACGTTGAGGAAGAACTGGCTGGTGGCGCTGTCTTTATCCGCCGTACGCGCCATGGAAATAGTGCCGCGCTTGTTCAGCAGGCCGTTATCCGCTTCATTTTTGATTGGCGGGTTAGGCTTTTTCTGCTGCATCTGCTCGTTGAAACCGCCGCCCTGAATCATAAAGCCCGGGATCACGCGGTGGAACGTGGTGTTGTTATAAAAACCACTGTTCACGTAGTCGAGGAAGTTTTTCACGGAAACGGGGGCTTTCTGGCTATCCAGCTCCAGCTCAATATTCCCCGCAGAGGTAGTCAGCAGGACGTGAGGGTCTCCTTTGGCTGCCAGCGCAGCAGGGGAAACGGCAGAAAGAGCAAACACAGCTGCGACAGCCGCCAGTGTTGATTTGAGCATGAGAATTCCTTAACAAAGCGCAGTATAAAAAGCGAATGGCTTGATTCTAAAGAGCAGTATGAACCCAGACCAGTCTTTTACCTAATTTTACGAAATTGAAACAATTATTACCGCGCAAACGATTGTTCAGCACGCGATAGAATGTGATCTTTATCACGTTAAAGCCTGCAATTGTGCTCAAAATTTTCTTAAAAGATTTAATTAGATCACTTTCGCGACTAAAATCTGCCCGCTCAAACGCAGTCCATGCGTTTTTCTTTACTTTTAACAGGCCAGACATGACTAACAGCAATCGCATCAAGCTCACATGGATCAGCTTCTTCTCTTACGCCCTGACCGGCGCGTTGGTGATCGTCACCGGGATGGTGATGGGTAATATCGCAGAGTATTTCCAGCTGCCCGTTTCCAGCATGAGTAACACCTTCACCTTCCTGAACGCGGGGATCCTGATCTCTATTTTCCTGAATGCCTGGCTGATGGAAATCGTGCCGCTGAAAACCCAGCTGCGCTTCGGCTTCGTGCTGATGGTTGCCGCCGTGGCGGGCCTGATGTTGAGCCACAGCATCGCCCTGTTCTCCGCCGCCATGTTCGTGCTGGGCCTGGTGAGCGGGATCACCATGTCGATCGGTACGTTCCTGATCACCCATATGTATGAAGGCCGCCAGCGCGGCGCGCGTCTGCTGTTTACCGACTCCTTCTTCAGCATGGCCGGGATGATTTTCCCGATGGTCGCCGCGTATCTTCTCGCGCGCAGCATTGAATGGTACTGGGTATACGCCTGTATCGGTCTGGTCTATGTCGCGATCTTCATTCTGACCTTCGGCTGTGACTTCCCGGTACTCGGCAAAAAAGCGCAGACCACCTCAGAGCCGGTGGCGAAGGAAAAATGGGGTATCGGCGTGCTGTTCCTCTCCATTGCCGCCCTGTGCTACATCCTCGGTCAGCTGGGCTTTATCTCGTGGGTACCGGAATACGCAAAAGGTCTGGGCATGAGCCTGAACGACGCGGGCAAGCTGGTGAGCGATTTCTGGATGTCTTACATGTTCGGCATGTGGGCCTTTAGCTTCATCCTGCGCTTCTTCGACCTGCAACGTATTCTGACCGTTCTGGCGGGTCTGGCGACCGTGCTGATGTATCTGTTTATCAACGGTTCCCCGGAGCATATGCCGTGGTTCATTCTGACCCTGGGCTTCTTCTCCAGCGCGATTTATACCTCGATCATCACCCTTGGCTCACTCCAGACCAAAGTGGCCTCGCCAAAGCTGGTGAACTTCGTGCTGACCTGCGGCACCATCGGCACCATGCTGACCTTCGTGGTCACTGGCCCGATCGTAGCGCACAGCGGCCCGCTGGCGGCGCTGCATACCGCTAATGGTCTGTACGCCGTGGTGTTTATCATGTGCTTCGTGCTGGGCTTTGTGACCCGTCACCGCCAGCACAATACGGCAACGGCTACCCACTAATCGCCATCACCCCTTTGCGTTCTGCAAAGGGGTTTCACCCTGCTCACCCGCTCTGACTGCCGATTCGTAAAAAACCCCACTAAATTTGCGTAAAAAACAAGCAAGCACAAAAAACGAACAATATCCGCCACTTATAAAAATCCTGACAAATCATAGATATACCCACTAAGGGGTAGGTGCAGGCGTATTTGATTTGCATCAATAAGTGCCTCTGCTGAATCGTTAAGGTAGGCAGTAATAGAAAAGAAATCGAGGCAAAAATGAGCAAAGTCAGACTCGCTATCATCGGTAACGGCATGGTCGGCCACCGCTTTATTGAGGATCTTCTCGATAAAGCCGATGCTGACCAGTTCGATATTACCGTGTTCTGTGAAGAACCCCGCAAGGCGTACGACCGTGTGCACCTGTCTTCCTACTTCTCCCACCATACCGCCGAAGAGCTCTCTCTGGTGCGCGACGGGTTCTACGAGAAGCATGGCGTAAAAGTGCTGGTGGGCGAACGCGCTATCACCATCAACCGTCAGGAGAAAGTGATCCACTCCAGCGCCGGGCGTACGGTTTTTTACGATAAGCTGATCATGGCGACTGGCTCGTATCCGTGGATCCCGCCGATTAAAGGGTCGGAAACCCAGGATTGCTTCGTTTACCGTACCATTGAAGACCTCAACGCCATTGAATCCTGCGCGCGTCGAAGCAAACGCGGTGCGGTTGTCGGCGGTGGTCTGCTGGGCCTGGAAGCGGCAGGCGCGCTGAAAAACCTCGGCGTTGAAACCCACGTCATCGAATTTGCCCCGATGCTGATGGCGGAACAGCTGGACCACATGGGTGGCGATCAGCTACGCCGTAAAATCGAAAGCATGGGCGTGAAGGTTCACACCAGCAAAAACACCAAAGAGATCGTGCAGGAAGGTACCGAAGCGCGTAAAACCATGCGCTTTGCCGACGGCAGCGAGCTGGAAGTGGACTTCATCGTCTTCTCCACCGGTATTCGTCCACGCGACAAGCTCGCCACGCAGTGCGGCCTGGCCGTCGCCCAGCGCGGCGGGATCATGATCAACGATACCTGCCAGACCTCCGATCCGGATATCTACGCCATCGGCGAATGTGCCAGCTGGAATAACCGCGTGTACGGTCTGGTGGCGCCAGGGTACAAAATGGCGCAGGTTGCCGTTGACCATATCCTCGGCAACGAAAACGCCTTTACCGGCGCAGACATGAGCGCCAAGCTGAAGCTGCTGGGCGTGGACGTAGGCGGCATTGGCGATGCGCATGGCCGCACTCCGAACTCCCGCAGCTACGTCTATCTGGACGAAAGCAAAGAGGTCTACAAACGCCTTATCGTCAGCCAGGACAACAAAACCCTGCTCGGTGCGGTGCTGGTGGGCGACACCAGCGACTTCGGTAACCTGCTCCAGCTGGTGCTGAACGCCATTGAGCTGCCGGAAAACCCGGACGCGCTGATCCTGCCGGCACATGCCTCCAGCGGTAAACCGTCGATCGGCGTAGATAAACTGCCGGACAGCGCGCAGATTTGCTCCTGCTTCGACGTCACTAAAGGCATGCTGATCTCCGCCATCAACAAAGGCTGCCACACCGTTGCGGCGCTGAAGGCCGAAACCAAAGCCGGTACCGGCTGCGGCGGCTGTATTCCGCTGGTCACGCAGGTGCTGAACGCTGAACTGGCGAAACAGGGCATCGAAGTGAACAACAACCTGTGCGAGCACTTCGCTTACTCTCGCCAGGAGCTGTATCACCTGATCCGTGTGGAAGGCATCAAATCCTTCGACGAGCTGCTGGAGAAACATGGCCAGGGCTACGGCTGTGAAGTGTGTAAGCCGACCGTCGGTTCCCTGCTGGCGTCCTGCTGGAACGAGTATGTGCTCAAACCAGAGCACACCCCGCTTCAGGACACTAACGACAACTTCCTGGCCAATATTCAGAAAGACGGGACTTACTCGGTGATCCCGCGTTCTGCCGGAGGGGAAATTACTCCGGAAGGGCTGGTCGCCGTGGGCCGTATCGCCCGTGAGTTTAACCTGTACACCAAAATCACCGGTTCTCAGCGTATCGGCCTGTTTGGTGCGCAAAAAGATGATCTGCCGGAAATCTGGCGTCAGCTGATTGAAGCGGGCTTCGAAACCGGTCACGCGTATGCCAAAGCGCTGCGCATGGCGAAAACCTGCGTGGGCAGCACCTGGTGCCGCTACGGCGTAGGCGACAGCGTGGGCTTCGGCGTCGAGCTGGAAAACCGCTACAAAGGCATCCGTACTCCACACAAAATGAAGTTCGGCGTCTCAGGCTGTACCCGTGAATGTGCGGAAGCGCAGGGTAAAGACGTGGGTATCATCGCCACCGAGAAAGGCTGGAACCTGTACGTGTGCGGCAACGGCGGGATGAAACCTCGCCACGCGGATCTGCTGGCGGCGGATCTCGATCGCGATACGCTGATCAAGTATCTCGACCGCTTCATGATGTTCTACATTCGCACCGCCGATAAGCTGACCCGTACCGCGTCCTGGCTGGATAATCTCGAAGGCGGTATCGACTACCTGAAGTCGGTCATCATTGACGACAAGCTGGGTCTGAACGAACAGCTGGAGTCCGAGATGGCTCGCCTGCGCGAGGCGGTGATCTGCGAGTGGACCGAAACCGTGAACACGCCTGCGGCGCAGACTCGCTTCAAACACTTTATCAACAGCACCCAGCGCGACCCGAACGTGCAGGTGGTACCGGAGCGCGAACAGCATCGTCCTGCAACCCCGTATGAACGCATTCCTGTGATGCTGGTGGAGGAAAACGCATGAGCCAGTGGGTAAACATCTGCAACATTAACGACATTCTGCCAGCAACCGGCGTCTGTGCTTTGCTGGGTAACGAGCAGGTGGCGATTTTCCGCCCTCGCCACGATGAACAGGTCTTTGCCATCAGCAATATCGACCCGTTCTTTGAGGCCAGCGTGCTCTCCCGCGGACTGATTGCCGAGCACCAGGGCGACCTGTGGGTCGCCAGCCCGCTGAAAAAGCAGCGCTTCCGCTTAACCGACGGGCGCTGCATGGAAGACGAAAGCTTCTCTGTGAAGCACTACGACGTCCGCGTGAAGGACGGCGAGGTGCAGCTGAAAGCGTAACCCTCCGCCTTTCCAATAGGAAAGGCTTATGACCTCTTGTGGGTAGCAGCAGGAAAAACCGTATGTTCTGTACGATCCCTGCTGTTATCCTGACGTCAATTCTTCCCCCGCCATGAATGCTGTGAGGTAACGTCGTGGATCACCTGCCGATTTTTTGTCAATTACGCAACCGCGACTGCCTGCTCGTGGGCGGCGGCGATGTGGCTGAACGCAAAGCCCGCCTGCTTCTGGAGGCTGGCGCCCGCCTGACCGTTAACGCCCTCACCTTTGCCCCACAGTTTGACGTCTGGGCGCAGGAAGGGATGCTCACGCTGGTGCAGGGCGAATTTGATGAATCCCTGCTGGAAACCTGCTGGCTGACCATCGCCGCAACGGATAACGATGACGTTAACCAGCGCGTCAGCGACGCCTGCGAAGCGCGCCGCATCTTCTGTAACGTGGTGGATGCGCCGAAAGAGGCGAGCTTTATCATGCCGTCGATTATCGACCGTTCACCGCTGATGATTGCGGTGTCGTCCGGCGGCCGCTCGCCCGTGCTTGCGCGCCTGCTGCGGGAAAAACTGGAGGCCGTGCTGCCGCAGCATCTCGGCCAGATTGCCCACTACGCCGGGCAGCTTCGTTCCCGCGTGAAGCAAACCTTCTCAACCGTGGGCGAGCGTCGTCGCTTCTGGGAGAAATTCTTTGTCAACGACAGGCTGGCGCAGTCGCTGGCCAATCAGGACGCAAAGGCGGTTGAAGAGACCACCGAGCAGCTTCTCTCTGAACCGCTGGATCACCGCGGTGAAGTGGTGCTGGTGGGCGCAGGTCCCGGCGACGCAGGCCTGCTGACGCTGAAAGGCCTACAGCAGATCCAGCAGGCCGATATCGTGGTGTATGACCGTCTGGTCTCTGATGACATCATGAACCTGGTACGCCGGGATGCTGACCGCGTGTTCGTCGGTAAACGGGCGGGCTATCACTGCGTGCCGCAGGAGGAGATCAACCAGATCCTGCTGCGGGAAGCGCAAAAAGGTAAGCGCGTGGTACGCCTGAAGGGTGGCGATCCGTTTATCTTTGGTCGCGGCGGCGAAGAGCTGGAAACCCTGTGCAACGCGGGTATTCCGTTCTCCGTAGTGCCGGGCATTACGGCGGCATCCGGCTGTTCTGCCTATTCCGGTATCCCGTTGACCCATCGCGATTATGCCCAGAGCGTGCGCCTGGTAACGGGGCACCTGAAAACCGGCAGCGAGCTGGACTGGCATAATCTGGCCGCTGAAAAGCAGACGCTGGTCTTCTATATGGGGCTAAATCAGGCCGCCACTATTCAGGCGAAACTGCTGGAGCACGGCATGGAAGCAGATATGCCGGTCGCGCTGGTAGAAAACGGTACCGCCATTACGCAGCGCGTGGTTGATGGCGTGCTGACGCAGTTGGGCGAGCTGGCGCAGCAGGTTCAAAGCCCGGCGCTGATCGTTGTTGGACGCGTGGTTGAGCTGCGCGAAAAGCTGAACTGGTTCTCAAACCACTAACCATAGTCTCTCTTCCTGGAGTAGTCCTTATGCGGACTACTCCCTTCATACCTCAGTCGATAACATACCGCCCGCATAATGGAACTTTTCCATTTATTCCCTCGTGTTACATCCAATTTTAGATTTTTAGACAAGGAATGCGTATGTTCAAACTGGCAAAAGCTGCCGTTCTGGTCGGCCTGTTATCAACTCTGACGGCCTGCACCGGTCACGTTCAAAATACTAAAAATAATTGCAGCTATGATTACCTGCTGCACCCGGCGATCTCCATTTCGAAGATCATTGGCGGTTGCGGCCCGGCGGCACAGCAGTAAGCGTTTTTCAGGCATAAAAAAACCGGGAATTTCCCGGTTTTTTTATTGAGTCCGTATTTGTCGGGTAGCGGCTTAAGGTTTCGCCACAAACCCAATCGCCTCGTACACCGCTTTCAGGGTTTCCGACGCGCGCGCGCTGGCTTTTTCTGCGCCCTCTTTCATCACTTTTTGCAGGAAAGCTTCGTCGTTACGGTAACGATGATAACGCTCCTGCAACTCGGTCAGCATACCGGAAACGGCATCAGCCACTTCGCCTTTCAGGTGGCCGTACATCTTGCCTTCGAAGTGTTTTTCCAGCTCAGGGATGCTCTGTCCGGTTACGCCGGAGAGGATGTCCAGCAGGTTGGACACGCCCGCTTTATTCTGCACGTCGTAGCGCACTACCGGCGGCTCATCGGAGTCGGTTACCGCACGCTTGAGCTTTTTCACCACCGATTTCGGATCTTCCAGCAGGCCGATAACGTTGTTGCGGTTATCGTCAGACTTGGACATCTTTTTGGTCGGCTCCAGCAGCGACATCACGCGCGCGCCGGATTTTGGAATAAACGGCTCCGGCACCTTGAACACGTCGCCGTACAGCGCGTTGAAGCGCTGGGCGATATCGCGGCTCAGCTCCAGATGCTGCTTCTGGTCTTCACCCACCGGCACCTGGTTGGTCTGATACAGCAGAATATCGGCCGCCATCAGCACCGGATAGTCAAACAGACCGGCGTTGATGTTTTCAGAGTAACGGGCAGATTTATCCTTGAACTGGGTCATGCGGCTCAGCTCACCGAAGTAGGTGTAGCAGTTCAGCGCCCAGCCCAGCTGCGCGTGCTCCGGCACGTGAGACTGAACGAAAATGGTGCTCTTCTCGGGATCGATACCGCAGGCCAGATACAGCGCCAGCGTATCCAGCGTCGCTTTACGCAGCTTCTCGGGATCCTGACGCGCGGTGATAGCATGCAAATCCACGATGCAATAAATGCAGTGGTAGTCATCCTGCATGCTCACCCACTGACGTAACGCACCCATGTAGTTACCAATGGTCAGTTCACCTGAAGGCTGTGCGCCACTAAAAACGATGGGCTTAGTCATTATTCAATTCCTGATGTTCACTGTGCGAGAGCCCGAGTGCGGGCAACAAATCTTTGAAGTGGTCGAACACAACGTCCGGCTCACTCAGCGTAATGGCCTCACCGTAGTTGTAGCCGTAGGTCAACCCAACAGACGGGCAACCTGCCGCTCTGGCAGCCAGAATATCATTGCGGGAATCTCCGACAAAGAGCAGCTCCGCCGGCGCTAAGGATAATTTTCCTGCCACCAGCAGTAGCGGTTCCGGATGCGGCTTTTTATTCTGCACGTCATCGCCGCCCACAATCACGGAGAAGTATTTCGCGATATCCAGCGCTTCCAGCAGAGGCGCAACGAACGGTGTTGGCTTGTTGGTCACCAGCCCCAGCGGGATGCCTTTCGCGTGCAGCGCGCTCAGGGTTTCCTGGACATCCGGGAACAGGAAACTGCCCTCTTCGACGGTCTCTTCATAGAAACGGTCGAACAGTTTACGCAGAATACGCTGCTGTTCGTCCTGGGGGATATCCGCGAGATCAACGCTCGGTTTTCCCTGTGCGGAACGCTGAGAGGCGCGCTCCTGACGCGCCCAGGTCAGCGCTCGCTCCATCAGCACGTCCGCACCGTTACCAATCCACGTCACGACGCGCTCTTCGCCCGCAACGGGGAGTTCAAGCGCATACAGCGCCCGATCGACGGCGCTGGTTAATCCTGGCGCGCTGTCGACCAGCGTGCCGTCGAGGTCAAATGCTACACCCCGAATAGCCTGCAATTTATCCATGACTTACCTTCGCCAGTTCACGGCGCATTTCATCAATGACTTTTTTGTAATCCGGCTGATCGAAGATGGCGGAGCCCGCGACGAACATATCCGCACCCGCAGCCGCAATCTCACCGATATTATTCACCTTCACGCCGCCGTCCACTTCCAGGCGAATATCATAACCAGACTCATCGATACGGCGGCGCACTTCACGCAGTTTGTCGAGGGTCTGTGGGATAAACGACTGGCCGCCAAAGCCCGGGTTAACGGACATCAGCAGGATCACGTCCAGCTTGTCCATCACGTAGTCGAGATAGCTCAGCGGGGTCGCCGGGTTAAAGACCAGCCCCGCCTTACAGCCGTTCTCTTTGATCAGTTGCAGCGTGCGGTCAACGTGCTCGGAGGCTTCCGGGTGGAAAGTGATGATGCTGGCACCCGCTGCGGCAAAATCAGGCACGATGCGGTCAACCGGCTTCACCATCAGATGCACGTCAATGGGCGCGGTGATCCCGTAATTACGCAGCGCTTTAAGCACCATCGGACCGATGGTCAGGTTGGGAACGTAGTGGTTATCCATCACGTCGAAATGGACGACGTCCGCGCCAGCCGCGAGAGCTTTGGCAGTGTCTTCACCCAGGCGGGCAAAATCGGCCGACAGAATTGAGGGAGCAATCAAAAACTGTTTCATCCGCATCTCCTTGAAATGTGTTTACCGGCGGGCAAAGGCTCAGGGTCGATAAAGCGCCAGAAGTTCGTCCACCTTTTTACGTGTGCCGCCGTTGCTGCTAATGCTACGCCGCACTTTTACCTGAAAATGCTTCGCGGCTTTGTACCATTCGCGCGTATCAGGCGTGTCGTGATTCGAAATTAACACCGGAATTCTTTTGCTGACCAGCTTTTCCGCCAACTCCGCCAGACGCGCCTGCTCGGCAGGGCTAAAGCTGTTGGTATGGTAGGCGGTGAAGTTTGCCGTGGCAGACAGCGGCGCGTAAGGCGGGTCGCAGTAAACCACCGAGTTTACGCCCGCCAGCTCCATGCACTCTTCATAGGAGAGACAATAGAATTCGGCATTCTGCGCTTTTTCAGCAAAGTGATACAGTTCGTCCTGCGGGAAGTAGGGGCGCTTATAGCGGCCAAACGGCACGTTAAACTCGCCACGCAGATTATACCGGCACAGGCCGTTGTAACCATGGCGGTTGAGATAAAGAAACAACAGCGCGCGACGGAACGGATCCTGGCTCTGATTAAACTCAGCGCGGAACTGATAGTAGACGTCCGGGTTGTTGTTCTCTGGCGTAAAGAGCTTCCGCGCCTCTTCCACATACTCATCGGTACGCAGTTTGACGATGTTATAGAGGCTGATAAGGTCGCTGTTGATATCCGCCAGGATATAACGAGAAAAATCGGTATTCAGGAACACCGATCCAGCACCCACGAAGGGCTCGATAAGACACTCGCCTTTCGGCAGGTGCTTTTTAATATCATCGAGCAGGGGGTATTTCCCCCCTGCCCATTTCAGAAAAGCGCGATTTTTTTTCATGCTGACTAACTGATTACACCTTCTCCGGCTGTGGAGAAAGCTCCGACAGCATCCTGCGCTTTAAACATTACTTCAGATCGGCCTGCACCTGATGAATCGGCTTCGCCCACGGATTTTTCGCCTGCACATCGGCTGGCAGCGTGGAGACGGCACGTTTTGCTTCATCTTTAGAAGCATAAACACCGCTTACCAGCACGTACCACGGCTGTCCGTTACGGGTCGTCTGATAAACCACGTAGTTTTTCAGATTCGTTTTCTTCGCCCAGGCGTTAAGGTTGTCGTAGTTAGACGAACTGCTCAGCTGCAACGTGTAGTTGCTGGATGACGCGGCTTTAAGAGAACCCACGTTACCCGTCGTTTTCCCTGCCGCGGTGTTGGATGCGCTAGCGGCTGGCGTTGCAGCGGGTGCCGCAGTTGCCGCAGGCGCGGTTGTGGTCGCCGTTGCTTTCGGTGCAGCGGTTGCCGCAGGCGTTGGCGCTTTAACCGGCTGGCTCACCGCAGGTTTTGTCTGCGCTGGCGCTTTCGTTTCTGGCGCTTTTGCCACAGCCTGTGGTTTCGTCTCACGCTTCGGCTCAATCACGGCCTGCTTACGTTCCTGACGCGGCGCAGTCTGCGTCTGGCGCGGTTTGGTTTCCGTTGCCGCAGTTTGCTGCTGGGCATTGCTGCCATGCACTGGCGCAACGGTGGCCGGTTCAGTTGGCAGCGTGGAGTTCACCACGGCGTTGTTAACCTGCTCCTGATTCTGCGGCTGCATCAGCGCGTTGTTCAGATCGCCCTGAACCTCAACACGCTGCTGGCCTTCAGGCGTAGCGGGTGCCTGGCCCTGAGTCGGGGTAGCAGAGACAGGCGGCAGAGAGATATCCTGACCGGCGCTGGTGTTGCCTGCGGTCTGCTCTGCGGAGGTGGTGCCCGGCGCAGGCTGAGCGCCATTCGCCTGGTTGCTCGCATCGTTACCTGACAGGTCGATGCTCTTCTCGGCAGACGCGGTCTGCTCGGTAGAATGGGTAGAAGGGGCTTTTAGCGCGGAACCAATGCCGACAATCAGCAGTACCAGCACCAGAACGCCAAGGCCCATCATGATGTACTGACGGGAGGCCGGTTTTGCCGCTACCGCTTTTTTACGCTTGCGCGGACGACGTTCAACAGGCTGTTCATCCATTAACTCTTCTTCGGATTCAAACGCCTCGTCTTCACGCTCAGTACGCGCGTTGCGGCTACGCGAAGGGCGACGATCGTCTGCATCCAGATCGACATCGTCAAAGTTGATCTGCGGCTCGTTATCACGTTCTGAAGATTGACGAGAACGACCAGTACGACGATCGCTGGGATCGGGTTTCAGCTCGTCTTCTGGTTTGAATTCATCCATTTAACACCCCACTCAAAGGCTTCTGCCAACGACTCTGCATTTACCTGAAGCTAAAACGACCACCTGTTACAGCGGTCTGACCTTTCTAGTTGTTACGCCTGCTGACAATCAGCAATAGCGCCAAGTACGACTTCGTGCGGCACTCCGCCGCGCACTTCACTTTTCCCTATTGCAAGCGGGAGCACCAGACGCATCTCACCTGCCAATACTTTTTTATCGCGCATCATGTGGGGAAGGTACGCCTGCGCAGACATTTCCTGCGGACCACTCACCGGCAAGCCAGCGCGCTTAAGCAACGCGATGATACGCGCTGTCTCTTCCGGCCTGAACTGCCCCAGACGTTCAGAGGCACGGGCCGCCATAACCATCCCGGCAGCGACAGCTTCACCGTGAAGCCAGTTACCGTAGCCCATTTCGGCTTCGATCGCGTGACCAAACGTATGCCCCAGATTCAGTAAAGCACGTAAGCCGGTTTCACGCTCATCTGCGGCAACGACTTCTGCTTTCAGCTCACAGCAACGGCGAATACAGTAGGCCATGACCTGCCCATCGAGGCGCAGCAGCGCATCCATATTCTCTTCCAGCCAGTTGAAGAACTCACCGTCAAGAATAATGCCGTATTTGATCACTTCTGCAAGGCCAGACGCCAGTTCGCGTGCTGGCAACGTTTTCAGACAGTCGAGATCCACCACCACCGATGCAGGCTGGTAGAACGCGCCAATCATGTTTTTGCCGAGCGGATGGTTAACCGCCGTTTTACCGCCTACAGAAGAATCGACCTGTGACAGCAACGTGGTTGGAATTTGAATAAAGCGCACACCGCGCTGATAGCTGGCGGCTGCAAAACCGGTCAGATCGCCCACAACGCCGCCGCCAAGGGCAAGCAGTGTTGTATCACGACCGTGCGGTTTTTGCAGAAGTGCGGTAAAGACGGTATCCAGTACCGTCAGGCTTTTGTACTGCTCGCCATCGGGCAGAATCACACTGTCGACCTTCACGCCCGCCTGCTCAAGCAGGTGGCGTACACGGTCGAGATAAAGCGGAGCCAGCGTCTCGTTGGTGACCAGCATCGCCTGATCACCCGCTTTCAGTGGTAAGAAGGAAGCTGGATCGTTAAACAAACCAGCCGCGATGGTGATAGGGTAACTACGTTCCCCGAGAGTAACTGTAATCCTCTCCATGACGCGACATCCACCTTAAATGCTTTTACCCGCAGGCGAGTGTATATAAAGCCAGAATCAGTTGCTTTCCAGCATATGAATAATCTGGTTTGCAACCACTTTAGCGCTTTGATCGTCAGTACGAATGGTCACATCAGCAATCTCTTCGTACAGAGGATTGCGTTCATCGGCCAAAGCTTCCAGAACTTCACGTGGCGGTGTTTCAACCTGCAACAACGGGCGCTTTTTATCACGCTGCGTGCGTGCCAGCTGTTTTTCGATGGTCGTCTCAAGATAGACCACTACGCCACGGGCGGAGAGACGGTTGCGGGTTTCGCGAGATTTTACAGAGCCGCCGCCTGTTGCCAGCACAATGCCCTGTTTTTCCGTGAGTTCGTTGATCACTTTTTCTTCTCGGTCACGGAAACCTTCTTCGCCTTCTACGTCGAAGACCCAGCCCACATCCGCTCCGGTTCGTTTCTCAATCTCTTGATCAGAATCGTAAAATTCCATATTGAGTTGTTGAGCTAACTGACGCCCAATAGTGCTTTTGCCGGCACCCATAGGCCCAACCAGAAAGATATTGCGTTTCTCTGCCATTTTTTCGGTACTACTAAGACTATTCGTTAATGGTAATCCCCGCTGCGCAGACACCTGGCGTAGCAGGACATGAACTGAAACCTCATTTGCAATAGAGCGAGAGTCAGACGAAAAATTATCTCAATACTCCGGCTTGTTTGGCAACTGATTAAATCACCGTTCCCGGCGCATAAGGAAATAAGACGTAAGTCCAACTCAAATCGGTACTCCTTGTATGCTAATTCATGCCCCACGTCAAACATCTGCAACAAACTGAATGCAAAATCATTGCGGGGATCGTTACCCATTAATGAATACTGACCAGACGTGGCGTGATAAACACCACCAGCTCGCGCCGTTCGTTATCTTTTCCGTCATGGCGAAACAACTGACCCAGCCACGGTATGTTGCCCAGCACAGGCACGCTATCGCGTCCGGTTTTATTCTTTTGCGAAAAGATCCCGCCCAGCGCGATCGTTTCCCCACTTTTTACTTCTACCTGCGTTTCGATCTCCTGTTTATCAATCGCCAGCGTTTCGCCGTCTGCCTGTTGCAGTACCTGCCCGGGCATATTTTCACTGATATGCAGCTTCAGACGTACGCGGCCGCCTGGCAGCACCACTGGTGTGACCTCCATCCCTAATACCGCCTCTTTAAATTCAACGGATGTCGCCCCGCTCTCGCCGCTGGAAACCTGATACGGAATTTCACTGCCCTGCTTGATGCTGGCCGGCTGCATATGCGACGCCAGCAGCCGCGGGCTGGCGATAATGTCCACCTGCTGCTTTTGCTCAAGCGCAGACAGCTCAAGATCCAGCATCCTGCCGTTGATGCGCCCGATGTTGAACCCCACGTGGGTGGTTGCGCTTGCGACCGACAGATCGGCACCAAGCGTCGTCACCTGCCCCACTTTTCCCGCCTCCGACGCCTCGGCGAGACTCCACTTCACGCCCAGCTCGCGCAGGCTTTTTTCATTGATGGTCACGATTTGCGCCGCCAGCTCCACCTGCTCGATGGGCAGATCCATCTGCGCCGCCCAGCGCGAGAGCGTGTCCACAACCGTCTGGTTATCCCTTATCAGGAGACGATTGGTGCGCTTGTCGACGGACAGACTGCCTTTCGGGCTTAAGAGCTTCTCCGCCGCTTTTTGCAATTCGGCTGCATCCGCCCAGGCAAACGGAATGCTGTGAGAGAGAAGCGGGGCATCGAGCAAACGCTGGGCCCGCTCCTGCTCTTTACGCGTCTGTTGCTCCCGTTGCCAGGCTGCCGTATGCACATAAAAAATGCCGCCCTCTTCCCGCAATACCAGCCCGGCGCTGTTCACTACCGTCTGGAGCGCCTGCCTCCAGGGCACCCGTGTTAAATTTAGCGAAAGCGAACCGCTGACGTCCGGCGAGACCACCAGATTGCGGTCCGCCTGCGCTATCAATGCCTGTAATACCTGCACCACCGGGACATCATCCACCAGCAGGGTGACCGGTTTTGGCGTGGCGGCCCACAGGGGTTGGCTGAGTGCCGTCAGCAACAGCAATATCCTTAACTTCACTTTTTTTCGTTCCTTCTCGTTGCCATGTCCATCGCTTCGGCTCGCACATGTCGCCGACATCAACGGTCAGTTGTTGTTTATCTATCGCACTCACCCGCCAGCCTGGCGGTAACCGCATCTGCGTTTTTACCCGGTGCCAGCGTTTCTGCCCGTCCTGCATAAGGCCGATATCCATGCCGCCACTGACTATCCCCTGATAACGCCACTGGCTCAGTTGCCCTGCGGCGCAGCTCTCGTGTGGCACTGAGAAGGGATCCCGCATCCCGGTCAGGAAAAGCGGAGAAAGCAGGATCAGCAAACGGGCTTTACCGCGCATGACCGACCTCCAGTTGCAGGCTGAGGCGTAGCTGTTTGCCCTGAGGCGTAAGATCAAACGCGCTCACCTGTACGTTATTAAGCGCCAGCCGGGAAAAGAGCGCCGGAACGGCACTCCATGAGACATCCAGCGCCAGCTCTCCCCCACTCTTTTGCGGCTTCCAGTACACCAGTCTTGCGTCCTCACGCTGAAATGCCAGCGGAGAAAAGGGCTGTGAGGGCTTCCCTTGCGTAACCCCCGGTCGCCGTCTGGCTTCTGGCCACAGCGAGGCATTAATCCGCTGTGTACTGATGGCCTGCGCCTGAACATCGGCGTAGCGAAGAGCTGCGGGTCTGAGCAGCAGCCCCCACATCACAAACGCGATGAATCCCGATGCCATCAACCAGCAAAGTACGCGTCGGGAAGGGCGTGCATCAGCCCAGCGTTGATACCAGATCCCCACTGGCTACCTCCGGCTATGCAGCTGAAAAGAGAACATCCATCGCCCCTGGCTATCCTGTTGCAGTTCGCCTTCCGGCCCCGGGTTAAAACCCGCCACCCTTTTTAGCGCATCGGTCATGGCGGAGAGCGTCGGGAGTGAGGAGGCATAACCTGTCAGGATCAGCGAGGGTGGCTGGTAACGCAGCGCCGTCAGCCAAGCCTGCTGGGGCATGGCGCCAGCGAGAGATTCCAGCGCGGGTTGCCAGGCCACCGGCTCGGGCGGCTGAGAAAGGGTATTCAGCGCCGCAGGCTGCGGCTGACGGGCTTTCAATACCTTCTGCACCGCACGCGTGCCCGCCAGATCGCTTTGCAACGCCTGTGACGATAGAGACTGAGCCGCCCGCAGGCTAACGCCGCCCGCCAGCATCACCAGCAACGAGGCGACGTACAGCAGGCCCCAGAAGCGCAGGCGCCGAACACGCTGTTTCCGACGCCACGGTAAAAGATTGGGCATGCTCATCAACGTGCCTCGCTCATGGCCAGCGCCAGGGCGACGGTGTACTCAGCACCGCATTCAGGCAGCGGCGGCTGACACAGCGTCACCGCTTCCCAGGGATCACGAGCAGCATCAAAAACGGCGATGTCAGAAGCAGACAGCGCAAGCAGCGCCGCCAGCTCATTCACCGTCGCCGCTTCTGTGGTATAGCGCCGCCCCCACTGATGGCGCATCGCCCATAACCACTGGTCTTCATCCCTCCAGGCCACGCACCGGGCGGGTTCAACAGCAGAGAGAAGATTAGCCAGCGCGCCGGCATCCGGGGCGATGGCGGCCAGGCGCAAACGCAGCGCTTTCGCCAGCGACAGCAGAGTATCGACCTCTCTGTTTTGCGCCGCGGTGACATGAAATGTGTTGCTGAACGTATCCTGCGCGTAGTCAAAGCAGAGCGTATCGGCGGGCATCTCCAGCTCACGTGCTAATGTGGCCCCTACCCAGGTGAGCTGTTCGCTGTCGCGCAAGGCTACGTTGGGCCGGGGCAACGTGCGTTGCAGCACGCGCGTCGCCGGAAATGAGAGAAAAACCCGATGCGCGTGCGGCAACGTTTTCCGCCAACCGCGTAATGCATTAACCAGTTGATCGGGCTTGAGTATTTTCCCTTCCCCGATAATGCCGTCCGACAGCGGCACGGCCCACCAGCGGCGTAAACGCCAGCCGGCCCGCTCCCGGGTCAGCGCCACCGCGACCACCTTATCCTGTTGAATATGAACGCCTGTTTGCCACGTTTTAAAAGCCATGCTTCACGATCTCCTTATCGCCCGTCGGAGTGACGGCTATATCAATGAATCAGGCTTGCCTTTATACTACCGCGCGATTGTTTAGAAACTGCCCAGGCTAAACCAAATGGGAAATCTCCGGTGAAGTTCGTAAAGTATTTATTGATCCTTGCAGTCTGTTGCATTCTGCTGGGAGCAGGCTCGATTATTGGTTTGTACAAATATGTCGAGCCGCAACTACCTGATGTCGCCACGCTTCGTGATGTGCGGCTCCAGATCCCTATGCAGGTCTATAGCGCCGACGGTGAACTGATGGCGCAATACGGCGAGAAACGTCGTATCCCGTTGACCTTAAATGAAATTCCGCCCGTCATGGTGAAGGCCTTTATCGCCACCGAGGACAGCCGTTTTTACGAGCACCACGGTGTGGATCCGGTCGGTATTTTCCGTGCGGCAAGCGTGGCGCTGTTCTCTGGTCATGCCTCTCAGGGGGCAAGTACCATTACCCAGCAGCTGGCGCGTAACTTCTTCCTTAGCCCGGAAAAGACGCTAATGCGTAAGATCAAAGAGGTGTTCCTCGCGATCCGCATTGAGCAACTGCTGAGCAAAGACGAGATCCTTGAGCTTTACCTCAACAAGATCTATCTGGGCTACCGCGCCTATGGCGTAGGGGCAGCGGCGCAGGTCTATTTTGGTAAGTCGATCGATCAGCTCACGCTGAGCGAAATGGCGACCATTGCCGGCCTGCCAAAAGCGCCGTCCACGTTTAACCCGCTCTACTCGCTGGACCGCGCCACCGCGCGTCGCAACGTGGTGCTGTCGCGTATGCTGAGCGAAGGCTACATCAGCCAGGATGACTACAATCGGGCGCGCGGCGAGGTTATCGACGCCAATTACCATGCGCCGGAAATTGCTTTCTCATCGCCGTATCTGACGGAAATGGTTCGCCAGGAGATGGTGCGCCGTTACGGCGACAAAGCGTATGAAGACGGCTATCGCGTTTACACCACCGTGACCCGCAAGGTGCAGCAGGCTGCCCAGCAGGCGGTGCGTAATAACGTGATGGATTACGATATGCGTCACGGCTATCGCGGCCCGTCTAACGTGCTGTGGAGAGTGGGCGAAGGCGCATGGGACAGCAAAAAAATCACTGATTCCCTGAAGGCGCTGCCGACCTATGGCCCGCTGCGTCCGGCGGTGGTAACCCAGGCCGATCCGCAGGAAGCGGTGGCAATGATGGCCGATGGCACCTCTGTGTCGCTGCGCATGGAGGGTGTCCGCTGGGCGCGTCCGTACCGCTCCGACACTCTTCAGGGCCCGACGCCGCGTAAAGTGACCGATGTCGTACAAATCGGACAACAAATCTGGGTACGTCAGGTCGGTGATGCCTGGTGGCTGGCGCAGGTGCCGGACGTCAACTCTGCCCTGGTCTCCATCAATCCGCAAAACGGTGCCGTGATGGCGCTGGTGGGCGGGTTCGATTTCAACCAGAGCAAATTTAACCGCGCAACCCAGGCGCTGCGTCAGGTCGGTTCGAACATCAAACCGTTCCTGTATACCGCGGCGATGGACAAAGGGCTGACGCTCGCCAGTATTCTCAACGACGTGCCAATTTCCCGCTGGGATGCCGGTGCGGGCTCTGACTGGCAGCCGAAGAACTCCCCGGCGCAATACGCTGGCCCTATCCGTCTTCGTCAGGGGCTTGGCCAGTCGAAGAACGTGGTCATGGTTCGCGCGATGCGTGCGATGGGCGTTGATTATGCAGCAGAGTATCTGCAACGCTTCGGCTTCCCGGCGCAAAACATCGTCCATACCGAATCTCTGGCGCTCGGCTCCGCGTCCTTTACGCCGCTTCAGGTCGCGCGTGGATACTCGGTGATGGCGAACGGCGGCTTCCTGGTCGATCCGTATTTCATCAGCAAAATCGAGAACGATCAGGGCGGCGTGCTGTTTGAAGCGAAGCCGAAAATTGCCTGCCCTGAATGCGATATCCCGGTGATTTACGGCGACACGCCAAAATCTAATGTCCTTGAAAACAAGGATATGGAAGATGTGGCGATCTCTCAGGAACGTCAGAACCTGACGGTGCCGCAGCCTCAGCTGGAACAGGCTAATCAGGCGCTGGTCGCCCAGAGCGGCGCGCAGGAGTATGCTCCGCACGTCATCAGCACCCCGCTGTCGTTCCTGATTAAGAGCGCGCTGAACACCAACATCTTTGGCGAACCGGGCTGGCAAGGCACCGGGTGGCGAGCGGGCCGCGATTTGCAGCGCCGCGACATTGGCGGCAAAACCGGCACCACCAACAGTTCAAAAGATGCCTGGTTCTCAGGTTATGGCCCGGGCGTTGTCACCTCGGTCTGGATTGGTTTTGACGATCACCGCCGTACTCTGGGGCGCACAACCGCTTCTGGCGCGATTAAAGATCAGATTTCCGGTTACGAGGGCGGGGCGAAGAGTGCGCAGCCGGCCTGGGATGCTTACATGAAGGCCGCTCTTGACGGCGTACCGGAGCAGCCGCTAACGCCTCCGCCGGGCATTGTCACGGTCAATATTGACCGCAGCACCGGGCAGCTGGCGAATGGCGGCAACAGCCGCGCAGAGTATTTCATCGAGGGCACGCAGCCAACCACGCAGGCGGTGCACGAGGTGGGTACCGAAATCATTGATAACGGCGAAACGCACGAGCTCTTCTGACGCCGACAAAAAAGCCGGGTGGCGACGACGCCTGACCCGGCCTACAGCGTAATGCAAAACGGCAACCATCGGTTGCCGTTTTTACGGGTGGCGCTACAAACGCCCCTGCCCCTTCAGCCACTCCCGCACCAGGAACAGTGCGCTCACGTTGCGCGCCTCGTTAAAGTCAGGATCTTCCAGCAAATCCATCAGGTGGGCCAGCGGCCAGCGAACCTGCGGCAGCGGTTCCGGCTCGTCTCCTTCCAGCGATTCAGGATAGAGATCTTCCGCGACAACAATGTTCATTTTGCTGGAAAAATAGGATGGCGCCATGCTCAGCTTTTTCAGGAACGTCAGCTCCTTCGCGCCAAAACCGACTTCTTCTTTCAGCTCCCGGTTTGCTGCTTCAAAAACCGTTTCGCCCGGGTCGATCAGTCCTTTGGAAAAGCCCAGCTCGTAGGATTCAATGCCCACGGCGTATTCACGAATGAGGATCAGGTGCTCGTCGACAATGGGCACAATCATCACCGCTTCGCGCGTGGAGGGGCGCATACGTTCATAAACACGACGCACGCCGTTGCTGAATTCCAGATCCACGCTTTCAACATTAAACAGACGCGATTTCGCGACGGTTTCAACATTCAGAATGGTGGGCTTTTGTAAGGGTTTGGTCATCTTGACGGGTCTTTGCTGGGTGAACTGGCTTTATTGTGCGATACGCCGCACGGTTTCGGCAATGTCAATTGCTCTTTATTTACATTTATGCAACGTAACTGAATGCGATTCTCATTTCAAAACAAATGTCAAGAGGTTGAAATGTTTCCAGGAATTTGCTGATATCGCGCCGGAACAGGCTTTGGTATCATTACCGGTCACTGGGATGCGCGTCAACATGCTCAAGTTAGACTCCATACTTGCCGATAGCCGACCACAGAATCTCATTCATTGTACAAAAGGTGCGACTGACAACACCTGTAAGAAGATAAGTAAGATGGGGAAAGCATGAGCACCATTTTGATTTTTCTCGCTGCTGTGCTGGCCTGCGCGTCGATTGCGGTGTGGGTATTCAGGCGCCGCGTACATCGCCGTTATCGGCTGCCCTTTTTAAACGCGTTCGCCGGGGCAAACACGCGCAAGCTCTCGCCAGAGGAACGCAGCACCGTTGAGCAGTATCTCGACACGCTGAACCGATCCCGGCTTTCGCCTGGCCCTACCGGCGCCAGCACCGCCCCCGTATCGCTTAACCTGAACGCACAAAGCGACACCGTTCTGTGCGTGACGCGCTCCATTACCCGCTACGGCATCACTACCGACGATCCCAACAAGTGGCGTTACTATCTCGATTCTGTTGAAGTCCACCTGCCGCCCTTCTGGGAGCAGTATATTAACGATGAAAACAGCGTCGAGCTCATCCATACCGATACGTTGCCGCTGGTTATTTCCCTTAATGGTCATACCCTGAGCGAATATGTTCAGGAAGCGCCACGCTTTGCGCTGGAGCGCGCGAGCGGAACGCAGGCCTCCATTCGCGGTGAAGAGACAGAGCAGATTGAACTGCTGAACATCCGTCAGGAGACGCATGAAGAGTACATCCTGAGCCGCCCGGATGGCATTCGCGAAGCGGTGCTGATTGTCGTCTCGTTCCTGCTCTTTTTCATCTGCCTGCTGACGCCGGACGTGTTTGTTCCGTGGCTCGCGGGTGGCGCGGTACTGCTTCTGGCCGCCGGACTGTGGGGCATATTTGCCCCGCCGGCAAAAACCTCGTTACGTGAAATTCACTGCCTGCGCGGAACCCCAAAACGCTGGGGACTGTTCGGCGAGAACGATCAGGAACATATCAACAATATCTCGCTCGGGATCATCGATCTTATCTATCCGCGCCACTGGCAGCCGTGGATTGCGCAGGACCTGGGCCAAAAAACGGATATTGATATCTATCTCGACCGCCACGTTGTACGCCAGGGACGTTATTTGTCCCTGCACGATGAAGTGAAAAACTTCCCGCTTCAGCACTGGCTTCGCAGCGCGGTGATTGCCGGTGGTGCTGCGCTCGTCTTCGTTATGCTGCTGCTCTTCGTGCCGCTGGATATGCCAATTAAGTTTACCCTGTCGTGGATCAAAGGGGCGCAAACCGTGGAAGCCACCAGCGTCCAGCAGCTTGAAGAAGCGGGTGTCCGCGTGGGAGATACGTTGCGGCTGAAAGGTACCGGGATGTGTAATATCCACACACCGGGCGCCTGGAACACGCGCCAGAACTCGCCGTTCGCGCCGTTCGACTGCTCTCAGATCATCTGGAATAATGCCTCTCCGCTGCCGCTGCCGGAATCGGATGTGGTCAATAAGGCCACCGCGCTCACCCAGACGATTAATCGCCAGCTCCATCCGAAACCGGATGATGATTCTCGCGTGAGCCCTGCCCTGCGCTCGGCCATTCAGAAGTCGGGCATGGTGCTGCTGGATAACTTTGGCGAAATCGTCCTGAAAACTGAAGATCTCTGTTCCGCTCAGGATGACTGTATCCGGCTTAAGAACGCGCTGGTCAACCTCGGCAACAGCAAGGACTGGGATGCGCTGGTGAAACGCGCCGAAGCGGGACGCCTCGACGGCGTGAACGTGCTTCTGCGTCCGGTCAGCGCCGAGTCGCTGGATAACCTGGTGGCGACGTCTACCGCCCCCTTCGTGCTGCGAGAAACCACCCGTGCGGCCCAGGCGCTTAACAGCCCGGCGCCAGGCGGATTTGTGATTGCCAGCGATGAAGGCAGCGACCTGGTGGATCAACCCTACCCGCAGGTTTCACTTTATGACTATCCTGCTCAGGAACAGTGGAGCGAATTTCAGCGTCTGGCGCAGATGCTGATGCGAACGCCGTTCAGCGCAGAAGGGATCGTCACTACCCTGTTTACCGACGCCAACGGCACGCGTCATATTGGCCTGCACCGCATGCCGGACAGCGCTGGCCTGTGGCGCTACGTAGGAACATCTCTGCTGCTGATTGCGATGCTGGCGTGCATTGTCTGGAACGGTTATCAGGCCGTACGCCGCTACCAGCGCTCCCGCACGCGACTGGCAGACATCCAGGCCTACTACGAAAATTGCCTTAACCCGAAACTGATCTCCTCTTCTGAGAGCCTGATCGGATAACGTCCCTGCGCGACAAGTTGTGCTACCCTGTCGCGCACGTTTCTTCTGGCTGGAGTTCCCCCTTATGCATCTTGATATCGACTGGCAGGCGGTCGATACCGTCCTGCTTGATATGGACGGCACGCTGCTCGATCTCGCCTTTGATAACTATTTCTGGCAAAAGCTGGTCCCGGAAACATACGGTGAACAGCAGGGGATCTCCCCGGCGGAAGCGCAGGAATTCATTCGCTCGCAATATAGCGCGGTGCAGCATACGCTAAACTGGTACTGTCTTGACTACTGGAGCGAGCGACTCGGTCTGGATATTTGTGCCATGACCACCGCCCAGGGCGCACGCGCCGTACTGCGTGACGATACGGTCCCGTTTCTGGACGCGCTGAAAGCCTGCGGTAAGCGCCGCATTTTGCTGACAAATGCGCATCCCCATAACCTGGCCGTGAAGCTGGAACATACCGGTCTTGCTTCACACCTTGATTTATTGCTTTCCACCCACACATTTGGTTATCCGAAAGAGGATCAGCGGTTGTGGCATGCCGTGGTGGAAGAGACCGGTTTACAGCCGGAACGGACGCTGTTCATTGACGACAGCGAGCCCATTCTGGATTCTGCGGCCGCATTTGGCATTCGCTATTGCCTGGGCGTGACCAATCCTGATTCCGGCCTGGCTGAAAAAAGCTATCTGCGACATCCGGGGCTGAACGACTATCGCCGGATGATCCCCTCACTTACCGTGAAGGAGACGCCATGAAAGAAAAACCCTCTGATGGGGTAAGACTGGATAAATGGCTGTGGGCCGCCCGTTTTTATAAAACGCGCGCCCTTGCCCGTGAAATGGTTGATGGCGGAAAGGTGCATTACAACGGCCAGCGCAGCAAACCGAGCAAGCTGGTTGAACTGAATGCCACGTTGACGCTTCGCCAGGGCAACGATGAAAAAACGGTCGTGGTGAAAGCCATTACCGAACAGCGGCGGCCCGCAACCGAAGCCGTTTTGCTTTATGAAGAGACGGCCCAGAGCATAGAGAAGCGTGAGAAAACCGCGCTGGCGCGCAAAATGAATGCGCTGACCATGCCTCACCCGGACCGGCGACCGGATAAAAAAGAGCGCCGCGATCTGATGAAATTTAAACACGGTGAGAACGAGTAACCCTCACCTGCACGAGAGATGAAAATGGCCCAACACGACCAATTACACCGCTATCTGTTTGAACAATTCGCCGTGCGCGGCGAGCTGGTCACCGTATCCGAAACCTGGAAACAGATTCTGGAAAACCACAACTACCCGCTGCCGGTGAAAACCCTGTTGGGCGAACTGCTGGTTGCCACCAGCCTGCTGACCGCCACGCTGAAATTCGCAGGCGATATTACCGTACAGTTGCAGGGCGATGGCCCAATGTCGCTGGCGGTAATCAACGGCAATAACCAGCAGCAAATGCGCGGCGTGGCGCGCGTTCAGGGCGATATCCCTGAAAATGCCGATCTGAAAACGCTGGTCGGTAACGGCTACCTGGTCATCACCATCTCGCCTGAAGAAGGTGAGCGCTATCAGGGCGTGGTCGGTCTGGAAGGCGATACGCTTGCCGCCTGCCTGGAAGATTATTTCATGCGTTCCGAACAGCTGCCAACCCGCCTGTTCATCCGTACCGGTGAAGTTGACGGCCAGCCTGCCGCCGGCGGTATGCTGCTCCAGGTTCTGCCTGCGCAGGATGCGCAGACCAATGATTTCGAGCATCTGGCAACGCTGACGGAAACCATCAAAGCGGAAGAGCTGTTCACCCTGTCGGCGACCGACGTGCTGTGGCGTCTGTACCACGAAGAAGAAGTGACGGTTTACGATCCGCAGGCGGTGGAATTTAAGTGCACCTGCTCTCGCGAGCGTTGTGCTGGCGCACTGAAAACCCTGCCGGATGAAGAGATCGACAGCATCATGGCGGAAGACGGTGAAATCGATATGCACTGTGACTACTGCGGTACGCACTACGTGTTCAATTCGATGGATATCGCGGAGATCCGCAATAACGCCTCTCCGGCGGATCCGCAGGTTCACTAAGCTCTGAGCCAGTTGCCCGGCGGCGCTATGCTCGCACGGGCCTACAATGAATGGTGCAATTTTTTAATATGATTGCTAATTGTAGGCCGGGTAAGCGTAGCGCCACCCGGCAAGAAAGAGCGCTAACGCCACTGCGCATTGTTGTAACTGTCGTAGCTCATATCGACACGCTCCCCAAAAATCTCAATATCCGCCCAGGGCTTCACGACAGATTTCACTTTCCTCTGCCTTAATGCGCGGTCAAGTTCTTCTCTGGTCAACGCCTCCGGCATTTTCCACGCGTCCCCGGCGAGCCTCCAGCCCGTGTCGGTTTGTGTGTAAGCCATAATCGTGCGATCGGTAAATTGAAATAGCACGGCTTCCGGCTTGCCGTCGCTGTTAAGATCCAGCGGCATGAGTAAACAGTTACTCTGGGCGCTATCGCAGCTCTCAAAGCGATACTGATTGCTGAGCATGGCTTGCCACAATGCCTTATCAGGACGCGCCATTCCCGGTGCGAGCTGAACCTGTTTTTCCAGCATCGCGGCGGTCATCTTACCTGCTCCGCCAGCGTTCCCGGAGAGAAGACCATTTATTTCACGCTGGCGTTTTGGGTTAGAGATAAACTGCGGATCGTTTTGCAGCGTGAGCATCGCCTCCCGCCCCTTTCGTCCAGCGTTACTGAGCATATACAGGCTGACTTGATCCGCAGTTATTCTGCCGTCCTGATAGCGGGCCATATGGCTTGCTACGCTTATTCGCCACGGATCCAGCACGGGGGTATGGATCAACGCCAGGAAGACGAGGGAAAGCAGCCCGGTCGCCGGAATGACGTACGCATGGATTTTCTGCGGTTCACGGCGCTGAATCAGAACGCTGGCGCAAAAACCGACCGCCCAGACCAGCGCCACGATGGTTATTAATACCCCGTACAAACGCTCGGGTGACCAGCCGTATTGCGAAATGCGTAGCCACAGCGCCCATCCCGCCAGAACCGGATACGCGGGTACGATAGCTACGGCAAGGCGAATCATCCCTCGCAGCGGGGCATAGTAAGGCAGCGCTTGACGCTGTGGATGCCACACTATCGTCACCAGGAATAACAGCAGCAGCGCTAAGGTGGTCAGCAAGCCCGCGGCGGATATTCTGGCTGAAATGGATTCAAAGCCGACAAAAGGCAACGCGCCAATAAAGAGCAGCGCCAGCGCCGCCATCAGGGGAAGCAGACCGGTGGCGATGAGGGTCAGCAAATTTTGCAGGGCAAGGATTAACCTTACCTGCATGCGCGTGAGCACGGCCGCACTGGCAGAAACCACGCCAATCGCCACTGAAATAAACCCGTCAGAATGGAAGAAAAGCCGATCAAAAAAGCCGATGCCGATAAGTTCGAAAAGCTCGGCCCAGAGGAAAAGCACCAGCCAGAAGAGACCATTCGAAACAAAAATAATGAGCAGCGTCAGTGCGTTATGCCAGTTTCGTTGATAAAAGTCGCTGTAGAACGAGGTAGTCGGGACAGGATCCAGACGCCGCTGAAGCCATGGCAACACCAACAGCGTCATCAGCAGCAGATGAAAGCCGAAAACGAGCATCTCATCTCTGAGACTCCAGCTTTCGAGTCCTGCAACGCTCCACTTAAGCCAGCCGCCCATACCCGCGACTGCCGCGCCGATCAACCCGAGCGCCAGCCACAAAAAAGGCTTCCTGAACGATGTCACAGCAAGCGACATCGTGGTCGTCATTACCACGGTGGCAGGAATGACGCACATCAACCACAGCGTATCAGACGGCAATTTCGCATGCCCGATGTACCAGGTAATGGCATAGCAGAGCACTCCCTGTAAAGCGCCCGCCAGCACGACGGCCAGCCGCGTGGAAGGGGATAACGTTTCACTGTTGTCCATCTTTTCATCCCTTGCTTACGAAAAATACAGTGTCCCATTAAAGCGATATCAGGGTGTCAACGGCAATATCTGAAATCATAGTTGCAGGAGACATGAATCGTTTTCCCAATGTAACCCTTACGTAATTTTCTTTCATGTATGCGATTACATTCACATTCTTCCGGATAAATTCACCAGAGATTAACCTTTTAAGAACATTTTCCCCAACCAAAAAGCGATTCCTGCGATAATCTGCCCGCCCTGTGACTGGAGTCGCAGCGTTTTCCGTTAGTAAGGGTTTTGACCAGATACATAAATCTATGAGCCCCGTCGCGGTTAACATCCCCAGAAAAACCCTACAATTTCAGGCAGTACATATTGGCTAAGGAGCAGTGATATGCGTGTTAATGGTTTAACCCCGCAAGATCTCAAGGCTTATGGTATTCACGACGTCCAGGAAGTGGCCTACAACCCCGATTACGATACGCTGTATCAGGAAGAGCTTAATCCCGCGCTGGAAGGGTACGAGCGAGGTGTGTTGACGAATCTTGGTGCTATCGCCGTCGATACCGGTATTTTTACCGGCCGTTCGCCGAAAGATAAATACATCGTCCGAGATGATACCACCCGCGATACGCTGTGGTGGGCCGATAAAGGCAAAGGGAAGAACGATAACAAACCGCTCTCTCCTGAAACCTGGCAGCATCTGAAAGGGCTCGTCACCCATCAGCTTTCCGGCAAGCGTCTGTTCATCGTCGATGCTTTCTGCGGCGCTAACGCCGACACCCGTCTCTCCGTTCGGTTTATCACTGAAGTGGCCTGGCAGGCGCATTTCGTGAAGAACATGTTCATTCGTCCGACCGATGAAGAACTGCAAAACTTCACCCCTGACTTTATCGTGATGAACGGCGCGAAATGCACCAACCCGCAGTGGAAAGAGCAGGGTCTGAACTCCGAAAACTTCATCGCCTTCAACCTGACCGAGCGTATCCAGCTGATCGGCGGTACCTGGTACGGCGGCGAAATGAAGAAAGGGATGTTCTCGGTCATGAACTACCTGCTGCCGCTGCGCGGTATCGCCTCCATGCACTGCTCGGCGAACGTCGGTGAAAAAGGTGACGTGGCGGTGTTCTTCGGCCTTTCCGGCACCGGTAAAACGACGCTGTCCACCGATCCAAAACGTCGTCTGATTGGCGACGACGAGCACGGCTGGGACGACGACGGCGTGTTTAACTTTGAAGGCGGCTGCTACGCGAAGACCATTCGCCTGTCTGAAGAGGCAGAGCCGGATATCTACCACGCGATTCGTCGCGATGCGCTGCTGGAAAACGTCACCGTGCGTGCCGATGGCTCTGTCGACTTCGACGATGCGTCCAAAACCGAAAACACCCGCGTGTCTTACCCGATTTACCACATCGACAACATCGTGAAGCCGGTGTCGAAGGCGGGCCACGCCACGAAGGTGATTTTCCTGACCGCGGACGCGTTCGGCGTGCTGCCGCCAGTTTCCCGCCTGACCGCCAGCCAGACGCAGTACCACTTCCTCTCTGGCTTTACCGCTAAGCTGGCGGGTACCGAGCGCGGCGTGACCGAGCCAACTCCAACCTTCTCCGCCTGCTTCGGCGCGGCGTTCCTGTCGCTGCACCCGACGCAGTACGCGGAAGTGCTGGTGAAACGCATGCAGGCGTCCGGCGCGCAGGCCTATCTGGTGAACACCGGCTGGAACGGTACCGGCAAGCGTATCTCCATCAAAGATACCCGCGCCATCATCGACGCCATCCTGGACGGTTCGCTGGACAACGCCGAGACCTTTACGCTGCCGATGTTCGATCTGGCGATCCCAACCGAGCTGCCGGGCGTGGATACGCGTATCCTTGACCCGCGCAACACCTACGGTTCACCGGAACAGTGGCGCGAGAAGGCAGAATCGCTGGCGAAACTGTTTATCGAAAACTTTGAGAAGTATACCGATACCCCGGCAGGTGAAGCGCTGGTGAGTGCGGGTCCGAAGCTGTAGTCCTTGAGAGGGTCGGGGTGAGGGCATCAGGCCGCAGAGACTGAACCTTGTCGGGTGGCGGCTTCGCCTTACCCGACCTACGAAAAGGGTGGCTAAAGCCACCCTTTTTTAACTCTCTTTTACCTGCCCCCGTAAAACCGGCACCGGTAACCATGCGCGAATACTCAATCCACCCCGTTCGCTGGTGCCAATTTCCAGCAGTCCGTTATGGTTATCAACAATACGTTGCACAATCGCCAGGCCTAAGCCCGTGCCGCTGGTGCTGCGCGCGCTGTCGCCGCGCACGAACGGCTGGAACAGGTGCTTACGCTGCTCAGGCTTGATGCCCGGACCATCGTCTTCCACCTGGAACCAGGCGCGGTTGAGTTCCGTACCGCTGCTGACTTTGATCCAGCCGTTGCCGTAGCGCGCCGCGTTGACCACCATATTCGCCACCGCGCGTTTGATGGAAAGCGGGTGCATACGTACCTGAATCTCACCCGCCTGAAGGTCGGTCGCAATTTCACGTTCATAGCCGCTTTCCGCGGCGACCACTTCTCCCAGCACCGCGTTCAGATCCGCCATCTCCATCGGCATTTCCTGCCCGGTGCGCAGATAATCGATAAACTGCTCGATGATGGCGTTACACTCTTCTATATCTTTATTAATAGATTCAGCGAGATAACCGTCCTGCTCGCCCATCATCTCTGTCGCCAGCCGGATGCGCGTCAGCGGGGTGCGAAGGTCATGGCTGACCCCGGCCATCAGCAGCGTACGGTCGTCCGCCAGCTGTTTAACGCCTGCCGCCATGTGGTTAAACGCACGCGTCACCGAGCGCACTTCCGACGCGCCATACTCGCGCAGCGGCGGTGGGATAATCCCTTTACCGACCTGCAACGCCGCATGCTCCAGGTCGACCAGCGGTCGGTTCTGGATACGAATAAACAGCCACGCGCCGCCGATGGCCAGCAGCATGATCGCCAGGGTGTAACGGAACAGCGGCGAGAAGTCGCCCTGATGGATTTCAGTGAGCGGAACACGCACCCAGATGTTGGGTGACAGCCAGGTTTTCAGCCAGACAACCGGCGAGCTTTTATTGACCTCAACGCGCACTTCCGTCGGGCCGCCAAGCTGCTGCGCCATCTGCTGGCTGAGGAATTCATAATGCTGCGCCCAGCGCAGGCCAGCGTCTTCCGCCGCTTCGTTGGAGTAGAGCGAAATACCCAGCTCACGGTAGATTTCCCGACGGAACGCCGGGGGAACAACCAACTGCGTGCCGTCCTCCAGTTGCAGTTTGTCGGTCATCAGCATACGCACTTCGTATGCCAGCACCTTATTAAACTGCTGAAGGCTCGGCAGGATCGCAAAGTTCAGCACCACCAGGTAGGTCGTCACCAGGCTGACGAACAGCAGGGTGACGATCAATAACAGCGTGCGGGCAAACGAACTTCGCGGCGAGAAGCGCATTCGCCTCATGCTTTAGAGCCGTCCGGGACAAACACGTAGCCCAGACCCCACACGGTCTGAATGTAACGAGGATGCGCCGGATCTTCTTCCACCATGCGGCGTAGACGAGAGATCTGCACGTCGATAGAACGCTCCATCGCCGAGTATTCACGACCACGCGCCAGATTCATCAGCTTGTCACGGGAGAGCGGCTCACGCGGGTGGCTGACCAGCGCTTTCAGCACCGCGAACTCGCCGCTGGTGAGCGGCATTGGCTCATCTTCACGGAACATCTCTCGGGTGCCGAGGTTCAGCTTGAACTTACCGAATGCAATGACTGCCTCTTCCTGAGACGGCGCGCCCGGCAGCTCGTTCGCCTGACGACGCAGCACGGCGCGAATACGCGCCAGCAGTTCACGCGGGTTGAACGGCTTAGGAATGTAGTCATCAGCGCCAATCTCAAGGCCGACGATACGGTCAACTTCTTCACCCTTCGCCGTCACCATGATGATCGGCATCGGGTTGCTCTGGCTGCGCAGGCGGCGGCAGATAGAGAGCCCGTCTTCGCCAGGCAGCATCAGGTCCAACACCATCAGGTGGAAGGATTCACGCGTCAGCAGACGATCCATCTGTTCCGCGTTCGCGACGCTACGAACCTGGAAGCCCTGCTCAGTCAGATAACGTTCCAGCAGCGCACGCAGGCGCATGTCGTCATCCACGACCAGAATTTTGTAGTTCTCTTGCATTGTGTGTACTCCCAAAGGTTCGGATAGGCCTGGAACAGCGTATTCTAAAAAAGTGCACGTGTTCGACCAGCAAATTCTGGTATAAATTCTAGACGAAATTGTTACAAAGCATATTTAACAGCAGCTTATCTGTTCATTTCATCACATAAATCATTATTAATCTTGTCTGTTACACTGTGCGCTACGTATTGTGCGCAAAGACAGTTAACCGGCATTAAAGGCTGCACCATGAAAACGCCTCTGATCACCCGTGAAGGGTACGAAAAACTCAAAAAAGAGATGGATTACCTGTGGCGCGAAGAGCGTCCGGAAGTGACCAAAAAAGTTACCTGGGCGGCAAGCCTGGGCGATCGCAGCGAGAATGCGGACTACCAGTACAATAAAAAGCGTCTGCGCGAAATCGATCGCCGGGTACGCTACCTGACGAAGTGCCTCGAGAATCTCAAAATCGTCGATTACTCCCCGCAGCAGGAAGGTAAAGTCTTCTTCGGCGCCTGGGTGGAGATCGAAAACGACGACGGCAACACCCTGCGTTTTCGCATCGTCGGTTACGATGAAATTTTCGGTCGTAAGGATTACATCTCTATCGACTCCCCGATGGCCCGAGCCCTGCTGAAAAAAGAGGTGGGCGATTTAGCCGTTGTCCAGACGCCCGCGGGTGAAGCAAGCTGGTACGTCAACGAAATCGAGTATGTTAAATAGTCCGAGAGCGCCCTCCCCGGCTGGCATTTTTTGGTGTCAGCCCGTATAACTATCCCCCTGATTTTCGATCCACAAGATGAACTGACCATGATGAAAGAGTCGCTCTGCCGCATTATTGCGGGTGATATTCAGGCCAGAGCCGAACAGGTAGAAGCTGCCGTTCGCCTGCTTGATGAAGGGAACACCGTGCCGTTTATTGCACGTTATCGTAAGGAAGTCACCGGCGGTCTGGATGACACGCAGCTGCGTAACCTGGAGACGCGTCTGGGCTATCTGCGCGAACTGGAAGACCGACGTCAGGCGATCCTCAAATCTATCGGCGAGCAGGGCAAGCTGACCAGTGACCTGGAAAAAGCCATTAACGGCACCCTGAGCAAAACCGAACTTGAAGATCTCTATCTGCCGTACAAACCAAAGCGCCGCACGCG
The DNA here is from genome assembly GCF_004331385.1 of Enterobacter quasihormaechei. GTDB lineage: Bacteria > Pseudomonadota > Gammaproteobacteria > Enterobacterales > Enterobacteriaceae > Enterobacter > Enterobacter quasihormaechei. Next base: position 60,627 of record NZ_SJON01000008.1, read on the forward strand.
CGGGCAGATTGCGATCGAGGCTGGCCTTGAGCCGCTGGCCGACCTGCTGTGGAACGAGCCGTCTCACGACCCGGAAACCGAAGCCGCCAAATTTATCGACGCCGACAAAGGCGTAGCGGACACCAAAGCCGCGCTGGACGGCGCTCGCTACATTCTGATGGAGCGTTTTGCCGAAGACGCGGCGCTGCTCGCCAAAGTGCGTGATTACCTGTGGAAGAACGCGCATATCGTCTCCACCGTGGTGACCGGCAAAGAGGAAGAAGGCGCGAAATTCCGCGACTATTTCGATCACCACGAACCGATTTCTACCGCGCCGTCCCACCGCGCGCTGGCGATGTTCCGCGGCCGTAACGAAGGCGTGCTGCAACTCTCCCTGAATGCCGATCCGCAGTTTGACGAGCCGCCAAAAGAGAGCCACTGCGAGCAGATCATTATCGATCATCTCGGCCTGCGCCTGAACAACGCCCCGGCGGACAGCTGGCGCAAAGGCGTGGTGAGCTGGACCTGGCGCATTAAGGTGCTGATGCACCTCGAAACCGAGCTGATGGGCACCGTGCGCGAGCGCGCCGAAGACGAAGCGATCAACGTCTTCGCCCGTAACCTGCACGACCTGCTGATGGCCGCCCCCGCTGGCCTGCGCGCTACCATGGGGCTCGATCCGGGTCTGCGTACCGGCGTGAAGGTGGCGGTCGTTGACGGCACCGGCAAGCTGGTCGCCACCGACACCATTTACCCGCACACCGGCCAGGCGGCTAAGGCGGCGACGGTCGTGGCCGCGCTGTGTGAAAAATATAACGTCGAGCTGGTCGCCATCGGTAACGGTACGGCATCCCGCGAAACCGAGCGTTTCTACCTTGACGTGCAGAAGCAGTTCCCGAAAGTGACGGCGCAGAAGGTGATTGTCAGCGAGGCGGGGGCATCGGTCTATTCCGCCTCAGAGCTGGCGGCGCAGGAGTTCCCGGACCTGGACGTTTCCCTGCGCGGCGCGGTCTCTATCGCCCGTCGTTTGCAGGATCCGCTGGCGGAACTGGTGAAGATCGACCCGAAATCCATTGGCGTGGGCCAGTATCAGCACGACGTGAGCCAGACGCAGCTGGCGCGCAAGCTGGATGCGGTGGTGGAAGACTGCGTTAACGCCGTCGGCGTGGACCTGAACACCGCTTCCGTACCCCTGCTGACCCGCGTGGCAGGCCTGACCCGCATGATGGCGCAGAATATCGTCGCCTGGCGCGATGAGAACGGTCAGTTCCAGAACCGCCAGCAGTTGCTGAAGGTGAGCCGCCTCGGGCCGAAAGCGTTTGAGCAGTGCGCGGGCTTCCTGCGCATCAACCACGGCGATAACCCGCTGGATGCCTCCACCGTTCACCCGGAAGCGTACCCGGTCGTTGAGCGTATTCTGGCCGCCACCCAGCAGGCGCTGAAAGACCTGATGGGCGACAGCAGCGCGCTGCGTAACCTGAAGGCGGTGGATTTCACCGACGAACAGTTCGGCGTGCCGACGGTGACCGACATCATCAAAGAGCTGGAAAAACCGGGCCGCGATCCGCGTCCTGAGTTCAAAACCGCGACCTTTGCTGACGGCGTGGAAACCATGAATGACCTGCTCCCGGGCATGGTGCTGGAAGGTGCGGTGACCAACGTGACCAACTTCGGCGCGTTTGTGGATATCGGCGTGCATCAGGATGGTCTGGTGCATATCTCTTCCCTCGCCGATAAGTTCGTTGAAGATCCGCACACCGTGGTCAAAGCGGGCGACATCGTGAAGGTGAAAGTGCTGGAAGTGGATCTCCAGCGCAAGCGTATCGCCCTGACCATGCGTCTGGACGAGCAGCCGGGCGACACCAGCGCGCGCCGTGGCGGTAATGGCGGTGGCCGTGAACAGCAGCGCCCGGCAGCGAAAGCCGCGAAGCCACGCGGACGCGACGCACAGCCGGCGGGCAACAGCGCGATGATGGATGCGCTGGCAGCGGCAATGGGTAAGAAACGCTAAATCTGTAATTGCCCGGTGGCGCTACGCTTACCGGGCCTACGATTTTGTAGGCCGGGCAAATGCAGTGCCGCCCGGCAAGCAGGCCGCAGGAAATTAAAATAAATATGGTGTATCCATATTTAAACCACTATTTATCACTCCGTTAACAAAATACATTTATTCTTCCCTTTCGGTACTTCCGCAAATATTGAGCAAGGTCAATCCGACCGCAAAATAATACGCTTAACAACATCCCGTCACATTTTTATTATTGCTGATAAAAACTATTCTCATTATCATCGCAGTGTAGATTATTTAACCTCTCGTGGAATCAGGCGCTATGCAATTCACTCCAGACAGTGCGTGGAAAATTATCGGTTTTACCCGTGAGATAAGCCCGGCCTATCGGCAGAAGCTGCTGTCACTGGGTATGCTACCCGGCTCATCATTCCAGGTGGTGCGCGTCGCGCCGTTGGGCGACCCCATTCATATCGAAACCCGACGCGTTAATCTGGTTCTGCGAAAAAAAGATCTCGCATTAATTGAAGTTGAATCTTTATCCCGTTAACAAGCCAGCGGTTTCAGTGAGTCTACTACAATGAAAAAATTAACTATTGGCTTAATTGGCAATCCTAATTCCGGCAAGACAACCTTATTTAATCAGCTAACCGGCGCGCGCCAGCGCGTGGGAAATTGGGCAGGCGTAACGGTTGAACGCAAAGAAGGCCAGTTCACCACGACGGATAACCAGGTCACGCTGGTTGATTTACCGGGAACTTATTCCCTCACTACGATTTCCTCCCAGACCTCTCTCGATGAGCAAATTGCATGCCACTATATTCTGAGCGGCGACGCGGATATGCTCATCAACGTGGTGGATGCTTCCAACCTCGAGCGCAATCTGTATCTCACGTTACAGCTGCTGGAGCTGGGTATTCCCTGCATCGTGGCGCTCAACATGCTCGACATCGCGGAAAAGCAAAAGCTGCGCATCGACGTCGACGCCCTCTCCGCCCGTCTGGGCTGCCCGGTGGTACCGCTGGTTTCTACCCGCGCGCGCGGCATTGACGCCCTGAAGCTGGCGATTGACCGCCACGCGGGCAATGCCGACGTCGAGCTGGTGCACTACGCCCAGCCGCTGCTGCGCGAAGCCAGACAGCTGGCGCAGGAGATGGACAACACCATGCCCGCCAGACAGCGCCTGTGGCTTGGCCTGCAAATGCTGGAAGGCGATATCTACAGCCGCGCCTACGCAGGCGATGCGGCGGATAAGCTGGACGTTGCGCTGGCTCGCCTGAGCGACGAGCTGGATGACCCGGCCCTGCACATTGCCGATGCGCGCTATCAGGCCATCGCCGCGTTCTGTGACGTGGTCAGTAATGCCTTAACCGCTGAACCGAGCCGCTTCACCGCCGCCGTGGATAAGATTGTGCTCAACCGCTTCCTCGGTTTGCCGATCTTTCTACTGGTGATGTACGTGATGTTCCTGCTCGCCATTAACATCGGCGGCGCATTACAACCTATCTTTGATGGCGGCTCTGTCGCTATCTTCGTGCACGGTATTCAGTGGCTGGGCTATACCCTCCACTTCCCGGAATGGCTGACTATCTTCCTTGCGCAGGGGATCGGCGGCGGGATCAACACCGTCCTCCCGCTGGTGCCGCAAATCGGCATGATGTACCTGTTCCTCTCCTTCCTGGAGGATTCCGGCTACATGGCGCGCGCGGCCTTCGTGATGGACCGCCTGATGCAGGCGCTGGGGCTGCCGGGCAAATCGTTCGTGCCGCTGATTGTCGGCTTCGGCTGTAACGTGCCGTCCGTGATGGGCGCGCGTACGCTGGATGCACCGCGCGAACGCCTGATGACCATCATGATGGCGCCGTTCATGTCCTGCGGCGCGCGTCTGGCGATCTTCGCGGTCTTTGCCGCGGCGTTCTTTGGTCAGGAAGGGGCGCTTGCCGTCTTCTCCCTGTATGTGCTGGGTATTGTGATGGCGATCCTCACCGGCCTGATGCTGAAGCACACCATCATGCGCGGCGAAGCGTCGCCGTTCGTGATGGAGCTGCCGGTGTATCACGTTCCGCACCTGAAAAGTCTGGTCATTCAGACATGGCAGCGCCTCAAGGGCTTCGTTCTGCGCGCCGGTAAGGTGATTGTTATCGTCAGCATTTTCCTGAGCGCCCTGAACAGCTTCACCCTGAGCGGCCAGGCGGCGGACAACATTAACGATTCCGCCCTCGCCTCCGTCAGCCGGATCATTACGCCGGTCTTCAAACCGATTGGCGTTCAGGAAGACAACTGGCAGGCAACCGTGGGCCTGTTCACCGGCGCGATGGCGAAAGAGGTGGTGGTCGGCACCCTGAACACGCTCTACACCGCTGAGAATATCCAGGAAGAGGAGTTTAATCCGGCGGCGTTCCACCTCGGCGATGAACTGCTCGGCGCGGTGGAAGAGACCTGGCAGAGCCTGAAAGATACCTTCAGCCTGAGCGTGCTGGCGAACCCGATTGAAGCCAGCAAAGGCGACGGCGAAATGGCGACCGGAGCAATGGGCGTGATGGGCCAGAAATTTGGCAGCGCGTCAGCGGCCTACAGCTACCTGATCTTCGTCCTGCTCTATATTCCGTGCATCTCGGTGATGGGCGCCATTGCCCGCGAGTCCAGCCGCGGCTGGATGGGCTTCTCCATCATCTGGGGGCTGAACATTGCCTACTCGCTGGCGACCGTGTTTTATCAGACCGTCAATTACAGTCAGCATCCGCGCTACAGCCTGGTCTGCATTCTGGCGGTGATCCTGTTCAACGTGCTGGTGATTGGCCTGCTGCGCCGGGCGCGTAGCCGCGTTGACATTAATCTGCTGGCGACGCGCAAAACCCCAACCACCTGCTGTAGCAGCCCTGCGGGCGACTGTCACTGAGGAGGAAAGCGATGGCATCGTTGATTCAGGTCCGGGACTTACTGGCGTTGCAGGGGCGAATGGAGGCGAAGCAGCTCAGCCTCAGCCTGCATACGCCGCAGCCGATGATCGATGCCATGCTGGAAAGGCTGGAGGCCATGGGAAAAGTCGTGCGCATTCAGGAAGAGCCGGACGGTTGTCTGTCCGGCAGCTGTAAACATTGCCCGGAAGGTAAAGCCTGCCTCAGGGAGTGGTGGACGCTTCGCTAATAAAACCGGACAGCGCCGAACAAAACTCAGCAGGATGAGAGATGAAAGGCGCATGTGCCGCTTTGGCAACCACCCGTGACTGACTCTCCGGCCACAGCGCATCCAGCAGCGGAACCACCTTGCGCGGGACCAGCCCATCAAGATAGCCATAAATACGCAGATGCGGCACCGCCAGCGACGCCAGCGGCTCGCGCAGATCGACCGTTTTCAGGATTTCCAGCCCACCGTTAAGTACCTCAACGTCCGGCATCGGCAGGGAAAGCACCGCCTGCTTCAGCGTCCGTGCGTCCTGACGGGCGGTTTCTGTCCCCACGGTTTGTAGTGCCAGAAAACGCTCCACCGTCCGCTGGAAGTCTTCGCTCAGCTGGTGCTGGAAACCGGCGAGCACCTCGGGTTTAATGCCCGGCCACGCCTCGCGGGCGCTGAAGCAGGGTGATGAGGCCACGGTCACCAGCGCCTGCACCCGCTCAGGATGGCTCAGCGCAATCTGGCTTGCCACCAGCCCGCCCAGGCTCCAGCCGAGCCAGACGGCTTTTTGCGGCGCGGCATCCAGAACCTGCTTCGCCATGTCGTCGAGCGTCATCACACCATAGCCGCGACTGCGGCCATACCCCGGCAGATCGACCAGGTGCACCGTAAATTGCGAGGCCAGTTCCTCACTTATGCAACGCCACACTTCGGCGTTCAGTCCCCATCCGTGCAGCAGCACAAGATGACAATTTCCCGTTCCAACGGTCTGCCACCACAGCGTCTTCATCAGCTATCGTTCTCTTTTTTTACATGGAGGTTGCGTATGCTAACAGTGCCCGGCTTGTGCTGGCTATGCCGAATGCCGCTTGCGCTGAGTAAGTGGGGCGTCTGTTCCGTTTGTACGCGCGCGCTGGGCTGGCTGAAGGGCTGCCCGCAATGCGGCTTGCCTGCCGTCAGCCAGACGCTCCCCTGCGGGCGATGCCTGAAAAAAGCGCCGCCGTGGCACGCGCTGGTGGCGGTGGATGATTACGTTTTGCCGCTGAGCCGTCTGGTTCATCAGTTTAAGTTTTCCAGCCAGACCCGCCTGGCGAAGCCGCTGGCGCGTCTGCTATTACTGGCGGTCTTGCAGGCGCGGCGAACGCGGGGGTTGCCGAAGATCGACCTGATTATGAACGTGCCCCTCTTTCGGCGTCGCCACTGGCAGCGGGGATATAATCAAAGCGACCTGCTGTGCCGTCCGCTCGCCCGCTGGCTGGGTTGTCGGTACGCTGCCTGCGCGCTGAAGCGCGTACATGCCACTGCGGTTCAGCACCGCCTCAATGCCCGGCTGCGCAAAAGGAACCTGAAAAACGCCTTTCGCCTTGAATTGCCGGTCAACGGTCTCCATATCGCGATTGTGGATGATGTCGTCACCACGGGCAGTACCGTCGCTGAACTTTCCCGACTGCTTTTGCAAAGCGGCGCCGCGTCAGTTCAGGTATGGTGTCTGTGCCGTACCTTGTAGCCCTTCTCCAATGGGCGTATGATTATACCCAGGTAATTTAGTCAACTATTAGGCCAAAGCTATGATCCGTATTTCCGATTCTGCACAAGCGCACTTTGCCAAACTGCTGGCAAATCAGGAAGAAGGGACGCAGATCCGCGTGTTTGTGATCAATCCAGGCACTCCGAATGCAGAATGTGGTGTCTCTTATTGTCCTCCGGATGCCGTGGAAGCAACTGACACTGCCCTTAAATTTGAACAGCTCACCGCGTACGTTGATGAGCTGAGCGCGCCGTATCTTGAAGATGCGGAGATTGATTTCGTTACCGACCAGCTGGGCTCTCAGCTGACGCTGAAAGCGCCAAACGCGAAGATGCGTAAAGTCTCTGACGATGCTCCGCTGATGGAGCGCGTGGAATATCTGCTGCAATCGCAGATCAACCCACAGCTGGCTGGCCACGGTGGACGTGTTTCCCTGATGGAAATCACCGAAGAGGGTCTGGCGATCCTGCAATTCGGCGGCGGCTGTAACGGCTGCTCCATGGTCGATGTAACCCTGAAAGAAGGGATCGAGAAGCAGCTGCTGAACGAATTCCCTGAACTGAAAGGCGTGCGCGATCTGACCGAGCACCAGCGCGGCGAGCACTCTTACTACTAATTCAGTACCCGTCTGTATTGCCCGGTGGCGCTGCGCTTACCGGGCCTACAAACACAGTCTGCAAGGCTCGTAGGCCGGGTAAGGCGAAGCCGCCACCCGGCTTTTGTTTTCCCGCCGATCTCACTCCATATGTTGACCTGCATCTCATAATTCACATTTTGCCTCCCTGGGTGATTCTCAATCACAGCATGTTACCCGTATCATTCCCATGGGCACTCAACACCCCTATAACAGCCGACTAAACTTAACGTTTTCGCAGGCATCAGTATGAGTGCCGTTAACGCTCTGTTCCCAGTTGGGACAACCGGAATTTGTCGTTGAAACAATGACGTTACCCATAACAATTCAAAGGCCAGGTCAATCATGCCATTAGTCATCGTCGCTATCGGTGTTGTGTTATTACTGCTCTTGATGATCCGCTTCAAAATGAACGGATTTATCGCTCTGGTTCTGGTGGCACTTGCAGTCGGTCTGATGCAGGGAATGCCGCTGGTTAAAGTTATCAGCTCCATCAAAGCCGGTGTCGGCGGTACGCTCGGCAGCCTGGCGCTGATCATGGGCTTCGGCGCCATGCTGGGTAAAATGCTCGCGGACTGCGGTGGCGCGCAGCGTATTGCCACCACGCTTATCGATAAATTTGGCAAGCAGCATATCCAGTGGGCGGTGGTATTAACCGGTTTTACCGTCGGTTTCGCGCTGTTCTATGAAGTGGGCTTCGTGCTGATGCTGCCGCTGGTGTTCACCATCGCCGCTGCCGCCAACATCCCGCTGCTGTTCGTGGGCGTGCCGATGGCTGCGGCGCTGTCCGTCACTCACGGCTTCCTGCCGCCGCACCCGGGCCCAACCGCTATCGCCACCATCTTTCACGCCGATATGGGTAAAACCCTGCTGTTCGGTACGATTCTGGCGATCCCAACGGTTATCCTGGCGGGCCCTGTTTATGCGCGCTTCCTGAAAGGCATTGATAAGCCCATCCCGGAAGGCCTGTACAGCGCCAAAACCTTCTCAGAAGAAGAGATGCCGGGCTTTGGCGTCAGCGTCTGGACCTCACTGGTGCCGGTGATCCTGATGGCGATGCGTGCCGTAGCAGAGATGGTTCTGCCGAAAGGTCACGCGTTCCTGTCCGTTGCAGAGTTCCTGGGCGACCCGGTAATGGCAACGCTGATTGCGGTATTGATTGCGATGTTCACCTTCGGTCTTAACCGCGGTCGCTCCATGGATCAGATCAACGATACGCTGACCTCTTCCATCAAAATCATCGCCATGATGCTGCTGATCATCGGCGGCGGCGGCGCGTTCAAGCAGGTGCTGGTCGACAGCGGCGTGGATAAATACATCGCTGCCATGATGCACGAAACCAACGTCTCCCCGCTGCTGATGGCGTGGTCTATCGCCGCCGTTCTGCGTATTGCGCTGGGTTCTGCAACCGTTGCGGCGATCACCGCGGGCGGCATCGTTGCACCGCTGATTGCCACGACGGGCGTCAGCCCTGAGCTGATGGTTATCGCGGTCGGTTCCGGTAGCGTGATTTTCTCCCACGTGAACGATCCGGGCTTCTGGCTGTTCAAGGAGTACTTCAACCTGACCATCGGTGAAACCATTAAGTCCTGGTCCGCGCTGGAGACTATTATTTCGGTGTGTGGCCTGGTCGGGGTGCTGCTGTTGAATATGGTGGTTTAATGCCAAAAGTCGGGTGGCGGCTACGCCTTACCCGACCTACATGAGCACGACCTGATAACAAAAAACCCGCCACTGGCGGGTTTTTTATCACTTCTTCCCGGCTGCTTTTCGCCGCTTATCCAAATCCTTAATAAGCCTGTTCACGCCGTCATCCGCAAACATCTTCTCAAGCGTAGTGGAGAGCTTGCGACGCCAGTTTTTGTACTGATAGCTGGTGCCGGGAACGTTCACCGGCTCCGCCATATCAATCCAGTCTTCGGGTTGCAGGCCGAGCAACGCGCTGTTGCTGTCGGCAATATAGCGCTTTAAGCCACGGTTAAGCGTTGGCGTCATCGACATCAGCGACGCCTTATGCCCGGCGCGCTTCGGCAGACAGCCATGCTTATGCAGCGCGTCCAGCAGCCCCTGCTTCGCCAGCTCGCGGTCCTGATACAGTCCATGCAGAACCTCTTCATCTGGATAGAGGCCCAGCGTTTTGCCGAGGGTCAGATCGCCGCTTTCCCAGTAGCCTCTGAGCGTAGGAAGATCATGCGTCGTCGCGACTGCCATTGACTGTTCAGGGTACGCTTTCGGCGCGCGGAAGGTTTTCTCATGGTCGTTTTCAAAATAGAGCACTTTGTAGGAATAAACCCCGCTGTCGCGGAGCTTGCTGACAATTTCCACCGGTACGGTACCGAGATCTTCACCGATCACCATGCACTGATGACGTTTACTCTCCAGGGCCAGGATCGACAGCAGATCGTCCACAGGATACTGCACGTACGCCCCGTGATCGGCCGTTTCACCGTACGGGATCCACCACAGGCGCAGCACGGACATCACGTGGTCGATGCGCAGCGCCCCGCAGTTCTGCATGTTCGCGCGCAGCAGGTCGATAAACGGCTCGTAGGCACGCGCCGCCATCACGTGCGGATCCATCGGCGGCAGGCCCCAGTTCTGGCCGAGCGGGCCCAGGATATCCGGCGGCGCACCCACGGAAGCCTTCAGGCAGTAAAGCTCACGGTCACACCAGGTTTCCGCGCCGCCTTCCGCCACGCCGACGGCCAAATCGCGATACAGCCCGATCGGCATGTTATAGCCCTGGCTCACCTGCCAGCAGGCGGCAAACTGGCTGTACGCCAGCCACTGCAACCAGAGATAGAAATCCACCTCGTCGGCATGCGTCTTACAGAACGCTTTCACTTCCGGGGTATCCACGGACTGATACGCTTCCGGCCACACCGGCCAGCCCCAGCGCATCTCGTCCTCTTGCACCTGATACGCGTGCAGCGCATCAAACGCCGCCTGCCAGTACAGGCTTTCACCTTCCTGCATCACGAACTGGCGGAAGGCTGCCATCTGCGCGTCGTCACGCTTCGCAAAGCCCTTCCATGCCAGACGCAGCGCCGCGATTTTCAGCGCGGTCACGGTGGCATAGTCCACCCACTCCGCATCGCGAGCCTGTTGCAGCATCTGCTGCGTGGTGTCCAGCTTCCACCAGGCCTGCGCCTCTTTGCTGTTTTTGAAATCGTCTAACGCGTTAACGTCGATGTAAATCACGTTCAGCCAGCGGCGGGAAGACGGGCTGTACGGGCTCGCGCTTTCCGGGTTAGCCGGATAGAGGGCGTGGATCGGGTTGAGGCCGATAAACGCCCCGCCGCGCTCCCCCACGGATACCAGCATATTCTTCAGGTCGCCAAAATCGCCGATGCCCCAGTTGCTGTCGGAACGCAGGGTGTAAAGCTGTACGCAGGCGCCCCACAGCTTTTTGCCTTCGAGCAGCGCCTGCGGCTCATAGCAGCGCTTCGGCGCGACGATCACCCGACAGTGGAAGCGGCTGTCATTCTGGGTGAGCGTCAGGCTGTGGTAGCCCTCCGGCAGCTTCGCCGGAAGGTTGAACGTTTTGCCGCCGGTGGCGTGGCCTTTGTGCTGGTGCCCCTCTTCGGTAGTGAGCAGCCAGCTGAATTCGCCGCGCCCTTCCACCGTCAGCGGCATCTTTTTGCCTGCGGTAAAGACCTTCACGTTCGGCACTGGCGTACCCGACGCTTTCGCCTCGGTTTTATGCATGGCATCCAGCAAACGTCTTTTGGTGTCCGCACCAATAGACTGCGGTTTGCCGTGCGCATTGATGTAACTGAGGCTAATTCCCGCCGCCTGCGCGGCACTGTCCAGACGTTTACTCTCCATCGCGCTTCCTTAGCGTTTTGCCTGCCAGATACGGGCCTGATAATCACGGATTGAGCGGTCAGAGCTGAACATGCCGCAGCGCGCGGTGTTCAGGATACACGCACGGGTCCAGGCGTCCTGGTCGCGGTACAGCACGTCGACCTGCTTCTGCGCTTCAACATAAGCCGTGAAGTCAGCCATCACCAGATACGGGTCGCCGCCCTGTTTGTCCATGCTGTGCAGCATCTGGTCAAACGCGTGCTTGTCGCCGTCGCTGTACTTACCGCTTTCCAGCTCTTTCAGCACCGCATCCAGCACTTTGTCTTTTTTACGCCATTTCACCGGGTCGTACCCTTTGGCTTTGATGGCTTTCACTTCTTCAACAGTATGGCCGAAGATAAAGATGTTCTCTTCACCGACCTTCTCCGCAATTTCGACGTTCGCGCCGTCCAGCGTGCCGACGGTCAGCGCGCCGTTCAGGGCCAGCTTCATGTTGCCTGTACCGGACGCTTCTTTACCGGCGGTCGAGATCTGCTCGGAGATATCCGCCGCCGGGATCAGCATTTCAGCCGCAGAGACGCAGTAGTCCGGCAGGAACACCACCTTCAGCTTGTCGCCCACCTTCGGATCGCTGTTGATCGCCGCCGCTACTTTATTAATGGCGAGGATAATGTTTTTCGCCAGGTAGTAACCCGGCGCCGCTTTCGCACCGAACAGGAACACGCGCGGCACGCGGTCGGCCTGCGGGTTCTCGCGGATCTCTTTGTACAGCGCCAGAATGTGCAGCAGGTTCAGGTGCTGACGCTTGTACTCGTGCAGACGTTTGATCTGAATATCGAAAATCGCGTTCGGGTTGATTTCAATCCCGGTGCGCATTTTCACGAACGCCGCCAGGCGAACTTTGTTCTCCAGCTTGATCGCGCGGTACTGCTCGCGGAACTTCGCGTCGTCGGCATATTTTTCCAGGTTGATGAGCTGGTCCAGGTCGTTGGCCCACTCTTTCTTCAGGGTCTTATCCAGCAGGCCGGCCAGCAGCGGGTTGCACTGCTTGATCCAGCGGCGCGGCGTGATGCCGTTGGTCACGTTGTGGAATTTGGTCGGCCACAGCTGGTGGTATTCCGGGAACAGGTCTTTCACCACCAGGTCAGAGTGCAGCGCCGCCACGCCGTTGACCGCAAAACCGCTGACTACGCACATGTTCGCCATGCGCACCTGCTTGTCGTGCACCACGGCCAGCTTCGCCCAGACGGCCTTATCGCCCGGCCAGGTTTTCTCCACCAGCGTTTTGAACTGGTCGTTAATCTTATTGATGATCTGCATATGGCGCGGCAGCAGCGTTTTCACCAGCTTCTCATCCCAGCACTCCAGCGCTTCCGGCATCAGGGTGTGGTTGGTGTAGGCGAAGGTGCGGCTGGTGATGGCCCAGGCGTCGTCCCAGCTCAGCTGATGCTCGTCAATCAGCACGCGCAGCAGTTCCGGGATGGCAATGGTCGGGTGCGTGTCGTTGAGCTGAATGACTTCGAAGTCCGGCAGCTGCGCCAGCTTGCGGCCCGCCAGGTGATGGCGACGCAGAATGTCCGCCACGGAGCAGGCGCACTGGAAGTACTGCTGCATCAGGCGCAGCTTTTTACCCGCCAGATGGTTGTCGTTCGGGTAGAGCACTTTCGTCAGCTTCTCGGCGTCGATACCCTGCTGCTCGGCGCGCAGGAAATCACCGTCGTTGAATTTGGTCAGGTTGAACGGATGCGTGTGCTTCGCCTGCCACAGGCGCAGCGGCTGCGCCACGCCGTTACGGTAGCCGAGCACCGGCAGGTCCCAGGCTTCACCGGTAATGGTGAACGCCGGCTCCCAGAGCCCTTGCTTCGTCACTTTCCCACCAATCCCGACCTGCACGTCCAGCTGCGCGTTGTGGCGGAACCACGGATAGGTATTACGGTGCCAGTCGTCCGGCGCTTCCATCTGGTGGCCGTCAGCGAACGACTGACGGAACAGGCCGTACTGGTAGTTCAGACCATAGCCAATCGCCGACTGGCCAACCGTTGCCATGGAATCCAGGAAGCAGGCGGCCAGACGTCCCAGTCCGCCGTTACCCAGCGCCGGGTCCGTCTCTTCTTCCAGCAAATCGGTCAGGTTGATGTCGTGTTCTTTCAGCACGTCACCCACTTCCTGATACCAGCCAAGGTTCAGCAGATTGTTGCCTGTCAGACGGCCAATCAGGAACTCCATCGAAATGTAGTTGACGTGACGCTGGCCCTTAACAGGCTTCGTCACGGGCTGAGCGTCCAGCTGCTCCGCGAGCGCCCCGCTCACCGCCTGCCACCACTGGTGAGGCGTCATCTCGTTTGCAGCATGAAGGCCAAAACGCTGCCACTGACGCGTCAGGGCAGCCTGAAATTGAGCTTTGTTGAAAGTAGGCTGTGACATAGGGAATCGGCATCCTGTAGAGAGAAAACACATTTGGCGCTAGTGTGCCTGGCTCACTGCGCCTCTTCCTCCTCCTGTCGGGGATTAGGCAGGGAGGAGTAGCGGGGATGAGCATAAAAGTGTGATCGAGGCCACTGTGTGAGTGCGCGCTTCGCAAAAAAAAGATATACCGGAAGCGTGTCAAAGAAGTGAAATACCGTTTCGGAGGAAATTAATTATCGCTTAAATGATTACTTACGAAGAATATGATTTCCGGGCGCCCGGAATATTCAGCACCACTATTAAGCCCACGCAACCTTTGCCAAAGTTTATTAACTTCAGCGTCATTATCTCCTCCTGAAACCAGTTTCAGCGCAACCGTACACCTTGCAGACAAGCCAGCAGCAGCGCGGCATCCAGCCATTTAACAAAAGTTCCAACATAGATGAGAATGTTTTGTGACAGAGTGCAAATTCAGAGCCTCCAAACCCAGACATAACTTGCAATAGTTCCTGTATTGGCCGAACTTATAGGTATTAATTACGAAGCGCAAAAAAAATAAATTTTCTCGTTCCCCACAGTGAAGTGAAAACTATGTTGATTCCGTCCAAATTAAGTCGCCCGGTTCGTCTTGACCATACTGTGGTCCGCGAGCGCCTGCTGGCTAAACTTTCCGGTGCGCATAATTTCCGACTGGCGCTGGTTACGAGTCCTGCGGGTTATGGAAAAACAACGCTCATTTCACAGTGGGCGGCAGGCAAAAGCGATCTTGGCTGGTACTCCCTGGATGAAGGGGATAACCAGCAGGAGCGTTTTGCCAGCTATTTAATTGCCGCTATTCAGCAGGCAACCAACGGGCACTGCGTCACCAGCGAGGTGATGGTGCAAAAGCGCCAGTACGCCAGCCTGTCCTCTCTTTTCTCACAGCTGTTTATCGAGCTGGCCGAATGGCATCGCCCGCTGTACGTGGTGATTGATGATTATCATCTGATCACGAACCCGGTCATTCACGAGTCGATGCGTTTCTTCCTGCGCCATCAGCCGGAAAACCTGACGCTGGTGGTCCTGTCGCGCAACCTTCCGCAGCTGGGCATTGCTAACCTGCGCGTGCGCGATCAACTGCTGGAAATCGGCAGCCAGCAGCTGGCCTTTACCCATCAGGAAGCGAAACAGTTCTTTGACTGCCGTCTGACGTCTCCGATCGAGGCGTCTGAAAGCAGCCGCCTGTGTGATGACGTTGCAGGCTGGGCCACGGCGCTTCAGCTGATTGCCCTCTCCGCGCGGCAAAACAACAGCCCGACGCACCAGTCGGCACGCCGCCTGGCGGGCATCAACGCCAGCCACCTGTCGGATTATCTGGTGGATGAGGTACTCGACAGCGTTGACCTTTCCACCCGCCATTTCCTGCTGAAAAGCTCCCTGCTGCGTTCGATGAACGATGCGCTGATCGTGCGCGTCACCGGCATCGAAAACGGGCAGCTTCAGCTCGAAGAGATTGAACGTCAGGGTTTGTTCCTGACGCGCATGGACGATCCCGGCGAATGGTTTAGCTACCATCCGCTGTTTGGCAGCTTCCTGCGCCAGCGCTGTCAGTGGGAGCTGGCCGCAGAGCTGCCTGACATTCACCGCGCCGCCGCCGAAAGCTGGATGGCGCAAGGTTTCCCGAGCGAGGCTATTCACCACGCGCTGGCCGCCGGGGATGCCGGTATGCTGCGCGATATTCTGCTCAATCACGCGTGGGGACTGTTCAACCACAGCGAACTGTCGCTGCTGGAAGAGTCGTTAAAAGCGCTGCCGTGGGAGAGCCTGCTGGAGAATCCGCGTCTGGTGCTGCTCCAGGCCTGGCTGATGCAGAGCCAGCATCGCTACAGCGAAGTGAACACCCTGCTGGCGCGCGCCGAGCAGGAGATGGAAAGCGAGATGGATACCATCCTGCACGGCGAGTTTAACGCCCTGCGCGCGCAGGTAGCGATTAACGACGGCGACCCGGATGAGGCCGAACGGCTGGCGATGGTCGCGCTGGATGAGCTGTCGCTGGCGAATTTTTACAGCCGCATTGTGGCCACCTCAGTGCACGGCGAAGTGCTGCACTGCAAGGGCGACCTCACGCGTTCGCTTTCGCTCATGCAGCAAACCGAACAGATGGCGCGCCGCCACGATGTCTGGCATTACGCCCTGTGGAGCCTGATCCAGCAAAGCGAGATTTTATTTGCTCAGGGGTTCCTGCAAGCTGCCTGGGAAAACCAGGAGAAAGCGTTCCAGCTGATCCGTGAACAGCATCTGGAACAGCTGCCGATGCACGAGTTCCTGTTGCGTATTCGCGCTCAGCTGCTGTGGGCATGGTCGCGTCTGGATGAAGCAGAAAGCTGCGCCCGCCAGGGGCTGAACGTGCTTTCGAGCTTCCAGCCTCAACAGCAACTCCAGTGTCTGGCCCTGCTGGTACAGTGCTCGCTGGCGCGCGGTGACCTGGATAATGCCCGCAACCACCTTAATCGCCTGGAAAACCTGCTCGGCAACGGGCAGTACCATAGCGACTGGGTGTCCAACGCCGATAAGGTTCGGGTAATTTACTGGCAGATGACCGGCGATAAAAAGTCCGCCGCCCACTGGCTGCGTCAGACGCCTAAGCCAGAATTTGCCAATAACCACTTCCTGCAAAGCCAGTGGCGCAATATTGCCCGCGTGCAGATCCTGCTGGGTGACTTCGAGCCTGCCGAGATCGTGCTGGAAGAGTTAAATGAAAACGCCCGCAGCCTGCGTCTGATGAGCGATTTGAACCGCAACCTGCTGCTGTTAAACCAGCTTTACTGGCAGGCGGGACGTAAAAACGATGCCCAGCGCGTGCTGCTGGAAGCGTTGCAGCTGGCGAACCGCACCGGGTTTATCAGCCACTTTGTGATTGAAGGTGAAGTGATGGCCCAGCAGTTGCGCCAGCTGATTCAGCTCAACACGCTGCCGGAACTCGACCAGCATCGCGCCCAGCGCATTCTGCGCGAGATCAACCAGCATCACCGCCACAAGTTTGCGCACTTCGATGAGAACTTCGTGGAGCGTCTGCTGAACCATCCGGAAGTGCCGGAACTTATCCGCACCAGCCCGCTCACCCAGCGTGAATGGCAGGTGCTGGGGCTGATCTACTCCGGTTACAGCAATGACCAGATAGCCGGTGAGCTGGCCGTCGCGGCGACCACCATCAAAACGCACATTCGTAATCTGTATCAGAAGCTGGGCGTGGCGCACCGTCAGGACGCGGTACAGCATGCGCAGCAGCTATTGAAGATGATGGGGTACGGTGTGTAATTTATTGCCCGGCGGCGCTACGCTTGCACGGGCCTACGGGTTTTGTAGGTCGGGTAAGCGCCGCGCCACCCGACAAAACGGCTAGCACAGCTCTAACTGCACATTATTATCCTTAATCACCTGCATCACCCCCGCCGGCGGCATTACGTCGGTATAGACCGCATTCACCAGGCCAATGCTGCCCATGTTCACCATCGCGTTACGGCCAAACTTCGAGTGGTCCACCACCAGCATCACGTGGCGCGAGTTCTCAATAATCGCGCGCTTGGTGCGCACCTCGTGATAATCAAACTCCAGCAGCGAGCCGTCAGTGTCGATGCCGCTGATCCCCAGAATGCCGAAATCGAGGCGGAACTGGGAGATAAAATCGAGCGTCGCTTCACCGATAATGCCCCCGTCGCGGCTGCGTAGCTCGCCGCCCGCGAGAATGATGCGGAAATCATCTTTCTGCATCAGGGTGTTGGCCACGTTCAGGTTGTTAGTGACCACGCGCAGGTTCTCGTGATCCAGCAGCGCGTGGGCGACCGCTTCCGGCGTGGTGCCGATATCAATAAACAGCGTCGCGCCGTTCGGGATCTGGCTCGCTACCTTACGGGCGATACGCTCTTTCTCTGCCGTTTGCGTCGCCTTACGGTCATGCCACGAGGTGTTCACCGAGCTGGACGGCAGGGCGGCGCCGCCGTGATGCCGCAGAATACGGTTCTGATCGGCAAGGTCATTCAGGTCACGGCGGATGGTTTGCGGGCTAACGGCAAACTGCTCCACCAGCTCTTCCGTACTGACGTATCCCTGTTTTTTGACCAGTTCGATAATGGCGTCATGACGTTGTGTTTGTTTCATCAATTATCCCTGAGAATTATGTTCGTTTTCGCGCATGGAGCGTATCGGCAAGCGCCATCGCCAGCCCGACCGCCAGGCCGGTAACGTGCGCACCATTGGCGATAGACATACCAAACAGATCAAACCATCCGGCAATAAGCCATATTAACGCAAAGGTTATTAATCCACGTTGTAAATAGATGCCGCTTTCAGGGTCGCGCTCGCCTCTGAGCCAGGCGTAGCCCATCAGGGCGTAAACCACGCCGGATAACCCGCCAAACCACGGGCCGCTGAATTTATGCTGCACATAGCCGCTCAACAGGGCGCTGATCACCGTGATGACAATCAGCTTGCCGCTGCCGAGTCGCTTCTCCACCGCCCCGCCGAGATACCACCACCACAGCAGGTTAAAGAGGATATGCATCACCGAGAAGTGCATCAGCGCATGCGTGAAGTAGCGCCAGACGTCAAATTGCAGGGAGGGATCGTACGGCCATGCCAGGGCAATCATCACGCTCTGGTCGCCCACCACGCTCATAATGATAAAGACGATGATGCAGGCCGCCATCAGCAGCAGGGTAAACGGCCCTGCGCGCTCGCGGAGGGTGGCGAGAAAAGGAAAACGTTGATAGTGCAGGCCACTGCCCGTCTGTCCGGACTGCCAGCTTGCCGCCAGATAGCGCGGGTCGCCCGGGTTTTCCAGAAAACGCGCCAGCTCGGCGTTCACGCGCTCGGCCTGGCTTTCGTCCGCCAGCCAGACGTCCGTCTGCGTATGCTGCTGAATAGTCAGGATTATGCCCTGCGTCGCCATATAGTCGACAAACGCCTGGGCGACGCGTGGGTTGCTAAAAGAGGTGATCATCAACATGGGCAGCGGTCGCTTATTTCCACACAAAAGGGGACAGTATAGCGGGATCAGCGCTCAAACGCGTATTCTACTTCTGCCGGGAAATGACGGTGCCAGGCATCAAAGCCGCCGTCGACGCTGTACACCGCATCGTAGCCCTGCTGGATCAGATACTGCGCTGCGCCTTTACTGCTGTTGCCGTGGTAACACATCACCATCACCGGGGTTTCGAAGTCGTTATCGCGCATAAACGCGCCCAGCGTGTCGTTGGTCAAATGGAACGCGCCCGGCGTGTGGCCCATGGCAAAGCTCTGCGGATCGCGGATGTCCACCAGCACCGCGGTTTTCTGGTGCATCTTCTGATGGGCTTCTTCTACGTTAATACATTCAAACTGATCCATGGTGTTCTCTTTACAGTGGTCAACGACAAGATTTTACCCCGTAGTGTACGTCCTGGCGGCGGGTAAACGCCATTATGTTATCCATATCACTCTAAATTGTTTTTTTGATGTTACCAAAAGCGCGTTCCTTTGCTATTATGAGCGATATCGAACATTTCTGAGCTTTAACGAAAGTGCATGAGGGTGTTATGGAAACCAAAGATCTGATTGTGATAGGCGGTGGCATCAACGGTGCCGGTATTGCGGTTGATGCCGCAGGACGCGGTTTATCCGTGCTGATGCTGGAAGCTAACGATCTCGCCTGCGCGACGTCGTCCGCCAGCTCCAAGCTGATCCACGGTGGCCTGCGCTACCTGGAACACTACGAATTCCGCCTGGTCAGCGAAGCGCTGGCCGAACGCGAAGTGCTGCTGAAAATGGCCCCGCATCTGGCGATCCCGATGCGCTTCCGCCTGCCTCACCGCCCGCACCTGCGCCCGGCGTGGATGATCCGCATCGGCCTGTTTATGTACGATCATCTCGGCAAACGCACCAGCCTGCCGGGTTCGAACGGTTTGCGTTTTGGCTCAGAATCGGTCCTTAAGCCTGAAATCGTGCGCGGTTTCGAATATTCCGACTGCTGGGTGGACGATGCACGTCTGGTGCTGGCTAACGCCCAGATGGTCGAGAAGAAAGGCGGCGAGGTGAAAACCCGCACCCGCGCGACCGCCGCCCGCCGCGAAAACGGCCTGTGGATTGTGGAAGCAGAAGACGTGGATACCGGCGAGAAGTTCAGCTGGAAAGCACGCGGCCTGGTGAACGCCACCGGCCCGTGGGTGAAGCAGTTCTTCGACGATGGAATGCACCTGCCTTCACCGTACGGCATTCGCCTGATCAAGGGCAGCCACATTGTGGTGCCGCGCGTACATACTCAGAAGCAGGCCTACATCCTGCAAAACGAAGATAAACGCATCGTGTTTGTGATCCCGTGGATGGACGAGTTCTCCATCATCGGCACCACCGACGTGGAGTACAAAGGCGATCCGAAAAACGTTGAGATCGACGAGAGTGAAGTCAGCTACCTGCTGAAGGTGTACAACGCGCACTTTAAGAAACAGCTGGCGTGCGATGACGTGGTCTGGACCTACTCCGGCGTGCGTCCGCTGTGCGATGACGAATCTGACTCACCGCAGGCCATCACCCGCGATTATACGCTCGATATTCACGACGTAGACGGTCAGGCGCCGCTGCTGTCAGTGTTTGGCGGCAAGCTTACCACCTACCGCAAGCTGGCCGAGCACGCGCTGGAAAAACTGGCGCCGTACTATAAAGGCATCGGCCCCGCGTGGACCAAAGAGGCGGTACTGCCGGGCGGGGATATCGGCGACAACCGCGACGATTACGCCGCGAAGCTGCGTCGCCGCTTCCCGTTCATCACCGAAGGGATGGCGCGCCACTATGCCCGCACCTACGGCAGCAATACCGAGCTGTTCCTCGGCGACGCGAAAGAGATTGGCGACCTGGGCGAACATTTCGGTCATGAGCTGTATGAAGCGGAGCTGCGCTACCTGGTTGAACACGAGTGGGTGCGTCGCCTGGACGATGCCATCTGGCGTCGTACTAAAGAAGGGATGTGGCTGAATGCCGAGCAGCAGTCTCGCGTCGCGCAGTGGCTGGCGCAACATGCGGGAAAGCGTGAATTGTCGCTGGCGTCGTAAATGAAAAAAGCCGGGTGGCGGCTCCGCCTTACCCGGCCTACTCGATCCTGTAGGCCCGGTAAGCGAAGCGCCACCGGGCTAAATTTTTACAACCGCACCGGATCAATATGCCAGATGTTCTCGGCATACTCCTTGATGGTTCTGTCTGACGAGAAGTACCCCATGTTGGCGATGTTGTGCATCGCGGCGCTGGTCCACTTCTCCTGCTGACGGTACAGCTCGTCTACCCTGTCCTGACAGTCCACGTAGCTGCGGTAATCCGCCAGCACCTGATAGTGATCGCCGAAGTTAATCAGCGAGTCCACCAGGTCACGATAGCGTCCAGGCTCCTCAGGATTGAACACCCCGGTGGCAATTTGCGTCAGCACCTGGCGTAGCTCTTCATCCTCTTCGTAATATTCGCGCGGCGAGTAGCCCTGCTTGCGAAGCGCCTCCACTTCTTCCGCCGTATTGCCGAAGATAAAGATATTCTCCTCCCCCACATGCTCAAGCATCTCGACGTTTGCGCCGTCCAGCGTGCCGATGGTCAGCGCGCCGTTCAGGGCAAACTTCATGTTGCTGGTGCCGGACGCTTCCGTCCCCGCCGTGGAAATCTGCTCGGAGAGATCCGCCGCCGGAATGATCAGCTGCGCCAGGCTCACGCTGTAGTTCGGGATGAATACCACCTTCAGCTTGTCGCCAATGTCCGGATCGTGGTTGACCACCTTCGCCACATCGTTGATGAGGTGAATAATGTGCTTCGCCATGTAGTACGCGGACGCCGCTTTGCCGGCAAAGATTTTCACGCGCGGCACCCATTCCGCCGTCGGGTCAGCCTTAATGCGGTTGTAGTGGGTGATCACGTGCAGCACGTTCATCAGCTGACGCTTGTACTCGTGGATACGCTTGATCTGCACGTCAAACAACGCTTTCGGGTTCGCCACCACGTTGAGGTGCATAGCCAGCCACACCGCCAGACGTTTCTTGTTCAGCAGCTTGGCTTCCCGTACGGCTTTGTTCACCGTCGGGAAATCAATGTGTTGCTCAAGCTCACTCAGCTGGCTCAAATCGGTGCGCCAGGTGCGGCCAATGTTTTCATCCAGCACGTCGGAGAGCGGCTGGTTCGCCAGCGCCAGCCAGCGGCGCGGCGTGACGCCGTTGGTCACGTTGCAGAAACGCGTCGGGAAGATCTTCGCGAAGTCCGCAAACAGCGACTGCACCATCAGGTTCGAGTGCAGCTCTGACACGCCGTTCACCTTGTGGCTGATCACCACCGCCAGCCAGGCCATGCGTACGCGGCGACCGTTGGATTCATCAATGATCGACGCGCGGCTCAGCAGGCCGGTATCGTTCGGGTACTGCTCCTGCAAGGTCTTGAGGAAGTAGTCGTTGATCTCGAAGATGATTTGCAGATGGCGCGGCAGAATTTTACCGAGCATGTCCACCGGCCACGTCTCCAGCGCTTCACTCATCAGCGTATGGTTGGTGTACGAGAACACCTGACAGGTCACCTCAAACGCGTCGTCCCAGCTGAACTTATGCTCGTCAATCAGCAGACGCATCAGCTCGGGGATCGACAGCACCGGATGGGTGTCGTTGAGGTGAATCGCGGTCTTCTCCGCCAGGTTGGCGTAGGTTTTGTGCAGCTGATAGTGACGGCTGAGAATATCCTGAATCGTTGCCGAGACGAGGAAATACTCCTGACGCAGGCGCAGCTCGCGGCCCGAATAGGTGGAGTCATCCGGGTAAAGCACGCGGGAGACGTTCTCGGAGTGGTTTTTATCTTCCACCGCCGCGAAGTAGTCGCCCTGGTTGAATTTACCCAGGTTGATCTCGCTGCTGGCCTGCGCGTTCCACAGGCGCAGCGTGTTGGTCGCATCGGTGTCGTAGCCGGGGATGATCTGGTCATAGGCCACGGCGAGGATCTCCTCGGTTTCCACCCAGCGGGATTTTTTCCCTTCCTGCTGAATACGCCCGCCAAAACGCACCTTGTAGCGCGTGTTGTGGCGCTTGAACTCCCACGGGTTACCGTATTCCAGCCAGTAGTCCGGGGACTCTTTCTGACGGCCATCGACGATGTTCTGCTTGAACATGCCGTAGTCGTAGCGAATACCGTAGCCGCGCCCCGGCAGCGCCAGCGTTGCCAGCGAGTCAAGGAAGCACGCGGCAAGACGCCCCAGACCACCGTTACCCAGCCCCGGGTCGTTCTCTTCGTCAATCAGCTCTTCTAAATCCAGACCCATCTCTTCCAGCGCGTTTTTGACGTCGTCATAAATCCCGAGCGACAGCAGCGCGTTGGAGAGGGTGCGACCTATCAAAAACTCCATCGACAGGTAATACACCTGTCGCGTCTCCTGCGAAAGCTGGGCGCGGTTGGAGCGCAGCCAGCGTTCGACCATACGGTCACGCACCGCAAACAGCGTGGCGTTCAGCCATTCGTGCTTGTTGGCTATAACGGGGTCTTTCCCAATGGTAAACATCAGCTTATAGGCGATGGAGTGCTTTAACGCCTCAACGCTGAGCGTGGGGGAAGAGTAGCTAAATGGAGCGTTCATATCTGTCACTTCGCCTCGTTACATCAAGCGTTGATAAAGGTCGCGGTAAGACTGCGCCGCAACGTGCCAGCCAAAGTCCATGGACATCGCCTGACGTTGGACGTAACGCCACAGGGATGGACGGGACCACAAGACGAACGCACGCCGGATCGCCCGAAGCAGCGACCAGGCATTACTGTCCTCAAAGACAAACCCGCTAGCGATACCGTCCGCCAGGTTTTCCAGAGAGCTGTCAGACACCGTATCCGCCAGCCCGCCCGTGCGCCGCACCAGCGGCAACGTGCCGTATTTCAGGCCATAGAGCTGCGTCAGGCCGCAGGGCTCGAAACGGCTCGGCACCAGAATCACGTCCGCGCCGCCCATGATGCGGTGCGAAAAGGCTTCGTGATAACCGATCTGCACGCCCACCTGCCCCGGGTGTTCCGCCGCGGCCGCCAGGAAACCTTCCTGTAATACCGGGTCGCCCGCACCAAGCAGCGCCAGCTGGCCGCCCTGCTCCAGTAATCCAGGCAGCGCCTCCAGCACCAGATCCAGCCCTTTCTGGCTGGTCAGGCGGCTGACCACCGCAAACAGCGGCACCTTGTCGTTGACCTTCAGCCCCATCGCAATCTGTAGCTGGCGCTTGTTTTCCGCTTTGTCTTCCACCGAGTCGCGACCATAGCGCGCCGCCAGCAGGAGGTCCGTTTCCGGATTCCAGATCTGTTCATCCACGCCGTTCAGAATGCCCGACAGGCGGCCTTCACGGTGGCGCTGTTGCAGCAGACCTTCCATACCGTAACCGAACTCCGGCTGGGTAATTTCACGCGCGTAGGTTGGGCTGACCGCCGTAATGTGGTCGGCGTAGTACAGCCCCGCCTTCAGGAACGAAATCTGTCCGTTAAACTCCAGCCCGTGCATGTTAAAGAACGACCATGGCAGATCGATGTCATTCATGTGATGGGCGTAATACATGCCCTGATACGCCAGGTTGTGCACGGTAAACACCGATTTGGCCGGATGCCCCTTCGCCGCCAGATACGCGGGTGCCAGCCCCGCATGCCAGTCGTGCGCGTGCACCACGTTCGGACGCCAGAACGGATCCAGCCCGACGGCCATCTCCGCCCCCACCCAGCCGAGCAGGGCAAAGCGCAGCACGTTATCGGTATAGGCGTACAGGTTGGTATCATGATACGGGCTGCCGGGACGGTCGTATAAATGCGGCGCATCGATCAGGTAAATGCCTACCCCATTGTAATGTCCAAACAGCAGGGTGATACGTCCCGCGAAGGTCTCGCGACGGGAAACAACCTTTGCATCAGGAATACCGCGCCGGATATCCGGAAAAGCGGGCAACAACACGCGGGTATCTACCCCTCCGGCAATTTGCGCCGCCGGTAGTGCACCAAGAACATCCGCCAGTCCGCCCGTTTTTAACAACGGGAACATCTCAGAACATACGTGTAAAACCTGCATCATCGCTCCTGTTTGATTTGCAGCTTCCGCAACATTTCCCGTGTTACTAACACGATCCCCTCTTCCGAACGGTAGAAACGACGCGCATCTTCTTCCGCGTTTTCCCCAATCACCATCCCTTCGGGAATGACGCAGGCGCGGTCAATGACGCAGCGACGCAGACGACATGAGCGCCCTACCCAGACGTCCGGCAGCAGGACTGCCGAATCGATATTACAGAATGAGTTTATACGCACGCGCGGGAACAGCACGGACTGCACCACCACCGAACCGGAGATAATGCACCCGCCAGAGACCAGCGAGTTCAGCGTCATACCGTGGCTGCCGGAGCGGTCCTGCACGAACTTCGCCGGCGGCAGCGATTCCATATGGGTGCGTATTGGCCAGTTCTGGTCGTACATATCCAGCTCAGGCGTGACGGACGCCAGATCGAGGTTGGCTTTCCAGTACGCTTCCAGGGTTCCCACATCGCGCCAGTAGGGTTCCGCATTCGGATCGGACTGCACGCAGGACAGCGGGAACGGATGTGCATACGCCATGCCAGCTTTGGTAATTTTCGGGATAATGTCTTTGCCGAAATCGTGGCTGGAGTTTTCGTCTGTGTCGTCTTCTTCCAGCAGCTCATAAAGATAGTCAGCATCAAAGACATAGATCCCCATGCTGGCGAGCGATTTGGTGTCATCCCCCGGCATGGTTGGCGGGTTCGCCGGCTTTTCAACAAAATCGATAATCTTGTCGTCCGCATCCACGTGCATCACGCCGAACGCGGTTGCTTCCGCAACGGGCACCGGCAGACACGCCACGGTGCAGCGCGCCCCTTTTTCGACATGGTCGATCAGCATGTGGGAGTAATCTTGCTTGTAGATGTGGTCCCCCGCGAGGATCACGACGTATTCCGCGTTGTAGCGGCGAATGATGTCGAGGTTTTGGGTCACCGCATCCGCCGTGCCGCGGTACCAGTTTTCCCCGTGTACGCGCTGCTGCGCGGGAAGCAGATCGACAAACTCGTTCATCTCTTCGCTGAAGAATGACCAGCCGCGCTGAATGTGCTGCACCAGCGTGTGCGACTGATACTGCGTAATGACGCCAATGCGGCGAATGCCTGAGTTCAGGCAGTTGGAGAGTGCAAAATCGATAATACGGAACTTACCACCAAAGTGAACCGCCGGCTTGGCGCGCTTGATGGTCAAATCTTTCAGACGGGTACCACGCCCGCCCGCAAGTATCAGGGCAACTGTTTTTAATGGTAGCTGGCGCGCCAACATTAACGGATCGTTCTTCTCTAATCTAACCATGACTAACTCCTTTTTTATCATCTTTGGAATACGCACACTCCGTGCGCAGGCCCGTGCCAGACAGCCATAACAACCGGATTATCCGCTCCGGCAAAGGGAGGAATGGCTCGCCATTCCCCGTCAGGTAAAACAATCTCTGCGACGTCATCCGTCGCGTTCAGCGTCACCAGCCACGCATCCGAAAGCAGGATTTGCAGACAGGGTATGCCGTGTTGCCACTCTTGCGCGCTTAACGGTTGCGCGTCTTTATTCAGCCAGCGAACGTTGCCGTCGCCCTCTTCCCACCAGCTGTCGGCGGTGAGCGCGGGGATGCGCTGGCGAAGATGGATCAGCGCCGCGGTGAAATGAGTCAACCCGCTGTTCGCTTCTCCCCAGTCGAGCCAGGTCAGGGTGTTGTCCTGGCAATAGGCGTTGTTGTTGCCGTGCTGGCTGTGACCGTGCTCGTCGCCTGCCAGCAGCATTGGCGTGCCCTGCGATAACAAAAGCGTCGTCAGCAGCGCATGAACGCTGGCGCGTCGCCGCTCGATCACGTCCAGACTTCCGCCTAACCCTTCTATACCATGGTTAAAGCTATGGTTATTGTTAGTCCCATCGCGATTCTCCTCGCCGTTTGCCTCATTGTGTTTCTGATTGAAACAAACGCAGTCGCGCAGCGTGAAACCGTCGTGTGCCGTCACCAGGTTAATGGTGGCCGACGGACGTTTTCCGTCGCGCTTAAAGAGATCGCTCGAGCCGGCAAAGCGTCCGGCGAACTCTCCGAGCGACAGATCGCGCGCCAGCCAGAAGCGCCGCACGGCGTCGCGGAAGTGATCGTTCCACTCGGCAAACAGCGGCGGGAAGTTCCCCACCTGATAACCGCCTTCACCAATGTCCCAGGGTTCCGCAATCAGCTTCACCGTTGAGAGCACCGGGCAGTTTTTTATCGCCTCAAACAGCGGCGCCTGCTGGCTAAATGCCGGAGTGCGCCCCATCACCGGCGCCAGGTCGAAACGAAAACCGTCCACATGGAACGTCTCAACCCAGTATTTCAGGCATTCGTACGCGTAATGCGTAACGGCCGGATGGCTGAGGTTGAGGGTGTTACCGCACCCGGTCCAGTTTTCATAATCGCCGTCGTCCCTGATCCAATAATAGCTACGGTTATCGATTCCGCGCTGTGAGAGCGTCGGACCGTCAAGATCGCTTTCCGCACTGTGGTTCAGCACCACGTCCAGAATGACCTCAATGCCCGCCGCGTGAAGCGCCTTCACCGCATCACGAAACTCGTCCCGCGCTTTCTCCGGATGCACCGCGTAGCGCGGGTCGAGCGCGAACATCGCCAGCGGGTTGTAGCCCCAGTAGTTGCTTAACCCAAGACGCTGAAGACGCGGCTCGCTGGCGAAATGCGCCACCGGCAGCAGCTCCAGCGCGGTGATCCCTAACTGCTTCAGGTAAGCGACCATTGTCGGATGCCCCAGCGCTTTGTAGGTGCCACGCATCTCTTTGGGGATCGACGGGTGCAGATACGTCAGCCCTTTGACGTGGGCTTCATAGATGACGGTATTCCCCCACGGCGTACGCGGCGGGGCATCATCTTCCCAGTCGTAGAGATCGTGCACCACCACGCTTTTGGGCGCGACGGGCGCGCTGTCGCGGTGGTCAGGTTCGCCGTAGCCGACGTGGAACAGCGGGTCGTCTTTAAATTCACCGTCCACGCGGTGCGCGCACGGGTCAATCAGCAGCTTTGCCGGGTTAAACCAGTGCCCCTGAGATGGCTCCCACGGGCCGTGTACGCGAAAACCGTAGTGCATTCCCGGACGCCCGCCGGACAGGTAACCGTGCCAGGTATCCCCCGTGCGGGACGGTAAATCGTAACGGTGCTCGTTACCTTCCCCGTCAAACACACAGAGTTCCACCCGCTCCGCATGGGCAGAAAAGAGCGTGAAGTTCACCCCCTTTCCGTCAAAACTCGCCCCGAGCGGTTCGGGTTTACCTGCCGAGAGCTGCGTCATTCGCCCTCCCGCACCAGCCAGATGGTGCTCAGCGGCGGCAGCGTCAGGCTCAGGGAGTTCGGACGACCGTGGCTTTCAATCGCATCGCTCTGCACCAGCCCGCCGTTACCGGCGTTACTGCCGTGGTAATGCATGGAGTCGGTGTTAAGAATTTCGCGCCATTTACCCGGCTGGTTAATGCCGAAGCGGTAGTGTTCGCGCGGCACTGGCGTGAAGTTGCTGGCGACGATGATCTCGTTACCCGCTTGGTCACGACGGACAAAGACAAACACCGAGCGCGCGTGGTCGTCCACCACCAGCCACTCAAAGCCGTACGGATCGAAATCCAGCTCGTGCAGCGCTTTGTGGTGGCGGTAGGTCAGGTTCAGGTCGCGCACCAGACGCTGTACGCCGTGGTGCCAGTTGTCCGCGCCTTCCAGCAGGTGCCAGTCAAGGCTGGTGTCGTGGTTCCATTCGCGCCCCTGCGCAAATTCGTTGCCCATAAACAGCAGCTTTTTGCCGGGGAAGGCAAACATCCAGCCGTAATAGGCGCGCAGGTTGGCAAACTTCTGCCACGGGTCCCCCGGCATGCGGTCGAGAATAGATTTCTTGCCGTGCACCACTTCATCGTGCGACAGCGGCAGCATGAAGTTTTCGGTGTAGTTGTAGAGCAGCCCGAAGGTGAGCTTATCGTGGTGATACTGACGATAAACCGGGTCGAGCTTCATGTAGTCGAGCGTGTCGTGCATCCAGCCGAGGTTCCACTTGTACCAGAAGCCCAGGCCGCCCATTGACGGTGGACGGGAAACGCCCGGAAAGTCCGTGGACTCTTCCGCCATGGTCACGGCGCCTTCCACCTGCTCGCCGATGATGCGGTTGGTGTTGCGCAGAAACTCAATCGCTTCGAGGTTTTCACGCCCGCCAAACTCGTTCGGGATCCACTCGCCCTCTTTGCGGCTGTAGTCGCGGTAGATCATCGACGCCACCGCATCGACGCGCAGGGCATCAATGCCGAAGCGTTCGATCCAGTACAGCGCATTCCCCACCAGGTAATTCGACACTTCACGGCGACCGTAGTTGTAGATCAGCGTGTTCCAGTCCTGGTGATAGCCTTCGCGCGGGTCGCTGTGCTCGTACAGCTTCGTGCCGTCGAACTCTGCCAGCGCAAAATCGTCCGACGGGAAGTGGCCTGGTACCCAGTCGAGGATGACGTTCAGCCCGGCGGCGTGCGCGGCATCAATGAAATAGCGGAAGTCATCGCGGGTGCCGAAGCGGCGCGTAGGCGCATACAGCCCGGTTGGCTGGTAGCCCCAGCTCCCGTCGAACGGGTGTTCGTTGATCGGCAGCAGCTCCAGATGGGTAAAGCCCATCCATTTGGCGTACGGTACCAGCTGGTCCGCCAGCTCGCGGTAGCTCAGCCAGAAGTTGTTGTCCGTGTGGCGACGCCAGGAGCCGAGATGCACCTCATAGACGGAGATCGGCGCATCAAAGCGGTTGGCCTGCTTGCGCTCCTCGCTCTGGACGACCTTTTCCGGCAGGCCGCAAATCAGCGAGGCGGTATTCGGGCGCAGTTCAGCCTCAAAGGCGTACGGGTCAGATTTAATGCGCAGCTTACCGCTGGCATCGATCATCTCGAATTTGTAGAGCTGGCCGTTATGCGCCCCGGGGATAAACAGCTCCCAGATGCCGGTTTCCCGGCGCAGGCGCATGGGGTGACGACGACCGTCCCAGTAGTTGAACTGCCCAACGACGGAGACGCGCTGGGCGTTTGGCGCCCATACGGCAAAGCGCGTGCCGGTGATACCGTCCATAGTATCCGCGTGGGCACCCAGCGTTTCGTAGGGGCGTAAATGGGTTCCTTCGGACAGCAGCCAGGCATCCATCTCTTTTAAGAGCGGCCCAAAGCTGTAGGGATCGTCAATCAGGTTTTGCTGACCGTGCCAGATAACGGCAAGCTGATAGCGAAAGGGGTTTTTACGGCGGGGCATGACGCCCGAGAAGAAGCCACGCGAGTCGAGGCATTCCAGATTACCCACCTTGCGGCCGGTTTTGGGTTCGATAACCCACACTTCTGTCGCATCCGGTAACAGCGCCCGAACTTCCAGTCCGGCCTCTGTACGGTGCATCCCTAGCACAGAAAAGGGATCGGCAAAATGACCCGCAATAAGCGCATTAATCACGTCTCTCGAAATACGATCGGACATGGTATTCATCCTGTTTTTTTATGTCGCCCTTTTTACGCGCTCCGGGACGACTTTTAATGTGACCTAAACGGTGCAGTTAATCCTCTCTGCTCCGCCCTACCCTCAGGTGAGAAATAAATCTTCCTTAAAGCATAGCCAACGTCGTGGTTCCTCCTGATAAAAAATAAGACATCTGCGTTTTACTCCATGTAGTACGCAAAAAAAGGGGGTGACAATCACCCCCCGTGTTTAACAAATTATTACGCCAGCTGGCGCAGCATGCGGCGCAGCGGCTCGGCGGCCCCCCACAGCAGCTGGTCGCCAACGGTGAACGCGGAGAGATACTCCGGTCCCATGTTCAGCTTGCGCAGGCGGCCAACCGGCGTGGTCAGCGTGCCGGTAACGGCCGCCGGGGTGAGCTCGCGCATGGTGATATCGCGATCGTTTGGCACCACTTTCGCCCACGGGTTGTGCGCGGCCAGCAGCTCTTCCACGGTCGGAATAGACACATCTTTTTTCAGTTTAATGGTGAAGGCCTGGCTGTGGCAGCGCAGCGCGCCGATACGCACGCACAGACCGTCAACCGGAATGGTGTTCGCGGTGGCGAGGATTTTGTTGGTCTCCGCCTGGCCCTTCCACTCTTCGCGGGTCTGGCCGTTATCCAGCTGTTTGTCGATCCAGGGGATCAGGCCACCGGCCAGCGGTACGCCAAAGTTATCCACCGGCAGCTCGCCGCTGCGGGTCAGCTGAGTGACTTTGCGCTCGATGTCGAGGATGGCGGATGCCGGGTCTGCCAGCTCGGCCGCGACGCTGTGGTGCAGCTGGCCCATCTGGGTCAGCAGCTCGCGCATGTGGCGCGCGCCGCCGCCGGACGCGGCCTGGTACGTTGCCACGGAGACCCACTCCACCAGATCCTGCGCGAACAGGCCGCCGAGGGACATCAGCATCAGGCTGACGGTGCAGTTGCCGCCAACAAAGGTTTTCACGCCGTTGTTCAGGCCGTCGGTGATGACGTCCTGGTTAACCGGGTCGAGAATAATGATGGCATCGTCTTTCATGCGCAGCGACGAGGCCGCGTCAATCCAGTAGCCCTGCCAGCCGCTTTCACGCAGCTTCGGATAGATTTCGTTGGTATAATCGCCGCCCTGGCAAGTCACAATAATGTCGAGTGCCTTCAGCGCTTCCAGATCGTAAGCATCCTGCAACGTGCCCGTGGTACCCCCAAAGGACGGTGCAGCCTGGCCGAGCTGGGAAGTGGAGAAGAAGACCGGGCGGATGGCGTCGAAATCGCGCTCTTCAACCATGCGTTGCATGAGTACAGAGCCGACCATACCGCGCCAGCCGATAAAACCAACGTTTTTCATAGCATTTTTTTCCTGCAAGGGGTGTGTGCTGATTGTGCAAGCCAGTATTGAACTGGGATATGCTTCACATTACAAAATGCTGCCAAAGTCGCAAGCGAAATTAATCGATGATTGCCCGGCAATCAGAAAAAGTGCTAATCATCGCAATGACCACAATAAGTATCAGGGATAATTTAAGATGAGTGAAATCATTTCCGCAGCGGTTTTATTGATCCTGATTATGGATCCGCTCGGTAATCTGCCGATCTTCATGTCGGTGCTGAAGCACACCGAGCCGAAGCGCCGCCGGGCGATCATGATCCGCGAGCTGCTCATCGCCCTGCTGGTGATGTTTATCTTCCTGTTCGCCGGGGAAAAAATCCTCGCTTTCCTGAACTTACGCGCCGAAACGGTCTCCATTTCCGGCGGGATAATTTTGTTCCTGATCGCCATTAAGATGATTTTCCCGAGCGCGGAAGGCAGCAGCAGCGGCCTGCCCGCGGGTGAAGAGCCGTTTATCGTGCCGCTGGCGATCCCGCTGGTCGCGGGACCAACGATTCTGGCAACGCTGATGCTGCTGTCGCATCAGTATCCGAATCAGATGAGCCATCTGGTGATTGCCCTGCTCATCGCCTGGGGCGGGACGTTTATTATCCTGTTGCAGTCGTCGCTGTTCCTGCGCCTGCTGGGTGAGAAAGGGGTGAACGCGCTGGAGCGTCTGATGGGGCTGATTCTGGTGATGATGGCGACGCAGATGTTCCTGGACGGAATACGGGCGTGGATGAAAGGTTGAGGATGTAAAAAAGCCGGGTGGCGCTTACGCTTACCCGGCCTACGGGACCTGAGGTTTTTGTAGGTCGGGTAAGCGTAAGCGCCACCCGACACACATACAGCCTCGTTAGCTCAGGAGCGTAAACGCAATCATCCCGACAATCGCACCCGTGGTGCCGAGGATGGTTTCCATCAGCGTCCAGGTTTTCAGGGTTTGCGCTTCGGTGGCGCCGGTAAATTTACCGAACAGCCAGAAGCCGGCGTCGTTTACGTGTGAAACCACAATCGAGCCGCCCGCGATACAGATAGAGAGCGCCGCCATCTGCGCGCCGGAGTAGTTCAGTTGTTCAATCACCGGCATCACCAGGCCCACGGCGGTTAAGCATGCCACGGTCGCGGAGCCCTGAATGATACGCACCGCTGCGGCCAGCACGAAGCAGGTGACCGCAATCGGCAGTCCCATTCCGGTCAACGCTTCGCCCAGTGCCGGACCCACACCGGAGTCCACCAGCACCTGTTTGAACACGCCACCGGCACCGATCACCAGCAGAATGATACCCGCCGGTTGCAGCGCAGCGCCGCAAATCTCCATCACGCGGTCTTTCGGCATGCCCTGACGCATCGCCAGGCCGTAAATCGCCACCAGACACGCCACCAGGATCGCCGTGAACGGGTGACCAATAAACTCGAACCATTCGTACGCGGTTGAACCCACCGGCACAAAGCGCGCCGCGATGGTTTTCAGACCCACCAGCACCAGCGGCAGCAGGATCAGCGAAAGACTAAAGCCGAAGGACGGCATTTTGCCTTCGCCCAGGTGCGGCTCGGAGATGTCGTCCGGGATGTGCAGCTCAACGTAGCGGCTGATGAAGTTGCCCCACAGCGGACCGGCGATAATCATGCCCGGGATCGCAGCGCACAGGCCAATCAGGATCATCCAGCCAAAGTCCGCGTGCATCTGGGAGGCCAGCAGCATCGGGGCAGGCCCGGGCAGCAGAAACGCCGCGGCCGCCGCCACGCCCGCAAACAGCGGAATGACCAGCTTCACGAGGTTCGTACCGGTATGGCGCGCCATTGAAAACGCCACGCTAATCAGCAGCACAACCGCCACTTCAAAGAACAGCGGCAGCGCGCAAATCAGACCGGCCAGACCAATCGCGTAGTGCGCACGGCTGTGTCCGAAGGATTTCAGCATCTTGACGGCAATCTGGTCGACCGCGCCCGTCTCGTGCAGGATCTTGCCAAACATCGCGCCCAGCGCTACCACAATGGCCAGGAAGCCCAGCGTGCCGCCCATCCCTTTTTCCATCGTCGCCGCGATTTTGTCGAGCGGCATACCGGAAAAAAGACCTGCACCAATAGAAACCACCATCAAAGCAACGAAGGCATGCATACGCGCCTTCATCACTAAAAACAGCAGCAGCAATACGGAACCCACTGCTGTCAGAACTAGCGTTAATGTACTCAAAACTTACTGCCTTTTATTAATAACCTCGATGGTGCTGGCTACAACACCTTCCAGCGGCTGATCGATATCAACCACTAAGACATCCTGCTCGTCAGCACCCGGCTCCTGCAACGCCTCGAACTGCGTGACCAGCATCTGGGTTTTGAAGAAGTGGCCTTTACGCGCCTTCAGACGGCTTTCAATCACCCCGAAATCGCCTTTCAGGTAGATGAAAGAGAGGTTCGGATTGCCGTCGCGCAGCAGGTCGCGATAGGTTTTTTTCAGCGCGGAGCAGACGATCAGGGAGACTTTGTTGGTGCGCTGCATCGCGAACGCGGCGTCATTCAGCGCCTGCAACCACGGTTTGCGGTCGTCGTCGTTCAGCGGCTCGCCGGAAGCCATTTTCATGATGTTGCTGCGCGGATGGAGGAAGTCACCATCAAGAAACGCAGCCTGGAGTTGATGCGCCACTTCGCTCGCCACGGCAGATTTACCGCTACCGGACACGCCCATCAGGACGTAAACGTGGTGATCGTGATTAGTCGTGCTCAAAGGGTGTCCCTCAGTCAATTGTTACGGGTAACAGTTATCGGTAACATTGTCCTGCCGGGGCAAAAGAGAAGCAATATCCAAACGTGCGCGATGTGAATAAGTGTGAGCTACTTCAAATTTGTCGGATTAAATAGATCCACCCGGTGACAAGGTGAAACCTAAATCTAACATTTTAGGGGTAACTGCCTCACCACGAATGCGCGCCAGCAGGCGTTCTGCACCAATGCGCCCCATGCGTTCGCGCGGGGTCAGGACGCTTGCCAGCCGCGGCTCCATCACCTGGCCGATGTCGTGACCGTGGAAGCCGGCAATCGCCATGTCATCAGGGATCTTCAGCCCCAGACGCTGACATTCAAACGCCGCGCCCACCGCAAGGTCATCGTTGGTACAGAAAATACCGTCCAGTTGCGGATACTCGCGTCGCGCCTGACGCATCAGCTCAATACCCGACGTATAAGATGAAGATTGCTCCACCATTACGCTGTACGGGGTTAAACCGGCGTCGAGCATCGCCTGCTCGTATCCCTTCTGTTTGATGATAGTACGTTCATCCAGTCGTGCACCCAGGTATGCGATATGGCGATGACCGCGGGCAATAATGGCCGCCGTCATCTGACGCGCCGCTTCAAAGTTATCGAACCCAACGGCAATGTCGAGGCACGGCGACTGGCTGTCCATCAGTTCCACCACCGGAATGCCCGCCACCTGAATCATTTTCAGCGTGCGCGGCGTGTGGGTACGTTCCGTTAAAATCAGCCCGTCGATGTTCCAGGAAAGCATCGATTCAAGACGTTCCTCTTCCAGTTCCGGCTTGTATCCGTAGTGAGCGAGCATGGTCTGATAGCCAAACGCATCGGTAACGCTTTCGATACCGCGCAGCACTTCGGCGAAAACCTGGTTGGTTAAGGAAGGAAGCAGGACGCCCACCGCACGACTGGTCGCATTGGAGAGAATATCGGGTGCGCGGTTGGGGATATAACCCAGTTCATCAAGGGCGGCGGCAATCTTGCCACGCAACGCCACGGAAACCTGTTCCGGGTTACGTAAAAAACGGCTGACCGTCATTTTGGTCACACCGACGCGATCGGCGACATCCTGAAGTACGGGGCGTTTCTTTTTCATCGTCCTGAGAAATCTTGAAGTGAGAGATTTGCTCAGTTTATCACGGACAAAGCTCAACCTTCCCCGTTTAAAGGGAAGGTTGAGAAATTATTTAGACCGGCGGCAGGTCAAACAGCAGGATTTCGCTTTCGCTGTCGGCATGCACGGAGAGCGCCTGCTCGTCCCAGATAGCCAGGCCATCGGCGGTTGTGGCTTTCGTGCCGTTAATAGACACTTCCCCTTTCACCACCTGGATCCAGACGCGGCGGTTGGCGGCAATCTGATGGACAGACTGTTCGTCTTTCGCCAGCGCCCAGCGGTACAGTTCCATATCCTGGTGCACCTTCAGAGAACCTTCACGCGCATCCGGGGACAGCACCAGCTGTTTGCCCTGTTTCGCGTCGAAGCGGCGCTGCTCGTAGCGTGGCGTGATGCCGGTCTCTTCTGGAATGATCCAGATTTGATACAGGTGCAGTTTTTCCGTTTTGCTCGGGTTGTACTCGGAGTGACGCACCCCGGTACCCGCGCTCATGATCTGGAACTCACCCGCCGGCACCTGCTCTTTGTTGCCCATGCTGTCCTGGTGCTCAACCGCCCCTTCCAGCACATAGGTCAGGATTTCCATGTCCTTGTGCGGGTGGGTACCGAAGCCCTGGCCTGCGTCAATCACGTCGTCGTTAATGACGCGGAGCGCGGAGAAGCCCATGAAGTTCGGGTCGTAATAGTCGGCAAACGAGAATGAATGCCATGAGTCCAGCCAGCCATGATTTGCGTGACCGCGTTCGTTTGCTTTGCGTAAGTAGATCATTGTTTTCACCCTCAGTTCGTTTCGATGGAGTAAGTGTGGACGCAAACCGTCCGGGATCATAGAGGGTGAAAATTGACTCCTCTGTTCAAAAATTATGAACAACCGCAGAGGAGCCGTTTTTGCTTATCTGGCGAGGGTTACCGTGGCAGGAGAAGCCTGTTCAAAGGCCCGTTCAAGGATTTCCAGGTTAGTGAGAACGTCAGATTCCTTGACGTAATTCGGCGTGCCGCTGGTGAGGGTTTCATACAGCGCATCGTAGACGCGGCCATAGTCGCCGGTTTCCGGTTTCAACTCTTCTCTGACCGTCACGCCCTCATCGTTCACGTACTCCAGCACGCCCACGGCATCGTCCGCCGCAAAGCCCGGTTCGCCCGGCATGATGTTGGCCTTCAGGCTGGTCTCCTGCTGGTCGATGCCGTACCGGATGAACGAGCCCTTCGTGCCGTGAACAATAAATTTCGGGTAGTCGATTTTCACCAGATGGCTGGTTTTAACGATGGCCTTAAGGTCGCCGTAAAACAGCTGCGCCTCGAAGGTATCGTCCGGATTGGCTTTATTGCGCAGGCTGCGGATATCGTACGCCACGTGGTCCGGGCGGCCAAACAGGGAGATGATCTGGTCCATGGTGTGTACGCCCAGACCGTAGAACGAGCCGTCCTGCGGCAGGCCGGGTTTGGTTTCTGCCACCGGACGGTAGTAATCGAAGTGGCTTTCGATCTCCACAATATCGCCGAGCTTGCCGCTTTCGATCGCCTTTTTCGCCGTCAGGAAGCAGCTGTCAAAGCGACGGTTCTGGTACGGGGTGACGGTAAGCGCCTTGCTTTTCGCCAGCGCGAACAGCGCCTTCGCTTCGGCAAGCGTCGGGGTGAACGGTTTTTCCACCAGCACGTTCTTGCCCGCTTCGAGCGCGCGTTTCGCGTAGTCGAAGTGGCTGTCGGCGTGAGTGCAGACGATCACCAGCTTTACCTGCGGATCGTTAAGCACTTCATCGAGATCGCTGGTGAAGTGAATGTGGGAATACTGCGGAGACTGCTCTTCCGGTTTCGCGCTGCGACGGTAGATATGGGCTACATGCCAGGTGTCTTTACGGTTGAGAACATACGGAAGGTGGTAACGCGTGGTGCTTTTGCCAAATCCAATAAATGCGCAATGTAGTGTCATGGCTCAGTCCTTTTTAAGGTTACTGGGTTTAACCATAACAAAAAAAAAGCCAGCGAGAAGCTGGCTAAAGTAATACTGGAAGCAATGTGAGCAATGTCGTGCTTTCAGGTTCCCGTAGGAGGTCTTCCTGAATGCAGAGCAATAATAATCATTCTCATTCGCACTTGTCCAACACTTTTTGCAAAAAATAGCGATTGACTCAGGTTTTAAAGTCAATGATGTTGGAAGGGACTTTTAACCGACTGAGGAACAAGGAATGAGTGAGATAGTGATACGCCACGCGGAACCGAAAGATTACGACGTCATTCGTCAGATCCACGCCCAGCCGGAGGTGTACCACAACACGCTACAGGTTCCTCATCCCTCAGAGCAGATGTGGCAGGAGCGGCTAACCGATCAGCCCGGCATTAAACAGCTGGTCGCCTGCATCGACGGGACTGTCGCCGGGCACCTGTGCATTGCCGTAGCCCAGCGCCCACGTCGCAGCCACGTTGCCGATTTCGGAATTTGTGTGGGTGCGCAGTGGCAAAACCGGGGCGTCGCCAGCGCCCTGATGCGTACCATGATCGATATGTGCGACAACTGGCTGCGCGTCGACCGCATTGAGTTAACGGTGTTTGTGGATAACGAACCGGCAATCGCGGTGTACAAAAAGCACGGATTCGAAATTGAAGGCACCGGCAAGCGCTACGGCCTGCGCAACGGTGAGTACGTGGATGCGTATTATATGGCGCGAATGAAGTAGTTTGTTGCCGGGTAAGGCGAAGCCGCCACCCGGCTAAACATCAATACCCCGCCGTTAAATCATCTACCGAACGCGGGTCCGACGCGCCAAACAGCGCCCCGTCCGGCCCGACCATAATGCTCTGGGTGCTGCCCATCGCCTCTTTCACCGCCACCTTTTGTCCGCGTTGCTCAAGCAGTTTTATCGTGTCCGGGCTAAAGCCCTTCTCGACGCGCAGTTCATCCGGCAGCCACTGATGATGGAAACGCGGCGCATTGGTCGCCTCGGCGACGTTCATGCCAAAATCGATGCTGTTCACCACCATCTGTAGCACGGTGGTAATGATGCGGCTCCCGCCAGGGCTGCCGGTCACCAGCCAGGTTTTACCGTCTTTCACCACGATGGTTGGCGACATGGACGACAGCGGGCGCTTCTTCGGCCCCACGGCGTTAGCATCCCCGCCGACCAGCCCGTACACGTTCGGCACGCCCGGCTTGGCCGAGAAATCATCCATCTCGTTATTCAGCAAAATGCCGCTGTTGCCCGCTACGATCCCGGTGCCGAAAGTGGTGTTCAGCGTATAGGTCACCGCCACCGCGTTACCGTCTTTATCCACCACCGAGAAATGCGTGGTCTGGTTACTTTCATACGGTGCCAGCTTGCCGGGGCGGATCTCGCTCGACGGCTTCGCCTTGTTGATGTCGATCTCGTCGGCAATCGATTTGGCATACGCTTTGTTGGTCAGCGCCTGCCACGGCACCTTCACGAAATCCGGATCGCCAAGGTATTCCGAGCGGTCGGCGTAGGCACGCTTTTCCGCTTCCGCCATCACCTGCATGGCGTCCGCGCTGCCGAAGCCGAACTTGTGCATATCAAAGTTTTCAAGAATGTTGAGGATCTGCACGATGTGAATGCCACCGGAGGACGGCGGCGGCATGGAGAAGACGTCGTACCCGCGATAGGTGCCGCTAATCGGCTCGCGCTCCACCGCCTTGTATTCTGCCAGGTCCGCTTTGGTAATGAGCCCGCCGTTCTTCTGCATCTCGTCGGCAATCTGATCGGCAATCGCCCCTTTATAGAAGGCGTCAGGACCGTTTTCCGCAATCAGCTCCAGGCTTCTGGCGAGGTTTTTCTGCACCAGCTTATCGCCCTTCTTCAGCGGCTCACCATCTTTCCAGAAAATCGCCTTGCTGTTTTCGTGATTCGGAATCACTTCACTGCCGTAGGTTTTGAGGTCGTCCGCCAGCGCGTCGTTCACCACAAAGCCGTCACGCGCCAGCTTGATAGCAGGCTGCACC
Organism: Enterobacter quasihormaechei; assembly: GCF_004331385.1. Classification (GTDB taxonomy): domain Bacteria; phylum Pseudomonadota; class Gammaproteobacteria; order Enterobacterales; family Enterobacteriaceae; genus Enterobacter; species Enterobacter quasihormaechei. The sequence continues at coordinate 99,803 of NZ_SJON01000008.1, forward strand.
ACCTTGTTCAGCGGCAGCGTGCCGTATTTTTCCAGCGCCAGCGAGAAGCCCGCAACGGTGCCAGGCGTGCCGGACGCAAGGTGCGAGGTCAGGGATTTTTTGCTGTCCGGGTTGCCCTGATCGTCGAGGAACATATCGCGGGAGGCCTGATTCGGCGCCATCTCACGGAAGTCGATGGCCGTGGTTTTGCCGTCTTTGGTACGCAGCATCATAAAGCCGCCGCCGCCCAGGTTCCCGGCCTGCGGGTGCGTTACCGCCAGCGCGTACCCGACCGCGACCGCCGCGTCCACCGCGTTACCGCCCTGCTTAAGAATATCGACGCCTACCTGGGTTGCCAGCGCGTCAACCGAGGCCACCATGCCGTGCGTGGCCCGCACGGGGTGAAAAACATCCTCCTCCACGCCGTAAGAGACCGGAGGAGCGGCGGGCGGGTTGGCCGCCACGGTAAATGTGCCGCCTGCCATCAGCGCAGCGAGGGCGACCCAGCGCAAAAAGGTTGGTTTCATCATTATTGTTCTCCAGGTGAAGGGGTCCATATTCCCCGCTTAAGCCTGGTTCACAACTCTTAAAAAATCATCGTTATGCTGGTTTAGGGGTAAACTTAAGAGAAGCCTCAAAGGAGGAGATAACCATGAAACGATTCCTGATCCTGACCGCGCTGCTCCCGTTCGCCGCGCTCGCACAGCCCATTAACACCCTGAACAACCCGAACCAGCCGGGCTACGTCATTCCGAGCCAGCAGCGTATGCAGACGGAGATGATGAGCCAGCAACAACAGCAGAAAGGGATGCTCAACCAGCAGCTAAAGACGCAGACCCAGGTGCAGCAGCAACACCTGCAAAACCAGATGAACGCTAACACCCAGCGCGTGCAGCAGGGCCAGATGCGCGAGCAGCCGCTGCAAAACCCAAACGGCGGGATGTTAGGGGGCGGGATGTCGCAAAGCAGCGGTCAGCAGCATATGCTGCCGACCCAGCAGAACGGCAGCATGCTTAATAAATAAAGTCTGGCCCGATCTTGTCAATCGCATCGGTACAGATGCTGTCTACGCCCCAGCGCAGCAGTTCGGCTGCACGCTGGGGTTTGTTGACGGTGTAGACCAGGATATGCAGACCCGCGTCTTTCAGCATTTTGACCCGCGCCGCATCCAGCAGCTTATGGTTGAGGTGGATCGACACGCAGCCTAAGCGGCCCGTCAGTTCGCGCCAGTCCTCACGCCACTCGTCCAGCAGCAGCCCGCGCGGCAGTTCAGGCACAGCCGCCTGTGCGGCTTCCAGCGCGTCGATGTCAAACGAGGAGAGCAGCGGCGGCGTCATGCCTTCCCACAGCTCACGCGCGGCCAGCGCAATCACTTTGCCCGTCAGCGGCCCGGTGCCGGTGGTCGGTTTGATTTCGATGTTAGCCATCATGCCGTGTTGACGACACCGGTCCGCCACTTCCGCCAGTAGCGGCAGCGGCTCGCCTTTGAAATCACCGCTGAACCAGCTTCCGGCGTCCACCTTCAGCAGATCGCGCCACGGCAGTTCGCCCGCCACGCCCCAGCCGTTGCTGGTGCGTTCGAGGTTGTCGTCATGCAGCAGGAAAATTTCGCCGTCTTTCGACAGCTTGGCGTCAAACTCGATCATCGTGTGGCCGTAGCGTGCGCCAGCGTCAATCGCCGCCAGGGTGTTCTCCGGCGCCAGTTTACCGCCGCCACGGTGGGCGACGATGTGGGGGTAAGGCCAGTTGCTCATACTCGTTGTCCTGTTTCACCGTCAAATAAGTGCAGGTGATTTTCCGGCACATGCAGCCACAGCGTGCTGCCTGCCTTCGGGCGCTCCTGATGCGGCAGGCGCACCACCAGCTTTTGCTCGCCCCAGCGCCCGTGCGCCAGGTTATCGGCGCCCAGCATCTCCAGCGTGTCCATCACCAGCGGCACGCCGCCGTCCGCCTGAGACGTTAAGCCAATATGCTCCGGGCGGATGCCAAGCGTCATCTTACGCCCGGCGTACCCACGATAGTACCAGTTGATCGGTAACGCCATCCCGCTTTCCAGTTCAAAGTGGGTTCCCGCAGCATTGATCCGCCCGTCCAGCAGGTTCATCGCCGGGCTGCCGATAAAGCTCGCCACAAAACGGCTGGCCGGTTTTTCGTAGACCTCCACCGGCGTGCCAATCTGCTCGGCAATGCCTTTGTTCATCACCATCACGCGCTGGGCGAGGGTCATGGCTTCGACCTGATCGTGGGTGACATAGAGGGACGTGGTTTTCAGACGGCGATGCAGCTGCTGTAGCTCAAGGCGCATCTGCACGCGCAGCTTGGCGTCGAGATTCGAGAGCGGTTCGTCGAACAGGAATACCGCAGGGTCGCGCACGATGGCGCGCCCCATCGCCACGCGCTGGCGCTGGCCGCCGGAGAGCTCGCGCGGGCGGCGCTTAAGCAGGCCGTCAAGTTCCAGAATGCGCGCGGCTTCTTTTACGCGCTCGGCGATATGGCCTTTGCCCATCCCGCGAATTTTCAGCCCCCAGGCCATGTTCTCCTCCACGATCATGTGCGGATAGAGGGCATAGTTCTGGAACACCATCGCGATGCCGCGATCTTTTGGCTCCATCTCGGTGACGCGCTGGCGGTCAATCCAGATATCCCCGGACGTGACGCGCTCCAGCCCCGCCACCATGCGCAGCAGCGTGGACTTCCCGCAGCCGGACGGGCCGACCATCACGATAAATTCGCCGTCCGCCACGTCGAGCGTCAGCGGCTGAATGACCTGGGTTTTACCGTCCCAGCTTTTGGTAACTGCCTGAAGTTTTAAACCTGCCATCTTATTTCTCGCTATCGACCAGGCCGCGGACAAACGCGCGCTGCATGGCTAAAACAATGACTACGGGTGGGATTAGGGTGAGCAGCATCGCCGCCATCACCTGGTTCCAGAGGGTGGTGCCTTCACCGGTGGCGATCATGCCTTTGATGCCCGCCACGGCGGTGCCGAGGTTGACGTCCTGAACGATCAGCAGCGGCCACAGGTACTGGTTCCAGCCGTAGATAAAGGTGATCACAAACAGCGCCGCGAGGTTGGTTTTCGACAGCGGCAGCACGATGTCGCGGAAGAAGCGCATCGGGGAGGCACCGTCGATGCGTGCGGCCTCAATCAGCTCGTCCGGCAGGGTCATAAAGAACTGGCGGAACAGGAAGGTGGCGGTCGCCGAGGCCATCAGCGGCAGGGTTAAGCCCGCGTAGCTGTCCAGCATCTTCAGGTTGGCAATCACCTCCACCGTCGGGAAGATACGCACCTCCACCGGCAGCATCAGGGTGATGAAAATCATCCAGAAGAACAGGTTACGCAGCGGAAAGCGGAACCAGACGATGGCGAAGGCCGAGAGCATCGACACCGTGATTTTGCCCACCGTAATGCCGAACGCCATGATGAAGCTGTTGAGCATCATCAGCCAGAACGGCGCGCTGTTGGTGCCCACGCCCTGGGTCCAGATGGTCTTCATGTTTTCGAAAAGGTGCCCGCCCGGGATCAGCGTCATCGGCGTGTGGAACACCGCTTTGGTGTCCAGCGTGGCGGCGACAAAGGCCACGTACAGCGGGAACAGGATAACGAGAATGCCCAGGATCAGCAGGGTATGGCTGAAAATCGTCAGCCCGCGACGGTTCTCAATCATTGGTAGCGCACCTTACTTTCGACATAGCGGAACTGCACTACCGTGAGGATGATGACGAGGAACATCAGCACGACGGACTGCGCGGCAGAGGCCGAGAGATCGAGTCCGGCAAACCCTTCGCGGTAGATCTTGTAGATAAGCGTGGTGGTCGCCTGCACCGGACCGCCCGCAGTGGCGGCGTCGATCACCGGGAAGGTATCGAAGAAGGCGTACACCAGGTTAACCACCAGCAGGAAGAAGCTGACCGGGGCGATCAGCGGCAGCGACAGCCTGAAGAAGCGGCGCACCGGCCCTGCGCCGTCGATGGCGGCGGCCTCCACCAGCGAACGCGGAATGGATTGCAGCGCGGCGAAGAAGAACAGGAAGTTATAGCTGATCTGCTTCCACACCGAGGCGAACACCACGAGGAACATCGCCTGACCGCTGTTCTGGGCGTGGTTCCAGTCATAGCCGAATTCCGCCAGAAAATGGGTAATCAGCCCGCGGCCGGGGTTAAACAGGAAGATCCACAGCACGGCAGCCACGGCGGGGGCCACGGCGTAAGGCAGCAGCATCAGGGTCTGATACAGGCGGCTGCCGCGCACCACGTAATCCACCAGCGCGGCGAAAAACAGCGACGCGACAAGGCCGCTCACGGTCACCAGCGCGCTGAATTTGATCGTCGTCCAGAAGGAGTCCAGGTAGTAGCTGTCGTGGAACAGCGCCGTAAAGTTGTCCAGCCCAACAAACTGGCTGGAAAGCCCGAACGGATCGACGCTTTGTACCGAGTACCACAGCGCTTCGCCCGCAGGCCAGATGAAGAAGATAACGGTGATGATCAGCTGAGGCGCGACCAGCAGGTACGGCAGCCAGCGGGATCGGAACACCGGACGGGATGAGGACATGGAGATTTGATTCCTGAACAATGCCGGGTGGCGGCTGCGCCTTACCCTGCCTGGATGGGGCACGTCGTAGGCCCGGTAAGCGAAGCGCTACCGGGCGTTTCAGCGATTACGATTTCGTCGACTGCTCAAAGCGGCGCAGCAACTGATTGCCGCGCTCTACCGCAGAGTCCAGGGCCTGCTGCGGGGTTTTCTTCCCCGTCCACACGCTTTCCAGCTCTTCATCCACGATGGTGCGGATCTGCGGCATGTTGCCCAGACGCAGGCCTTTGGTGAACGGCAGCGGCGGCTTATTCAGCATCTGACGCGTCGCGATATCCGCGCCCGGGTTTTTGCTGTAGAAGCCCTGCTCGCGGGTCAGGTCGTAGGCGGCCTTGGTGATCGGCAGATAGCCGGTTTTCTGGTGCCATTCGGCCGCGTTTTCCGGCTTCGCCAGGAAGTCGAGGAACTCGGCCACGCCCTTATAGGTGCCGCTGTCTTTACCCTGCATCACCCACAGGCTGGCCCCGCCGATGATGGCGTTCTGCGGCGCGCCTTTTACGTCGGCGTCGTACGGCATCATGCCCACGCCGTAGTTGAATTTGGCGTAGTGACGGATATCCGCCAGCGAGCCGGAAGACGCGGTGGTAATGGCGCAGTCGCCGTTATAGAACTTCTCGGTGGATTCGTCTTTACGCCCGAAGTAGCTGAAGTCGCCCTTCTTGTTCAGATCCGCCAGCAGCGCGATGTGCTTCACCTGCTCCGGCTTGTTGAACTCCAGAACCGCGTCGGTGCCGTCGAAGCCGTTGTTTTTGGTGGCAACCGGCAGGCCGTGCCATGCGCTGAAGTTCTCAATCTGGATCCAGCCCTGCCAGCCGCTGGCGTAGCCGCACTTCATCCCCGCCGCTTTCAGCTTCGCGGTGTACTCGGCCAGATCCTGCCAGGTTTTTGGCGGCTGCTCCGGATCCAGGCCCGCTTTTTTGAAGGCATCTTTGTTGTAGTACAGCACCGGCGTGGAGCTGTTAAACGGCTGGGACAGCAGGTGGCCGGTTTTGGAATCGGTGTAGTAACCGGAGACGGTCGGCACGAACTGGGATTCGTCAAAGTTGATGCCCGCGTCTTTGAACACTTCGTAGACCGGTTTGATGGCTTTCGAGGCCATCATGGTCGCGGTGCCGACTTCATACACCTGCAACAGTGCAGGCGCGTTGCCGGTACGGAAGGCGGCGATGCCCGCGCTCAGGCTCTGCTCGTAGTTGCCTTTGTACACCGGCACAATTTTGTAATCCGGGTGGGTGTCATTGAAACGCTGCGCCAGGGAGTCAACCTCTTTACCCAACTCCCCTTCCATGGAATGCCAGAATGGAATGGTGGTCACGGCCATTGCGTTCGTCGCAAAAGCCAGACCGATTGCCAGACCCAAAGCCGTGTGTCGTAACGATGTCATTGTCATCTCTCTTATTATGCCGGATGCGCGATATCACGCGTTTTGTGCTCGCGAGGTAACATGACATGCTCGAATGACAGAAAAATAACTGTTTGTTTACAGATAAGTGACGGCCAGGCGTCAGGGGGATGATGGTTGTGTGAAGGGGTTAATATGAAAAAAGCCGGGTGGCGGCTGCGCCTTACCCGGCCTGGAGGGTATCCGTAGGCCCGCTAAGCGTAGCGCCACCGGGCACTACAGACGGCTCAGCCGCCCAGGTACGCGCTCCGCACCGCTTCGTTCGCCAGCAGCGCGTCGCCGGTATCCTCGAGCACCACGCGACCATTCTCCAGCACGTAGCCGCGATCGGCGAGCTTCAGCGCCTGGTTGGCGTTCTGCTCGACGAGGAAGATGGTCATCCCCTCTTTGCGCAGTTGCTCAATGGTGTCGAAAATCTGCTGGATGATGATCGGCGCAAGACCGAGCGACGGTTCGTCCAGCAGCAGCAGGCGCGGCTGGCTCATCAGCGCGCGGCCAATCGCCAGCATCTGCTGTTCACCGCCGGACATGGTGCCCGCACGCTGGATGCGGCGCTCCCACAGGCGCGGGAAGAGTTCGTACACCCATTTGATACGGGTGTGATACTGGTCGCGATCAGCAAAAAAGCCGCCCATCGCCAGGTTCTCTTCCACCGTCATGCGCGAGAAGACGCGGCGCCCTTCCGGGACAATCGCCACCGCTTCACGCATAATTCTGGCGGTCTGCCAGTCGGTAATGTCTTTGCCATCAAACACAATCCGTCCGCTGGTGGCGCGCGGGTCGCCGCACAGGGTGCCGAGCAGCGTGGTTTTTCCCGCGCCGTTGGCGCCAATCAGGGTGACGATTTCACCCTGATTGATGTGCAGGCTGACGTCGTGCAGCGCCTGGATCTTGCCGTAATGCGCATTGACCTTGTCGAACGTTAACATCGCTTTTTCCATCTTATGCCTCACCAAGGTATGCGCGGATCACGTCCGGGTTGTTGCGGATCTCTTCCGGCGTGCCGTTTGCCAGCGGCGTGCCCTGGTTTACCACGTAGATACGGTCCGAAATGCCCATCACCAGCTTCATGTCGTGCTCAATCAGCAGGATGGTGGTGTCGTGATGATCGCGCAGCTCGGCAATCAGCTCGTCCAGCTCTTTGGTCTCTTTCGGGTTGAGGCCCGCCGCCGGTTCGTCGAGCATCAGGATCTCCGGCTGGGTCACCATGCAGCGCACGATCTCCAGCCGACGCTGGTCGCCATAAGCCAGGTTGCTCGCCTGCCGGTTGGCGTGCTGGAGCAGGCCGATACGGTCGAGCCAGGTGGCGGCGCGATCGAGCGCCTCCTCCTGTGTGCGGCGGAAGGCCGGGGTTTTCAGCAGGCCAGAGAACAGGCCGGTTTTGAGCTGCTGATGCTGTGCCACCAGCAGGTTCTCAATCACCGTCATCTCGCGGAACAGCCGCACGTGCTGGAAGGTACGCACCACGCCCATGCGGGCAATCTGCTGGCCCGGCAGCCCTTCCAGGTGCTGGTCGCGCAGCATGATGGTGCCGCCCGTCGGCTTGTAGAAACCGGTCAGGCAGTTGAAGACCGTGGTTTTCCCCGCGCCGTTCGGGCCAATCAGGGAGACGATCTCTTTTTTATGCAGATCCAGGTTCACGTTGTTGACCGCCAGCAGGCCGCCAAAACGCATCATCAGACCGTTAACGGATAATAATGGCTGACTCATGCCTGCTCTCCTTTCGCTTCCGCACGCTTAAGCTTCAGCTGTGGACGCGTCATCGGCAGGAGGCCCTGCGGACGCCAGATCATCATCAGCACCATCAAACCACCCAGCATCAGCATGCTGTATTCGTTAAAGTCGCGCATCAGCTCGCGGGAGACCACCAGCAGGATGGCCGCAAGGATCACGGCGAACTGCGAGCCCATCCCGCCGAGCACCACGATCGCCAGCACAAAGGCCGATTCGGCAAAGGTGAACGACTCGGGGCTGACGAAGCCCTGGCGCGCGGCGAACAGCGTGCCGGCGAAACCGGCAAACGCGGCGCTGATGGTGAACGCGGTCAGCTTGATGCGGGTCGGGTTCAGGCCCAGAGAGCGGCAGGCGATCTCATCTTCGCGCAGCGCTTCCCACGCGCGGCCCAGCGGCATGCGCAGCAGGCGGTTGATCACGAACAGGGTAATGACTACCAGCAGCAGCGCCACCAGGTAGAGCCAGATCACGCGGTCGGACGGGTCATATTTGATGCCAAAGAAGTTGCTGAAGGTATCCCAGCCGCCTTCGCGGGCGGTACGGCTGAACTCCAGGCCGAAGAAGGTCGGCTTCGGGATCTGGCTAATGCCGTTCGGCCCGCCGGTCACTTCGGTATTGTTGAGCAGCAGGATACGGACGATTTCGCCGAAGCCTAAGGTCACAATCGCCAGGTAGTCACCGCGCAGGCGCAGCACCGGGAAGCCGAGCAGGAAGCCTGCGGCGGCAGAGACCAGCCCCGCCAGCGGCAGACAGGTCCAGAAGCCGAGGCCGTAATAGTGGTTCAGCAGCGCGAAGGTGTACGCGCCGATAGCGTAGAAACCGCCGTAGCCCAGCACCAGCAGGCCGGACAGCCCCACCACCACGTTCAGACCGAGGCCGAGGATCACGTAAATCATGGTCAGGGTGGCGATGTCCACCGTACCGCGCGACACCATAAACGGCCACGCCACGGCAGCCACCAGCAGCGCCACGAGGAACAGCTTCTGCTTTACCGTGGTACCGTCGATTGCCGGCAGAACGAACTTCGGCCCGGAGACGTTTTTCAGCGTCTTCTGGAACAGCGGACGCAGCAGCTGGAACAGAAACACCACGGCGGTGCCGATAAACACCCACTGCCAGCGGATGTCGGGGGCGGTATCGACCACCAGTTTCGTGCCGTCCAGCCCTAACTGGACGCCCATAAAGACGCCCGCCAGTACGAAGAACATGGCGGCAGAGAGCAACGCCATAGCAAAATGCATCGGTTTCATACTTTCTCTACCTCCGGACGGCCCAGAATACCGGTAGGCATCACCAGCAGAACCAGAATCAGCAGGGCAAACGACACCACGTCTTTATATTCGGTGCTCAGGTACGCCGAGGAGAGCGCCTCCGCCACGCCCAGGATCAGGCCGCCGATCATCGCGCCCGGAATGCTGCCGATGCCGCCCAGTACCGCCGCGGTGAAGGCTTTCATCCCGGCCATAAAGCCGATGTACGGGTTAATTACGCCGTAGAACTGGCCGAGCAGAACCCCCGCCACCGCCGCCATTGCGGCGCCAATCACGAAGGTCAGAGCGATGACGCGGTCGGTGTTGATGCCGAGCAGACTCGCCATCTTCAGATCTTCCGCGCAGGCGCGGCAGGCGCGTCCCATGCGGGAGTAGCGGATGAAAACGGTCAGGGCCAGCATCGCCAGGAAAGTGACAACCCAGATGACCAGCTGCATGGTGGTGACAGAGGCAGAGAAGTTTTCGCTGGCCCCCACAATCCACTGGCCGTTAAACAGGCTTGGCAGCGCCACGTCACGCGAGCCTTCGGTCAGGCTGAGGTAGTTTTGCAGGAAGATCGACATACCAATCGCGGAAATCAGCGCAATCAGGCGCTTGGAGCTCCGCACCGGCCGGTAGGCCACGCGCTCAATGCTCCAGCCGTAAGCGCTGGCGATCACAATCGCGCCGACAAACCCGGCGGCCACCAGCAGCCAGCTGCTGTCGATGCCCATCATCATCAGCGCGGCGATGATCATAAAGGAGACGTAGCTACCGATCATGTACACCTCGCCGTGGGCGAAGTTGATCATGCCGATAATGCCGTAAACCATCGTATAGCCGATGGCGATCAGCGCGTAGGTGCTTCCCAGCGTGACGCCGTTAAACATCTGCTGCAAAAAGTAGAGAAACTGCTCGGACATATGCAAACCTTTTTATACCCGCCCGGAGAGCCGGGCGGTGGGATAATTATTTGGCGACCGAGGAAGACCCGTCGGCGTGCCACTTAAAGACACCAAATTCAAATCCCTTCAGATCGCCTTTCTCATCCCAGTTCAGCGGCCCAATCACGGTGTTCGCCCCGTGTGCTTTTAAATCTTTCACCAGATCCAGCGGTTCTTTGCTGCCGGTACGGTCCATTGCCGTTGCCAGAGACTGCAAGGCCGCGTAGGTGATCCAGACGTACGGACCGCTCGGATCTTTCTTCTGCGCCTTGAGCGCATCCACGATAGCCTTGTTGGCCGGATCCTGGTCATAGCGTTTTGGCATGGTGACCAGCATGCCTTCGGCAGAATCCCCCGCGATGTTGGACAGAGAGGCATTGCCCACCCCCTCTGGCCCCATAAACTGGGTTTTCAGGCCGGTGGCGCGCGCCTGGCGCAGCATCTGGCCCATTTCCGGGTAGTAGCCGCCGTAGTAGACGAAGTCGATATTCTCTTTTTGCAGGCGGGCGATCAGCGCGGAGAAGTCTTTTTCACCGGCGGTAATGCCGTCGAAGAAGACGATGTTCGCGCCGCCTTTTTTCAGGCCGTCCTGCACGGAGCGCGCCAGACCTTCGCCGTACTGCTGCTTGTCATGAATGATGGCGATACGCTGTGGCTTAACGGTCTCGAGGATGTATTTGGCGGCGGTCGGTCCCTGAGAAGAGTCCAGGCCGGCGGTACGCATGATGTGCTGATAGCCGCGCTGGGTCAGCTCCGGGTTGGTGGCGCCCGGGGTGATCATCAGAATGCCTTCGTCCTCGTAGATGTCGGACGCGGGCTGCGTGGAGGACGAGCAGAGGTGGCCAATGACATACTGGATGCCATCGTTAACGATTTTGTTGGCGACCGCGACGGCCTGTTTCGGATCGCAGGCGTCGTCATATTCCACGCCCACCAGCTTGTCGCCTTTGATGCCGCCCTTAGCGTTGATGTCTTTTATGGCCTGGCGCGCACCGTTGAACTCCATGTCACCCCACTGGGCAACAGGACCGGACATCGCACCCACTACCGCAACTTTAATGTCCTCCGCCATAGCGATATGCGAGATCGACAGTGCGACCATCCCCGCGATTAACGTCTTCGCGTTCCTTTTCATCTCAGAATCCCCATTCGTGAAGTGATGTTTATATTTTGTTTTATTATGGTTAAAAAGCATTCTGTACTTTTAATGAACAACGCTATTTTTACCAGTGCCTTTAAGGGTTTAGCGCGGTTTTTTATCAAAAACCAGACTAATATCTCTATTTTTCAGGAGATTAAGGAAAGATAATATTCTGAATTCAGGCAGAGATAAACAAATAAAAGCGCGTTTTGCAGCATAAAATAACGGTACAATGCGCGGAATAAATCACTGCCCTTCAGGTTAAAATCCTGCTTATTTTTCAATCCATGTGTTTTCGAACTGCCCATGTCGCCGCTAAAAAACGAATCACCTGGCAAACGGGAATAAAAAGAGAACGCGCCTGAGCAAATAAATTGAGTACACTGGCCCTACTTTTTTTGATTTGGACAAGCAGCTAATGAAACTGACTATCGTTCGTCTGGTGACCTTTAGCGAACAGGATCATATCGACCTGGGCAAGATCTGGCCGGAATATTCCCCTTCGTCGTTGGCCGTCGATGAGAACCACCGCATTTATGCCGCGCGCTTTAACGAGCGCCTGCTGGCCGCCGTTCGCGTAACGCTGAGCGGCACCGAAGGCGCGCTGGACTCGCTTCGCGTGCGCGACGTGACCCGCCGCCGTGGGGTCGGGCAGTATTTAATTGAAGAGGTGATCCGCGAAAACCCGAGCGTGACCTCCTGGTGGATGGCCGACGTGGGCGTGGAGGATCGCGGCGTGATGGCGGCGTTTATGCAGGCGTTAGGGTTTACGGCGCAGGCGAACGGGTGGGAGAAGCGCTAAAAACTCGCGCCGCATGAAGCTTGTGCGGCGCAAGTGTGTTACAGCGGCACGCTGATCACGCTCACCGGCAGCGAGCGCAACAGCTGCCCCCAGGCACGGTGGCGGCTTTTCTCTTCACTAATATCCAGCCCGATACCGTATACCAGTTCGCCCTGCCACGTTCCCCAGACATAGCTCATCACCTGTGATGCTCCCAGCCGATGGCTATCCCACTGGGGGTGAAATTCTGCGGGCGTACCGCCGGGATGCGCTTCGCTGATACTGTCACAGGTCGCAAAAAACGCGTGAAATTGCTGGTGCAGAAACGCGTGCTCCAGCTCCTGGTTACTGGCGTCCGCCAGCGTCTGTATGTGCTGCTGAAAGCGAATAAGCAGCGGGCGCGGCGGGCGAATGCCGTAGTAATAATCCAGCAGGTAGCCTAGTCCTCCTTTGCCCGACTGACCATTGATGCGGATGATCCCTTCGTAGCTACGGCCAATATCGTGCGGGTCGAGGGGTAAATAGGGCACATCCCAACGGGTGCGGTATTTTTGCAGCTCCATTGATTTGCGGATCGCATCCTGATGCGAACCGGAAAAGGCGGTGAATACCAGGCTTCCGGCGTAGGGATGGCGCGGCGGCACCGTCATTCCCGTCGCCGACTCATAGACATTCACCACCTGCGGAAGCTGGCTGAAATCAATCAGCGGATCGACGCCCTGCACCAACAGGTTTAACCCCAGCGTGACCAGATCGACATTGCCGGTACGTTCGCCGTTGCCAAACAGAGTGCCTTCTACACGTTCAGCGCCCGCAAGCAACGCCATTTCCGCTGCCGCCACCGCGCAACCGCGATCGTTATGAGGATGCACGCAAAGCGTCACCTTCTGGCGGTGGCGAAGCTTACCTGAGATCCATTCAATCTGGTCGGCATAGACGTTTGGCGAAGCCAGCTCGACGGTAGCAGGCAGGTTGATGATCACCTCCCGCCCCGTCTTCCCCACCCACAGGTCGATAACCGCGTTGCAAATCTCCAGCGCAAAATCCATCTCGGTGGCAGTAAAACTCTCCGGGGAGTACTCCAGCACCCAATTTTGCTCCACCTTTGCCATCTCCTCCAGCAGCCAGCGCACGCCCTGTAGCGCCAGTTCGATCACCCCAGCGCGGCTGAGATTAAAGACCTGCTCGCGCTGCTGTAACGACGTAGAGTTATAGAGATGCACCACCGCCTCTTTTACCCCACTCAGGGCGGCAACGGTGTCGGCGATAAGGTTTTCTCGCGCCTGCGTCAGCACCTGGATGCGTACGTCATCGGGGATCAACCCGTCGTCTATCAGGGTTCGTACAAACTGGTAGTCGGTTTCCGAGGCGGCGGGAAAACCTACTTCAATCTCTTTGTAGCCCATCGCTACCAACTGCTGATAAAGTGCCCGCTTTTGCTGAGGGTTCATTGGCTCCGGCAGCGCCTGGTTGCCGTCGCGCAGATCAACGCTACACCAGCGTGGTGCGTGGAGCAGCGCGCGTGTCGGCCACTGGCGGTTCGGCAGTTCAGGCTGCGGCATCGGGCAATATTTACCACCAGTCACATGCGCGCTCATGCTGCGTTCTCCTGCTTTTTCTCCACCTTCGGGAAAAACCAGAGCGCAATAACCGCACACGCCGCTGAGGCGAGCCAGACGCTGCTCCAGCTAAAGTGCGTTTGCATCCAAGGGATAGCGATCGGAGTGATAAACATCACCACGAACACGCTGGTGTTGCCCATTGCCAGCGCTGTTCCGGCGCGTTTTGCCCCCGCCATTGATGCCAGCTCGGTATAGGCCACGCCATGCCAGGCTGAGACCACCACGCCGGAGAGGATAAATAGCGCCGCCAGTAAGGCAAGGGTTGCTCCCTGATGCGGCAGAGTCGGCCAGATGCCTACCAGCACGCTCAGCAGCACAAAAGCCAGAATGCTTATCAGCGTGCAGCTTTTGAGATAACGCTTACGGTTTTTATTTTTGTCCGTCCAGCGTCCGCTCCAGATACGCGACACCATCGCCCCAACCTGGATAACCGCCAGGCACACGGACACTACGGCCACGTCGATATGGGCGAAGTCGTGCAGGAAGACCGATCCGAAAGTGAGCAGCGCGAACTGCGGCCCGCAGAGAATGCCGATTGCCAGCACGATTTTCCAGATGGCAGGATCGTACAGCGGCCCTTTGCCCGGTACGGCAGACGCAGTAGCGGCCTGAGCCGTATTGCCCCCGACGCGATCCGGCTCGTGCAACCACAGCCAGGCATAAAAACCCACCACGGCGCACAGCAGCGCAGAGACGATAAACATCGTTACAAACCCCCATGTAGCCGCCAGCCAGGGGAGAAGTAACGCGCCAATCCCATAGCCCATCGGTACCGCGGTCTGACGGATACTCATCGCCAGACCGCGCTCCCCCTCCTGAAACCAGGCCATGATCGCCCTGCCGCTGGAGCCGTTTACGCTGCTGCCAAGCAGTCCGATAAACAACACTCCGGTAATAAGCAGGCCGTATGCGGGAATAAAACCGTTATGCGGCGCGGCAAAGGCCGCCATCAGCAGCAACATCGCGCCGGTACTTAACAAGCCGGTCAGCAGGATCGGGCGGTCGCCCCAGCGGTCGGTCAAAAGCCCCCAGGGCAGCTCGCTAATCGCGATCCCCAATCCCAGCATCCCAAGCACGAACCCCAGCTCGGCATTGCTGATGTTGTAATCGGCACGCATAAAGACCGCCGTCGCCGGCAAGCCTCCTACCACCATTGAGAAACAGGCGTTGGCCGCTACGCCAATACCCAACACTTTCCAGCGGTGGCGCGCGCCGCGCAGCAGAGTCGTTGCAACTTCTGTCATCAGAGGGCCTCCTGAGTGGCATTAAACGTCCGGCGAGCCGGGAAAAGATCGGCGGTTTTTCGCCGTTCAGCGGTACTGCCAATCACCTCCAGAGCCGCCAGATGTTTCACGTTATTCACCGCCGCAACGGCATCTTCCAGCACTACGACGTGAAAACCGCGATCGTGGGCGCTCATCGCCGTCGCCAGCACCACAAACTCGGTAGAAACGCCGGCCAGCACCAGCGTGTCCACGCCCATGCTTCGCAGCGTCAATTCAAGGCTGGTCTGGTAAAACGGATCAACCCGATGCTTGCGGACAATGCTCTCCTCCGGCAGCGGTGCCAGCGCTTCGACGATATCCGTCGACCAGGTGTCAAAACGCAACAGCCGGTTGCGACGTGCGATATCAAAAACCTCGGAGCCGGTTGGGCATTCAACGTAGTTTTCAGAAAAACCAACTACCACATGCACCACCGGAGTATGAGCGGCACGCGCCCCTGCCAGCGCCTGAGCAGCCTGTTTAATCACCCCTTTTTCCCGCACCTGCTGGTAGTAACCCATCTGCGCGTATACGCCGTCGGGATGGACTATCTCATTGAGAAAATCCAACATCAGTAACGCCATTTTTTTCATCGTCTTTATTCCTGCTTAAGATCGGCAGCGGGTAGCGCCGTTAAGATGTGTTCTGCAATGGCATCCGCATCGCAGATAAAATCAGTCCAATAGCCCGGGCGGCTGCTGCCAGCGGACATAAACCAGCGCGTGTGTTCGCTGGGAATACCAATAACGTAAAGCTGGGGAACCGCCTTCCCCTGCTGGTTAAGGGGATGATATGGCGCGCGGGTAACCGCCACGCCGCCGGTCTGAAAGCGGGTATCGGCATCTTCCACGGTGAAGTTTTGCCAGAGACCACGCTGCCGCAGCGCCTGAGTCAGCGGCGATAGATCCCGCGTCAGATCCTGCCCCGGCACCCTGGCGTCCAGCAGCGTCTCTACGCGCCACACGGCCCCTTCCACCTGTGGGGAAGAGAGCTCAAAAGCAGCGCTTTCCACGCCGCAGGTGATCTGCATACGCGGCCCGACGACCGCCAGAATGCCGGCGTCAATCAGAGCGAGCATTTGACGGGTTCGGTAGCGCGGCGGCCCGGCGGAAAGCAGCGCACTCACCGGGGAGTAGCGGGAGAGAAACGCATCGCGAAACGAGGCCGGAGCCAGACCGCCGAAATCCACCACTCTGCGCACCAGCCCGCGAGTATCGCGCAGCGTATCCAGCGCTGCCTTAAGCGGGTTATCCACGTTACCTCCCTCCGCGTGTTCACTATCGCGAACCAGCTCTTCGCGCAGCGCGGCATGGAAATGGCTCGCGGAGATGAACCGGCGCTCACGAAAGGGATCGCCGAGCTGATAAATATCCAGTGCAGGCACATCGGTGAGGCCAAAGCGCGCGGCGATGTCCGGCAGGCTATCAAACGCCTCAACCTCCAGCGCCTGCGCGCAGGCACGAAATTCCAGTTCGGCGGAAAGGCCAAAACGCTGGCGCAGCGTGGTGGCGTACCAGGTCAGGTTGACCTCTGCCATCAGCAGCGGCAGCACGTCGCGATCAAAATCGAGTTGTCCGCGGGCGGCCAGGGCCTCGGCACGCTCCTGGGTAAAAAGCACGCTTTGATAGCGGAAGTTAGGGGGCTTCTGGTTACGCCCACGGCCGGGGATGGGCAGACTACTGCGTGAACCGGCCACCAGACGCGGCTCGCGCCCGGAGGGTTGATAGCGCAGTGAGCCATCGGCCTGCTCAATAAACTGGCCGCCGCGCCCGGTGGTTAACGCCGCCATGACATCCAGAAACGACAGCCCCAGTCCTAAAATGCCGACGGCGCTGCCGGGGGCGATCTCCTCCAGCGGCATATCGGCGGCTGAATCGCCAGGCACCCAGCGCAGCGACGGATGAGTGTCTGCATAGGCCTGCCAGCGCTGCTCCTGTTCGCTCAGGCTGTTACGGGGATGGCCGCTGGCAATAACCACGCGGTCTACCGTGAGGGTTTCACCATCGCGAAATAACAGCACCGCCCGGCTATTGTTCAACGGCACTATGTCTGTTACCTCCGCCTGTCGAGGGCAAAAGCGCTGCGCCGGGCTAAACGAGGCTTTGATGCAGTTCAGAACGAAGTGCATATATTCGCCATACAGCGCACGCGGCGCCCAGGCATTCTCGCCAGGGAAGTCGTCCCGCGTGGCACGCCACCAGGCGGCGAGCGAAGGGCCGCAGCCTGGACGAGCCGTTGCCACGTCGCCTTCGCCGGAAAAGGCGGAGACTTCTTCCGCTACGGTATTCATGACGAAAGCGGCATCCTGTTCCTGGCGCCAGATACGGCCCGTTCCGGGGTGCTGTTTATCGATATAGTGGATTTCCACCCCGGCGTCCGGCTGGTCCTGTAAACGCGCGGCGAGGCGTTCAAGTACCGAAAGCGCCCGAGGGCCATTGCCAATAATGGCGATTCGAAGCGCTTCGCTCATGACGCCACCTGCTTTAGCGGATACGGGCAGTCAGCGAGCGCCTGGCTGATGCTATCCAGCGCGGCGATAAGCGTGTCAGTCGCCCCGGCAAACGACAGGCGAATCGCGCTGGATTCCTCCTTGCCGAATGCGGTACCCGGCGTGACGGCAACATGGGCGTGAGTCAGCAGCCAGTGTGTTACAGCCCGGGCGTCCCCCATACCCAGGCCGCTGATGTCGGCGTAAACATACAGTCCTCCCTCCGGCGCCCGGCAGGCGATCCCCGGAATGGCGTTTAGCCGGTTTACCACCAGATCCCTGCGCTGACGGTAGTGCGCCACCATATCCAGCATCGGCTGACGGTCACCAATCAGCGCGGCCAACCCGCCCTGCTGCACGAAGGAGCCGGCGCATCCCACGCTGTGCTGCTGAACTTTAAGAATTTCATTGAGCAGAGTTTCCGGCGCGCTGAGGTAGCCGAGCCGCCAGCCGGTCATCGCCCAGGCTTTGGAGAAACCGCTGATAGTGACGGTACGCTCAAACATGCCGGGTTCCGCCGCGAGGCTACGATGGCGCCCCGGCAGATAGCGGATATGTTCGTAAATTTCATCCATCACCACGAACAGGTCATGCTTCTGCGCGACCTGGCAGACCGCGTCGATCTCCTCTGTTGTTAACACCCGCCCGGTGGGGTTGTTCGGGTTATTAAGCAACAGCACGCGGGTTTTCGCGGTGATGCAACTTTCTAGCGCCTGACGGGTGAGGAAGAACTGATTCTCTTTTGCCAGCGGCAGGGTCACCGGCTTCGCCCCGGCCATTTCCGCCATCGCGATATAGCTCACCCAGCAGGGGGTGGGGATCACGATTTCATCGCCAGGATTCAGCAGCGTCATCAGCGTAATAAACAGCGCGTGTTTCGCCGAAGGCGTCACAATAATATTTTTATTCCACTGAACCGGCAGCTGATTTTCTTCAAAGAGCTGGCTGGCGATGGCTTTTAATAATCCAGGCGTACCTTTACTGGCGGTGTAATGGGTCATGCCATTTTTCATCGCCGTTATAGTGTAATTAGTAATATGATTTGGCGTGGCGAAATCAGGCTCGCCGCCGCCTAAATCATAAATAACTTTCCCTTCCGCCTGCATGGTTTTAACTTTATCGAGAATGGCATAGGTTTCTGATAACCCTATACGCTTTACGCGATCGGCGACGTTTCTCATCGTACATGTTCCGTTAAATAAAGAAATAAATTTTGCGAAGCGGTCTAATCTTCAACCCGGCCAAAAATACCGTTATGCCAGTGTTCCTGATATTTCTCGGCAGTTTGCCGATCGCGGAATGCATAGGTTTTTAATAGCCAGCGGCGCGCGGCATTCTCTTTATCCTTAATTTCAATTTTTTCCCGGTTGTGCAATCCATCCTGGTTGGCGAAGGTTAAAAGGTCGCCCTGCAAAATCCGGTGGCGCTGTTTATCCGCTTTGGTCATCGCCTGCATAAAAGCAATCAGGGCGTCTTTTGCCTCATTGGGCGCCTCTGGCGCAACGTGAGTCAACGTATCCAGGTAACGAATGCTATGGTGATTTTTCAAAATGGCGTGATCCGGCGAGCTCACCTGACGGCGGTTGGTTTCACGGGAGTAAACGTCAAACTGGGTGCGATACCACGGCTGGCGAAGCGCCGCCTGCTGGTCGTCCGTCAGGTGCGCCAGAATGGCTTTGCCGTCAATATAGCCGGTAAAAATCAGCTCCTCGTCCGGGCTGCGTAGACCCAAAAGCGTGACGAAATCAGCGCGTACCGCGTGAGCGGTACGGTCGTTATGGTAGACCAGTTCACTATCGCTAAAACCCGTTAATTGCCCGCTGTATTTGCGAATAGCAATAACATCGGTAAAGAAATCTCCATTATTACGGCTGCCGTAGGCTAATAACGGTGTATCGGTTAGCAGCGAAAAACATTCCAGCAGTACCTCGCCGATAAATGTTTTTTTCTTTTTATATTTATCGCTAATGGGATTTTCCGGATCCAACTCCGGCAAGTCGATATCCCGTGGGCAATTGCGTAATACATGAATATCACTTACGCCCAACTCGCGTTCATTTTTAATTGCGGTACAAATATCGACAAAAAAGCCTGGCACGCCTCTAAAATAACAAATCTCAGCAACCGCAAGCTTAAATACCTGATAATCCGTATAAGGATTAACAACAATTTGCTGGAAGAAGCGGGTTAATTCTTTGTTTTCTTCATCCGAAAAATGATAAAACGGTTTCATGATGTCTTGCACCCTGTTAATGAGCTGATTGTAAGTAAGTAGAATTAACGGTACTGACGTTTTAAATCATTAAATGAGGTTATTTCACCCTTTATTGCGCTGGCGACCACCGTCGAAGGGCTGCCTAGCCAGACTTTCCCCGGACCTGAGCGGCCAGGAAAATTTCGATTAATGGCGCTGATAGTGACCTGTCCAGCATTCACCGACGATCCGGGGCCGCAGTTTGCGCAGGCACCGCAGGCAGGTTTGAGCAGTATCGCCCCAGCCTGATGGAACGTCTCCAGATACCCTTGCTCGCGACAGTAGTCGTAGACATCCATGGTGCCAAACTGTAGATAGAGCGTCACATCCGGCGGCAGTAGTTTACCCCTGGATAAAGCCCAATCCAGCACCGCATGATATTCATCAAAATCATCCCGCTTGCCCGCAGTACATGAACCGCCGTAGGCAATATCAATTTTAACCGGCTCGCTCAAAGACGACAGCGCCAGCCCATTACCCGGATCGCCCGGCAGTGCAATCATTGGCGCAAGATCGATGCAGTCAATCACCATTGTTGAGGCGTAATGCGCGCCCTCATCGCTACGCATCCACGCTTCAATGGTGAAATCGATTCCGCGACGGGCCTTCAGGAAGGCAACAGTCTGCGCATCGGGCGCCACCAGTCCTGAAACGCCACCCAACTCTGCCACCATATTGGTGAGCGTGGCGCGTTCGTCCACCGATAATCCCTCGACGGCCTCACCACAAAATTCAAAGATTTTGCCAATACCACCTCCCTGACGGATCCACTCCGTTGCCAGCAGGTGCAGTACCATATCTTTCGCGCCAGTGCCTTCCGGCAGCGTACCGGTGAACACTACTTTCACCGTTTCCGGCGGCGTCATACGAAAAGCGCCGGTAACCATGCTGCCTGCCATATCGGTGCTGCCGACGCCCACAGCCAAACAGCCCAGCGCACCACAGTGTGGGGTGTGGGAGTCGGTGCCGATGATAAGCTGCCCAGGCAGGGCGTGGCGCTCCGCCATCAGCGCATGGGAGATACCTTCTGCACCCTCGCCGTCCGGGTTGTATCGGTGTGCCGTCAATCCCCACGTTTGGGTAAACGCCCGGTGAGCCGCCAGCAGGTGTTCCAGGTCGCCGGTAAGCTGCCCGTCAATATGCACTTTGCTTTGATGCATGTACGGCAGGTGATCTTCAAAGGTGATGATCGAATCCGGCTGCCACAGGGTCAGCTCGCGGCCAAAAGTCCGTTTCAGCATATGGCCACACATGGCGGTGTAATACTCATGGATAAAGCGCCAGTCCGGGCGCAGCAGTAGCGCGGTGCCGGGGAAATCGCCCTGCTCCAGACGATGGCGGACAATGATTTTCTCCCCCAGCGTCATCGGTTTCGGCTCGCTCGTGGCGGCTAAAGGCGGCAGACCGCTTTTCTCCATCTGTCCTTTCCACCAGGCCAGCAGCCCGCCGGACTGGATAACGCGTCGGGCGCTCTCTTCCCGGTCAGCAACAATCTCTTCAAGGGTGAGCGCTTCTCCGCGCGCCAGTTTGTCCACCAGCGCCATGTTAGTGGAGGTGAGCAAACCTATGTTATCGGCGTTTTGCCGGTAGATACGTTCAAAACTTTCGGCGATGACCAGCTGTACGCCGGCTGCCTTCTCCGCAACCGGGCTATGCTCGCGGGATGAGCCTTTACCGTAGCGCAGTCCGCCAACCACGACGTTTATCCCTGCCTCAACGATGGCATTTTTTCCTATCGGATTTTCAGCGCCGCACTTCAGGCCCGTCCAGGCGAATGCTCCCAGTCGTTCGTCGTAGTAGGCTAGCGCCGGGATAGGGGTGATTTCATCGGTGGAAATGTTATCGCGCAGCGGCCTGGCCTGCGCCAGCGAAAGAGATTCGCCACGAAGCTGAGCCGTAATTTTGTTCGGGTCTGCCGCCAGGAATAATATTCTGGCCTGAGTTAGCATCAGTTTCATGCGGCGACATCCGTAAGAGCGGCTTCAACGCGGCCGCCCCAGACTGCATAGATGAGCGCGCCTTGCGGCGTTCGCCAGGCGTGCTCGCTGCCTGGTGCGTAGCAGATTAGCTCACCGGGGTGGTAAACACCGTTATCGTCTTCAAAGGTGCCATCCAGAATCAGAAACGTTTCATGCCCCGTATGGAGATGAGATTTTGCAGATGCCCCCGGCGCGCAATGCACTAGCGCGATGCGCTGCCCTGAATCATCCTGAAAAAGTTCAAAAATGCGCGCATCCTTGCGATCAAGCGTGCTGTGGGCTTCCCAGGCGACGCTATCTATATTCTTCAACACCGAAAACAAATTCAGGGTAACGGGCAGACCGTTATTCATTCTCTCTTCTCCCAAAAGCCAGGCGGTATTTATTTGAGCATTGCGATCACTCCAGCAATAGCTTGTTTGTAATACGCTTCGGACTGGGTTGCCCTGGCGATAACAAACGCCCCCTGCATGACTGAAATGAGCGTTAATGCCGTTTGTTTTACATCCAGATCGGCAGAAAATTCACCGGAGGTTTTTCCCTCTTCCAGCACTTTTTCCAGCTCGCCGATCAGCCATTCAAAATTGTTCGCAATGGGTTCACGTAGCGTGTCGTCGCGAATCACTTCGCTATCCTGCGCTAATCCGCCCATCCTGCACCCAGCCAGTACTTCACGTTCACGCAGCAGATAGTCCTTAATTCGCTCACGTGCATTTTTCTCAGCATGCAAAATGGTGGAAATCTCTTTTTGTAGCTCCTCGGCGTTAAGCAGGATCGTCTGTCGGGCCAGATCCGCCTTGCCTTTGAAGTGGTGATACATGCTTCCTTGCCCAACGCCAGAAACCTGTTGTATCTCTTTCGGGCTAGTGTTGGAGTAACCACGGGTCCATAAAAGTTCCTGCATGGTTTTAATCAGTGCGTCTTTGGTTTTCATTTTTGTACCTATTAGTATGTAAAATGGCAATCACTAAATTAGCAAAAAGTTGTTAATATCGACCCTCTCAAATGTTACAGATGTTAATTTTATGTATATGCAATATTCCGATATAAAAATTCCATCACCCCTTTTTGCTCTGCAATAACCACAATAAATGTAGTAAATTCGTTGGGTTACGCTAAAAGTGCATAAGAAAAGCACAGACGAGGCGGTAGTAAAAGCCCTGAAACATGTTGTTTGATCAATATCACCTTCTGGTTTGCCCGATTGTTCTTAATCATCAGGCAAAAGCATAGTGCGATGGCGCTAAATAATATTGTAGTGATAGTAAACAAAACCGGAGGCGGGAAAGAAAAAAGCGAGGAGAGGAGAGACGGCGAGCGGTAAATCCCGCCCGCCGCAGGAAAATTATTTTGCGTCGGTGGCAGTACCGTTAGCATGCCAGTCAAACACGCCGAACTCGAAGCCCTTCAGGTCGCCCTTCTCATCCCATGAGAGCGGCCCCATCACGGTTTCTACCGAATTCGCTTTCAGCCAGGTGGCAATCTCCGCCGGATCGGCTGACTGGTTCAGGCCCGCTTGCAGAGACTGCAACGCTGCGTAGGTGGTCCACACGAACGCACCGCTTGGATCCTGTTTCTTCGCCTTGATGGCATCCACCACTGGTTTGTTCGCAGGTACCTGGTCGTAGTTCTTCGGCTTGGTCACCAGCAGGCCTTCGGCAGATTCACCCGCGATGTTAGACAGGGAAACGTTCGCCACGCCTTCTGGGCCCATGAACTGAGTCTTCAGACCCGCCGCACGCGCCTGACGCAGGATCTGCCCCATTTCCGGGTGATAGCCGCCGTAGTAAACGAAGTCGATATTCTCTTTCTTCAGACGCGCCACCAGGGTAGAGAAATCTTTCTCGCCGGCGGTGATACCGTCAAAGAACACCACGTTGGCGTTCGCTTTTTTCAGGTTGTCCTGCACCGCGCGCGCCAGGCCTTCACCGTACTGCTGTTTATCATGAACAATCGCGATGCGCTGCGGCTTCACTTTTTCCACGATGTATTTCGCGGCGGTTGGGCCCTGATCGGAGTCCAGACCGGTGGTGCGCAGGATCAGCTTGTAGCCGCGTGCGGTCAGCTCGGGTGCCGTCGCTGCCGGGGTGATCATCAGAATGCCTTCGTCTTCGTAGATGTCAGACGCGGGCTGCGTGGAGGAGGAGCACAGGTGACCGATAACGTATTTGATGCCGTCGTTCACCACTTTGTTCGCCACCGCGACCGCCTGTTTCGGGTCACAGGCATCGTCATATTTTACGATTTGCAGCTTTTCGCCCTTGATACCGCCCTTAGCATTAATGTCTGCAACCGCCTGTTCCGCGCCCGTAAATTCCTGGTCGCCGTACTGTGCTACCGGACCGGACATCGCGCCCACCACGGCCACTTTAATATCGGCCTGCGCCATGGTGCTGAATGCCAACGCGATACATCCTGCCAGTAACGCTTTACCCTTCATATTCATCCTGAGATTCCCCATTATTATGGTTATAACGATTGTTGTGATGTTGTTGTGTAGCGCTTTATTTCAGTTATAGGCCTGCTGCTCGCGCTTTTTCAGCATACTCTGCTAAAACATACCCCATTTTTATGATTTTGGAATAGCTAATTTGAAATGAAAATATGATACGCCCGACCGTTATTTCAGCCGGGCGTTTGGCTTTATCGTGTCAGCGAGGCGGAAATAATATCCAGCGCTTTACGGAACTGTGCTTCGGGGATGGTAAGCGGATAGAGAAAACGGATCACGTTGCCGTAAACGCCGCAGCTCAGGAGCAACAGCCCTTCGTTCAGCGCGCGCTCCTGAACCTGGCGGGTAAATTCCGGCGACGGCTGCCCGGTTTGCGGATCGGTAAATTCCACCGCCACCATTGAGCCCTGCGCGCGGATATCGGCGATATACGGACAGCCATCCTTCGCTTTGTTCAGCACCTCGACCAGATGATGGCCGAGATGAGACGCGCGCGTGCAGAGGTTGTCTTCGTCAATCACGTCCAGCACCGCATGGGCCGCGGCGATCGCCAGCGGGTTACCCGCGTAGGTACCGCCCAATCCGCCAGGCGCAGGCGCATCCATCACCTCGGCACGGCCCGATACCGCTGAGAGCGGCATTCCGCCCGCCAGGCTTTTCGCCATGGTGATGAGGTCCGGCTTCACGCAATGGTTTTCCATGGAGAACAGCTTGCCGGTGCGGGCGAAGCCGGTTTGTACTTCATCGGCAATCAGCAAAATACCGTGCGTGTCGCACAGGGCACGCAGCGCCTGCATGAAATCAGCGGGCGCGACGTTGAACCCGCCTTCCCCCTGAACCGGTTCAATAATGATGGCCGCCACCTGATCGGGCGCGATGTCGGCTTTGAAAATGCGCTCCAGGCTTTTTAGCGCTTCGGCGGTACTGACCCCGTGCAGGTCGTTGGGGAATTGCGCGTGGTATACCGAGCCGGGGAACGGGCCGAAGCCGAGCTTATAGGGCGCCACTTTGCCGGTCAGCGCCATGGTCATAAAGGTACGACCATGGAACGCGCCGCCGAAGGTGATGAGGCCGGGACGTCTGGTATACGCGCGGGCAATTTTCACCGCGTTTTCGACCGCTTCTGCACCGGTTGAGAAAAAGGCGGTTTTGGCCGGTCCCTCTATCGGTACGCGCTGGTTGATGCGCTCGGCAAGCGCCACATAGCCTTCGTAGGGGACGATTTGATAAGCGGTATGGGTAAAGGCGTGAAGCTGTTTTTCGATGGCAGCGATAACTTTTGGATGGCGATGGCCGGTATTCAGCACGGCGATCCCGGCGGCAAAATCAATATACTCGTTACCTTCCACGTCCCACACCGTGGCGTTTTCGGCTTTATCGGCATAGAAGTGACACATGACGCCGATACCGCGCGGCGTTGCCTGGATACGTCGGTCATTCAGTTCGTTATTTTTCACCCTGATCCCCTGAGAATGTCGCCTGCTTAGCGCACCAGTAAGTGTTTGCCAGGGGGGAGAAATTCGCCAGAGCGGGCGCTAAAAAAACAGAACCCCCGAATTTGCATTCGAGGGTTATCGGGGACTTCGCCTGAATTACGCTTCGATAGCGGCGCGAAGTTTTTTCATGGCGTTCTTCTCAAGCTGACGCACACGTTCAGCGGAGACGCCGTAGCGGTCGGCCAGCTCCTGCAAGGTGGACTTGTTATCTTCGTCCAGCCAGCGGGCACGGATGATATCCTGGCTACGCTCGTCGAGGCCTTCCATCGCGAAGGTCAGCTTGTTTGCCGCCTGGTCTTCCCAGTTATCCTCTTCAATGCCATCAGCAAAGTTAGAGGTTTTATCCTGAAGATACAGGACCGGGGCCATCGGCTGGCTGTCGGACGCATCGTCGTCGGCAGACATATCAAACGTCATGTCCTGCGCGGCCATACGGGATTCCATCTCGCGGACGTCTTTGCTGGAAACGCCCAGCTCGCGCGCGACCATTTCCACTTCATCCTGATTGAACCAGCCCAGACGCTGCTTGGTTTTACGCAGGTTGAAGAACAGTTTGCGCTGCGCTTTCGTCGTGGCGACCTTCACAATACGCCAGTTACGCAGAACGTATTCGTGAATTTCCGCTTTGATCCAGTGCACGGCGAAGGAGACCAGTCGCACACCCACTTCCGGGTTAAAGCGACGCACCGCTTTCATCAGGCCAATGTTACCTTCCTGAATCAAGTCCGCCTGCGGCAGGCCGTAGCCCGCGTAATTACGAGCAACGTGAACAACAAAGCGCAGGTGAGACAGGATCAGCGTTTTAGCTGCTTCCAGATCGCCCTGGTAATGCAGCTTTTCAGCAAGCTCCTTTTCTTCCTCAGCCGTTAACATCGGCCAGGTGTTCGCAGCCCGGATGTAAGATTCCAGGTTACCAACAGGGGCTAAAGCTAAAGTTTGCATTTCTTTGGTCATTCATTCCTCTCAATGTTTCTTCTGGTCCAGGTTGTCCCCGTCAGGCAACAACCATGCCAAAGCGTTTGAGCAACGAGATTAGCATTCACTCTTTTATCAGACAGTGATTTTATCCACAAGTTCCAGGTGCAACCGTGAATAAATTACGCACAAAATGTGACATGAAGATGATTACAGGGGAAGAGACGACAGGGACGCTTTCCCTGCAAGCGAACATCTCGGTGCAGGGAAAGATTATATCACGCTTTTATTAGTCGGGAGTAAAGTGGCGTAAATGTTGAACCGTTGCCAGCCATGCCGCTATCCAGCCGATCATGGAGCAGACCAGCAGCAAAAGCAGGCACTCATCGAAGCCTAAACCACTGATATCAAACTTCGTTCCAAAAACCTGCGCCACTTCGGTGACGGCAGACGAAAGCCGCATCACCAAAATTTCTGACAATATCAGTGAAAGAAATGCGCCGGAAAAACCGAGCAGCGCGCCACCATAAAGGAACGGACGCAGGATGAAACCATCCGTTGCACCAATCAGCTTCTGCACGTTGATGGTATCGCGACGGGCGAAGATGCTCAGGCGAACGCTGTTACCGATGACGAGGAAGACCGCCGCCACCATCAGCACGCCAATCATCGCCGACACGCGTCCTACCAGCCCGGTCAGGGCGGCAAGACGGGCAAACCAGCTGTCGTCCATGCGCACTTCATCAATCCCATTGATGCGGGTAATGCGGTCGCGCAGGGTGTTGAGCGAATCCGTGCCCTGGAAATCCAGCTTCGGGATCACCACCGCCACGGCGGGCAGCGGGTTCTCTTCGAGCATATCCAGCGCCCCGCCGAACCCGGACCAGTTGCGGAACTCGCCCAGCGCTTCATCGCGAGAAAGATAGTTCACCTTCTCCACGCCCTGTTCAGCCTGAATCTGCCCGACCACCTGCGCCGCCGCGTTATCGTCGAGCGCTTTATCCAGATAAACGGTGATCTGCGGCGACGGATAATACTGTGACGCCGCCTGGTTAACGTTTTTGTAAACCATATAGCAGACGCTCGGCAGCGTCAGGGAGATGGCAATCACCATCACCGTCAGGAACGTCGCCAGCGGTTTGCTTTTCAGATCCTGCAACGCGCCCTGGAAGGCGTAGCGCACCTGTTCGTTAAAGACGTTGGTTTTGCGGGAGTTCGGCTTCGGTGTCGCTTTGGCACGCTTAGGCGCATGGCGATTGCCGTCCCCGCCGCCCTGAGGCTTGCGGAAACGGTCAAACCGGTTGCTGAACTGCCGAATCTGGTTCATTGCATCACGCTTATTCACCGTGGCCTCCGTGCAAATGCCCGTCGCTCAGGGTCAGCATGCGGTACGAACGACGGGAGATCAGCCCCATATCGTGCGTCGCCATCAGTACCGTTACCCCCACGCGGTTAAATTCCTCAAACAGACGCAGGATGCCTTCGGAGAGGGCATCGTCCAGGTTACCGGTCGGTTCATCCGCCAGCAAAACGGCTGGCTTGTTCACCACCGCACGGGCAATGCCCACGCGCTGCTGCTCACCGCCGGACAGCTGGATAGGGAAGTTCTTCGCTTTGTCCAGCAGCCCGACCTTATCCAGCGCCGCAGAGACGCGACGGCGGATATCATCGTAACTGGCGCCAGCAATAATCAGCGGGATCGCGACGTTATCGAAAACCGTGCGATCCATCAGCAGGTGGTGATCCTGGAAAATCATGCCGATCTGACGACGCAGAAACGGCACTTCACGGTTCTTAAGACGGCTAATGTCATGGCCGCTGAACCAGATTTTCCCGGCGCTTGGCCGCTCGATCCCACAGATCAGCTTGAGCAGGGTACTTTTCCCCGCGCCGGAATGGCCGGTCAGGAATGCCATCTCGCCTGGCTGGAGGTGAAATGTCACCCCCTGTAGCGCTTGTCTCCCACCGAGATAGGCCTTGCTGACGTGTTCAAAGCGAATCATTGTTAGTCCTCTCGGGCAAAAAGTGCCTCAATAAAGTCGTCCGCTTTAAACGGACGTAAATCCTCAATACGCTCGCCCACACCGATGTAACGGATAGGAATGCCGAACTGGTCGGCCACAGAGAAGATCACCCCGCCTTTCGCGGTGCCGTCCAGCTTGGTCAGTGTGATCCCGGTCAGTCCTACCGCTTCATGGAACAGCTTCGCCTGGCTAATGGCGTTCTGTCCGGTGCTGGCGTCGATAGTCAGCATAATTTCATGCGGTGCCTCTTCGTCCAGCTTCTTCATGACGCGAACGATTTTCTTCAGTTCTTCCATCAGGTGCGATTTGTTCTGCAAACGCCCTGCGGTATCCGCAATCAGCACGTCCACGTTACGCGACTTCGCCGCCTGGATGGCATCGAAAATCACGGACGCAGAATCCGCGCCGGTGTGCTGGGCAATCACCGGAATGTTATTGCGCTGGCCCCACACCTGGAGCTGCTCCACCGCGGCCGCACGGAAGGTATCGCCCGCCGCCAGCATCACCGATTTGCCCTGCTGCTCAAACTGGCGCGCCAGCTTGCCGATGGTGGTGGTTTTACCCACGCCGTTGACGCCAACCATCAAAATAACAAAGGGCATTTTGCCTTCAATATTAAGCGGTTCGTCAACTTTTGCGAGAATTTCGCCCATCTCATCTTTCAGCAGGCCGTACAGCGCCTCGGCGTCACGCAGTTGCTTGCGGCTCGCCCCTTCGGTCAGGTTGGTGATGATCTTCCGGGTGGTTTCCACGCCCACGTCCGCGATCAGCAGCTGTTCTTCCAACTCCTCAAACAGATCGTCGTCGATTTTTTTGCCGCGGAACAGACTGATAAATCCGGAACCTAAGTTTTCTTTGGTTTTTAACAGGCTGCGTTTCAGGCGCGCGAAGAAACCTTCTTTGGTTGGTTTTTCCTGCTCCTGAGCGATCTCGTCTTCGGCCTGCTCTTCTACCGGCACAACAATGACCGCTTCTTCAGCGGCTTCCGCCGCCAGCGCCTGGGCTTCCAGCTCTTCGTCGGTCAGTTCAGGCTCAAGGGCCGCTTCTTCTTCCACCGCCTCAACAATTTCAACGGTTTCCGCTTCGGCCTGCCACTCTTCGGCAGAAACCTCTTCGGTGTTCACCTCTTCCGGCAGCGGCAGCGCTTCGTGTTCGATAGCGGCCTGCGGCGCTTCGGTAAGGGTTTCTACCATAACCGGCTCTGGTTTTTCGCTCTCCTGAACCTGTTCAGTAACCTCGACCACCTCTTCAGCAAAGGATTCAATCTCTTCTTTGCTGTGCGCTGGTTCTTCCGCTTCGACAATCGCAGCGGTTTCGACAGGCGTTTCAGGCTGTGACTGCTCTTCTACAACCTGTTGTTCTTCGGTTTTCTGTTCTGTTTCTTGCTCTTTTTCACCGAAACCCAACCAGGAAAAGAAGCCACGTTTTTTTTGTTTTGCCATCTGCGACTACACTCCTCGCGGCGCTATATACAGGGAAGCTAAAAAAATGATGAAATAGTCTAACACTTTACTTAATTGACATCACCGCCCGCAATCGCAGGGCATTGTTAACAGAGCTTTCCTGAGATGAAGAAACCCACCCGCGCCCCGGCCGGTCAAATTCGAATTATCGGCGGTCAGTGGCGAGGCCGGAAATTACCGGTGCCGGACAGCCCCGGTTTACGCCCTACCACGGACCGCGTACGCGAGACGCTGTTTAACTGGCTTGCCCCGTCAATGGTAGACGCCAACTGCCTGGACTGCTTCGCCGGAAGCGGCGCACTGGGGCTGGAAGCGCTGTCTCGCTATGCCGCCAGCGCCACGCTGCTGGAGATGGAACGCGGCGTTGCGCAGACGTTGCAGCAAAATTTAGCTACGCTGAAGGCAACCAACGCGAAGGTAGTGAACACCAACACGCTGAGCTTCCTCGCGCAAAAGGGGACGCCGTTCAACGTGGTGTTTGTCGATCCGCCGTTCCGTAAAGGGCTGCTGGAAGAGACATTATCGTTGCTGGAAAAAAATGGCTGGCTGGCAGACGACGCGCTGATTTACGTTGAAAGCGAAGTGGAAAATGGCCTGCCGCCCGTTCCCGTTCACTGGGATCTGCACCGCGAAAAGGTCGCCGGTCAGGTGGCTTATCGTCTGTATCACCGTCAGGCACAAGGAGTATCCGATGCCAGTACTGATTAACGTAGGGCGCTTGCTGATGCTGGGCGTCTGGGCATTTTTGATTTTGAATCTGGTGCACCCATTCCCGCGCCCGCTGAATATCTTTGTTAACGTGGCGCTGATTTTTACCGCGTTTATGCATGCCTTACAGATGGTGATGCTGAAAAACGGTCTGCCGAAAGATGGCCCACCGATGACCGGCTGGCAGCAGCTGCGGGTGTTTATTTTCGGCGTGTTTGAGCTGCTGGTGTGGATGAAGAAGTTTAAGGCGCAGGTGAAGAAGTAAGTTGCGGTGTGATGCCCGGTGGCGCGCAGCGATCCGGGCCTACAAAACCCCGTAGGCCGGGCAAACGCAGCGCCGCCCGGCGTCACAGCTCCGGTTCAAACCCTTCAAACCGCGACCCTTTGTAGCTCAACGTACCTTTCTCTCCCACTGTCAGCTGGTGATACTGCTGCGCCTCCAGGCGGAAGGTCATCTCCAGCCCGCCGGTTTCCGGCTTAAAGCTTGCTTCATAGCGCATCGTTGTCCCCGCAGGCGTCACCTGCTGCTGGCGAGAGCGGCGGTCATTAAGCGGTTTCTCGCGTTTGTTCGCCACCACCACGCGCTTATGCAACAGCGGCGCGGCATCGTTGTCGGCCTTCTCACGGCGCTGCTGCACGAAGCGAAACGAGGCGGCAATGACGATGATCGCCACCACGATAATGAAAAACAGCGGCATCTTGCTCATTGGAAAATCCCATCAGATTATGCGGAATTCAGGATACCTCGCCTGCCCCGGCATTGCCAAACGCCCGCTCGCGTCACTACACTGGATCAGAAACTGATTATTCAGCCTCAACAGTTACAGGGAGTTAATATGCTTTGGTCATTTATCGCTGTCTGTTTTTCCGCATGGCTTTATGTCGATGCGTCCTACCGTGGCCCAGCCTGGCAGCGCTGGTTGTTTAAACCCGTCACGCTATTGCTCCTGCTGTTGCTTGCCTGGCAGGCCCCCATGTTCAACGCCATCAGCTATCTGGTCCTCGCCGGGCTGTGTGCCTCCCTGATTGGCGATGCCTTAACCCTGCTGCCGCGCCAGCGCCTGCTGTACGCCGTAGGGGCGTTCTTCCTGTCGCATCTGCTTTACACCATCTATTTTGCCAGCCAGATGACGCTCTCCATCTTCTGGCCGCTGCCGCTGGTGCTGCTGGTGATTGGCGCCCTGTTGATCGCGGTGATCTGGTCGCGTCTGGAGGAGATGCGTCTGCCGGTGTGTACCTTTATCGCCATGACGCTGGTGATGGTGTGGCTGGCCGGTGAGCTGTGGTTCTTCCGCCCAACCTCACAGGCAATGTCTGCCTTCTTCGGGGCCGCGCTGCTGCTGCTCGGCAATATCGTCTGGCTGGGTAGCCACTATCGCCGCCGCTTCCGCGCGGATAATGCGATTTCCGCTGCCTGTTACTTCGCCGGACACTTCCTGATCGTGCGTTCGCTGTATATCTAAATAACGCTTGACTCTGGAGTCGACTCCAGAGTGTATGCTGCGGTTAATGAGAAAATTATCATTACCGGAGACTGCCATGTCGACTCCAGAAACACCTAAAAAAGTTCCCCAGTTCTCGGCACTTAAGCTCAGCCCGGTTCCGGCAAAAGGCGACTGCTGCTGCGAAGGAACGTGCGAAACACCAATCCAAACGCTTCCTGAAAGCGGCAACCGCTACAGCTGGGTAGTCAACGGTATGGACTGCGCGGCCTGCGCCCGCAAAGTGGAAAATGCGGTGAAGCAGGTAGCGGGCGTGAACCACGTTCAGGTCCTGTTCGCCACCGAAAAGCTGATGGTCAGCGCCGAAAAAGACGTCAGCAAGCAGGTTGAAGCCGCCGTCAGCAAGGCGGGCTATACCCTGCGCAGCGAAACGGCACCTGCCGAAAAAACCTCTCCCCTGAAAGAAAACCTGCCGCTCATTACCCTCATCATCATGATGGCCCTGAGCTGGGGGCTGGAACAGGTTAACCACCCGTTCGGCAACCTGGCGTTTATCGCCACCACGCTGGTCGGCCTGTTCCCCATTGCCCGACAGGCGCTACGCCTGATGCGGAGCGGAAGCTGGTTTGCCATCGAAACGCTGATGAGCGTGGCGGCCATCGGCGCGCTGTTCATTGGCGCGACGGCGGAAGCGGCGATGGTGCTGCTGCTGTTCTTAATCGGCGAACGCCTTGAAGGCTGGGCGGCGAGTCGGGCGCGTAAGGGGGTGAGCGCGCTGATGGCGCTGAAGCCGGAAACCGCCACACGTGTGATAGACGATACTCGTGAAACGGTCGCCATTAACGCCCTGCGCCCGGGCGACGTGATTGAAGTGCCCGCAGGTGGACGCCTGCCGGCCGATGGGGCGCTCGTTACCGCCACCGCGAGCTTTGACGAAAGCGCCCTGACCGGGGAATCCATTCCTGTAGAGCGAGCGGCGGGTGAAAAAGTCCCTGCCGGAGCCACCAGCGTCGACCGCCTGGTGCAGCTTACGGTGCTTTCTGAACCGGGCGACAGCGCCATCGACCGTATCCTGAAGCTGATCGAAGAGGCCGAGGAGCGCCGCGCGCCGGTCGAACGCTTTATCGACCGCTTCAGCCGGATTTACACGCCCGCCATCATGCTGGTGGCGCTGCTGGTCACCGTCGTTCCACCGCTGTTCTTCGGCGCGCCGTGGGAGGGCTGGATTTATAAAGGGCTGACCCTGCTGCTGATCGGCTGCCCGTGCGCACTGGTGATTTCCACCCCGGCAGCGATTACCTCCGGGCTGGCAGCGGCGGCACGCCGCGGGGCGCTGATTAAGGGCGGCGCGGCGCTGGAACAGCTGAGCCAGATCCAGCACATCGCCTTCGATAAAACCGGTACGCTGACCGTCGGCAAACCGCAGGTAACCGGGGTGTATCCGCAGGACATCAGCGAAAAGGAACTGCTTAGCCTGGCCGCCGCCGTGGAGCAGGGCTCCACCCACCCGCTTGCGCAGGCGATCGTGCGGGAAGCGCAGGCGCGCGGGCTGGCTATTCCTTCAGCAACCGCTCAACGAGCGCTGGTCGGTTCAGGGATTGAAGCCGTGGTCGAGGACAAAAAAGTGCTGATTGTCGCGGCGGGCACGCGCTCTACGCCACAGGTTGAGGCGCTGGAGCAGGCCGGTCAGACGGTCGTTACCGTGATGCAGGACGGCGTACCGATGGGCATGCTGGCCCTGCGCGACACCCTGCGTGACGATGCGAGAGACGCCGTCGAGGCGCTGCACAGGCTGGGCGTGCAGGGCGTGATCCTGACCGGCGATAACCCGCGCGCGGCGGCCGCAATTGCCGACGAGCTGGGGCTGGCGTTTAAGGCCGGATTACTGCCTGCGGACAAGGTCAGCGCGGTAACTGAACTGAACAGCCATGCCCCGCTGGCGATGGTCGGTGACGGGATAAACGATGCCCCGGCGATGAAAGCCTCAACCATTGGCATTGCCATGGGCAGCGGCACCGACGTGGCGCTGGAGACCGCCGACGCGGCGCTAACGCACAACCGCCTGACCGGGCTGGCGCAGATGATAGATCTTGCGCGGGCGACGCGGACCAACATTCGTCAGAACATCGGCATTGCGCTGGGGCTGAAGGGCATTTTCCTGGTCACTACGCTGCTCGGCATGACCGGACTGTGGCTGGCGGTGCTGGCGGATACCGGAGCGACGGTGCTGGTCACGGCGAACGCATTGAGGTTATTACGACGCCACTAAAAACGCCCGGTGGCGGCTGCGCCTTACCGGGCCTACAACGGCTCTGAACCGTAGGCCGGGTAAGGCGCAGCCGCCACCCGGCAAACAACGGCGTCACTGCATCCCTAACATCCTCGGCAGCCACAATGATATCGCCGGGATATACGTCACCATCCCCAGCACCACCAGCAGGATGCCGTAGAACGGCAGCATCGCCCGCACCACGGTTTCAATCTTCTGCTTGCTCACCGCGCTCGCCACAAACAGCACCGACCCAACCGGCGGGGTGATCAGCCCGATCCCCAGGTTAACCATCATGATCATCCCGAAGTGCACCGGGTCGATCCCCAGCGCGTTGGTCACCGGCAGCAGCACCGGCGTCAGGATCAGAATGATCGGTGCCATGTCCATCAGCGTGCCAATCAGCAGTAGCATGACGTTGAGATACATCAGGATCACGTACTTGTTATCGGAGAGCGACGTGAAGAACTCGGTGATGCGCATCGGCAGCTGCATGTAAGTCATTACCGCGCCAAACGCCGCGGCAAAGCCGATTAAAATCATCACGATGGTGACGGTTTTCACCGTGCGGCACATCAGCTTCGGCAGTTCGCTCCATTTGTAGTCGCGGTAGATAAACATGGTGACGAAAAACGCCCACAGGCAGGCCACAGCGGCAGATTCGGTGGCGGTAAAAATCCCGGACAAGATCCCGCCGAGGATAATCACCACCGTCATCAGCCCCCACAGGGCATCGAGCATGATTTTCAGCGCCTGCCTGAACGGGATTTTCTCCCCCTTCGGGTAGCCGCGCTTGCGGGCGAAGCACAGGCAGAGCACCATCAGGCTCACGCCCAGCAGCAGGCCCGGCAATACGCCCGCGATAAACAGCGTGGCGATGGAGACCGTGCCCCCCGCCGCCAGGGAGTAAATCACCGAGTTGTGGCTGGGCGGGATTAAAATCGCCTGTACCGACCCGCTGGCCGTTACCGCCGCCGCGTATTCGCGCGGGTAGCCCTTCTTCTCCATCTCCGGGATCATCACGCTGCCGATGGACGCCGTATCCGCCACCGACGAGCCGGAAATCGCGCCGAAGAACGTTGAAGCCACGATGTTCACCAGCGACAGCCCGCCGCGAATAAAGCCGACAAACACGTACGCGAAGTTAACCAGCCGTCGGGCAATGCCCCCTTCTGCCATGATCGCCCCGGCAAGGATGAAGAACGGGATCGCCAGCAGCGTGAATTTGTTCACCCCGCTGGTGATCTGGATCATCAGCGCCTCCAGCGGCAGGTCAATCCACAGCGCGCCCGCGACGGCGCTCAGGCCCACGGCGAAGGCCACCGGCATCCCCAGCGCCAGCAAAATGGCGAGGGTGAATAACAAAATAAAAGCATCCATTGTTCACCCCTTAACTGTGGTTGCCGATCAGCACGACCGGACGGTTTTCCTGCGAGCCAAACAGCAGGCGTTCAAGCACAAACAGGATCAAAATCGCCGATCCGACAGGCAGCGGCAGATAGCTCTCGCCGGAGGTCAGGAGCGGAAACTCCGCCACCGGCTGCTCCCACAGCTCGACGCACAGCCAGTAGCTGTACCAGCACATCAGGCCAGAGATCAGCAGCATCAGCAGGTCCACCGCCCGCGCGCACAGCCTTTGCAGCGATGCAGGCAGACGGTCGGTGAGCATGTTGACCGCAATATGCGATCCGGCGCGGTAGCTCACCGCCGCGCCGATAAAGGTAAACGTCACCATGCAGATAATGGCGACGGGCTCCGGCCAGGATTCGCCGCGGTTGAGCACGTAGCGTGAGAAGATGCCGATGGGGATGACAATCGTCATCACCAGCAGCGAGACACCCGCCACCGCCATGGCGAGCAGGTACAGACGGTCCATCCACTTCAGGTAGAGTTCGGACATACGTACTCCGGATCACTGAACGTCGGCGATGGCTTTCATCAGATCCTGATGCTTGTCGCCATACTGCGCGCGCACCGGCTCTGTCGCCTTGATAAACACCGTTTTATCAATATCGTGGAACTGCACGCCGCCGGCCTTCATTTTCGCCAGCGCCTGGTCGTTATAGGCATTCCACAGTTTGCGCTGCTCTAACTGCGCTTCACGGGCCAGTGTCAGGATCTTCTGCTGCTCGTCAGCGCTCAGCTTGTCCCATTTCACTTTGGAGTAGAGCAGCATTTCCGGGGTGATGAAGTGGCCGCTCAGCGTGTAGTTTTTCGCAACCGGCATATAGTTGTGGGCGACAAAGGTTGGCGGGTTGTTCTCCGCACCGTCAATCACCCCGGTCTGCATGCCGCTGTACACCTCGCTGACGCCCATCGCGATTGCGTTCGCCCCCATCGCTTTCAGCGTGGCCAGCGCCACCGGACTACCCTGCACGCGGATTTTCTTCCCTTTCAGATCGTCCGGCTTGACGATCGGCTCTTTGGTGATCAGGTTGCGGGTGCCGGAGTCCATCCAGCCGAGGAACACCAGACGAGATTTCGGGTTGGCGGTGAGCTTGTCGCCGATCTGCTTGCCGATATCCCCGTCGATCACCTTGTGCATGTGGTCCTCATCGCGGAACACGTAGGGCAGCGTAAACACTTCGATATCCGGCAGGATGGCGGCAACCGGCGCCATGGAGACGCGGATCATATCAATCGCCCCCATCTGCGCCTGCTCAATCATCTGCTTTTCATCCCCCAGCACGCCGCCGGGAAAGACCTTAATCTCCAGCTTGCCGTCGGTTTGTTGTTTGAGTTTTTCACCCATCTGCTGAACCGCCACCACGTTCGGGTAGCCTTCAGGATGCACATCGGCGGCCTTAATGGTTTGCGCGGAAACGGTGCAGGCAAAAGCAGACAGGCACAGAGCGGCCAGTAACGGCTTGAGGGTCGTTTTCATTCAGTCAACTCCAGGGTAGTGAGATAAGCGTTAAAACGGTGTTTTAGTTTTTGACGTTTAAAAATTAGACTACGGCTGGAAAAGGGAGGGTGAAGCGCCTCACAAAAGCGCGAAATTTTGAAACGATGGTTCGAAATTGTGATGGGTGCTTGTCGGGTGGCGGCTGCGCCTTACTCGACCTACTACACCCGTAGGCCCGTGCAAGCGAAGCGCCGCCGGGCTTCAGGCCGCACTTACCCCTTACGAATCACATACCGGTACGGCAGGGTTTCTGTTTGCTGCGCCACCAGCTCGTGTTCCATAAAGGTACAAAAGCCGGGGATATCGCGGGTGGTGGCCGGATCGTCAGCGACGATCAGCAGCGTTTCGCCGCTCTGCATGTTACGTACGGTTTTACGCACCATCATTACCGGCTCCGGGCAACGGAGGCCCTGGGCGTCAAGCGTGTGGTCTGGGCTGGAAAACAGATCGGTCATTTTCTTCTCGTTCAGGTAAAAACGGCTGTAGTTTACGCCCCGCTATCGTCAATGCAAACCAGGTTAACGATTGCGTGAAAATTAGCCATTGCAAAGTGCGGTTAAAGCAGTATCATGCGGCGGCTTTATTGGGTTCCCTCACCCCAAATATTAATCAAAAAGGTACAATATGAACTCCTTTACACAATCGCAGCGCGTCAAAGCGTTGTTCTGGCTTTCGCTATTTCATCTGCTGGTGATCATCTCCAGTAACTATCTGGTACAGCTCCCTATCTCCATTTTTGGTTTCCATACCACCTGGGGCGCGTTCAGTTTTCCGTTTATTTTCCTCGCGACCGATTTAACCGTGCGTATCTTTGGCGCACCGCTGGCGCGGCGGATTATTTTCGCGGTGATGATCCCGGCGCTGTTCGTTTCTTACGCCATCTCCTCCCTGTTTTACATGGGTAGCTGGCAGGGCGTTGAAGCGCTAACGCATTTCAACCTGTTCGTCGCGCGTATTGCCGCCGCCAGCTTTATGGCCTATGCCCTGGGGCAGATCCTCGATGTTCACGTCTTTAACCGCCTGCGTCAGAATCATCGCTGGTGGATGGCACCGACGGCCTCGACGCTGTTCGGTAACGTGAGCGATACGCTGGCCTTCTTCTTCATTGCCTTCTGGCGCAGCCCGGACGCCTTCATGGCAGAACACTGGATGGAAATCGCCCTCGTGGACTACGCCTTTAAGGTGCTTATCAGCCTGGTTTTCTTCCTGCCGATGTACGGCGTGCTGTTGAATATGCTGCTGAAAAGGCTGGCAGATAAATCTGAAATCGCCGCATTACAGGCAGGTTAAGGGTTCGCTTTATCAGTTGTGATAAGATGAACGAATGAGCCGCTATGGCCGTTTATCGAAAGGAAGAAGTCAATGCGCAATCTGGTTAAATATGTCGGGATTGGCCTGCTGGTTGTTGGCCTTGCAGCCTGTGATAACAGCGACACCAAAACGCCTGCTCAGGGCGCGTCAGCAGAAAGCAACGCCACCGGTCAGCCGGTGAGCCTGATGGATGGCAAACTCAGTTTCTCTCTGCCCGCGGATATGACCGATCAGAGCGGTAAACTGGGCACCCAGGCGAACAACATGCACGTCTATTCCGATGCCACCGGCCAAAAAGCGGTCATTGTGATTGTCGGTGACGATACCAGCGAAGATCTCGGCGTGCTGGCCAAACGTCTGGAAGACCAGCAGCGCAGCCGCGACCCGCAGCTTCAGGTGGTCACCAACAAGTCGATTGAACTGAAAGGCCACACGCTGCAACAGCTGGACAGCATCATCTCCGCCAAAGGCCAGACCGCGTACTCCTCCGTGGTGCTCGGCAAGGTGGATAATAAACTGCTGACCATGCAGATCACCCTGCCAGCAGACAATCAGCAGAAAGCGCAGAGCGCCGCTGAAAACATCATTAACACCCTCGTGATCCAGTAATCGTTCATGGGGTACCGTGGCCTCCGTCGCTTGCGCCGGGGGCCATTTTTTTGCCACGACTTTCAGACTAACGCTCCAGACGAAGCATTTCCGGCGCACTACAATTAACGAGCCCCCCGGAAAAAGGAATTCTTATGACTGCCAGCCCGCCCGATAAAGCCGGACTTCATATTTTACTCAAACTCGCCTGCCTGGTGGTTATCCTTGCGGGTATCCACGCGGCAGCGGATATCATTGTTCAGCTTCTGCTGGCGCTGTTTTTCGCCATCGTCCTCAACCCGCTGGTGACATGGTTTTTACGCCGGGGCATCAGCCGCCCGGTCGCCATCACCATTGTGGTTATCGTAATGCTGATTGTGCTGACGGCGCTGTTCGGCGTGCTCGCCGCCTCGCTGAGTGAATTTTCCACTATGCTGCCGCAGTACAATAAAGAGCTGACGCGCAAGCTGGTCGATCTCCAGCGAATGATGCCGTTCGTTAATCTGCATATTTCACCGGAGCGAATGCTGCGCCGGATGGATTCCGAGAAGGTCATGACCTACGCCACCACGTTAATGACCGGGCTTTCCGGGGCGATGGCCAGCATTCTGCTGCTGGTGATGACGGTGGTGTTTATGCTGTTCGAAGTGCGCCACGTGCCGTACAAGCTGCGTTTTGCCCTGAACAATCCGCAGATCCACATTGCCGGCTTGCACCGCGCGCTGAAGGGCGTGTCCAAATATCTGGCGCTGAAAACCCTGCTTAGCCTGTGGACCGGCGTGATTGTCTGGCTGGGGCTGGTACTGCTGGACGTGCAGTTCGCGCTGATGTGGGGCGTGCTGGCGTTTTTACTGAACTACGTGCCCAATATCGGCGCGGTGCTTTCTGCCGTCCCGCCGATGATCCAGGCGTTCCTGTTTAACGGTTTTTATGAGTGCATGCTGGTGGGGGCGCTGTTCCTCGTCGTGCATATGGTACTGGGCAATATTCTCGAACCGCGCATGATGGGCCACCGCCTGGGCATGTCGACGATGGTGGTGTTTTTATCATTACTGATCTGGGGATGGCTCCTGGGACCGGTGGGCATGTTGCTCTCCGTACCGCTCACCAGCGTCTGTAAAATCTGGATGGAAACCACCAAAGGAGGCAGTAAACTCGCCATTCTGCTGGGGCCGGGTCGGCCAAAAAGCCGTTTGCCGGGATAACCGGGTGAGCAATGTGGCGCTTTAGATTATATTATGGGGGAAGCCCGCCCGATTGATTGCGAATTTATACAGAGCAATAACTTTGCCTTTGGCGGCATCAATACCTCGATAATCATTAAACGCTGGGCGTAACTATGTACCAGTTTGTACTGGGAAAGATCTCCACCCTTAGCGCGGACCCGCTGGCGTCAACGCTCGCAGACATGGCACCTCAGGGTGCGCGACACGCTTCCTGGCTTGCAGGCCGGACGCTGCTCGCCAGAACCTTATCCCCTTCTCCGCTTCCCGAGATAATCTACGGCGAGCAGGGGAAACCGGCCTTCGCTAACGGTCATCCACTGTGGTTTAACCTGAGCCACAGCGGGGACGACATTGCCCTGCTGCTGAGCGATGAAGGTGAAGTTGGCTGCGATATTGAAGCGATTCGTCCGCGCGCGAACTGGCAGGCGCTGGCGAATGCCGTCTTCAGCCTTACCGAACATGCCGAGCTGGAACGTGAAGCGCCGGAAGAGCAGCTTTCCGCCTTCTGGCGCATCTGGACGCGCAAAGAGGCCATCGTCAAGCAGCGTGGCGGCAGCGCGTGGCAGATTGTCAGCATTGACAGCACCGCCCAGTCGCTTCCGGTCAGCCAGCTACGCTTCGGCTCGCTGAGCCTGGCGGTCTGTACCCCTACCCCCTTCACCCTGACGGCAGAATCAATCGCTTATTGCGGTACCTCTGCGGCATAAAAAAACGGCCATTCCGGTTAATACCGAAATGGCCGATGTGCATTTAACGCGTTGCGAAGCTTATTTCAAATTTTCAGGGAAGTTTGCTGGCAGCTCGCTGGCCGCACATGCAATCACGGTATCATCGTTAGCACCACAGTCGCGAACGAAGGTGATGGTGGCAAATTCATCAATTACTTCAGTCGGATAGGCCGGACCGGCATCACGGTAGCTGTTCATCAGCGGAATGTGATCGTTCTGGAAGCAGACGGTTTTTTCCGGATTGTTCATGACCCAGCGCGGGAAGAAAATGGTGCCGTGGAACAGGCTGTCGCCCAGGTTCACAATCAGGCTAACGTCGGTACCGGTTGGCTCGGTCCAGGAAATTTTATAGATGCTCTCCCCGACGCGGACGATGTACGCCTGCTGATCTTTCACCCAACGATTACCCACCAGACCGCTGTGAATACGGTAGTCGAGCGTGTTCTCGTTTTTGACGTAAATTTCGTAGTTCCAGCCGTTATCGTAGGTATAAACCAGATGTTTGCCGACGAAGCCGCTTAAGTCATGTTTGTCGAAGGTGTTCATAAGATGTCTCCTTTGTTTTGATGAAACTATCGTACCCCTTCAAAAAATGAATGAATAACGCTATGTTTGAATCAAATTCATCCAAAATTTAGATTGATCATGCATAAGACGACGCTAGAACAATGGGCCCTGCTGGAGAGAGTAGTCGAGGCTGGCAGCTTTGCCAGAGCAGCAGAAGAGACGCACCGCAGCCAGTCCTCGGTTAGCTATAACCTGTCGCTGTTGCAGGAACGGCTTGGCGTGGCGCTTTTAATGACGGAAGGCAGGCGGGCTGTGCTGACCCCGGCGGGTGAGCTGTTGCTGAATCAGGTGAAGCCGCTGCTGAAAGCCTTCGCCTACGTTGAAACCCGCGCTGCGACCCTGCGCAGCGGGATGCGAACCCGTATTGATTTGATGGTAGACAGTATTTTTCCGCGCAGCCGGCTGTTCGCTATTTTGCGGCAGTTTCAGCAGCGGTATCCGCAAACGCAGGTGCGGCTTACCGAGGTGCTGGAAAACAGCCGCGCGGACGCGCTCAATGATGAAGCCGACGTGATGGTCTTAACCCGCCGCCAGGACGTCACCGGGCTGGGCGAATGGCTGATGAATATCGATTTTGTTGCCGTTGCGCATCACGCGCACCCGCTGTTCGCGCTGGATACACCGCTTAATGACGAGACGTTACGCCCGTGGCCGCGCATTCAGATCGCAGACAGCCAGCCCACCGTTCGTCCCGCCGGGGAGTCGTGGACCTTCTCAACCATTGATGCCGCGATCGAAGCGGTGATGTATCAGGTTGGATACGGCTGGCTACCGGAAGAACGCATTCAGGCCCCGCTCCAGCAAGGCATCCTTAAAACCCTGCCGCTCAGCCACGGCGTACGTCGCGCCACGCCGCTGCACCTCATCGTCAAACGCTCCCTCAGCCCGCTGGACGAGCAGGTTGAGACGTTGTTGCGCCTTTTTAAGCAGGAGCCGTCATCGTCACCTGCTACGCTTTAAGTTTTGAACCAGAAGACGACAAGGAGCGAACGATGAAAATCGACTTAACGGGAAAAGTGGCGCTGGTGACCGCGTCCACCGGCGGTATAGGGTTTGCCATCGCCCGCGGGCTGGCGGAGAGCGGTGCGGAAGTGATCGTGAACGGGCGCAGCATCGACTCGGTGAACAAAGGTATTCAGGCCTTACAGCAGGTGGTGCCTGGCGTACAGGTCCGTGCCGCCATCGCCGATCTGAGCTCGCAGGAGGGCGTTGACGAACTGCTCAGGGTTGCCACTCACGTCGATATTCTGGTGAATAACGCCGGGATTTATGGTCAGCAGGATTTTTATTCCACCGACGACGAGACCTGGGAACGCTACTGGCAAACCAACGTGATGTCCGGCGTGCGCCTCTCCCGCGCCCTGCTGCCTGGCATGGTGCAAAAAGGCTGGGGTCGGGTGGTGTTTATCTCGTCAGAATCGGCCTGCAATATTCCGGCGGATATGATCCACTATGGCGTAACGAAAACAGCCCAGCTTTCGCTGGCGCGCGGTCTGGCGAAGTTTGTGGCGGGCAGCGGCGTCACGGTGAACAGCGTGCTGCCGGGCCCGACGATGTCGGACGGCTTTGCCGCGATGATGAAGGACGAGATCGAGAGAACCGGCAAATCGCTGGAGCAGCTGGCGAAAGCGTTCGTGATGGAGAATCGCCCCAGCTCGGTGATTCAGCGCGCCGCCACGGTGGAAGAAGTGGCCAACATGGTCGTTTACGTCTGTTCGATGCAGGCCTCCGCGACTTCCGGCGCGGCGCTGCGCGTTGACGGTGGCGTGGTGGATGACATCGTTTGACCCGTCAGGCCACAGGTTCGAGAAAAAATGAGATCGGATAGAAGGACTGCGAAGGTAAAGCAGGTAAACTAGTGAACAGAATGTGTATTTCAGCTAAGACGTATTTATGACCAATATGATTGCCGACGAAGCCGTGGCGAAGTCCAGCGTGCTCTCTGTCTTTGACTTTGATGGTACGTTGACGCACCACGACAGCTTTATTCCTTTCCTGCGCTTTGCCTTTGGCAAGCGCTACTTTGCTGGCCGACTGGTGCGCATGGCCCTGCCTACGCTGCACTGCGTGCGCCGCAAGCTGACGCGCGATGAGCTGAAAGAGGTGCTGATCAAAACCTTCCTGACGGGCGTAGATGAACACTGGTTACGTCAGCAGGCGGAAGCCTTCTGTGAAAAATACTGGAGCAAGCTGATGCGCCCGGAAGGGGTCATGG
The DNA here is from genome assembly GCF_004331385.1 of Enterobacter quasihormaechei. Lineage (GTDB taxonomy): Bacteria > Pseudomonadota > Gammaproteobacteria > Enterobacterales > Enterobacteriaceae > Enterobacter > Enterobacter quasihormaechei. The sequence continues at coordinate 143,542 of NZ_SJON01000008.1, forward strand.
CCGTCGCCAACGAAGTCAATTCTGGTGCGGAAGTGACGATTTGCTCCGCCTCCCCGGCGCTGGTATTGCAGCCGTGGGCCGATAAGCTCGGCATTAAGCTGATTGGCACGCAGCTGGAAGTGAAGGACGGCAAGCTGACCGGGCGGATCACCGGCCATAACTGCCGTTGTGCGCAGAAGGTGGCGAGGCTGGAGAAGGTGTATGGGGATTTGAACGCGTATCACCTGCGCGCCTGGGGCGACACCCGTGGCGACCACGAGCTGCTGGCGGCGGCGCAGGATCCGCACTGGCGCCATTTCCATCATCCGAGCAAGCGCCGGAATTCACCAATAAGGTAGCCTTTTGCCGGGTGGCGGCTGCGCCTTACCCGGCCTACAACCCAATCGTAGGCCCGGTAAGCGAAGCGCCACCGGGCGGTACATCAGGCCTCACGTTTCCCCGGGAACATTACGCTCGCAATAATCCCCAGCGCCAGTACCCCCAGCACCACAAACAGGCTTGCCGTGGCACCGATGTTATAACCGTGATGCCAGAAGTGGTCGGTCGCATTTAGCCCCAGCTTGAACGCCACGAAGAACAGCAGCAGCACGACCGCTTTCTCCAGATGCACCAGATACTGCTTCAGCGCCTCCAGCACGAAGTAGAGGGTACGCAGGCCGAGGATCGCGAACATCATTGCGCTGTAGATAATCAGCGGCTCGCGGCTGACGGCAATGATGGCGGGAACGGAGTCGAACGCGAACATCACGTCGGACAGCTCTACCACCGCCACGCAGAGCAGCAGCGGCGTCGCGTAGCGCTTCGCCTTCTTCACGCGGCCTACCATCACATCCTTGTTTTCAGGCTTCTCCAGCTCGGCATCCACCTCTTTCTGGGTCAGGATAAACGCGTGGCTGCTGATTTTTGGCCAGACCGGATAGAAGCGTTTTACCAGGCGGTACGCCAGGTGGTTAGAGTAATCTTCGACTTCATCGCTCTCTTCATTGCGTTTCAGCATCATCACCGCCGTCCAGCCGACGACCAGCGCAAAAATGACCTCAACGTACGGCCCGAGGCTCAGGAGGCTGGTGCCGATGGCCACAAAAATCCCGCGGAACACAATCGCCCCCAGCACGCCCCAGTAGAGCACGCGGTGGCGATACTTATCCGGCACGCCGAACCAGGCGAAGATCGCCATCATCACGAACAGGTTGTCGACGGAGAGCACCTCTTCCAGCGCATAGCCGGTAAGGAACAGACTCGCCATCTCTGCGCCGTGGTGCACGTATAAGAAGCCGGCAAACGCCATGGCCATCATGACCCAGAAGATGGACCACATAGCCGCGCTTTTCAGCGAGATAGGTTTATCGTGACGGTGCATGAAGAGGTCGATAAACATCGCCCCAACGGCCATCACCACAAAGACAACAACGGTTTCCGTCGGGAAACCGAGATGAGCAGCAGACATAGACAACCCTTTTAAGAAGACAAAACACAACACCATGCAGGCTGGCGTAGACCAGAAGTGAGAATGGGGGAACGTGTTATCCGCATCTACCCCACTAAACCGCAGCTCTGTGGCTGCGCAAGGTGTGTACTTTACCTCACAACGTAGGGTGGTGCATCTGTCGTTTAGGCGCATTTAGCAGAGCGCGTTATCTGTGAGTCACGTCTTATTTACATCATTTAAACCTTCCATTAACTGGATAAAAAGAACGCGCCGACGCTATAGTGGTTTTGTTTAATAAAACTGAGTTGTACCTGATAAAACCAAGAACAGACCCTGCGAGGAACTCATGACAGAACATATTCGTAATGGCGTTGCCGCCACTGAGGACATAGAACGAAAGACTATGCGCAAGGTGATCTGGCGTATTCTCCCGTTTCTGATAGTCAGTTATCTGGTCTCTATTATCGATCGCGGCAATATCGGCATGGCTTCGCTACAGATGAATGAGGATCTCGGCCTCAGCAAAGCGGCGTTTGGCTTCGCCAGCAGTCTCTATTTCGTGGCGTATTTTCTGTTTGAAGTTCCAAGCAATCTGGCGATGCAGAAGGTGGGCGCACGTCTGTGGATCCCCCGCATTATGATCAGCTGGGGGGTGGTATCCATGTGCATGGCACTGGTACAAAACACCACGTCGCTTTATATCGTGCGTTTTCTGCTGGGAGCCGCTGAAGCGGGCTTTTTCCCCGGCGTCGTACTCTTTTTGACCTGGTGGATCCCTGCCCGCTACCGTGCGCGAATTATCGCGTCCTTTATGGTCGCGATCCCGCTGGCCAATTTTATCGGCTCGCCGCTGTCGGGGTTGATTCTGTCACTGGACGGCTGGTTAGGTCTGCGCGGCTGGCATCTGCTGTTTATCATTGAAGGCTTACCCGCGGTTCTGCTGGGTATTGCCGCCTGGTTTGTTCTTCGCGATCGCCCGCACCAGGCTAACTGGCTTAACGCGGAGCAGAAAAAATGGCTGGAAACAACGCTTGAAAGCGAGCGTCAGCAGCAAAAAAATATCGGCCACCAGACAACGTGGCAGCTGCTCCGGCATCGTCAAATCTGGCTGCTGGCGCTGATTTACGCAGGCGCGTCCTCAGCAGGCACCACCATCAGCGTCTGGTCACCGCAGCTGCTGAAATCGTTCCATCTTGATAATCTGGAGACGGGTCTGCTCAACGCCATTCCTTACGGCCTGGCATCCGTACTGATGATTGTCTGGGGACGGAGTTCTGACCGAACCAATGAACGCCGCTGGCATACCGCGCTGACGCTATTCATGATTGCCGCAGGCGTAGTTGCCGCATTTGTCAGCGTCTCTCTTTCTGCCACCCTTATTATTTTGAGCATCATGCTGATAGGCGCGTATTCAATGAAGGGGCCGTTCTGGGCGCTGGCGTCAGGCTGGATGAGCAGCACGTCGGCTGCTGCGGGGCTGGCCGCGATTGGCGCCATCGCTAACCTTATCGGCGGCGCGGTGATGGTCAACGCTTACGGCATCATTAACGAGCGGACGGGTAGCCACACGCTGGCCATGCTTCCTCTGGCTGCGCTGTGCGTCGCGGGGGGTGTCGCAGTGTTGGTGATGGGACGCCAGGCCCGCAATGCGCATCTGCATGAAAAACAGGTCACCCATTAGACATAAAACAGCGGGACGCCCGTCCCGCTTTATGCTCAGAGGCTCTCTTCCGCAGCGTCTTGCGTTTCCCCATAAAACTGCTGGCAGAAAGCCTTACTCGCCCCCATTTTCTGCGACAGGCGACTGGCGGTGGCGTGCATCAGCTGGCTGATCCCCTGTTCACGGCGATCTTCAGTCAGTCTGGAGATGGGCCCGGTCAGCGCCAGCGCCGCAATCAGCTTGTCATTGACGCCGAAGACGGGCATCGCAAACGCCGCGGTATGCGGGTCTCGAGCACCTGAGGTATAGAGCGGAACAGCGGGCTCCCCCTCTGGTAGCGCATCATTAAGGCCCCAGTGGCGAAGCACTTTACTGATGGCAGAATCGTCCAGCGGAAACTGAGTACCCGGCAGATTACTGTGGCGTAGCCCGTGGGAGGCTTCCGCACGGAACAGGCACAAACGTTGCCCGCCTTCTAACACATACCAGCTGGCGCTCTCCTGAGAGGCCTGAGATAACGCCTGAAGCTCAGGCTGCACCACCCGGGAAAGATGAAAAGATTGCTCATAAAGCTTACCGAGGTAAAGCAGACGTGGGCCAAGCGCGTAATTGCCGTCATCGTGCCTGACGACATAGTTCATTCGTTCAAGCGAATTCATTAACCGGTAAACCGTGGTTTTGTGATAACCCGATAGCTGCGCCAGCGCGGTCAGCGTCAGGCTCTCATCGCCGGGACGAAAGCAATCCAGTAAAGCCAGCGCTTTTTCGACCGCCACAACGCCTTCATTACCCATCATCATCTCCTTTTCTGCTCGGCAGTGAGTGTACCTCAATTTTTGTGAGTCACTTCGTGTTTACATCACAAACGCCGTTGCAGATCTGGCTAAAGGGAAAGCTACACCGCTATAGTTGTTTTGTATTGTACACCTGCATTGTACACAGTAAAACAATATGGAGGCATTCATGTCCGTTTCAGAAAAACCATTCATTAACCGTCAGTTCGAACGCGTGTCGACCGAAGAGGTTCACCAGGCCGCTGAGTATCAGGCCGCTATCCTCGCGGATGTTGCCGGCCGCCGCGGTACGCTCCATGGTCGTATCAAACCGCTCGCACCTCAGATGGCCGTTGCGGGCCCGGCTGTGACCGTGGAGGTGCGCCCGGGAGATAATCTGGCCATCCATGCCGCAATGGCCGTCGCCCAGCCTGGCGATGTGCTGGTTATTGACGGCAAAGGCGACCTGACCTGTGCGCTGCTCGGCGAGATTATGGCGACTCAGGCCCAGGCAAGTGGGATCGCGGGCATCATCATTGACGGAGCGGTACGTGATGCCGATACCCTGAGTAAAGGGCATTATCCCGTCTTCGCCGCCGGTCTAAACCCCTGTGGCCCGACAAAATCCATTCCTGGCCGGGTTAATCACCCCATCTCTATCGCTGGCGCGACGGTCCGGGCCGGGGATCTGATTGTTGCGGATATCGACGGCGTGGTGGCGATCCCGCGTGATGAAGTGCAGGCCATTATCGCCATGGCCAAAGGGAAACTCGAAACAGAGACCCGACGTCTTGCCGCTATTCGTGAGGGTGATTTGCGTCCACACTGGCTTAACGACGCGCTGCGCAAGGCGGGCATGTTATCTGACGGGGAGACGCTGTAATGGCAGGCAAACGCGTTGTACTGGTTACCGGATGCGACCTGGCAGACCAGGCTGTAAACATGCTGCGAGACTTTGACGTGGTGTATGCAGGACGTCAGCCCACAGAAAATGAGCTGGTTACGCTGTGCGAGCGGCACAATCCTGTGGCCATCCTGGTGCGTTACGGCAGGATAACCGCACGGATCATGGATGCTGCCCCCGCATTACAGGTTATATCAAAACACGGAAGCGGCATTGACGTGATAGACCAGCCAGCGGCAGCGGCGCGTAATATCGCCGTACGTTCCGCCCCCGGTGCCAATGCGGCAGCGGTTGCGGAACATACCTGGGCATTAATTCTTGCCTGTGCCAAATCCGTGGTTGCCCTTGATAAGCGCCTGCGTGACGGGCACTGGGATAAAGCCACGCACAAATCGATCGAGCTGGAAGGCATGACGCTGGGGCTTATCGGCCTGGGGGCGATTGGCTCGCGAGTGGCGAACGTGGGGCTGGCATTCGGCATGCAGGTTGTGGCGTACGATCCTTACGCTAAAACGATGCCTTCAGGCTGTGCTCGGGCAAACACCTTAGCCGACCTGCTTTCCCGTGCCGATGTTATCTCCCTGCATTGCCCGCTCACTGACGACAACAGAGGAATGATTAACGCAGACACGCTCGCCCACTGTAAGCCGAACGCTATTCTGGTGAACACGGCGCGCGGCGGGTTGATTAACGATGACGCCTTGCTCAGGGCGCTCAAGGATGGAACCTTGCACAGCGCGGCACTCGACAGCTTTACCAGCGAGCCTCTGACCGCCCCGCACAGGTGGCAGACCGTCGATAATGTCATCATCTCGCCGCATATTGGCGGCGTCAGCGAGGCGTCATACGTCAGGATGGGAACCGTGGCCGCCAGCAATATTCTGGACGTTGTGCGCGTGGCTGACGATGCCACCGTCAGCCCGTGAAGCGCATTGATAAATGACAGCGCCCGCTTGTCACTTATCCTCAGCGAGTGCCTGCGCGCATGCCCAGGCACTGGCCCACGCCCACTGGAAGTTATACCCGCCGAGCCAGCCGGTCACGTCCATCACTTCGCCAATGAAGTAGAGACCCGGCACGTTGCGGGCTTCCATCGTGCGGGATGAGAGTTCGTTTGTATCCACGCCGCCCAGCGTCACTTCCGCCGTGCGGTAGCCCTCGGTGCCGTTTGGCTGTACGCGCCAGTTCGTCAGCGTCTCCACCAGCGTTTCCTGCTCGCGGCTGTTCAGCTGCTTAAGCGACACGTCCGGGATCTGCCCCAGCGCCTGCAAACATTCCACCAGGCGCTTCGGCAGCTGCATTGCCAGGGTATTTTTCAGGCTTTGATTCGGGTGCGCAGCGCGCTGTTCGTTCAGGAACGCGTCCAGATCGCAGTCCGGTACCAGGTTTACGGAGACAAACTCTCCCGGCTGCCAGTAGCTGGAGATCTGCAACACCGCCGGCCCCGAAAGGCCGCGATGGGTAAAGAGCAGGTTTTCACGAAATACCGTGCCGTCTTCGGCCGTAATAACCGACGGCACAGACACGCCGGAGAGCGTCTGAAGCTGTTCCAGCAGCGGCTTATGCAGCGTGAACGGCACCAGCCCGGCGCGGGTGGGCAGCACCTTCAGGCCAAACTGCTCGGCGATTTTGTAGCCGAACGGTGAAGCGCCAAGACCCGGCATTGAAAGGCCGCCGCTGGCGATCACCAGATTGTCGGCGCTGACGGTTTCACCGTTGAGTTGTAGCGTGTAGCCCTGCTCGTCGCGGGCGACCTCGAGCACTTCTGTCCGCAGGCGCATGACCACGCCGCCTTTCTCGCACTCGGCCACCAGCATATCAACGATTTGCTGGGCGGAGTCGTCGCAGAACAGCTGTCCCAGCGTCTTCTCATGCCACGCGATACCGTGTTTACCCACCAGTTCGATAAAGTCCCACTGGGTGTAGCGCGCCAGCGCAGATTTACAAAAATGACGGTTCTGGCTCAGATAGGCCGCCGGTTCGACATAGAGATTGGTAAAGTTGCAGCGCCCGCCGCCGGACATCAGGATCTTGCGGCCAGGCTTTTTTCCGTTATCCAGCAGCAGCACGCGACGACCCGCTTGTCCGGCCATTGCCGCACAAAACATACCCGCCGCACCGGCGCCAATTACTACGGCATCAAACCTTTCCACGTCAAAATCCTCTTCGTTAACTGCCGCGGATTGTAAAGTTTCCTCAGTGGTCGCACCAGCGTAAAAAGATATTACAAAGCCATTTCATTGATATTTAAAGATTATCCTTTCAGGCACATTTCTCAAATCAGGTGGTATGTCAAAAAAAGTCTATATTTCACTTTGCCCGTTGCGCATTTGTCCTGGATAATGCGCCGCGTTCATGTCCTCAAAATGGCGTAACGTCCTATGCTACATTTGTTTGCCGGCCTGGATTTACATACCGGGCTTTTATTATTGCTTGCTCTGGTTTTTGTGCTGTTTTACGAAGCGATCAACGGCTTCCACGACACTGCAAACGCAGTTGCAACGGTTATCTACACTCGCGCAATGCGATCGCAGCTTGCGGTCGTTATGGCGGCGGTATTTAACTTTTTTGGTGTCCTCCTGGGCGGACTGAGCGTTGCGTATGCCATTGTGCATATGCTGCCAACGGATCTGCTTCTTAACGTGAGTTCCGGTCATGGCCTGGCCATGGTGTTCTCAATGCTGCTTGCTGCCATTATCTGGAACCTCGGTACCTGGTATTTCGGCCTGCCTGCATCCAGCTCTCACACCCTTATTGGCGCGATTATCGGTATTGGGTTAACCAACGCCCTGATGACCGGTACCTCGGTTGTTGATGCGCTGAACCTGCCTAAAGTACTGGGCATTTTCGGCTCTCTGATCATCTCTCCTATCGTGGGTCTGGTGGTGGCGGGTGGCTTGATTTTCATCCTGCGTCGCTACTGGAGCAACACGAAGAAACGTGCGCGTATCCACCTGACGCCAGCAGAGCGTGAAAAGAAAGACGGCAAGAAAAAGCCGCCGTTCTGGACGCGTATCGCGCTGATCGTTTCCGCTATCGGCGTGGCCTTCTCTCATGGCGCGAACGATGGTCAGAAAGGCATTGGTCTGGTGATGCTGGTTCTGATTGGCGTCGCACCGGCGGGCTTCGTGGTTAACATGAACGCCTCTGGCTACGAGATCACCCGTACCCGTGATGCGGTAAACAACGTTGAAACGTACTTCCAGCAGCATCCTCAGCTGCTGAAGAAAGCGACCGGCGTAGACCAGCTGATCCCTTCTCCTGACTCTGGCGCACTGACTGCACCGGGCGAGTTCCATTGCCACCCGGCAAACGCGATTAACGCGCTGGAACGTGCGAAAGGCATGCTGGCCGATATCGAAAGCTACGACAAACTGGCTGTTGAACAGCGTGGTCAGCTGCGTCGCATCATGCTCTGCATCTCCGACGTGACCGATAAAGTCGCGAAGCTGCCAGAGGTGACTGCCGACGACAAACGTCTGCTGAAGAAACTGAAAGGCGATATGCTCAACACCATTGAGTACGCGCCAATCTGGATCATCATGGCGGTCGCGCTGGCGCTGGGTATCGGTACGATGATTGGCTGGCGTCGTGTGGCGACCACCATCGGCGAGAAGATCGGTAAGAAAGGCATGACCTATGCGCAGGGTATGTCCGCGCAGATGACGGCAGCGGTGTCTATCGGTCTGGCGAGCTACACCGGTATGCCAGTATCAACCACCCACGTACTCTCTTCGTCCGTGGCAGGTACCATGATTGTTGACGGCGGCGGTTTACAGCGTAAAACCGTGACCAACATTCTGATGGCCTGGGTGTTCACCCTCCCGGCGTCCATCCTGCTGTCCGGCGGTCTGTACTGGATTTCGCTGAAGCTGATTTAACCGGCTGAAGGCGACAAAAAAGCGGGTCAGGAAACTGGCCCGCTTTTTTTACGTGTAATTTCTGATTAATTAACTAATTTCATTAGGAAAATCTGAACACTTTTTGCTCAGATAATCTGTTTGCGAGAAACTATCATGCCGGGAAGGATGAATAACGCCTACTGGAGAATGTATGGCTTCCGTTCCAACGCCTGGCCCTGGTTCAATTGTAATAGCTAACAACATGCGTGAAGCGCGCCAAAATGGAATGTCACGCAATATGGCCACAGCCTATACATATTACTGGTTCTATCAAAAAGTCCGAAATGGCGGCCCATGGGATTATAAAAAGTTCGATCCGTATTTCGCAGCATTTGGCAATTTTAACTTCGGTTCCGCAGGGACCGCGGCTGGGATTCCTGCGAAGATCCTCCTCATGGGCGCGGGTTGGGCTCAGAGTCGCGCAGGGACCTCAAAAGCCAAATGGGGTAAATGGTACGATAAACCCCCTTACGGTGATGACCCGACGGATCAGCGCAATATCAGAGAAGGAATAGATTATGCCATTCAGAATGGTTATTAGCTGGCTCCATCGGCTCGTCACGCTTGTACTGCTCTTCGTGGTTGCCGGTTTTGCCTGGCTAAATCATCAGCCCGACTCCCGTCGTTACGACGAGTTGCAGCGCGTTTATCACGTTTCAGATAGCGTCTGGCTGTACATGACGGTGAATCATGGCGGTGGCGCAACCGTACCGACCATTTATCGATACTATCTCTCGAATAAGCTAGAAGGGAAAAACGTCGACATTCTCAGGCAACTCTCCACGAAATCTCCCGTCATTGAGGGTACTGGCACGATTACAAATGCCAGCCTGGTCAAAAACGGGGCTGTGAGCATTTCTTACAGTGGTAAAGTGATATCAATTCAGGACACGATCTCTGACCTCCGATTCACGGCTACCCCCTAAATCGAATGGTAAGAAGGCGAGGCTGGCCTCGCCTTCATCATGCTCAGTGCCAAATCATCAGTGCAATCATACTCACCACAACCAGGCCACACAGGGCGCTGGTCAAAATGAACTGACGACGCAGGCGCTCGCAGCGACGGATAAACTCTTCATCGTGGTGATCGCGGTAGCGCTGGTAATAGATGTACCCCACCAGACGCATCTGTTTGCTGGGCTGTCCATGCGAGGTGAAGAACCCTCCACCGTCCACGTACTGATAAAGCAGCGGATCGCAACCACGAAGTACCACTAACAGCGCACGTAACGATGAGAAGTAGCGCGCCATATTCACTATGCAAACTACGCATAACGCCCAAAACAATGCGACGGTGCTAATCATACATCCTCCCCGGCGTCCGCCCATGAAGCAAGGCTCCTGAGCTACCGCACCCCAATGCCCTGACAGACAGTTCAGTGAAAGAATGACTAAAAGTCGATCCGGTTCGCGTTTTAATATCCGAACGGCTCATTAAATAGTGTAGGAGATCCGTTAATTTTTTTGCCACAAGGTTAATCGTTATCAACACCAAAGCTTGAAAAATATGTTTAACTGGGCCGTAATGAAAGCATCAGACGACGCTTTCCCATTTAGTCATCGATAACTTAAGGAAGGAGTAACACTATGGCTTACAAACACATTCTTATCGCGGTAGACCTCTCCCCGGAGAGTAAAGTGCTGGTCGACAAAGCCGTATCCATGGCACGTCCCTACAACGCGAAAGTTTCGCTGATTCACGTTGATGTGAATTACTCCGACCTCTACACCGGTCTGATCGACGTGAATCTCGGCGATATGCAGAAACGCATCTCCGAAGAGACTCACCACGCGCTGAGCGAGCTCTCTACCAACGCGGGCTATCCGATCACTGAAACCCTGAGCGGTAGCGGCGATCTGGGTCAGGTGCTGGTTGATGCGATTAAGAAATACGATATGGATCTGGTGGTCTGCGGTCATCACCAGGACTTCTGGAGCAAGCTGATGTCCTCAGCGCGCCAGCTGATTAATACCGTTCACGTGGATATGCTGATTGTTCCACTGCGTGACGAAGAAGACGAGTAAGTGCAAAAAAAGCGGCACTGAATGTAGGCCGGGTAAGGCGAAGCCGCCACCCGGCTTTTTTTATTCCGGCGTCCCCGCATAAATATCAAACCGGTGCCCTTTGGTGGTCACCGCGTTGGTCGTGGCAACGTCCGCCAGCGGCGGCGCGTAGTCCGGACGCTTCACCACCACCCGCTTCGTCGCGAGCTGACGAGCAGGCTCCAGCAGGCCATCTGCATCCAGATCCGGCCCCACCAGCGACTGAAACACACGCATCTCTTTCTTCACCAGCGCGCTTTTCTGCTTATGCGGGAACATCGGGTCGAGGTAGACCACCTGCGGGCGCGGAGTGATATCCGTCAGCGCCGTCAGGCTTGACGCGTGGATCAGCTGCAAACGTTCCTGCAACCACGGGCCGATTTCCGGGTCCGCATAGCCTCGCGTCAGCCCGTCATCGAGCAGCGCGGCGACAACCGGATTACGCTCCAGCATCCGCACCCGGCAGCCCACCGACGCCAGCACAAAAGCATCGCGCCCCAGCCCCGCCGTGGCGTCCACCACGTCAGGCAGATAGCTTCCCTTAATGCCGACCGCTTTGGCCACCGCTTCGCCGCGACCGCCGCCGAACTTACGCCGGTGCGCCATCGCGCCGCCGACGAAATCGACAAAAATCCCGCCGAGCTTCGGCTCGTCGCGCTTGCGAAGCTCCAGATGTTCCGGCGTCATCACCAGCGCCATCAGGTTGTTTTCATCATGTTCCAGCCCCCAGCGGGCCGCCAGAACAGATAAGGCGCCGTTCCCGGCGCCCGTTTCATCCACTAAGCAGATCTTCACGTAGCAATCAGCCTTTGATTCCGTAATGCTCCAGCATCGCATCCAGCTGAGGCTCGCGGCCACGGAAGCGTTTGAACAGCTCCATAGGCTCTTCTGAACCCCCGCGCGTCAGGATGTTATCGAGGAACGACTGACCGGTTTCGCGGTTGAAAATCCCCTCTTCTTCGAAGCGAGAGAAGGCGTCCGCCGCCAGCACGTCGGCCCACAGGTAGCTGTAGTAGCCCGCGGCGTATCCGCCTGCGAAGATATGGCTGAACGCGTGCGGGAAGCGTCCCCAGGTTGGGCCTGGAATAACGGCGACCTGCTTTTTAATCTCGGCCAGCGTTTCGAGGATTTTCGCCCCCTGCTCCGGGCTGAACTCGGCGTGCAGGCGGAAATCGAACAGGCCGAACTCCAGCTGACGCAGGATAAACATCGCCGCCTGGTAGTTTTTCGCCGCCAGCATTTTATCCAGCAACTCTTTAGGCAGCGGTTCGCCGGTCTCATAGTGGCCGGAGATAAACGCCAGCGCGTCCGGCTCCCAGCACCAGTTTTCCATAAACTGGCTTGGCAGCTCGACCGCATCCCATGGCACCCCGCTGATACCGGCGACGCCGGCGGTTTCGATGCGGGTCAGCATGTGGTGCAGGCCGTGACCGAACTCGTGGAACAGAGTGATCACTTCATCGTGGGTGAACAGCGCCGGTTTGCCGCTTACCGGACGGTTGAAGTTACAGGTCAGATAGGCGACCGGTTTTTGCAGGGAACCATCCGCTTTACGCATCTGGCCCACGCAGTCGTCCATCCACGCCCCGCCGCGTTTGTTTTCACGCGCGTAAAGATCCAGATAGAAGCTGCCGCGCAGCTCGTTTTTCTCGTCATACAGCTCAAAGAAGCGCACGTCCGGATGCCAGACGTCGATATCGGTACGCTCTTTAGCGGTAATGCCGTAAATGCGTTTCACCACTTCAAACAGACCGTTGACGGCTTTGTTTTCCGGGAAGTACGGACGCAGCTGTTCGTCGCTGATGCTGTAGAGGTGCTGCTTCTGTTTTTCGCTGTAGTACGCGATATCCCACGGCTGAAGCTCGTCCACGCCAAACTCGGCTTTCGCAAAGGCACGCAGCTGGGCCAGCTCTTTCTCCCCCTGAGGACGGGCGCGTTTCGCCAGATCGGTCAGGAAGTCGAGCACCTGCTGCGGGTTCTCGGCCATTTTGGTGGCGAGGGATTTATCCGCGTAGCTGTCGAAGCCCAGCAGCTGTGCCAGCTCGTGGCGCAGGGCGAGGATCTCCGCCATCACCGGGCTGTTATCCCATTTACCCGCATTCGGCCCCTGATCGGAGGCGCGGGTGCTATAGGCGCGGTACATCTCTTCACGCAGGGCCTGGTTGTCGCAGTAGGTCATCACCGGCAGATAGCTCGGGATATCCAGCGTTAACAGGAAGCCTTCCTGCTCTTTCGCTTCGGCCTGGGCTTTCGCCGCCGCCAGCGCGCTTTCCGGCATACCCGCCAGCTCGGCTTCGTCGGTAATCAGCTTCGTCCAGCCCATGGTGGCGTCGAGGACGTTGTTGCTGTACTGGTTGCCCAGCTCGGACAGGCGCGCAGCGATTTCGCCGTAGCGAACCTGCTTCTCTTTTGGCAGACCGATACCGGACAGCTCAAAGTCACGCAGGGCGTTATCAACCGATTTTTTCTGCGCCATGTTCAGTTCGGCATAATGGTCGCCGTCGCGCAGGTCGCGGTAGGCTTTGTACAGTCCTTCATGCTGGCCGACCCAGGTGCTGTACTCAGAGAGCAGCGGCAGGGTTTGTTCGTAGGCTTCACGCAGTTCCGGGCTGTTTTTCACCGAGTTCAGGTGGCTCACCGGGGAGAAGATACGCCCCAGCACGTCGTCCACTTCGGCCAGCGGCTGACACAGATTCTCCCAGGTGTACGGCGCGCCCTGCGCAACCACGCTTTCTACCGCCGCGCGGCAGTTGTCCAGCGACTGGGTAACGGCTGGAACCACATGCTCAGGGAGGATTTTAGAAAACGGTGGCAACGAAAAAGGCGTCAGTAATGGATTGGTCATAAACGCTGTCCTGTTGAAATAGATGAATGAAGCGCGCATCCGGCGCTGTGCATATTGTTCAGTAATGGGGTTAAGTGTAGAGGATTTCAATGCCGGACGTTGTCGAAAAGAGCCCGGTGGCGCTGCGCTTACCGGGCCTGCGGGTAATCTTTGCCGTTCTGCTGTAAACTGTGGCAAATCGTCAATTCAGCGGAATATCATTACCCATGCTCAGTTATCGCCACAGCTTCCACGCTGGCAACCATGCCGACGTCCTTAAACACACCGTTCAGAGCCTGATCATCGAATCGCTCAAAGAGAAGGATAAACCGTTTCTCTATCTGGACACCCACGCGGGCGCGGGCCGTTATCAGCTGAGCGGCGAGCATGCCGAGCGTACCGGTGAATATCTGGAAGGGATTGCGCGTATCTGGCAGCAGGACGATCTGCCTGCCGAGCTGGAGCCGTACATCGGCGTGGTGAATCACTTCAACCGCAACGGCCAGCTGCGTTACTACCCGGGCTCTCCGCTGATTGCCCGTCAGCTGCTGCGCGAGCAGGACAGCCTCCAGCTGACCGAACTGCACCCGAGCGATTTCCCGCTGCTGCGCTCTGAGTTTCAGAAAGATAACCGCGCCCGCGTGGACAAAGCCGACGGTTACCAGCAGCTGAAAGCCAAGCTGCCGCCGGTTTCCCGTCGCGGCCTGGTGCTGATCGACCCGCCGTACGAAATCAAAACCGACTATCAGGCGGTGGTGACCGGCATCAACGAAGGTTACAAACGCTTTGCGACCGGAACCTATGCCCTGTGGTATCCGGTGGTACTGCGCGCGCAGATTAAACGCATGATTAAAGATCTGGAAGCGACCGGCATTCGTAAAATCCTGCAAATTGAGCTGGCGGTGCGCCCCGACAGCGACCAGCGCGGCATGACCGCTTCCGGCATGATTGTGATTAACCCGCCGTGGAAGCTGGAAGCACAGATGAACAATGTGCTGCCGTGGCTGCACAAAACGCTGGTGCCTGCCGGAACAGGGCACGCCACCGTAAGCTGGATCGTGCCGGAGTAATTGCAGCCATCGGTGGAAACTATTGATTTCAGGTATACAATCGCGGCAATTCACGATTAAGGACAAAAACTATGACCAGGCATTATGACTACATCGCAATCGGCGGCGGCAGCGGCGGCATCGCCTCCATTAACCGTGCGGCTATGTACGGCCAGAAGTGTGCGCTGATTGAAGCCAAAGCGCTCGGCGGCACCTGCGTGAACGTCGGTTGTGTACCGAAGAAAGTGATGTGGCATGCCGCGCAAATCCGTGAAGCTATTCATATGTATGGCCCGGACTACGGTTTTGATACCACCATCAACCACTTCGACTGGGACAAGCTGATCGCCAGCCGTACCGCCTACATCGATCGTATTCACACCTCGTACGACAACGTGCTGGGCAAGAATAACGTTGACGTGATCCGCGGCTTCGCCCGTTTCGTGGATGCGAAAACGATCGAAGTGAACGGCGAGACGATCACTGCCGATCACATCCTGATCGCCACCGGCGGCCGTCCGAGCCATCCGAACATTCCGGGCGCGGAATACGGTATCGACTCCGACGGGTTCTTCGAGCTGCCAGCTCTGCCTGAGCGCGTGGCCATTGTGGGCGCAGGTTACATCGCGGTTGAGCTGGCTGGCGTGATTAACGGCCTGGGCGCAGAGGCGCACCTGTTCGTGCGTAAACACGCGCCGCTGCGCAGCTTCGACCCGCTGATCGTCGAGACGCTGGTTGAGGTGATGAACGCCGAAGGCCCAACGCTGCACACTAACGCCGTACCAAAAGCGGTCGTTAAAAATGCAGACGGCAGCCTGACGCTGGAGCTGGAAGATGGCCGCAGCCAGACCGTTGACTGCCTGATCTGGGCGATTGGTCGTGAACCGGAAACCGACAACTTCAACCTGGCCGCAACTGACGTGAAAACCAATGAAAAAGGGTATATCGTCGTTGATAAGTTCCAGAACACCAGCGTACCGGGCATTTATGCCGTCGGGGATAACACCGGTGCCGTCGAACTGACGCCGGTTGCCGTTGCCGCAGGCCGTCGCCTCTCCGAGCGCCTGTTTAACAACAAACCGGACGAGCACCTGGATTACAGCAACATCCCGACCGTGGTCTTCAGCCACCCGCCCATCGGCACCGTCGGCTTAACCGAGCCGCAGGCGCGCGAGCAGTACGGCGATGACCAGGTGAAAGTGTACAAATCGGCGTTTACCGCAATGTATACCGCAGTCACCTCACACCGTCAGCCGTGCCGCATGAAGCTGGTCTGCGTGGGCCCGGACGAGAAGATCGTCGGTATCCACGGCATTGGCTTTGGCATGGACGAGATCCTGCAAGGCTTCGCGGTGGCGCTGAAGATGGGCGCCACCAAGAAAGACTTCGATAACACCGTCGCGATCCACCCGACGGCGGCAGAAGAATTTGTGACCATGCGTTAAGCCTGATGCCCCTCTCCGGAGGGGCATTTTTCATTAACATTCACAAATCGTTGCAAAACGAATGCTCCGAAAATAGTGATCTACCGCACATATCCCCCCACATCTACCGAAGCGAATGTCTACGCTTATAGGACGCCCGGAAAAACCAGTCTTTGAGAACACATAACCGGAGGTCTTTATCACCATGTTCAACCAGAAACTACAGACTGCCGAGGAAATCGAGTTCGAAATTGCAGAAGAGCTGCGCTACGAAACCGATCCCTGTGAGTTAAAACTGGATGAGATGATCGAGGCAGAGCCGGAACCGGAAATGATTGAAGGGCTGCCGGCGTCCGATGCCCTCACGCCCGCAGACCGCTACCTTGAACTGTTTGAACACGTCCAGTCGTCGCGGCTGTTTGCGGACAGCAAAACCTTCCCCGACTGTGCGCCGAAGATGGATCCGCTGGATATCCTGATTCGCTACCGCAAGGTGCGTCGTCACCGTGATTTCGACCTGGCGCGCTTTGTGGAGAATCACTTCTGGCTGCCGGAGGATTACAGCAAAGAGTACGTCTCTGATCCCGGCTTCTCCCTGAAAGAACACATTGATAACCTGTGGCCGGTGCTGACGCGCGAGCCGCAGGATCACATCCCGTGGTCGTCGCTGCTGGCGCTGCCGCAGGCCTATATTGTGCCCGGCGGTCGCTTCAGCGAGACCTACTACTGGGACTCCTACTTCTCCATGCTGGGGCTGGCGGAAAGCGGTCGTAACGATTTGCTGAAATGCATGGCCGATAACTTCGCCTGGCTGATTGAGCGCTATGGCCATATCCCGAACGGCAACCGTACCTACTATCTCAGCCGCTCCCAGCCGCCGGTTTTTGCGCTGATGGTGGAGCTGTTTGAAGAGGACGGCGTGCGCGGGGCAAAGCGCTATCTTGAACACCTCAAGATGGAGTACGCCTTCTGGATGGACGGGGCAGAATCGCTGCTGCTCAATCAGGCCTATCGCAGTGCGGTCCGCATGCCGGACGGCTCCCTGCTTAACCGTTACTGGGACGATCGCGATACGCCGCGGGATGAATCCTGGATTGAGGACGTTGAAACCGCCCGTCATTCGGGTCGCCCGCCGAACGAGGTGTATCGCGACCTGCGCGCCGGGGCAGCCTCCGGCTGGGATTACTCGTCCCGCTGGCTGCGCGATCCGGCGCGGCTGGCCAGCATCCGCACGACACAATTTATCCCCATCGATTTGAACGCGTTCCTGTTCAAGCTGGAGAGCGCTATTGCCAATATCTCAGCATCGAAAGGGGATAAAGAGACCGCCGATCTGTTCCGTCAGAAAGCCAGCGACCGCCGCGCGGCGGTGAACCGTTATCTGTGGGACGACGAGAACGGCTGTTATCGCGATTACGACTGGCGACGTGAAGCGCTGGCGCTCTTCTCTGCGGCCAGCATTGTGCCGCTGTACGTGGGCATGGCGACGCATGAGCAGGCGGAGCGGCTGTCCGATGCCGTTAAAGCACGTCTGCTCACACCGGGCGGGATCCTCGCCACCGAATATGAAACAGGCGAACAGTGGGATAAGCCGAACGGCTGGGCGCCGCTGCAATGGATGGCCATTCAGGGGTTCAAACAGTACGGCAACGACTCGCTGGGAGATGAGATCGCCTGGAGCTGGCTGCACACCGTGAACCATTACTATAAAACCCATCATAAGCTGATTGAGAAGTACCACATCGCCAGCAGCACGCCACGCGAAGGTGGCGGGGGGGAGTATCCGTTGCAGGATGGCTTCGGCTGGACCAATGGCGTGGTGCGGCGGTTGATTGGGTTGTATGGGGAGCCCTGAGCCTCGCCCCTCACCCTGATCCTCTCCCCTGAAGGGAGAGGGGGAAAAATAATCAGCGGATCACCTCATAAATGTCAGTCTGGATGGACTGCCATTTTTTTGTGGTGGCATCCGGCTGAGATTTAGCGCGCCGCGTGGCCATATCCGCATCATGCTGTTGGCGTTTCACCACTGCCGGGACGGTACAGAACGCTTTCAGGTACTGCTTGCGCATAGACGTCAGCGATTCGCCGTTCGCCATCGCATGGCTAAGCGTGTTAATAAAGCGTCGGCAGGGCTTTTGCTCTGTCATTTGCAGGCGGTAGCGCAGCATCACTTCCAGCACGTCGTCGTAGCCTGCTGATAACGCCTCTTCTGTCCATGACACTTTCCAGTCCATCCCGCCCTGCAAGAACAGGAGCGCCACGCGGGTATCGTTGCGGCTGATAGCTGAACGGAAGTTGTTTTCATCCCAGGTCACACCCATACGCGTCAGCGTTTCTCGCGAGGAAGGCGTTTCGCGCATCTCCTGCACCGGCGCGGGAGATGCCGAACTGGCCACAGCCGGCTGGGGTTTACTGCTGGTTACCAGCCAGGCTCCCCCCACGATAATCGCGATAACCATCACGCCAACCGCTCCCCACAGCACGCCAGAAATCAGCTGTTCGCGCTGCTCGGGCGTTCGCGCGGCGCGCTGGGTCGGTTTCTCGATGCTGTCGCGCACTTCAAAAAGATCGCCACCCGTGGTGCGATCCCTTTTCTGCGCCTTTTCCCAGAACGCGTGCAGCTCGCTTTCCTCCACCGCCATGAGCGCCGCCGGGTTAATGCGTGTTCGCCCTTCCTCAAACGCGCGCTGAACGGAGCGGGTTATCTGCGTGTAATAGCTGTCGAGCAGCTGGATTTGCGCCCCGCTTAACGGCTGCTGCACGGTGATGCTGTTGCGGATTTGACGGATATCCTCGAGGAAGGTTTGCAGCGTTTTACGAGGCTCTACCAGCAGCGTCAGCATGTCCGGGTCGTTAAACAGCGACGCGTAGTAGCGGCTAAATTCTTTTTTATCCACCAGCATCTGGGCCAGCTCGCTGAACAACATGCCGCTCAGCACATCGTTAATTTCACCGTTTTTCAGCCAGCGACGCACGCGATCGGCGTTAAACAAGGTCTTAAGATGATTATTCAGCCGCGTCGGATCGGGCCACGCCTGCTGTATCAGCCCTTTTATCATTAGCTCGATGGCTCGCACCTGTTTCTGCGCCTGGAGCTGGCTCGCCTGCTCTGGCGCCATCCCGGTATCGTAGGTCAGGAGGGGCTGTTGCAAACGCAGATATTCAAGAGCGGTTACAAAGCGCATCGCCGCAATCAGCTGGTTTTCGCTGACGTCCTGCCCGCTTTCATACTGGGGGACGCGCTGCTGAAGCAAGCGTAATTGCAGCGTAAAGGCCGTCATTTCCGCATCATTCAGGTTCAGCTTCCTGGCAACGGCGCCCCACCCGCCCAGCCCCAGACGGGCGCTGTCCAGCTGTTCCAGAAACCAGCGTGGATCTTTGCCTTCACTAACAGGTACATTCAACAGAAGTAAGATTTCGACAGACGCCTGACGGATCGCCGCCAGGCAGTGTTCAAACTGCTCGCGGGTATGATGCGATGAGCTCATCATCTTTGTTTTCCTTGAGAGACAACAAATACCGCTAAAGCGGCATTAAAGGTGATTTTTCTTTTTATTTATACGAGGTTAAACATACCTGACTTTCTGTTGAAATAAAGTGACAACCCTATAATCATTTACAATGCCTCAGGAGAATCTGAATGCCCGCCTTTACGACCGCACGCCTCACCTGCTCGCCGCTTCAGGAGCAAGACTGGCCCTTTTTTCTGTCGCTTCAGCAACATCCTGACGTGATGCGTTTTGTCGCCGAGGCGCGTAGCGAGGCGGACATTCGGGATGCCTTTGAGTCTCGACTGTTGCCGTGGACGCCGGGCAGCTCACACTGGCTCTGCCTTGTGGTGCGTGATACGGCCAGCCAGACGCCGCTGGGCGTAACCGGCTATGTACACCGGGAAGCAGATTGTGCCGAAGTCGGTTTTCTCTTTGCGCCCTCTGCGCAGGGGAAAGGTTACGGCTTTGAATCGCTGCGGGCCGTGTGTGATTTCGCGTTGACTCAGGGCAATATTCGTCGGCTCACCGCCACCGTTACCGCGGGAAATATCGCCTCAAGGCGGCTGCTGGAAAAAACAGGTTTTCAGCTGGAAGGTGAATTGCGCGAGAGTTATTTCCTTTCAGGGCAATGGCATAACGACTGGCTGTTCGGTTTATTGAAAAAGGAATACCCGTTCAGTAAAACCTGATCAACAGCCATTTGGCGGATATTCCCCGGACGTCGTTTCCTCTATAGTCCCGCCATTAAGAGGAAACGCTTATGACGGGTTATGCAATGCAGATAACGTCTGCTGCAATCGCATTAATTAAAAAGCAGCAGGGACTTTCCCTGGAAAAATACCGTGACGAAAAGGGAATATGGGTTATAGGTTACGGTCACGTGATTCGCCAGTGGGAGAAATTTAACGGCCTCATTACGCCGGCTGAGGCGGAGTATTTGCTTTTCAATGATATTCAATTATGTGAGACGCTGCTGCGGGAAACGAACCGACGCCCATTAACCCAACAGCAGCATGATGCCCTGGTATTAACTCTCTTCAGTTTTGGAGAAGACTCCCCTCTGCCAGAGAAGATCCTTCAGGCTGTCGCCCGGGTGTAGTACATCGCGGCCTGCGTCCGGTTTTTGACGTCAAGACGGCGGAAAAGCGTCTCAAGATGCGCTTTTACCGTTGCCGCACTGATGTTGAGATTACGCCCAATCTCTTTATTCGACTCTCCGGCCGCCAGTAACTTCAACACCTCACGCTGGCGCTCGCTTAACAATGACAGTTCATCATGAGAGGAGTGCTGCTTCAGCCACTCGCCGGGAAAACAGACCATTCCTCGCGATACCGAATCCAGCACTGCGGAAAAGCGTTCGGGATTCGCATTGCGGGGGATTATCGCCACCACGTTGCGCTGTAGCATTTGCTCAACCCAGCGAGGCTCTTTTTTCGTTAATACCAACACCACGCGCGCCGCTGGAAAACGATCCGTAATCTCTTCCAGTAAAGCCACACCATTATCATGAATTAAATATCCATCTATCATGACGATAGCGGAGGGTGACGCGGATAATTGCGCCCATAATTCATCAGTCTGACGAGTCCCTGTCAAATCTATTTCCGGAATTAACTTCTGCAAACTGCACATCGCTCCATGAATAAATAATGACTGCCTGTCAAACATGATTACTCGCATCGTTTTACTCCTCTGAGAATAGCGAAGGGGGATTCTACAGAGGCATTTTTTAAGAAAAAACTCAATGAACGGAGAGGTTACAATTCATCCAGCTATCTTTATATTTTCCCGCATTTAGACATACCTGAATTAAGAATTTCCTTAAGAGGGTTCCCTCCTCTTAAGACCGAACATTACAGGAACATACCGCCTGAGACTTCAATACGTTGCGCATTCATCCAGCCCAGTTTGTCGCTGAGCAGGGCCGCAATGGCGTCACCAATATCATCGGGCAGGCCCACGCGTCCCAGCGCAGTTTGCGACGCCAGCATCTGGTTAAGCTCCGCATTATCCCGCACGCGTCCGCCGCCAAAGTCGGTTTCAATGGCGCCAGGCGCGATGATATTGACGGAAATACCGCGCGCGCCCAGCTCTTTTGCCTGATAGCGGGTCAGCACTTCCATCGCCCCTTTCATGGCAGCGTAGGTGCCTGAGCCTGGCTGAGTAAAACGGGCCAGTCCGCTGGAGACGTTCAGGATCCGTCCCCCGTCTTTTATTAACGGCAGCAGCTGCTGCGTGAGGAAAAACGGGCCTTTGAAATGAATGTTCACCGCATCGTCAAACTGCGCCTCCGTCGTCTCGGTATAGGGGGCATATAAGCCTGTGCCGGCGTTGTTCACTAAATAGTCAAAGGCGTCACGTTGCCAGACGTGCTGAAGGGTGTCCTTCACCTGTTGAGCAAAACGCGGAAAACTTGCCGTATCGCCGACGTTAAGCTGCAATGCGGCCGCTTTTCCGCCTTTTGTCTCTATTTCGCGCACAACGTCATGCGCCTCCTGCTGGCTGCTGTTCCAGGTCAGGATGATGCCTGTCCCTTCCGCAGCCAGCTTCAGAACGGCGTTTTTACCCAGGCCGCGGCTACCGCCGGTCACTAATGCAATACGTTCACGCATAATTCACCTCGTTTCGTCTGTGATGAAGATTGAGAAAGAGCTTATTAGATGGTAGAAAATCAATAAATACTCCTGCTAACGCTTCACTGTTTCATTCATAACAACAATGACTAACATCTATGGATAAAATACACGCAATGCAGCTTTTCCTTCGCGTCGCGGAACTGGAGAGTTTTTCCCGCGCGGCGGAGACGTTAAGCCTACCGAAAGGGAGCGTATCGCGGCAGATCCAGGCCCTGGAAAACGCGCTGGGTACGCAGCTGCTGCACCGCACTACCCGCCGCGTCAGCCTGACGCAGGACGGCATGGTTTATTATGAACGTGCAAAAGATCTGCTGATGAATCTGGACGAGCTGGACGGCATGTTCCTGCACGACCCCTCCTCCATCAGCGGTCGGCTACGCGTGGATATGCCCGTTGCCATTGCGCGAAATGTCGTCATTCCAAAACTGCCTGCCTTTTTACAGCAGTACCCCGGCATTGAGCTGGAGCTGAGCAGCAGCGACCGCCTGGTGGACGTCATCCGCGAAGGATTTGACTGCGTGGTGCGCGTGGGTAACCTGAAAGACTCCGGGCTTATCGCCCGTCCGCTTGGGAAGCTTTCGGTGATTAACTGCGCCAGCCCGGACTATCTGACGCGATTCGGCTACCCTGAGACGCTGGACGATTTGGCCTCACACGCCCTCATTCACTACTCCGCCACGCTGGGCACCCGCCCGCTGGGTTTTGAGTATTTCAACGGCAGCGCGACCCAGTGGGTAAAAACGGGAGGCGTGCTGACGGTCAACAGCACGGAAACCTACCAGGCCGCCTGTATCGCCGGGCTTGGCATTATTCAGGTCCCGCGCGTCGGGGTGCGTGATGCCCTGCGCACGAAAAAACTCGTGGAGATCCTGCCGCAGTACCGGGCTGAACCGATGCCCGTCTCCCTCATTTATCCCCACCGCCGTAACCTCTCCCGCCGGGTGCATGTGTTTATGGCGTGGCTTACCGAACTCACAAAAAGTTACGTGGACTAGTCGCAAGCTATAATTCAGTAACATCCAGCTCAACGAAAAGGAAAATGCGCGTGACGCCGGAAAATAACCCGCAACGACCGACTCAACATTTAGATTATGAACCCATCAAAAAGATGGATAACGAACCTGAAGCGTCGAAAGAGCCTGGAACGGCCAGCAAAGCGCTGGGCACCGTAACCGGTATAGCTGAAAAAATTCAGCAGATACCCGCGATTGCCCACCTGATACGCGCCGCTGAGCGCTTCAATGACCGCATGGGAAATCAGTTCGGCGCGGCGATCACCTACTTCTCTTTCCTGTCGATGATCCCCATCCTGATGGTGTCGTTTGCCGCCGCCGGTTTTGTGCTGGCGTCTCACCCGACGCTATTGCAGGACATCTTCAATAAGATCCTGAACAACGTTAGCGACCAGACGCTCGCCACGACGCTTAAAAGCACCATCAATACAGCCGTGCAGCAGCGTACCACCGTGGGTATCGTCGGGTTGCTCATTGCGCTCTACTCCGGGGTGAACTGGATGGGCAACCTGCGTGAGGCCATTCGCGCCCAGTCGCGTGACGTCTGGGAGCGTACCCCGCAGGACCAGGAGAAGATATGGGTGAAGTATCTGCGCGACTTTATTTCGCTGATTGGGCTGCTGGTGGCGCTGGTCATCACGCTCTCTATCACCTCGGTCGCCGGTTCCGCGCAGCAGATGATTATCTCCGCGCTGTATCTGGATTACATTGAATGGCTTAAGCCGGCCTGGCGCGGTATAGGGCTTGCCATCTCCATCTTTGCTAACTACCTGCTGTTCTTCTGGATCTTCTGGCGTTTGCCCCGCCATCGCCCGCGCAAGAAGGCGCTGATCCGCGGGACGTTGATTGCCGCTATTGGTTTTGAGGTGATCAAAATTGTGATGACCTATACGCTGCCGTCGCTGGTCAAGTCTCCCTCCGGCGCGGCCTTTGGTTCAGTGCTGGGGCTGATGGCCTTCTTCTATTTCTTCGCGCGCCTGACGCTGTTCTGCGCCGCGTGGATCGCTACCGCAGAGTATAAAGACGACCCGCGCATGCCGGGAAAAACCCACCACTGATGTTCTGTCGGGCTGATATTTCAGCCCGATCCATCATTTCAGCATATAAATCCAGACCGTAACTTTTATTTAACTCAAAACCAGTTTTAATGACTGATATTTAAAATGTGTGAAGCATTTCATGGAAGTGTTTTCGCTGGCCTGAAAATTATCCGCTTTTTGTTGCTTTTATGACCACGCCACGCCTTTGTTACAGATTGAAATGTCGCTTTTGCTATGCCTAATATGGCCCTTCGTTCGTCCAAAAATAAGAAAATATTATGCAAGCAACAGCCACCACACTTAACGAAGGGGCGGAACACGTTCCGGTCAACTCCCGCAATAAAGTCGTCGTCGCATCGCTGATTGGCACCGCCATTGAGTTCTTCGACTTTTACATTTATGCCACCGCTGCGGTCATTGTCTTTCCGCATATTTTCTTCCCACAGGGCGACCCGACGGCAGCCACGCTACAGTCTTTAGCCACCTTTGCTATCGCCTTCGTTGCGCGTCCGATTGGTTCAGCGGTCTTTGGGCATTTTGGCGATCGCGTTGGCCGTAAAGTGACGCTGGTTGCCTCGCTGCTGACCATGGGGATCTCTACGGTTGCCATCGGCCTGCTGCCGACCTATGAAACTATTGGCATTCTGGCGCCCGTGCTGCTGGCGCTGGCGCGCTTTGGTCAGGGTTTAGGCCTGGGCGGGGAATGGGGCGGCGCGGCGCTGCTGGCGACCGAAAACGCCCCGGCGCGCAAGCGTGCCCTGTATGGCTCTTTCCCGCAGCTGGGCGCACCGATTGGCTTCTTCTTCGCTAACGGCACCTTCCTGCTCCTCTCCTGGCTGCTGACCGATGAACAGTTCATGAGCTGGGGCTGGCGTATTCCGTTCGTCTTCTCAGCCGTGCTGGTGCTGATTGGCCTGTACGTGCGCGTGTCCCTGCACGAAACACCGGTCTTCGCGAAAGTCGCCGCGGCGAAAAAACAGGTTAAAGTTCCGCTGGGCACGCTGCTGACCAAACACCTTCGCGTAACCGTGCTGGGCACTTTCATAATGCTGGCGACCTATACGCTGTTCTACATCATGACCGTTTACTCCATGACCTACAGCACCGCCGCCGTACCGGTCGGGCTGGGCCTGCCGCGTAACGAAGTGCTGTGGATGCTGATGATGGCGGTTATTGGATTTGGCGTGATGGTGCCCATCGCGGGCCTGCTGGCGGATAAATTTGGCCGTCGTTCAAGCATGATCGTCATCACCTCGCTGATCATCCTGTTCGCGCTGTTTGTCTTCCCGCCGCTGCTGGGTTCAGGTAGCCCTGCGCTGGTGATGGCGTATCTGCTGATTGGCTTGAGCCTGATGGGACTGACCTTTGGCCCGATGGGCGCGCTGCTGCCGGAGCTGTTCCCGACTGAAGTGCGTTATACCGGCGCGTCGTTCTCCTATAACGTTTCGTCTATTCTGGGCGCCTCGGTCGCCCCGTATATCGCCACCTGGCTTCAGGCAAACTATGGCCTGTTCTATGTGGGCGTCTATCTGGCGGCAATGGCAGCGCTGACGCTGATTGCGCTGCTGATGACGCACGAAACTAAACATCAGTCGCTGTAAGATGATGCCGGGTGGCGGCTACGCCTTACCCGGCCTACGATTCACATGCAGGCCGGGTAAGCGCAGCGCCACCCGGCAAGAACGGGCCACACCTTACTTCTTCATCTGCGACAAAATCGTCCGACACTGATTCGCTTCGCCTTCTGACGGCGAAATCAACGCCAGCAGCGCCGCCGCAGGGGTGACCAGCGTGGCGAGTGCGGCGGCAACTGCACCGCGCGCAATCAGCGGCCCGGCCTTAACGCCCGCCTGCGGCTCTTTGAAGGTCCCGCGCACGTAGAGCGGCGAACGCAGGGTAATGATACGAATACCTTTACTTTCCGGATCGATGGTTAAATCCAGCTGCTCGGACGCCATGCTGGCGGTACCGGTGATGTTGATAACCGCGTTTTCCGTGTCGAAGGCGAAAATCTGCGGACGCGCCACGCCGTTGACCAGATCCACGTTTGCCGCCGCGCAGTTCACGCGCACTTCGTCGTCCCCGAAGATTTGCCCGATGATAAAGTTCCCGACGTTCAGCCCCAGGATCTCCATCAGGTTACGGCTCACCAGACCGTCGTTCATCAGCAGCTTCAGGTTGCCGTTTCCGCTGCCCAGCAGCGCCGCCACGGAGTTGCCCGTGCCGCGAATGTCCGCGTCGCCGTTCATCTCACCGAGGGTCTTCTGCATCAGCTCCACGTCCGGCATCAGCTCTTTCAGCTTCAGCCGGCGCGCCTGGATCTCCGCCCGTCCCTGCATCGGCTTTTTATCCCCCTCCAGGTGGATATTCGATGAAATGGTTCCGCCCGCCATGCCAAACTTCAGCGGTTGCAGGCGCAGGTCGGCGTTTTTCAGGATGATATGGGTTGAGAGATTGCTCAACGGCAGCGTGCTGCCATGCTCAATTTTACGTCCTTTGAAGCGCACGTCCGCATCCATCACGTCCCACTTGTCGGTTTCGAAGCGGTCATAGGGCAGTACTTTGCCCGCAGGCTGGACGTCCTTTTTGACCTCTTTTGACTTCGTGCCTTTACCCGAATCTACGCCAATCAGCGGCCCAAGATCGGCCAGACGCAGCTGGCGGGATTCAACGTCACCCTCCAGTTTCGGGCGTGGTTTCCCGGTGGTGTAGGTCAGCGTACCGTGAATATCGCTGTCGCCGATGCGGCCGTTGAACCCACGGTAGTCAAAGACGGACGATTTTTCAGCGTCGATTTTTGCGACCAGGCGCCCGTCCGTTTCGAACGGCGGGGTATCCGGCAGCAGCACGCCGGTGAGATCGTACAGTTCACCCAGCGAATCGCCGGCAAACTTAAGCTGGAGGTCGACGCCGCCCATGTTCATCGGGTCGTTAACCGTGCCCACGAACGCCACGCGGGTATTGCCCGAGCGGAAATCCGCCTGCACCGGGAATGGCATGCCCTCGCTCCTGAGCGCCAGCATGCCGCCGATTTTGCCTTTGCCGGTGAGCGGCTGGCCGTTGTAGCGCCCCTTCGCCGTCAGGCCGAAGACGTAATCGCCCGCTTTGCTGTCATCGCCTTTGGCTTTACTGCCCGTCACTTCGCTAAACGGTAGCGGCTTGCCCAGCGGATCGACGAGGATCTCCACGTCGGCCTTGCTCACCTTATCGTCAATGGCGATCCGCCCGCGATCGAACAGAATATTGTCGAGGCGGAAAGACCACGAAGAGGGCTGCGCATTCGGATCTTTATCGTCGCTGCCGGCGAGATCGAACGTCCAGTTGTTGTTTTTCTCAGACAGGCGAATCAGCCGCGCGTCGGGCTGCTGAAGTTTGATCCACGGCAGATAGACCGTTTTCGTTAACAGAGCTAACGGCGCCAGCGTTGCTTCCACGCGCGGCAGGTGGATCATGGTCACTTCGGGGATATCGGGCGGGTTGCCAAGCATAATGTCGTCGGCATGGACGTGCGGCCAGGGCACCCAGCTTCGCCAGCCGGTTTCCTCTTTCTGGCGCTCCCACACGACGCCCAAATCGCCACGTATTGCAAAGGGGCGGTTTAGCTCGGCTGAGACTTTCTGGTTGATGGTCGGTTTGAGGCGGTTCCAGTCAAACGTGGCGATAATGATGATTAAGACCACGATCAGCAACACGAAAATCCCTGCTGTCCAGGAAATCACCCTGGTTGTTTTTGTCATTGTTGTCCCCTTTCCTGATGAACTTGCCTATAAAACTATAGTTCAGACAAAGGGAAGCGGGCATATCAGAGCGTGGTTATCACCTTTTCCAGGGTATCCATAGGGACAGGACGAGAGAGGAAATAACCCTGTGCCGCGGCTGCCGGGGAATTTTGCACGTCGCGCCACTCTTCCAGCGTTTCCACGCCTTCCACAATGACGCCCTGACAATAGCGGTTCATCAGTTGCAGGAGCATAGTAAACAGGTTCCGTCCCTCCGACGTCTGGCGCAGCATAATAAACAGATCGCGGGCCACTTTGATGTAGTCATAACGCACTTCGCTCAGGGCGGAGAAGTTCGCCATGCCGGTACCGAAGTCATCCAGCCACAGCGGGCCAAATTCACACATCGAGGCAAACGACGAGTCCTGCGGCAGACGCACGTGCTCCACCAGTTCAAAGCGCATCCACGGCAGGGTGGCAATCAGCGCCTGCAACGTCGCATTCTGACGTAACGCCATCAGAGTTGGACCATCCACGTTCACCGACGCCAGAATACCGTGCTGCTCGAAGAAGGCCTGCTTCGTCGCCAGCATTCTCAGCTGCTCTTCCAGCACGTCGATGCGCTGACGCACGGCAACCTCCGCAAAATAGCGGTCCGGCGCGATACGCTGTGAAGGATTAGACGGATGAGTGACGATCGTTAATACCTCAATCGCCATTAACCGACCGTCGGTACGGTAGATGGGCTGATAGGTATACGCTCGCTCGCATTGCAGCCAGTAGCGATGCTCCTGCAAGTTCTCAATACTTGCCTCAGGCGTAGTGCTCAGCCGCTGGATAACCTGCTCTGACTTCATTTCGGATGTCCTGTTGTATGGGATAGCCTTTCTGGACTCGTCACTGAGTTATCGGCCCGCCAGGTGAGAACTTTATGTTCAATTCACCGGGAAAATGAAATTAAGATGACAGAAATATGCCGGAACACGCGCTGGCTCAAAAAAAATAATGGAACGTCGTTTTAATATGGTTGACCGTAAAAAACACACAGCGCACACTACCTTTAATTACTCTGTTCAGGTTCACGACTATGTCTAAGAAAATTGCCGTGATTGGCGAATGCATGATTGAGCTGTCCCAGAAAGGCGCGGAAGTGAGCCGCGGTTTTGGCGGCGATACATTGAACACCTCCGTTTACATTGCCCGTCAGGTCGCCCCCGACGCGCTGAGCGTGGATTACGTTACTGCGCTCGGCACGGACAGCTTTAGCCAGCAGATGCTGGAAGCCTGGCAGGGTGAAAATGTTGGGACGTCGCTGATCCAGCGAATGGAAAACCGCCTGCCGGGTCTGTACTACATCGAAACCGACAGTACCGGCGAGCGCACCTTCTACTACTGGCGTAATGAAGCGGCTGCCAAATTCTGGCTGGAAAGCGATGCCGCCGCCGCGATTTGTGAAGAGCTGGCGACCTTTGATTACCTCTACCTGAGCGGGATTAGCCTGGCGATCCTGAGCCAGCAGAGCCGTGAAAAGCTGCTGTCACTGCTGCGCGAATGCCGCGCCAACGGCGGCAAAGTGATTTTCGATAACAACTACCGTCCGCGCCTCTGGGCCAGCCGTGAAGAGACGCAGCAGGTGTACCAGCAGATGCTGGAATGCACCGATATCGCCTTCCTGACGCTGGATGATGAAGATGCCCTGTGGGGTGAAAAACCGGTTGATGAGGTTATCGCCCGGACGCAGGCCGCTGGGGTCAGTGAAGTGGTGATTAAGCGCGGGGCGGAGTCTTGCCTGGTGGCGGTGACGGGTGAAGCCGTGACAGAGGTTCCGGCGGTGAAGCTGGCGAAAGAAAAAGTGATTGATACCACTGCGGCGGGCGATTCTTTCAGCGCGGGCTATCTGGCGGTACGTCTGACCGGCGGTACACCGGAAGCGGCAGCGCAGCGCGGTCACCTGACGGCCAGCACGGTGATTCAGTATCGCGGAGCGATTATTCCGCGCGAGGCGATGCCTGCTTAAGAACGGTGCGGGCTGATGCCCTCACCCTAGCCCTCTCCCACAGAGAGAGGGCACTCAGGGTCTTACTGACCCTGAGGAATATCGCTCGCATCCTGATGCAAATCATCGGCCGCCGCCTGTACTGGCTGCGGTGCCGTCGCCATGATGGCGTTCCAGGTGGCCTTTAACTCTTTCATGTCATATTCCGGCTCACCTTTCGGCTGCAACAGAATCAACGCCATATCCTGCGACAGCTGCTGACGCAGATCCTGATTCAGCATCTCCACGGTCAGGCCGTTCAGGAAATCCTGACGCAGCTTCTGATACTGCTCCGGCGCAATGTCCACGACCTGATTCTGCAAGGAACGAATGCGCTGGCTGATTAAGATATCGGTATCGGCGCGGGCATAGGTGGCGAACAGTTTCTGCAATTCGAGGGATTTCTGCGCGACCAGCGCGTTAAACTCCTCTTCAGACAGGCCCTCTTTGCGCACTTTAGCCAGCTCTTTTGCCACCACGCCGAGATTCGCGTTCAGCTTATCGCTGGGCGATTCCACGTTAATGGCGCACTGCGCGCGCTGGAACAGCACGCGGCAGTCAAAGCCCAGGCCAATGTCTTTCACGTTGTTCTTGCTGAGCGTCTGCTGAACGTGCCAGAACAGCGCTTCACGCGCGAGATCCGCACGCCAGTAACGCAACAGCGCAGAAGACTCGCGAATCGGCTGCCAGGCGGTATCCCACATCATTGAAAGACGATCCTGACGCACGGTATCCGTCATGATGCTGACCGTCTCAGGACGCAGCGGAGAAAGCGTAGGAACCGGGGCAGGCGTTTCACGCTTCCCTTTCAGATCGCCAAAGGCTTTGTTGATTTGCTCTATCACCGCACGGCTGTCCACGTTGCCCACCACAATGAGGGTCATGGCGTCCGGGGTGTACCACTGCTGATAGAAAGATTTCACCTGCTGTGCGTCAACCGGCTGTTTCAGCGGCTCTGCCGGGTCATGACCAAGCAGCGTTGACCCTTTCAGGCGGTAGCGCCACCAGCCTTCTTTGGTATCCGTCGGCCAGGTCGCCACCATGTCGCTGTTGCTCAACGCATAGTTTACGGTCTCCGGCGTAATCGCCAGTTTGCCGGTCGCATCGGAAAGATAGGTAAGCGCTTCTTTAAGCAGATCGTTACGGTTGTTGGGCAGGCTCAGGTTAAACATGGTGTAGTCATAGGAGACCACAGCCGGGGGAAGCGGGCGTTTTGGATCGATGGCCTGTTGCCATAAAGAACGCACCTGAACCGCCTGCAAACTGCCGCTCTGGGTGAGCGCCAGTCGAGGAATAAAATGGCTTAAGCCGGTCTGCTGGGTGCTTTCTGTGAGGGAGCCGGTATTCACAGCCAGACGAATTTCAATGCGATCGCTCGGACGTTGCGGAGTGGATAATACCTGCCACTGGAAACCGTTCGCCAGTGTTCCCTGTTGCCAGGCCGGGTCTGGCTGGAGCGCATCTGCCTGCACATAACTGGCTGCTGCCATCATCAGCAAACCGCCGGTTAAGAGTCGAATTTTTGTGCCCTGCATGTGAACCCCTGATCAACATTCCTGGTTAAAGAGAGTGTCTCGCGACGTGAGCACTCAAAGATGACGATGAAAACCTTCCGATTAGACAGCGTGTTCGGCTAAACGTCACGGGCGGAAGTGAAATATACCTCAAAAAAATCTTGTCGAATTATGACAGGTATGAGCGGTTATTATGCGCAGGTGCCCGCATCCCCACAAGGGAATACGGGCATTTATGAGGGATTAAGAGGATAAACCGGGGGTTTTGTCCTCAGATGGGCGGTTATTCAGCGTATCGTTAAGTTTCTTGTGGTCCAGCTCTTTCACCCACTTCGCTACAACGACCGTCGCCACGCCATTGCCGATCAGGTTGGTTAACGCGCGGGCTTCAGACATAAAGCGGTCGATACCGAGGATCAGGGCCAGGCCCGCCACCGGCAGATGACCAACCGCTGAAATGGTCGCCGCCAGCACGATAAATCCGCTGCCCGTGACGCCCGCCGCCCCTTTTGAGGAGAGCAGGAGCACCACCAGCAGCGTAATCTGATGGAAGATATCCATGTGGCTGTTGGTGGCCTGGGCAATAAAGACCGCCGCCATCGTCAGGTATATCGAGGTGCCGTCGAGGTTAAAGGAGTAGCCCGTCGGAATAACGAGCCCCACCACGGACTTACGGCAGCCCAGCTTTTCCATTTTATCGAGCATGCGCGGCAGCGCGGATTCAGAAGAGGACGTGCCGAGCACGATCAGCAACTCTTCACGAATGTAACGGATAAATTTGAAAATGCTGAAGCCGGTCGCACGGGCGATGGAGCCGAGCACCACCACCACAAACAGAATACAGGTGATGTAGAAGCAGATAATCAGCTGGCCGAGCTGTACCAGCGTGCCGACGCCGTATTTACCGATGGTAAACGCCATCGCGCCGAAGGCACCAATCGGGGCCAGACGCATGATCATGTTGATGATGCCGAAGATAACCTGCGAGAAGCTTTCAATGACGTTGAAAATCAGCTGGCCTTTGCTGCCCAGACGGTGCAGGGCAAAGCCAAACAGCACGGCAAACAGCAGTACCTGAAGGATGTTACCGCTGGCGAACGCGCCAATTACGCTGCTCGGGATCACGTCCAGCAGGAAGGCCACAATCCCCTGATCTTTCGCCTGTTCAGCGTAAACCGCCACCGCTTTCGCATCCAGCGTGGCCGGATCAACGTTCATGCCCGCGCCAGGCTGCACCACGTTGACGATAATCAGGCCGATAATCAGCGCGATGGTACTGACAATCTCAAAGTACAGCAGGGCAACTGCCCCCGTACGGCCGACCGCCTTCATGCTTTCCATGCCGGCGATACCGGTCACCACGGTACAGAAGATGACCGGCGCGATGATCATTTTGATGAGCTTAACGAACGCGTCGCCAAGCGGTTTCATTTGCGCGCCCAGTTCCGGGTAGTAGTGACCAAGCAGAATACCGATGGCGATGGCTGTCAGGACCTGGAAGTAAAGACTTTTGAAGAGTGAGGTTTTCATAGGGTGTCCCTGGGAAGAAAAACTACAGGCTTTGTAAGGTTATGGTTAACCTGCGGCTTTAAAATAACACCCACATAACAGGACAGAAATAAACGAGGTTCAAATTTGAAACACAAATGTTAAGAACTTTGAGCTGGCTCGCACAAGCCAGCAACAAAATTACACTTTTGCGTTATTGCCAGCAGCGGCGAGATAGCGTTGCTCAAAAATATCCGACGGCACGGCACGATCAAAAAGGAAGCCCTGACCGCTCTCCACGCCTGCCGCAGCCAGCCACTCGCGCTGGGCGTCGTTTTCAATTCCCTCGGCAATCACGTGCAGATTCAGGCTGTGCGCCATCTGAATAATGGCCTGTACCATACTGCAATCCTCCGGCAGCCCCTCAACAAAGGTTTTGTCGATTTTCAGGACGTCCACCGGCAGGGTTTTCATGTGATGAAGCTGGCGCAGGCCGGAATACCCCATGCCAAAATCGTCCAGCGCAATGCGGACCCCGGCGTTACGCAGCGGTTTCAGAATGGCGACAGCGTCGTCAGGATTGTCGATACAACGGCTCTCGGTGACTTCCAGTATCAGCGTGTCGGGCTGGATGCGGTAGCGGTGGATCAGCGCAAGCGTCTCCGGCACCATGGTCGGGTGCATCAGCTGTAGCGCAGAGAGATTCACCGACAGCGGCAGCGTAATGCCCCGCTGCTGCCAGGCCGCAAGCTGGCGGCACGACTCTTCCAGCACCCAGTACCCCACGGTGACCATCAGGCCGCAGGACTCAATACGTTCGATCATCCCCTCAGGCAGCTCCCACGTGCCGTCCGGCTGCTGCATGCGCAGCAACGCTTCGGCGCTGGTCACTTCGCCCGTGCGCAAATTCACCTGCGGCTGTAGCCAGAGCGCGAACTGGCGATTGTCCATCGCCGTCAGAATGTCACTCTCTTCCGTCAGGCGCTGCTGGGCTTTTTCCATCTGCTCCGGGTCAAAGAACTGGATCTGATTTTTCCCTTTCCGGCGCGCGGTGAACGCTGCCGAGAAAGCACGTCGGTAAAGCTGCTCGGCGGTCAGGCCACCGTAGTACATCGCAATCCCGATGCTCGCGCTCGGACGAAGCTGGATACCCTGAATGGGCAGCCGTTCATTAATGACAGTGAGCACTTGCTGACCTAGCGTAATGGCCTGCCACGGCTCTTTTACGCCGTGCGCGATCACCACCAGGTCATAGCCGCTGACCTGGGTGAGCACCATGCGCGGCGCCAGAACAGATTTCACCTTTTCCACCAGCGTCAGGAGCAGCATCTCGCGCTGGCTCTCTTTCAGCACGCCCGTCGTGTCCTGCAAGGTTTCGCAGGCGATCACCATCAGCGCGGTGGGCTGCTGGCGGGCGACGGTCTGCTCCAGCAGGGCCATTAAAAACGCTTTGTTTGGCAGATCGGAAACCGGAAAACGGGTGGCATTGTTACTGAGCTCTTCCTGCTGACGCAGAACACGCTGCTGGTTGATATTGTAACTCCGGACCAGCATGCCGATTTCATCGTCGTGATGCAGGCGCGGCAAGGGTAGCTGATGCCCCATGTGCTCCTGCGGAGAGAGGTCGTTCAGCTCCCGCGCGATGCGGCGCAACGGATGAACAATTAACCGGTTGATGCACCACGTCAGCGCCACGCTCAACATTAAGGTCAAGAGTAAGTAAGTGGTTACCAACGTAGCAACCCAGCTCATGACGAATTTATACATGCGGTACGAGTCCGCCTGTAGCACCAGGTAAGCCAGCGGCTGCGGGTTAGCCGGTCTTTCCAGGGAATAGAGAGGCAGCGAAATCTGCACCGGCAGTTCAAACAGGCGCATCACCATCATCGGGACGGGACGCTCCGGGATAAAGCTCATCCGCAGCGCCTGAAACTGGTTCGGCAGTACGACGTCGGCCCGGCTCACGATACCGGCAGGCTGGATGCGCTTCAGAATGGATTCCGCCTCGGGGATATCCCCTTTCAGGATCGAGGCCGACAGAGGTTCCCGCACCGAGCGGGCAATACTTTCCAGTTGCGAAGCCGTGTTATAGCGGTTCTGCTGTACGGAATGAAACAGCAAAATGACGCAGAAGATGAAGACAAACAGCATTGTGACGGCAGACACCATCGCCATCTGTTTGATCGTTAAGGAACGGCTGACACGCAAAATGACTCTCCACAAAACTCGAAGCGCAGGGCGCACCAGGGTGTAAACCTGGTGCGCCCGAGTATACCCGATAGCTGCACTTTTAAGAGAGACTTACAATTAGATTAAGCAAAAATCCGATCACCAGTCTGCATAAGGCACCAGCGGTTCCGGCGGTAAGTCCATATCACCCTGCCAGCCTGCGGCAGAATACCGAACATAGAGCAGCGCATGACTCGGGGTATAGTCTTTCGCTTCCTGAATATCAACGCCCAGACCGACAAACCAGTTGGACGTCACGCGGCGTTCAACAATCGCCCTTGCGGTATAACCCGTCCCTGACGAGCTGCTTCCGGTTTCCATCACACCTTTATCGGTATAACGGCCTGGCTCATTGTCCGGGATCAGCCCCTGCAACGGATAACGCATCACATCTTTTGTTTTTGAATGGGACCAGGAGACGGAGCCACCCAGCTCCCATGACCAGTTCTCGGTGCGTTTACGCCAGTTCACCGGTAAAGCGAACGACACATACTCCTGCGGGCTGTAGTAACCGCCCTGGCCCAGCGAATAACCGCTTAAATCCTTATCGTAATGCCAGAGCATATTGGACACGCCGACCGTCAGGCGCTCGTTGTTCTGATTGATAAGCTTGTAGTAATAGCCGGTCATCCAGCGGACGCGCCAGTTATCTTCGACATGCTTCCCGCTGAGGCTGTCGGCACTCAGGCTTGACCAGATACCGTTAGCTTCGCCTTTGTCGTAGCTCACGCTCACGCCGCCACCGGTGGCACGCACGCCGCCCCAGGTGGTGTCGGTATTGGGATCTTTTTGCCCGGCGAAGGCCAGCACGGAGCTGGAAATCGGACGGCGATGGGCGTTCAGGGTGTAGCCAATCGGCCCTAAGTCGTTGCTGTAGCTCAGGCTGCCCACCACATCGACCACGTCGAAGCCCATCGGCGTTGTACCGATGTCCCACGCCCAGGTCTGGTTCTGCCAGCCGACGGCCACGCTGGCGCCGTTGGCCGACTGATTCGTGCTGCCGCGACATGGCGTTTCGGCGCAGGTGCCCCACGTTGGATCGTAAGTGCCATTGTCCGTATCAAAGGAACCGGCGTTCATATTGACCAGATCGCTACGGAAGAACATGCGACCATCCGACAGCGGCGCATCAACCTGGAGCATGGTGGTGTGCGCTTTCAGGTCGGAATAGCCCCCCGTGCCGCTGGAGCCCCAGTAGTCGTGTTGCAGCGTGACGTTAAGATCCTGCTGACGATAAAGATCGCCTGCATCGCTGCGTACGCCGCGCTTCAGCCAGTCATCTTTCTCATCGTTACGCGTAAGACGCGTAAAGCTGTCGTTATCGGTCGGACGGGTCGTCGTGATGCCCGATAAGACCATCGCATCTTTCCAGGTTTCCAGCGCCTGCTGAGGCTGGCCGTTTTGCGCCTGGAAACGGGCGGCATCACGCATCACCAGCGCGCTTTCCATAGAAGGCGGCTGCGATTTTGCCTGAGGCACAATCGCGTTGAAGGTCTTTTCTGCCGCGGCAGAATCACCCAGACCGGCCTGCGCCATGGCGATCCGGCGCTGCATATTGAGGGAGAGCGGTTCGCCGTTTTGTGCCGCGGGCAGTTTCGCCAGCTCAGCGCGAGCGGCGTCCCTGTTGCCCTGAGCCAGATTGACTTCGGTCAGGCCGAGAATCGCGTCTTCGTTCTGCGGTTCCCGTTGCAGGACGGTGTTGTAGGCGGTTTTCGCGGCCTCATGATCGCCACGCTGTTCAGCCCAGTCCGCCAGCGTTAAGTCGATACGGGTGGACGGGGGCTGCTGGCGAAGCAGCGCTTCCGCCTCCTGCTCTTTTCCACCGTCGCGCAGGCGGTTGGCGTTTTCCAGCACCTGGTTACTTTGCAGGCGGCTCGCCAGCTCCTGAATGTTGCTGTTCCACCTGTCGCGCGGCAGCGTGTTCAGATGCGCCAGCGCGGCGCGGTCCCGATCGTTGCCGGACAGGTACAGCCCGCTGGCGTAAACCTGCTCCGGATCGCCCGGTTTCTGGCTTGCCAGCTGACGCATCAGGTTATCCCCCTGGCTGCGCTGACCCGCGCTATACAGATCGCGCGACAGCCGGTAGGTGATCCACACGTCGCCCGGGGAAAGCGCAAGGCGTCGGCGCTGGATTTCTGCGGCCTGGGCATAATTCCCCTCGCTTTCCAGCCGTTCGGCCTGGGCTGACAGCTGCTCGTTCGTCAGGCTACGTTCAATATCATCAATGCTGCGGCGCTGGCTGCCAGAGAGCGACTGAATAAACTGCGTCGCCTTCTCCGGAGACTGTGCGCGATAAATATTGGCAAGACCGCGCACCGCGTTGGTGTTGCCGCTGTCCATACGCAACGCCTGGCGATAATAGCGTTCGGCCGCGTCGTTATCTTTACGCGCCGCCGCCGCATCACCCAGCCCCAGCACCGCGTAGCTGTCGGTATTATCGACGCTGCGCGCCTGCTGATAATAGCGTTCCGCCTGGGCCGTATTGTTGGCTTTCAGGGCGTTATCCCCCTGCTGGATCAGCAGCCAGTATCGGTTGACCTTCAGCAGGCTGTCCCATTTGCCCCGGTTATCGCTCTGCGGATCGAGGGCGATCGCCTTTTCAAACTGCGCCACCGCGCGGGCGCGATCGCCTTTCTGGGAATAGGCCTGCCCCAGCGCGCCTACGGCTTCGCTGTCAGCGTGGTTGGCGCTGACCGCTTTCTGCAACTCCGTCACCGCTTTGTTGCCCTGCCCGGCTTCCACCGCGGCTAACCCTTCGGCTTTGGTGCGAAACGCCGGATCGGCGAGCTGTTTTTGCTGCGCTTCAAGCTGCGCGCGCGCCGCCGTCACGTTATCGCCATCGCTGAACACGCTCAGGTACTGTTGCAGCGCGGTGACGCTGGTGCTGCTGGCCGGCAGATCTTTGATCTGCTGGTACCACATATCCGACGCCTGACTGCGGCCCTTGTTCGATTTGGCCATCTCCTGCAACACCGCAAACCCTTCTTCACGGCGTCCGCTCTCGAACAGAAGCTGGGCCAGCGAGGCCTGTAGCGGGGCGTTGCCCGGGCTGGTGGCGTTAAGGTTTTTAAGCTGGCCTATGGCTGAGTTCCGGCGGGCGGGATCTTTTGCCACCACGTTCCAGTACTCCGGCGCGATGTCGCCCGAGGGCGGATTACCGTCAAACAGTTTGTCATACGCGGCAATGGCTTCCTGTGTATGACCGGTAGTGGCAAGCAGGCGAGCCTGCTGGAGGGCCTGGCGACCGTCCGGCGTGGAGAGCAGCATGGTCGTACGGGAGGACTGGTACGCGCTGGAATCGGGTGCCATTCCTTTCAGGCGATCCAGCTCTTTTTGCGCGCCCGCCGTATCGCCCTGTCGTAACAGATAGCGGAAGCGTGCGGCAATCACGTCCGGGTTGTCGGGGTCGATCAGCTCAAGGCGGTAAAGCGACTGACGCACCAAATCCTCACGCTGCGTGGATTCGCCCAGACGGACCTGTTCCAGCAGCTGTCTCTGCTGCGGGGAGTTGGCGGCCTGGGCCAGGGGCATTAGCGCCAGGCCAAGCGATAACGTGAGGAGATTTAGTGTGAACGTGCGCATTCCTGGCCCCAATCCGGTAGTAATTCACCTTGCGCGGTGAAGCGAAAACGATGCTGATCCCACCCTTGTCCAAAGAGGGTCAGAACGTAGCTGTAATAAGCATTATTATCGGGAAAACGATCGGCGACGCGCTGGCGTTGCACCGCCTGCGCGTCCCGGTTTTGTAAAAACGGAAGCAGGGAGGCAGAGAACCCAACCGGCCCATCTCCGGTACGTTTCCCGGTCGCTACGTCCACTTTTTCCGGCGGCAAGCCTTGTTTGGTTGTGGTGGTCGCCATGGGCTTGAAACGCGCCAGTAGCCGGGCTTTCTGTGGATCGCTATCGTTCATCATCCCTACCCAGAGATAGACGCGAATCGCATCGTAGCTGCCGATAAGGGACGCATCCCGCTTCAGCTGCCAGCCGCCCTTCTTCTGATATTTCACCCAGTTCGGGGAAAATCCTTTAGGCGCGGTCTCCAGCAGCAGACGCAGGTTGGTTTCTCGGAGCGTCGTCCACGGTGCACCAAAACGGGTAAAATAGCTCGCAAGCTGCGGCGGCAGGTAGCTGGGGTTGAAGCGCCAGGCACTCTCTTCGGCAAAACCGACTTTACCCGGCAGCAACATAGAGCCCAGACCCGGCACCTTCACCACTTCCTCGGTGG
Organism: Enterobacter quasihormaechei; assembly: GCF_004331385.1. Lineage (GTDB taxonomy): Bacteria > Pseudomonadota > Gammaproteobacteria > Enterobacterales > Enterobacteriaceae > Enterobacter > Enterobacter quasihormaechei. The sequence continues at coordinate 182,940 of NZ_SJON01000008.1, forward strand.
CAATGCGCGTCAACAGCGCCTTACCCGTGCGCGTATAATCGGGATTTTTCCATAGCCGCCCGGCTTCCAGCAGCGACCAGGCAATCCAGATATCGGCATCCGACGCCGAGTTCGAGTCGATAACGGCCCAGGTTTCGTCGTCCTTTTTCCCCCACAGCCAGGCTGGGAGATACTGGGCTAAATCCCCCTCGGCAAGGTTATCGCGTGTCCATGCCAGCAGCAGATCGAACGCCTTGCGATCGTTTGCTGCCAGCGCAAAGAACAGCCCATAGCTTTGCCCTTCCGAGGTGGTGATCTTGCGCGCGTCGCTGGGATCGATAACGCGCCCACCTTCGCTCATATAATCCTGCTTGAACGTCTCCCAGGCGGGCCAGCGGCAGGCGGCATGAAGATTCGCCGCCGCCAGCATCAACGCTGCGACTACACACCCACGAAAGATTTTCATCACCGCTTACTCATGGTCCGGATTAAGACGACGACGGCTAATGATTCGCAGCAGACGCCACAGCACCCAGGCCAGTAAGACGACGCTGAGCGCAGCCAGCACGGCCAGCAGCACCGGGTGGTTAGACAGGGCGTACCACAGGCGCTCGAACCACGGCAGATGGCCCACATAGTAGACATCCCCCACGCGCAGGCTGTTGACCCCCGACTCACGAATAACCGAGACGGAACCGTACATTGCCGCCCGTTTACCGCTGTCGTTCATGGCCGTATTGAGCAACTCATAGCCGCGCGGGCTGTCCGCCAGCAGGGCGATAACGCTGCGCTGGTCGTTATACGGCGACTGGAAGCCGACAATCGCGGCCATCGGGCCCGTTGAGCTTACGGTCGTCCTGATATTGGCCTGACGATCGCCGCTGTCCGGCATGATGCTCGGGAACTCGGTCTGACGCAGCGGCGTGTTGACCCATGACTGCGCCGCCTGCACCAGCAGATCGACGCGCTTCTCGTCTTTCAGCTTGTCCGGAATGTTGCCGATGACCATGATATCGGCATCTTTGTTCTGGATCTGGCTACCGTCGTTCGTCACCGTCACGTTGACCGCCGGCAGGCCGGTTTGCGCCCCGATGGTGCCCATGGTATCCAGCAGTGTGGCAACCTGACCTTCGTTGGCCGCTTTTGGCATCACGACAATTGATTCAGAGAGGTCTGCCATGCGGCTGAACGGGAAGCTGGCGTTTGCAAACGCACGCAGGTCCGGCATCGCGATAAAGTGGTAATACTTCGAGAAGTCGATCGTGGAATCGTCACCAATCACCACGTGGTTTTGCACCGGCTGGAAGGTAATACAGTTTTCCACCGTTCCACCCGGCATCGGGTTCATATACTGGAAGTTAAACCGCAGCTGGTTCACCGCACCCAGCTTCAGCGCCGGGATCGACACATCGGTTTTACCGTCCAGCAGCCCCTGCAATACTGGCAGACGAAGCATCAGCCGGTTTGTCTCCTGGCTGCTGGTCAGGCTGAATGATTGCAGGAACTGGTTGTTGAGGCTGATATCCATGCGCGAGCTGTCTTTGGTTGCCGGCGCGGTGTAACGGTAGTTCAGGTTGATATCAATCCCGTTGGTGCGCAGCAGATACAGATCCGGCGGCAGGTTCAGCGACAGGCTGACGGGAGAAGGCTCCAGCCCGGTGGACTGCAATTGCTCTTCATAGGTTTTCAGCTCGCCGAAGGTGATCGCACGGTCGGTACGCACCCAGTTTGGGGCATCATAAGGCTTACGCGCCAGCAGCGGTTTCACTTCATCCACCACGACGCTGTTGCCGCGGAACAGGATATTCCCCTGCGCAATGCCCTTCGCCGCCTGCACCAGATCTTTTTCATCACGCCCGAAGACCACCAGCAGCTTCACGTACGGGTTGTCCGGATGGGTGATCATCTCGATGGTGGGCGCTTTCACAGCCGGATGGTCACGCAGAAATGACGGACGTTTGGCGTTGGTGGCAAACACGATCGCGTTTTTATCCGGCATTTTGTCGTACATGACCGGGAAACTCTGACCGCGCCAGCCGGAGCGGGAACCAAACCAGGATGCCACGATGGAGGCCGCCAGCTGTTCGGTCACATCTGGAGAGCCCGCAAACACCATCGGCAGGTTCAGAGGACGGTTATCGCGCGGGTCGAAGAACGGCACGGGGAAGGCCGAAAGATCGTTTTTCAGCGCCAGTGGCTGATACGTCATCTGTAGCGAGGAGTTACGGCCTACATCCAGCCACAGGGTGCTGCTGGCCGGGTTTTCACAGACATCGCGATAGTGGCCGACAAATTCAAGGCGTACGCGGTTAAAGTCGGTGATAAACAAGGGGTTAATCGGCACCTGGGCCAGGGTTTTCTTACCCAGCTGCTCTTTGGTGACGGGCAGGACGTCCATCAGCTCGTCATTCAGATAGACCTTAAGCTGGGACTGCACCGGCAGCAGCGACGGCGATGGCGTGTATTCCAGGTTGAGCATCGCTTTCGACACGACTTCATCGCTGCGCATACCGAATTCGATACCGCCATTGGGGTTAATGCCGCGCAGGACCATGCTGCCCGGAGGAGGGGCGATCTGGGCGAACGTCAGCTTAACGTCACGCGACGGCGTATTTTCCGCAACCACGGGTGCGTTGGCACCGGGCACGCCAGGCATGACCTGCCCCACCACCGGATTACCGGCAGGCAGCGTATTCCCCGTCGTCGGCTGATTTGGGACGACGTTTTCCGTCTGCCCCGGCGCCGCCGTCACAACCGGATCGGTCGCTTGCGCGACGACAGGCACCGTTGGAGCGGGCGTGGCCGCTGCGTTATCAGGCGCCGCGTTAGCCACTGTTGCAGGGAGCGCACTCATCCCCATTGCCACTGCACATAACCAGGAAAGTTTTGTTTTCATCGCGTTATCATCATTGTTGAGCCATAACCGGGTCCGCCTGCTTCGCTTCATCTCGCTCAGGCCGACGCGGAATGAACGACACGACCCAGGAAACCAGCGAAGTAAGTGACCGGAAAATTAATTTCACCGACGACGGGGCAAATTCTGCAAGGTGACGATAGCCACGGAACCCCAGCTTAAGAATATCCAGCAGGCTTTCCAGAGGCTTATCCTCAGGGAAGCTGTCCTGCCAGAGAGCCCACGTATCCGCGCGGGCAAACGTACACTGCACAAAATCAATGTGTTGCTTTTTAGTCAGCGGCATCAGTTGCAGACCCACCTCATTTCCTCTCACGCGTACAACCTGCGTCGGGAAGACATACTCCTGCTGGCCGCGCTTAAGCAGTAAGTTGACCTTCTGCCCCTCCAGCACCTTAGCCTGACCGTTGATCTTGATACCCAGACCGCCATCCGAGAAGTCATGTACGGTACAGGAGAAGAGATGGCCATCGTCGCGGGCAATGGCCGCGGGCATGCTGATTTCGACGCGGTGCGCGCGGCGGACCTGTTTACTCTCCACCGATACCGCCACCGCGCCACCGAGGATAATCAGGTTATAAAACACCCACGCCATACTCACGAAGACCGTCAGGACTTCGTTTTCCGGGCCGTAGAAGTAGCGCCAGATCCCAACAATGACGCCCACAATATTCAGCAGCACCAGGAAGATATAGGGCCGGGAGATCACCCAGTCGACATACTCCTCTTCCACCAGCCCGCCCTTCGCGGTGACGTTAAATTTCCCTTTATGCGGGTTAATCAGCGCTACCATGGTTGGCGGCGCGATGTACCAGGCCAGCACCGTTTCGTAAATTTCGCTCCAGAAGGAGTGGCGATATTTCCCCTGAATCTTCGAGTTCGTCAGGCTGGCGTGGATCATGTGCGGCAGCACGAACAGGGCAATCATCAGCGCGGGAGCGTAGATGATGTAAGCGTGAAGGAGCAGGAACGCCAGCGGCGCGGTGAGGAAGATAAGCCGTGGGATACCCGACAGGAAGTGGAACATGGCGTTGACGTAGCACAGGCGCTGCGCCAGCTTCAGCCCTTTGCCCATCAGCGGGTTATCGAGACGGAAGATTTGCACCATGCCGCGCGCCCAGCGAATACGCTGGCCGATGTGTGCCGACAGGGATTCCGTTGCCAGCCCCGCCGCCTGGGGAATGCGCATATAGGCCGAGGTATAGCCAAGGCGGTGCAGACGCAGGGAGGTGTGAGCATCTTCCGTGACCGTTTCCACGGCGATGCCGCCAATTTCATCCAGCGGCTTGCGGCGGATAACCGCGCAGGAGCCGCAGAAGAACGTGGCGTCCCACATGTCGTTCCCGTCCTGCACCAGGCCATAGAACAGCGTGCCCTCGTTCGGGGTTTTGCGGAAACGACCGAGGTTACGTTCAAACGGATCCGGCGAGAAGAAGTGGTGCGGCGTCTGCATCATCGCCAGCTCTTTCTCCTTCAGGAACCAGCCCATCGTCATTTGCAGGAACGAGCGCGTTGGCACGTGGTCGCAGTCAAAAATAGAGACGAACTCCCCTTTGGCATATTTCAGCGCATTGTTGATGTTACCGGCCTTCGCGTGTTCGTGAGTGGTACGGGCGATGTACTCTACCCCCACTTCGTCTGCGAACTGGCGGAACTCGGCGCGGCCACCGTCATCGAGGATCCAGATTTTGATTTTGTCCTTCGGCCAGTCGATACCCAGCGCGGCGTAGATGGTGTTTTTCACCACCGACAGATCTTCGTTGTAGGTCGGCACGAAGAGGTCCACCGTTGGCCACTGGGTCGTGTCTTTTGGCAGCGGCACCGGCTGACGATTCAACGGCCAGATAACCTGGAAGTAACCCAGCACCAGCACGATCCAGGCGTAGGTTTCCGCAAACAGCAGCACTAGCCCGCACACCAGGCTGACCGGATCGTCCCAGTTCAGCGTTGAGGTATAACGCCACCAGATGTAGCGGCAGGAAACGGTCAGCGACAGCACAATCAGCATCAGGGCGGAAAAACGCCCCGGAATGCGCCGCACCAGCAGCGCCACGCCCCACAGCAGGATCAAGAAGGTAAACTGCGCCAGCGGGTTGAACGGCTGGGTAATACAGACCAGCGCCAGAATGAGCGAGAACGCCACCACCACGCCGAGAATAAAACGCCGCAAGCCCGGGTGGAGGTGCCCGAGCTCTTTGTGGTTATCTAAATGTCCCGTTCTGTCGCCAACCCGGTCGGGTAGCCGGTCAAGCCACTGGTGATAGCGTTCACGCAGGTTCTGCACGCGATCGAAGCTGCGCCAGCGGGACGTTTTTTTCTCCGCGCCCGTTGAGGTCGCCAGCAGCCAGATGGACTGAATAGCGTAGCGCGCGGGATCGAGCGGACGCGGCTTGTCAGGGTTGATATGCGGATAGAGTTCACCGTGGCGCGCACGAATACGTTGCCAGCGCGGATGTTCAAGGGGGATGAACATCCACGCCAGAACCATCCAGAAACAGCCCAGCGCAGCGCTCAGCGATGAAGCGCCGTGATGACGGTAATGGCGATAGCGTTCACTTAAGCGCGAACTGACCGGCGGGATGAGCAGCCAGCTGGTCAGGCGACTCATGCCGTACTCCCGGCAGATTCAGGCCTTTTCGCAAAGTGCAGCAGACACCAGTTAGCCAGCGTCAGGATCTCTTCCGCCGCCAGTGAATCGCTACGGTACTCCCCAAGGGGTTGTTTCGACGCAAGGCACTCCGCCATCGCTTCGTCACGATGGATCACCATCGGCAACAGGCGGCGCTGACTCTGTAGCCAGACCTGATACAGATCGTCCTGGATCTGGCTGCCAATGCGCAGATCGTTGATCAGAATATGGGCATTGGCAGGCAACGCCTGCTGATGCAGACGGATATGGCAATTCGCATCTACGTTCGCGATGGAGAGCACATGGTCACACTGCGCCAGCAGCTGGCGGGTCAGCGACGCGGCCCCGTGCGGCAGGTCCAGAAGGATCCACCGATAGTGCCCTTTCTCTTTCAGGCTCTGCAACGCGGTGGTGAAGCGAGAGAACAGGCGCTGAAACGCGGCTTCATTCCCGCGTTCGGTTTCCGTCAGCTGACCAAAAGGAAGCAAATCGAGCTGGGAGGTATAGCGCAAACCCGCATCCCGCCAGTCTTTATCGTCCAGAAGCGCGCGCCCCCAGCCGTTTGAATACGTAAAGTCGACATTGAATGACATGCGCAGCAAATTATCGGAGCAGGCATCAATAACCAGTACCGATTCACCTAAAACCTGCAATGACCACGCCAGCGCCGCGGTTACGGAAGTTGTACCTACCCCACCACGGACGCCCTGTAATCCTAGTACGGCCATCAATGGCTTCCTTATTGTTGTTGGGCAAACTCAGCTAATAACGGCCAACGTTTAATAGCCGCAGCCAACTGTTCCCGCTGGGAAATATCGGTGTAATCTATTTCAGGCAACGAAAAAGCCTGCGTGAGCGCCAGAAAATCGTTTTGGAATGTGTAACCCAGGCTTGAGTCGACTGGCGTTGCGGGTTCGTTATTTTGCATTCTTATTTCATCCCTTTGAGTAAAATCATAAGATTCAGATGCAGCGAGGCGTCCTGCCCACGAAATTCATTTACATGCTAAATCTGATGTTCTTTAATTTCAATGTTAGGTTTATTTCTACGCTTTCGCTAGTAAACTGAGAGGCATAGAAATTCGACGAAAAGAGGGACACCGTGGACTCCATATTTTCTATTGGCATCCAGTCATTATGGGACGAATTGCGCCACATGCCAGTCGGAGGAGTCTGGTGGGTTAATACGGATCGTAATGCTGATGCCATCAGTCTGGTAAACCAGACGATAGCGGCGCAGGGTAAGGATTCCCGCGTTGCCGTCATTACGATGGGCGATGAGCCAAAGTCAATCATCAGGCTCGAAACTGACCGTGGACCCCAGACAGTACGATTATTTTCCATGTCAGCAGAGGCCGACAGTTTATACTTTTTACCCCGCGATATTCAGTGCTCTATTGTTCCTGAACACTATTTACTGATTCTTAAATGTTCTCAAAACGGTCTACAAAATATTCCGTCAGAAAAACTGCTGAAATGGCTGGAAAGAATCAACAGATGGACGAAAAATCAAAATTGCACCTTATTGGTGGTTAACCCAGGCAGTAATAACGACAAGCTTTTTTCACTTTTAATGAGTGAATACCGCTCCCTCTATGGCCTGGCCAGTATTCGTGTCCAGACTGACAGCCATCTATACGACGTGGCATTCTGGTGCAATGAAAAAGGGGTGAGCTCCCGACAGCAGCTTACCCTCAAACATGTCGGGGATGAGTGGCATCTTGCTCAACAGGAAGAGACGGTGGTTCAGCCACGCAGTGATGAAAAACGCGTTCTGAGTCATATTGCGGTACTGGAAGGCGCGCCTGCACTTTCTGAACACTGGTCACTTTTCGAAACCAATGAAGCCTTATTTGATGAAGCGCGCACCACGCAGGCGGCGACCATTATCTTCTCGTTGATTCAGAATAACCAAATCGAAACGCTGGCAAGGCATATTCACACGCTACGTCGACAGCGCGGCAGCGCGTTAAAAATCGTGGTGCGTGAAAATAATACCAGCCTGCGCGCCACCGATGAGCGCCTGTTACTGGGCTATGGCGCTAATATGGTCATCCCCTGGAATGCGCCCCTCTCGCGCTGTCTGACGCTGATCGAAAGCATCCAGGGCCAGCAGTTTAACCGCCACGTTCCGGAAGATATCAGCACCCTGCTTTCCATGACGCAGCCGATGAAGCTGCGCGGCTACCAGAAGTGGGACACCTTCTGCGATGCGGTGGGCAACATGATAAGCAATACGCTGTTACCGGCCGACGGAAAAGGGGTGATGGTTGCCCTGCGTCCCGTGCCGGGCATTCGTGTTGAGCAGGCGCTTACCTTGTGCCGCCCTAATCGTACAGGGGATATCATGACCATTGGCGATAATCGCCTGGTGCTGTTCCTCTCCTTCTGCCGGGTGAACGATCTGGATACCGCGCTGAACCATATCTTCCCGCTGCCTACCGGAGATATTTTCTCGAACCGCATGGTCTGGTTCGAAGATAACCTGATTGCTGCTGAGCTTGTCCAGATGCGTACCCTGGCACCCGAAAAGTGGGCCAAACCGTTGCCTGTAACAAGCGGTGCCGTACCGGTTCTCAACGCGAAGCATGACGGGCATGTCTGGCGTCGGGTACCTGAGCCGCTACGTTTACTGGATGAGAACAAGGAGAGCGCGCCATTATGAATATCAGCGATATCATTCAACTGGTTGTTCTGTGTGCGCTAATTTTTTTGCCGCTGGGCTACTATGCGCGCCATTCCCTGCGCCGTATTCGCGATACGGTCAGATTACTGTTCGTCAAACCTCGCTATATTAAACCCGCCGGAACACTGACTCGCGCTCCGAACGTCAAGGCAAACCGAAAACATGACTAATTCTACCTATACCTCTTCGGCGCCATCGCCACTCTGGCAATACTGGCGCGGCCTGTCCGGCTGGAATTTCTACTTTCTGGTGAAGTTTGGTCTGCTGTGGGCAGGCTACCTTAATTTCCACCCTCTGCTTAACCTGGTGTTTATGGCATTCCTGCTGATGCCAATCCCGAACCTCAGGCTGCACCGTATACGTCACTGGGTCGCTATCCCCATCGGTTTCGCCCTGTTCTGGCATGATACCTGGCTGCCTGGCCCCGAAAGCATCATGAGCCAGGGCTCCCAGGTCGCAGGTTTCAGTACGGACTATATGCTCGATCTGGTTGAGCGCTTTATTAACTGGCAGATGATTGGCGCGGTATTTGTCCTGCTGGTCGCCTGGCTGTTCCTGTCTCAGTGGATCCGCGTGACGGTGTTTGTCGTCGCGATTATGGTCTGGCTAAACGTCCTGACGCTGACGGGCCCGAGCTTCTCGCTGTGGCCAGCCGGTCAGCCGACAACAACCGTGACCACCACGGGCGGTTCCGCCGCCGCTACCGTCGCGACAGCAGGGGATACGCCTGTGGTAGGGGATATCCCCGCGCAGACCGCACCGCCGACATCCGCTAACCTGAACGCGTGGCTCTCCAGTTTTTACGCTGCGGAAGATAAGCGCCAGACGAAATTCCCGGATGCGCTGCCTGCCGACGCTCAGCCGTTTGAACTGCTGGTGATCAACATCTGTTCTCTGTCCTGGGCGGATGTCGATGCGGCCGGGTTGATGTCGCATCCGCTGTGGTCACATTTCGATATACAGTTTAAAGACTTCAACTCCGCCACCTCCTACAGCGGCCCGGCGGCTATCCGCCTGCTGCGCGCGAGCTGTGGGCAGCCTTCGCATAAGAATCTCTACCAGCCCGCAGCTAACCAGTGCTATCTGTTCGATAACCTGGCAAAACTCGGCTTTACGCAGCACCTGATGATGGGCCACAACGGCCAGTTCGGTAACTTCCTGAAGGAAGTGCGTGAACAGGGGGGAATGCAGGCGCCACTGATGGACCAGAAAGGGCTGCCGGTGACGTTACTGGGCTTCGATGGTTCGCCGGTGTATGACGATACCGCCGTGCTTCAGCGCTGGTTAGATACCGTCGGCAAAGAAGAAGGGACGCGAAGCGCGACGTTCTATAACACGCTGCCGCTGCACGACGGGAATCACTATCCTGGCGTAAGCAAAACGGCCGATTATAAAGCCCGTGCCCAGAAGTTCTTTGACGAGCTGGATGCGTTCTTTACCGAGCTGGAAAAATCAGGGCGTAAAGTGATGGTGGTGGTGGTACCGGAACATGGTGGAGCGCTGAAAGGCGACAGGATGCAGGTGTCTGGCCTGCGTGATATCCCAAGCCCGTCCATCACTAACGTTCCGGCCGGGATTAAGTTCTTTGGCATGAAGGCGCCGCGTCAGGGTGCACCTGTTGAGATCACCCAGCCAAGCAGCTATCTGGCCATCTCGGAACTGGTTGCTCGCGCAGTAGACGGTAAGCTGTTTGTGGAGGATAGCGTGAACTGGGATCAGCTCACCAGCGGGCTGCCGCAGACGGCAGAGGTATCGGAAAACGCTAACGCGGTGGTGATCCAGTATCAGAACAAGCCTTATGTCCGACTGAATGCCGGGGATTGGGTGCCGTATCCGCAGTGATAGCCGCTACACCCTCTCCCCTGTGGGGAGAGGGTTACTCTGCACTTCGTAACGAAATTTCTCCGCCCACCCAGGGCTTAATCACGCCATCCTGCTCAAGAAGCAACGCACCCTGTGCGTCAATGCCGCGTGAAGTGCCGTAAATCTCTTTATCTCCAATCAGCAGCTTCACCGGTCGGTTAATAAAGTTATCGAGCTTTTCCCAGCGGGAGAGGAATGGCGCTAACCCCTCCTGTTCAAAGAGCGTCAGCGAATTTCGTAACTCATTGATCATCCGGACGGCAAGCGTATTGCGATCGATGGCGATCCCCGCTTCCTGGAGGTTGGTCCAGGCCTGGTTCACCACATCGTTTTGCACGTTTCGCATTACCATGTTTAGCCCGGCTCCAATGACGATCTGCGCGGCATCGCCCGTTTTTCCCGTCAGTTCAACCAGGATACCTGCCAGTTTGCGATCGTTGAGATAGAGATCGTTCGGCCATTTCACCCGCACGTTATCCGCGCCCAGATCGTGCAGCACCTCTGCCATCACGATACCGATGACCAGGCTCAGCCCGATGGCCGCAGCCGGCCCCTGCTCAAGCCGCCAGTACATGGAGAGATAGAGGTTGGCGCCAAATGGCGAGAACCACTTGCGACCCCGACGGCCACGTCCTGCCTGTTGATACTCGGCAACGCAGGCATCGCCGGATGTCAGCTCGCTCAGGCGGTCCAGCAGATACTGGTTCGTCGAATCAATAACCGGCAATACCGCAACGTTGCCGTGCCCAATCTGGCTGCGAATGGTCTCTTCATTCAGTAACTGGATCGGTTCCGGCAGGCTATAACCTTTACCAGGCACCGTAAACACATCCACGCCCCAGTCGCGGAGCGTTTGTATATGCTTGTTGATAGCAGCGCGGCTCATGCCCAGCTGCTCGCCCAGCTGCTCACCAGAATGAAACTCGCCATCTGCCAGAATGCCGATGAGAGTTAACGGAATCGTATTGTCCTTCACGCAATGGTCTCCACGGCATTCACTTCGCCTGTTCGGCCAATAAAGCGAACTTCAGGCTCCAGCCAGACGTTAAATTTTTCGCCCACGCGCTGGCGAACATGGTGCGCCAGGTTGACGACATCTTCACTCGTCGCGCTGGACTGGTTGATCAGTACCAGTGCCTGCTGACGGTGAACAGCAGCGCCACCAACAGTGGTACCTTTTAAATCACATTGATCGATAAGCCAGCCTGCGGCCAGCTTCACGCTGCCATCAGCCTGAGGATAATGCGGAGCCGTTGGCCAGCCGGCGAGAAATGCTTTGGCGTTTTCGCTGCCGATCACCGGGTTTTTGAAGAAACTGCCCGCGTTTCCATTCACTTTCGGGTCCGGAAGCTTGGTCATTCGCATATGGCAAACGGAATCAAATACCTCACGCGGTGTGACGGTAGCCGGATCGAGGCGGGTCAGATCGCCGTAAGTCAGCACCGGTTTCCAGTCCTTTGCCAGACGCAGACCAACGGCCACAATGACGAACCGATCCTGATACTCGTGCTTGAAAATGCTGTCGCGATAGCCAAAGCGGCACTGCTCTGCGGTTAAGCGCTGCGCGTTACCCGTGGCCAGCTCAATGCAGTCGACGTATTCGCAGACGTGTTTCAGTTCGATGCCGTAGGCACCGATGTTTTGAATAGGAGACGATCCTGCGCAGCCCGGGATCAGGGCCAGGTTTTCCAGCCCGGGCATCCCTTTTTCAAGGGTATATTGCACCAGACGGTGCCAGTTTTCGCCAGCACCCACGCGTAAATGCCAGCTGTCAGCGCGCTCTTCAACGTCAATTCCCATGATGCGGTTGACGATCACCGTTCCCGCAAAATCATCGAGAAACAGGACATTACTTCCTTCGCCCAGAATCAGTACGGGTTCACCGTTTTCTGTTGCGCTCTGCCACGCGTTCAGCAGCTGCTGAGCATTTTCGGAACGTACAATTTGATTAGCATTTCGTTGAATACCAAAGGTATTCCAGGGCTTAAGGGAGTGGTTCATAGACGCTATCCTGATGCAAAAACCGGGGTAGTTTACCGTATATACGCAGGGATAGGTGATTAGTTTATGGAAATGAAGGATCTGCAAAAACGCAAAAAGGCCATCCTTGCGGATGGCCTC
>NZ_SJON01000009.1 GCF_004331385.1 Enterobacter quasihormaechei
GGCGGCGGACGGCACCTGGAGCCTGACGGTTCCGGCTGCTGATCTTACAGGCCTGGGCGAAGCGAATTACATCCTTAACGCGACCGCCACCAACGGCGTGGGCAACAGCGTGAGCAGCGCAGCGAACCTGCTGGTCGACACCGCGCTGCCGACCGTCACCATCAGCACCGTGGCGGGCGATAACGTCATCAACGCGGCGGAAGTTGCCGCAGGCCAGACCATCACCGGTAAGGTGGCGAACGCGGAAGCCGGTAACACGGTGACGGTGAACATCGGCGGCAACAGCTACACCGCGACGGTGCAGAGCGACCTCACCTGGTCCGTCAGCGTGCCGGAGTCCGTCCTGACGGCGCTGGGCAACGGCGATTTGACCGTGTCAGCAACCGTCACCAACGGCCACGGTAATACCGGCACCGGGGAGCGCGATATCACTATCGACGCCAGCCTGCCGGGCTTGCGCGTGAATATCGTGGCGGGCGACGACGTGATTAACAGCATTGAGCATGGTCAAAATCTGATCGTCACCGGCACCAGCGACGGGCTGGCGGCGGGCACGACGCTCACCGTTTCCGTAAACGGCAAGACCTATGCCGCGTCGGTACTGGCAGACGGCTCATGGAGCGCGGCGATCCCGGCGGCGGACGTGGGCGCTCTGGCCGCAGGCACGGTGACAATCACCGTAGCCGGTCAGAGTAGCGCAGGTAACCCGGTCTCCATCAGTCACGACGTCAATGTCGATCTGGCGGCCGTGGCTATCAGCATCGATGCTATCGCCACCGACGACGTGATTAACGCGGCGGAGAAAGGGGCGGATCTGGTGCTGTCCGGCAGCACCTCCAACGTGGAAGAAAACCAGACCGTGACCATCACCTTTGGCGGCAAGTCTTACACCGCGAAAGTCGATGCCAACGGCAACTGGACGGCGACCGTGCCTTCCTCGGATCTTGCGGGCCTGAAGGACGGCGACGCCAGCGTGCAGGTGAGCGTAAGCAACGTACACGGTAACAGCGCGACGGCGGGCCGCGAGTACAGCGTGGACACGACGGCGCCGACCGTGACGATTGATACGGTAGCCGATGACAACGTGATCAACGGCAGCGAAGCGGCTGCGGGCGTGACCGTTTCCGGCACCACGACGGCTGAAGCCGGTCAGACGGTGACCGTATCTCTCGGCGGGAACAGCTACACCGCACAGGTTCAGCAGGGCGGCGTCTGGAGCGTTAACGTACCGGCGTCCGATCTGTCCGCACTGGCCGATAACGGCTACACCGTGCAGGTGAGCGTGAGCGATTCCGCGGGTAACCCGGGCAGCGCGGCGAAAGCGATTACGCTCGATACCACACCGCCGACCGTCAGCTTTAACGTCGTGGCGAACGATAACGTTATCAACAGCGTGGAGCATGGTCAGGCGCAGATCGTCAGCGGCACCGCAACCGGCGCCAGCGTGGGCGATAAGCTGGTCATCACCATCGGCTCGAACCAGTACACCACCACCGTGGACGCCAGCGGCAAATGGAGCGTGGGCGTGCCTGCCAGCGATATTTCTGCGCTCGCTGACGGCACCGTCACCCTCAGCGCGACCATCACCGACAGCGCGGGTAACAGCAGCACCCAGACCCACGACGTGGTGGTAAACACGGCCTCCGTGGCGCTGACCGTCAACACTATCAGCGGTGATGACGTGATCAATGCGGCAGAAGCGGGCGCTTCGCTGGTCATCAACGGCTCCAGCGCGCAGTTCGCCAGCGGCACGCAGGTCAACGTAACCCTGAACGGTAAAAACTACACGGCCACCATTCAGAGCGACGGCTCATGGCAGGCCACCGTACCGGCCGCCGACGTGGGCGCGCTGGCGGATGGCGTGAGCTATCAGGTTTCCGTGTCGGCGCATGACAGCGCGGGCAACAGCGCCTCGGCGACGCACACCCTCAGCGTGGACACCACCGCGCCGGTGATTAGCGTGAACGCGCTGTCAGGCGACGACGTTCTGAACGCGGCGGAAGCTCAGCAGCCGCTGACCGTACACGGCTCCTCCAGCGCTGAGGCGGGTCAGACCGTGACCGTCACGCTGGGCGGCAAAACCTACACCACAACCGTAGCAAACGACGGCACCTGGACGCTGGACGTTCCGGCGACAGACCTGTCCGCGCTGAGCCAGGGCGCGCTGACGGTCACCGCTTCCGTTACCGACAAAGCCGGTAACAGCGGTCAGACGACGCATACCTTAACGGTGGATACCGTCGCGCCGACCGTGACCATCAGCGTCGTGGCGGATGACGATATCGTCAATAACGCCGAGCAGCTGGCGGGCCAGACCATCCGCGGCACTACCACGGCGGAGCAGGGTCAGACGGTAACTGTGACCTTCAACGGTCACAGCTATCAGACGACCGTGGCGGCGGACGGTTCGTGGTCGGTCTTCGTGCCAGGGCGTGATTTCCTCGGCCTGAGCGACGGGCAGTACACCCTCACCGCCACGGTGAGCGATAAGGCGGGCAACCCGGGCAGCGCCACGCACGACGTGACGCTGAACGGTGATGTCCCGACGATCGCCATTAACACCTTTGCGCAGGATGACATTGTTAACGCTGCCGAGCATGGCACGCCGCTGGTCGTCAGCGGCACCACCGACGCGCCTGCGGGCCAGACGGTGACCATCACGCTGAACGGTAAAACCTATGCGGCGACCGTGCAGAATGACGGCACCTGGAGCTACACGGTGGGCAGCGCAGACGTTACCGCGCTGGCAGACGGCGGTTCGTACGTGATTAACGCGCAGGTCAGCAACGCCATCGGCAACAGCGCCAGCGACAATCACACCGTCACCGTCGATCTGACCGCGCCATCGATGGGGATCAGCATTGACTCGCTGCAAAACGATACCGGCCTGAGCGCGAGTGATTTCATCACCAACGACAGCAATATCGTGATCAACGGCTCCCTGACCGCGCAGCTCGGCAACAACGAGAAGGCGCAGATCAGCCTCGACGGCGGCACCACCTGGATTGACCTGACGGTGACCGGCACCACGTGGCGCTACGCCGATGGGCGCACTTTGACCGACGGTACGTATCTGTACCAGGTCCGCGTGATTGATAACGCGGGCAACGTGGGGGCAACGGACAGCCAGAACGTGGCGATCGATCTGACGAAGCCAGCGGCAGCGACCATTACCGTGGATTCCGTCACGCAGGATACCGGCCTGTCCGACAGCGACTTCATCACCAGCGACACGCAGATCAGCCTGAAGGGCACGCTCGGCGCGGCGCTGGGCAGCGGCGACCATGCGCAGATCAGCCTTGACGGCGGCGCGACCTGGACCGACGTGAGCGTCAGCGGCCTGACCTGGACCTATGTCGATGGACGTACGCTGGTCGACGGCGACTACAACTACCAGCTGCGGGTAATTGACGACGCGGGGAATATCAGCGCCACCGCCAGCCAGGTGGTGACCATTGATACCGTCGCGCCGGACGCCAGCAAAACGATCGCTATCGACAGCATCAGCGACGATACCGGCCTGAGCAGCAGCGACTTTATCACTAACGATACGTCCCTGACGCTGCACGGCTCGCTCGGCGCGACGCTGGCCGACGGTGAATATGTCCAGATCAGTATCGACGGCGGGGTCACCTGGCAGAACGTGATTGTCACCGGCAGCAGCTGGTATTACGTGGACGGACGTACGCTGGGTAACCAGACCTATGACTATTACGTTCGCGTAGTGGACGCGGCGGGCAACGTCGGTGCCAGCGCGCATCAGCAGGTGACCGTCGACACGGTTGCACCGGATGCCGCGATTACGGTGACCGTGGATAACATCACTGTCGATACTGGTTTTGATAGCAACGATTTCCTGACCAGTTCGACCTCGTACACGCTCAACGGGACGCTCGGCGCCGAGCTCGGCGCGGGCGAATATGTGCAGGTAAGCATGGACGGCGGCAGCACCTGGGTTTACGCCACGGTAAGCGGTACCCAGTGGCGCTATAACGACACGCGCACCCTGACCGACGGCGATTACAGCTATCAGGTGCGGGTAGTCGATCAGGCGGGCAACATCGGTGCCACCACTACGCAGACCGTGACGGTGGATACCCAGGCGCCGCAGTACGGCATCACCATCGATAGCATCAGCGATGATACCGGGCAGTCCGGGAGTGATTTCATCACCATGGACACCACCCTGACCCTCAACGGCTCGCTGGGCAGCGCGCTGGCGAGCGATGAGCGGGTGCAGATCAGCCTCGACGGCGGAAACACTTGGGTTGACGCCACGGTGACTAATCAGCGCTGGACCTACACTGATACCCGCGATCTGCCTGACGGGGATTACACCTACCAGGTGCGGATCATCGACCAGGCCGGTAACGTCGGCTCTACCTCATCGCAGGTGGTGATCGTCGATACCACGCCGCCGGCGACGGTGGGCACGGTGGTCAGCTATACCGATGGGGAAGGCGAGCGTCAGGGCACCTTTGGCAGCGCGGTGGCAACGGACGATAACTCGCCGCTCATCAACGGGACGCTTAACCGTGCGCCAGAAAATGGCGAGATTGTGCAGCTGTATCGTGACGGTGTGCTGCTGGGACAGGTGACGATGAACGGCGCTGCCAGCTGGTATTTCCAGGACAGCGGTCTGAACGACGGTAATCACACCTATACGCTGCGTGTGACCGATCTGGCAGGGAACTTCACCGATTCAAATGATTTCGTGCTGAAAGTGGATACGAGCATCCCGACCACGACGGTGAGCATTAACCCTCAGACTACGACGGATACCACCCCGATCCTGAGTGGTCTGGTATCGGCGGGACTGACCAACGGCGAGTACGTGGTTATCACCGTGAACAATAAGACCTATACCTCAGAGTCCGGCGGTGCGGTCGTAGTCGATCCGGATAATAACACATGGTATTTGCAGCTTCCGGACGGCGATGCCCTGAGCGCAACGAGCTACAGCGTCACGGCGCAGGTGAAGAGCAGTGCGGGGAACGGTAACACCGCCGGGTTGACCACCGGTAGCCTGGTCGTGGGCAGTGAAGAGTCGTTGACACCGGCCTGGTCATTTACCGCCGCGAACTACTCCTATTCATCCAGCTACATGCTGGATTCGGACGGGATGTGGACGATTATGGCTAACCAGCAGTTCGCATCGGCAAACGCCGATAGCCGTAATTCTTACACCGTGTCAGGTAATTTCTCTATGACGGGAAATTATACAACCGGTACTTATGCGGATATCAACCGCGACGGGCTGGCTGACGTGCTGGCGGAAGGAACAAGCTACTCGTACATGGTGCAGCTAACTAACAATGGAGATGGGACTTACACCTCCAAAACGCTGACCAATATGGGGGCTGCGGTGTGGTATGGCGCGGTGGTCGCCATTGACATTGAGGGCGATGGCTACACCGACTTTGTAATTGGCGATGCGGGTGGGCCGGATTCCAGCACCGTTATGCTCAATAACAACGGCACGCTGACGGGCAGTTCGAAGTCCGGGACGTACTCCAATTTTGTATCGGGCTCAACGGTAGGTAACTACAACAGCCTGATAGAAACGTCCGGCGTGGATTTGAACAACGACGGTAAAGTGGATATTGCCCAACATACGACCAACGGGAGCAACAACTATGCCCTGTCGACCATGTTTAACCAGGGCAATGGCACATTTACCTGGGGGCAAAACTTTACCAACACCATGTACAGCGGCTATGGCTCAGCCGCAGCGTCTAACGCCGTGAGTATGACCTGGGCCGACTTTAATGGTGATGGTTACATGGACCTGTATATGAGCATGTCACGCACCTCCAGTGGCACCAGCCAGGGCGGGGTGTTAATGCTGAACGACGGTACAGGTAACCTGCTTACCGGCACCGCGGTTGGAACCGCGACCACGGATAAGTTTGCGGGTAACGTCAGCGTGGCGGTGGACTGGAACCTCGACGGCAAGATGGACATCATCAAGCTGGCGAACAGCGGGCAGTCTTATCTTTATACCAATGATGGACTGGCGGGTACCGCAAGCTTTACCGCCTCAAAATTCAGCACCGCTACGTCGAACCAGGTATCCGGCGCGGCCCTGGTGGATTACGACTGGGATGGCGCACAGGATCTGCTGATTTTCCGTCAAAACGGTACGGTGCAGCTGGAGCGTAATACCAATACGGTCGCGCCAGGAACGGCACTGCATTTGAAGATTGTCGACAGCGAGGGGATCAACGCCTTCTTTGGCAACACGGTCCAGCTTTACAACTCGGCAGGTCAGCTGGTCGCCAGCGAAATCATCAATGCCCAGTCCGGCATCGGCATTAACGATTCTTCGTCGCTCATCAGTTTTTACGGCCTGGATCCCAGCGAAACTTACCATGCGGTGCTGGTACGTGCCGTTAACGGTGTGTCGAGCAATGAAACCTGGGAGGGACTGACGGCAGGAGACGGTAAAGAAAGTTATGCCCTGACGGCTGAAGCGGCTACGGGCGGTCATCAGGGAACCCTGACGGGTACCGGCTACAACGATACCTTTATCGCTGAGGCAGGGACCTATACCTACAACGGTGCTGGTGGCTGGACGACAACCTCTGAACACGATACATGGAGCAGTACAGGCGGTATGGATGTTGTGGATTACCGTAACGCCACTTCCGGCGTCACCGTGGATCTGGGGCGCTCAACGGCCCAGAGTACCGGGTTCGATACCGCGACGCTGGTGAATATAGAAGGCATTAACGGCTCGGACTTCGACGACGTCATTACCGGCAACAGCGGTGATAACCAGTTCGAAGGCCGCGGCGGAAACGACACCTTCAACATCGGCAGCGGCGGTCACGATACGCTGCTCTACAAGCTGATCAACGCCTCGGATGCCACGGGTGGCAACGGTCACGACGAGGTGAACGGCTTTACGGTCGGCACCTGGGAAGGGACGGCGGACACGGATCGTATTGACCTGCGCGATCTGCTTTCCGGCAGCGGCTATACCGGCACGGGCTCGGCGAGCTACGTGGACGGCGTGGCCACGCTGGACAGCGGCGCGGGCAACATCACCGACTACGTCCGCGTGGTGCAGAACGGCAGCAATACTGAGATCCATGTTGACCTGGACGGGGCGGGCGGTCAGTTCTCCTCAACCCCGCTGCTGACGCTGAACGGCGTGCAGACGGATCTGGCAACGCTGCTGGCTAATCATCAGCTGTTAATTGCGTAAAACACTGCCGCGGGGAGCGATCCTCGCGGCTTTTTGCGTTTCTTTACATCGCTAGCCATAACCCTATATTTCACAAGATTATTTTGCGGGTTCGTTTATAAAGCGTTCCGTTTTAAATCATTCTGTAAAGGTATCATTTCAGGACGAAATTACCGCCCTGAACAGGACGTAGCATTATGAAGACACATCCACAGTACGAACCCTGGTTACAGGGCATGCTTATCATCGCGAAGTATTATCGGCTGGATTTTTCAGCAGAGCATGTTCGGGTCACGATTAACCATGAAAGCCAGTCTCCGCGCCAGCTGGTGCTGGAAGAGATGGCGCGCCAGCTTGGGCTGGGGATGCGTTGGGTGGCGGCTGAAGCCGTATCGCTCGATCCGTGGCGCTTACCGCTGCTGGCCGAGTTCACCGGCGGGCAAATCGCGGTCATCAACCGTATGGACAACGAGGGGAACGTCAGCGTGCAGTTCAGCGGCGACGGCGGCCTGGAGACGACGCTGACGCGCGACGAGCTCAGTTCGCGCTTAAATGGGCTGATGGTATTGCGTCCGCTGGAGTCCACGCCGGACGCGCGGGTAGATGATTACATCAAACCCTATGAGAAAAACTGGTTCTGGCAGCTGGCGCTGAAAGACTGGCGACGTTACGGCGACATCATGCTGGTGGCGCTGGTCGCCAACGTGCTGGCGCTTTCCGGCATGGTCTTTTCCATGCAGGTGTATGACAGGGTGGTGCCGTCCCAGTCGGAAGCCACGCTGTGGGTGCTGTTTGGCGGCGTGATGATCGCCATCGTGTTTGAATTCATCATGCGGATGCTGCGCGTGCATATTTCGGACGTGGTGGGGAAGCGCGCCGACCTGCGTATTTCCGAGCGCGTGTTTGCCCACGCGCTGCGGATCAAAAACGGCGCGCGGTCGAAATCGACCGGATCGTTTATCGCCCAGATCCGCGAGCTGGAGTCGGTGCGTGAGCTGATTACCTCCACCACCATTGCGGCCATCTCCGATCTGCCGTTCTTCCTGCTGTTTGTTTTCATTCTGTGGATGATTGGCGGCCCGCTGGTTCTGGTCGTTCTGCTGGCCGTGCCGCTGCTGCTTATTCCCGGCCTGCTGGTGCAGCGCCCGCTGGGAAAACTTTCCAGCGAAGGGATGCGAGAATCTGCCATTCGTAACGCCACGCTGGTGGAAGCGGTGCAGGGCCTTGAAGACATCAAGCTGATGCGCGCCGAGCAGCGGTTCCAGAACCAGTGGAATAACACCAATGACGTGGCCGCGAGCGTCGGCATGAAACAGCGCTGGCTGACGGGGCTGCTGCTGACCTGGACCCAGGAGGTGCAGTCTATCGTCTACGCCGTGGTGCTGCTGGTGGGCTGTTACCTGGTCATCAGCGGCGACATGACCACCGGTGCGCTGGTGGGAACCTCGATTCTGGCGTCCCGCACCATCGCGCCCCTGTCGCAGATTTCTGGCGTGCTGTCGCGCTGGCAGTCGGCAAAGGTGGCCCGAAAGGGGCTGGACGACCTGATGCAGCGCCCGATTGACGATCCCCAGCACGGGAAGAAGGTGCACAAAGCCCACCTGCGCGGGGATTACCGGCTGGAAAATGTCAGCTTCTACTATGACGAAGAAGAGAAACTCACCGTGCTGAACATCAGCAAACTGCACATTCGCGCCGGTGAGCGCGTGGCGGTGCTCGGGCGTAATGGTTCGGGGAAAAGCACCTTGCTGCATTTGCTGGCCGGCATGCAGGAGCCGCAGCAGGGCAGCATATTGCTGGACGATATTGCCCTGAATCACCTTGACCCGGCTGACGTGCGCCGCGACATGCAACTGCTCAGCCAGCAGGCGCGGCTGTTCTTCGGCTCCGTGCGTGACAATATCCTGATGGGCAATCCTCTGGCGACAGACGAGGAAATCCATCAGGCGCTGGTCAACAGCGGCGCGCTGGAGTTTGTGCGTAAGCAGAAAATGGGGCTGAACTATATCATCAACGAAGGGGGAGCCGGGCTTTCAGGCGGACAGCGTCAGGCGCTGCTGCTGGCCCGCGCGCTGATCACCTCCCCGAACATTCTGCTGCTGGATGAACCCACCGCCTGGCTGGATGAGGTCAGCGAGAAGCAGTTTATTCAGCACCTGCACCAGTGGCTGGGCAAGCGTCGGACGCTGGTGGTGGCGACGCATCGTCTGCCGATCCTGGACCTGGTTGACCGCATCATCGTCCTGGAAAACGGCAGCGTGGTGATGGACGGACCACGTGATGCCATTTTGCGCCAGCACGGAATGGCCCCGCAGCGGGCGCCGCAGCGCACCGTCAAACTGAAAACGGAGGGCGTGGCATGAATGATTTCTCCCGCTTTAACAGCCGGCTGAAGGAACCCCGCCTGCCGCGTTCGTCGCTGGTGGCATGGACGCTGTTCGCGTTGCTTGCGGTATTTATCATCTGGGCCAGCCTGTTCGAGCTGGATGAGGTCACCACGGGCAGCGGCAAGGTGATACCGTCCTCCCACGAGCAGGTGATTCAGTCCCTGGAAGGCGGCATTATCCACAAACTGCTGGTTCGCGAAGGCGATATCGTCGAGCGCGGTCAGCAGCTTGCACAGCTCGACCGCACCAAAACCGAATCCAGCGTGCTGGAAAGTGAATCCCGGTTAAACGCCGCGCTGGCCACCGCCGCGCGCCTGAAGGCCGAAGTTAACGACACGGAGCTGACCTTCCCGGCGGAGCTGGATGATGACGTCGAACTGGTTAAGCAGGAAACGGCGCTTTATCAGTCACGCCGCGAGAGCCTGGAGAAAGGTCTGGCCGGTTTGCGTCAGGGAGCGGAGCTTGTGCAGCGCGAGCTGGCGTTGACCCGTCCGCTGGTGGTTCAGGGCGCAGCCAGCAAAGTGGAGGTGTTACGTCTCGAGCGCCAGAAGAACGAGCTTGAGAATAAAATTACCGAGATGAAAAACCAGTATTACGTCCGCGCGCGCGAAGAGCTGGCGAAGGCGAATGCGGAGATCGAAGCCCAGCGTTCCGTCATGAAAGGGCGCGAAGACTCGCTGACCCGCTTAACGTTCAATGCCCCGGTGCGCGGCATCGTAAAGGACATTGACGTCACGACGGTGGGCGGGGTGATCCCGCCGAACGGCAAGCTGATGAGCCTGGTGCCGCTTGACGATCGGATGGTCATCGAAGCGAAAATCTCGCCGCGCGACGTGGCGTTTATCCATCCTGGACAAAAAGCGCTGGTGAAAATTACCGCTTACGACTACTCGATCTACGGCGGGCTGGAAGGTCAGGTGACGATGATCTCCCCGGATACCCTTCAGGATGAGGTTAAACGGGATGTTTATTATTATCGCGTCTATATCCGTACAGACAGTAACCATCTGACGAACAAGCAGGGAAAAGCCTTTCCGGTTTTCCCGGGCATGATAGCCACGGTCGATATCAAAACCGGCAGTAAATCGGTCCTCGATTATCTGTTGAAACCGTTGAATAAGGCAAAAGAGGCGCTGCGCGAGAGATAAAAAAGGCGTTCAGTAAACCGAACGCCGGTCAGATTAGAGTGAAGGCGTCATGTTAAGAGCATGGCGCCGTTCTTTCGGTACCACGTTGATGTAATGCGTGACGTACGCAAAATAGAGTCCGGTATAATTTTCGACAAGCTCGATAAAGGCCGGATAAACCGACATCCGGCCATCGCCGCGATCTTAAGATAACCTGCCTCCTGCGCCGATTTGATAATCCGGTTAACATGAATACGCGAAACAAAAAATTCTTTTGCCAGCGTGCTGGCTGAATACGCTATCGTGGCGCCGTGTGCGGTTTTATTTTTAATGGCCTGCAAATAGAGATAAAGCATAATCATTCGGCCACCATCTTTATCGATGAACAAGCCTACCTCCGGAAGCACTTTTTTGAATGTCAATCCGCGGAAAAGATATTCTGCGGCGCGCCGGAAAAAGTTGTGCCTCAGAATGTCATTGTCCATCAGGTTAACATCAATATTAAATGCCGGGTAAAGAATGCTTACAGGGGTAAACGCTCCGGACATATAGCGCTTAAGCTCATCCAGCCCTTTTTCTGTAGGGGCGATTTTTGTTTTTCGCCGATCTTCGGTACAACGCCAGGTCTTAATTCGCCCGGTGGTTTTAAGTATGGTGATGATCGCAATAACGCTGTTAGGGCTGGCAATATTATAACGAGAGCATAGCGCCTTAATCTCGGAAACCGATTCAGCCTGATTACCAAAAACAAAGCAACACATTGACAGTATTATGTTGAACCGTGATTCCTGAAGCATCGTTTTGTAGAATAAGGGCTGTTTTTTATAAATGGCGTCATTGATTCTGTAGTGTTCTCTTATAGCTTCACTAAATCGCGGGTTGTTTTTAATGACATCCCGTCGATGTAGCAAAGCTCTGGATGAGATGTGATTATCCATAGCATTTTCTCTTTTATGTCTGAGCCGATGAGATGAAGTATCCGGTCTTCTTTTTCGGAATTTTCATTATACCTTGAGAAAGCCCTGGTTACTGTCGTTATATGCAAAGAAAGTAATATTTATGATGCATATGGATGAGTCGGTTGATTAACGCAAAGATGTTCCTGCGTATAACATTGATAACGGTTTATTAACCAAAGGGGGTGCGGTAACATTATTCAATGCGACAAAAAGATTAGCTTTCATCACATGCGGGAATGGTGTTTACATTCTCAGGAGCAGGTTATGTCTCAAACTTTACCTTTTATGCAGGGTGCTTGCTACAAGCAACGATTTGTTATTTCAGCCTGCGGTTTCACCTTCGAGGGGTATAGCTTGCTCCTTAAGACTTGTGGCGTAAACGTCACGCGACTTCATTTCGAAGAGGATGAAATATGTTCTGCGGACGTTGAAAAAATGATGGAAAATCAATCGCCTGAGATTTCCGTTTTTCTGGGTCGTGACGTTGCTGCCTTTCTGGAAAGCCTGAAACGGCTGGTGTCCGTTCTGAATGCACTGCCGGTTATTTGCAGTGTCACCCTGTATGGTGCAATACCTGAGCGATGGCTTTATGCAACGTTGAGAAGTCTTGTTAATAATACAAAAAAGCTTTCTACGATCCGGATAGCGAATATTACAGAAATAATGGGCTGTGTAAAAAATAATGCAGACGTGCGTGCCGACTCATTACGCTTGCTGCGTAACGTACCGGATAAAGAGGGTAAAGAAAATCTGCATGGTTTAACACATCGCGAGTTAACCGTATTGCTGAATTTTTATCGGGGCGTTTCGATAAAAGAGCAGTGTGAAAGGTTAGGGCTGTCAGATAAAACGATTTATACCCATCGGAAGGTGGGTTTAGGTAAACTGTATCTTATTCGGGTATGGTTTAGCGACGCGCGCGTATTCAGGAATGAAGTCTGTGCAGTAAAGAATAAATCACAGGCGTTTTCGGAAACGGAAATAGATGTATTACAGGCGTTACATAAACGGGAAATCTTTGCAGCTTATCAAATTATTACTGATGGTGATAAAAAAGGGGTTGGATTTGAAATCCTCTTGCGCTGGAATAAAAACGGTCAGATGCTGAAGCCCGCCCATTTTTTGGGAGGGATAAAAAACAGTGAAATATGGCTCAAGCTGACGGCGCTTGTTATCCATGCGGCTGTGTCGGGTATCAATAAATACAATGGGAAATATTATTTTTCGGTTAATATTCCTCCCCAGCTTGCTTCGGGAAATGCGCTGCCGGGGATGGCAAAAAAGGCCGTCGAAATGTTACTCAAACCGCAGTGGGCCGGGAAGCTGGTCTTTGAACTCGCTGAAACGATAGACGTGACAAAAGATAAAAATATTCCCGAAACCCTCCAGCGTTTACGCGCCGAGGGTTGTCGGCTTTTTCTGGATGACTGTTTTTCAAAATATCATGCAATGTTGCCCATCAGACAGATTAATGTCGATGGACTGAAGCTTGACCGCGATATTGTTGAGCACTTTATGGCTAACGACAAAGACTATAGCATTATAAAAGCGATACAGGTTTATAGCGACATGACGGGAACCGAATGCATTGCGGAAGGCGTCGATAGCGAGGAAAAATTTCAAAAACTTGTCGCGTTAGGCGTTAAGCGATTTCAGGGCTATTACCTTTCACGGGCAGTGAAAGAAGAGGAGCTGGATAGGATGGTACGGTTATTCAGTTAATCGCCTCACTATGCGGGTAGTACGACATACTTAAGTATTCGACCACCCGCAAAAAACAGGCACTCACCGCCGCAATAATGACTTCTCAGATATCATCGCGAGTAAAACCGACAACAATTTCAAGCGTGTTACGAATGACATCGCAGGCTTCAGGCTCT
This sequence comes from Enterobacter quasihormaechei, assembly GCF_004331385.1. Classification (GTDB taxonomy): domain Bacteria; phylum Pseudomonadota; class Gammaproteobacteria; order Enterobacterales; family Enterobacteriaceae; genus Enterobacter; species Enterobacter quasihormaechei. The sequence continues at coordinate 13,543 of NZ_SJON01000009.1, forward strand.
TCGGTAATTTCCAGGGCATGAATCAGTTGCAGAATAATCTCTTTATTCGAGAGATTGTCACCGGTAAGCAGAATACAGCGTATTGCTGAGCCCAACACTTCAGCCTCACCATTGAGATGCCTTCCGGCGTTAAGGAAATGTTCTGCCAGTCCTTTATCGTGCAGTGCTTCAAAATTATACGTCTGCTGCGTCATCGCTTTACTCATGGTGGTCACCGTGTCGGTTAAAATTAGTGTTTCTTGTCTGGTGTCAGAAGCGTAGTGTGGCTGAAGAGAGAGCGCATGCGACCAATTTCATAGTCGCCCATCACTCTTCCACGATCGTGCGATACGCCGGTTACCCGCTGGCGCACTTCATCTTCAGCAGCAATCAATGCATTTTTACGTTCATCATTTGATTCAACGTTAGCCATTGCCCGCAGGCGATTAGCAAGAGACGCAAAGGTAATGGGTCCGTTCTCTTTTATGATGGATAAAACGGCCTCACCGATAAGGTCATCCTTAAGTCGTTCAAATTTAGTTCTATGCATAGCTTCAATCTCAATCTGCTACACGCGCCAGGCTGTAGCATGGGGTTAGTCATCGCATCCAGAGTCTCTATTCTCACTCAGCATGACTAACTTAGTAAGTTAAAAAACAGTGTTCAGGTTAACGCTCGAAGAAGAGGGCAATCAGACCGTTATAGTGCGCTTTTTCAACGTCAGACGTTGATTCTTCGATTCTGCGCAGCAGCTTTGTACAAATTGTCATTCTGCTCAATTGTACATTTTCTTTGATGATCTCACTGACGATGGCGCCAAGGGTTTCCTGCTGTGTTGGCACGTTATCCTTGTTAAAATACAGAGTAATAGCGCTTTCTGCTGTTGAAGGAGCATGGTTGCGACGCATAATTTTCCACCGTTGACAAACAATTTTGTAACATCATTGGCATCGAATTTATACCATTCAGTTAAATCTGTACACATAAATTGTACAAGTTTTTCGTAAGGATCGGGCTTTCGCCATGAGAACTATCAAAATTAGGGGGGAGTAAGCGGTAAAAGAGGGGAAAAAGAAGGCCCCGGAGGGCCTGAAATTATTTACGTCCCAGCAGAAGTCCCAGAACGATACCTACCGCACCCGCAGCGATTAAGCCCGTTAACGGGTTGTTTCTGACGGCCTCAGTGACGTCCGAGACGGCGTCACTGGCCTGGGCAGCATATTTTTTCGCAGCACCCTTCACCTGGTGTTTAGGGGAATCAACGAATTCACCAAACTGCTGCTGTGCAGAGCCGGACAATTCATCAAGTTTGTTTTTGGCTTTATCGCCAGCGTATTGTGCATTTTTATCAGTGTCGAAATCAGACATTCTTACCTCCTTTTGTTGACAGTCTAAGGATAGCCGCTGTTTGCAAGAGTGAGAGGGAATTCACTAAAATCGGCATCCGATGACTCATTTTTAGGATATGTCTTTCTTACACGGCCACCATTACTCCCGAAGGGGAAAGATGATGGATATTTCCCTCGCCGTCTTTTTATACGCAGCGGGACGAGGGATTATTTCTGGCGTTCGTTAGCGCGAAAGGTAACGTAATAGCCAAGGGATGCAGCCAGGCACAGCATATAGCCGAACGATTCCGAACCTTCCTCTACGGCGTTTTTCACGACACGAATATAGCCATGCTCCAGGATGGTGTGCCACAGGGCCTGCATGCCAAAGAGTCGCGAGAAAACTAGCACGGCCAGCAAGCCGCTCAACAAAATGCCATACCAGGGGGACTGGGTGTATTTTGCCAGCTGTTCCAGGGTAGCGCGAATATGCATAACGGGACGAATTAAGGCCAGCAGAGCGGTAATGAGGGCGAACCATACCCAGCTCCCGTGAGCAAGAAGATCAAAAAGCGCATCAAGTTCCCGAATTAACATCGTCAGGAAAAATCCGCCCACCAGAATATTGCAGTAACGCATGGATTCGTCCATTTTTGCCAGACGAAAATGGAGAAAGACGATGGTCGCTAATACGGTTTCCTGCATAATTTCCGTCAGTGATAATTCCGGAATATCATGACCAACAAACCGCATATCAACCCAAAGACACAGTATAATAAGTGCGCAAGCTGCCGCCGCGCCAACGAAGAATAAAAAGCTTTTTAGTACAATCATTAACACCACCATTTTGTTTGTAGCAGGTATGTTAGGTGACGAGAATGTTATTTCTGTTCACATCGTGCCATATAAGTGTGGATTTTTAACATTACGAGCTAAATAGGTTTCGCAGCGGCAAAAGTAAACCGTAAATATCATTTGCACCGTTTAGGCTGTTTGCTTATTTCAACGTTTTTTTCTTGTGGTTTACAGAGCAATAGCATACGAGGTACCATACCCCCCTATAGTAGTGGGGTGTGGTTTTAAGCCATTGATATTATTGGTTTATTTTTGATTATTTTGTTTTCAGGGGCATATTGGGGGCAAACCCTAACCGCTCGTTTAACAGCTCCACTTGCTCACCGTCAAACTCCTTGATCCAGGCAGAATACACCCGATACACCATCTCAGCATCTTCGTGCCCGAGCTGGCTGGCGATGAACGAAGGGTTTGCTCCAGCCGCAAGTGACCAGCATGCGTAAGTGTGTCGTGACTCATACGGCGTGCGTCGGCGAATACCGGCCTTTTTCACCGAGGCATCCCAGCGATCGGTAATTGACTGCGTAGAAAAATAATTACCCGGATTTTTTGTCCCCAGGCGCGGCAGAAACACAAAACGCTTCCTCTGTACTTCAGACTTACCATACTCCCTGAAATGCTGAACGATCTCCGTGTCAGGCAAATGGCCAGTGAGGGTATATTGTGCACGCAGCGCATCAAGCGCAGGAGCGAGAAGGGTGATTATTCGATCCCCAGCCTTAGTCTTGGGCGGTACAAAATCACCCTGGCCCGTCAGGTTGCGCTGGATATGAACCTTTCCTGCATCAAGATCAACATCATCCCACGACAGTGCCGCAATCTCACCGTGACGGGGGCCGGCACCGATGGCGAACTGCCACATGTTTTTGTCCTGACCCGTCAGGGCCAGCATCATCGTGGCGTATTCATCACGCTGTAACGGATCCGGTTTCTTACGGTCCTTGTGCAGCTTTGTGATGTGCTCAAACGGTTTATCGGTGATGAATCGGCTACGGTGAACAAATATCCGCTGGCGTTGAGTCATGGGCGCATGAGGCTGGCTGGAAAACAGTAGGCGTTCGCTTCGCTGATGAATATCAACGCAGGGGGGGCGGCAAACTAATACCACCAGCGACGGACGAGCAGAGCATACGTAACGCTAAACAACGCGTAAAGCGCATCTTCGGCTTAGGTGGGCCTCGTTACGTCAAGATGGCGGCAGAGCTATCAGACGTCGCTTTGCGAGCCATGCCAACACGCAAGCGCTTAGAGCTGGAAAAACCTCATTCGCCTGAACTGGCTAAAGCGAAAGTCATGGAGTCGTTCGGTGCGGCTATGTCGGCTGTTTCGGTCAGATGCCCCACAGCAACAGTGAAGCTGAACAGGCTTATCGACGAACTTCAGGCGTTGATTCCAATAGCAGAATTACTGATGTCAGTTTAAGTGGCGGGATCACCCGTAATGATTTCGCAGGAGTAGCAGTATGAGTATGTCCTTGATGGTTCAGGCCATGAAAGCGAGGGTGGGAAATCCCCTCCGTAAGCTGGTGCTGATAAAGCTCGCAGATAACGCCAGTGATACGGGGGAATGTTGGCCGGCAGTGGCAACGATAGCGTATGAATGCGAGATATCTTCTCGCTCAGTTCAGACACATATCCGGCAGCTCGTGAAGGATGGATTTGTTCGAGTTGAAGAGCGAAGAGATTCAAGCGGCGTTAACCGATCCAATATCTATCACCTGACCTTTAACAATGAGGGTGAAAATCCTGCACCCTATCAGAAACAGGCTCAAAAGCAGGGTGCAGGAGCTGCACCCTATGGTGCAAATGGTGCAGGGTGGGAGGGTGAAGGAGCTGCACCCCCTGGTGCAAATGGTGCAGGGGGGGAGGGTGCAGGAGATTCACCCAGAATCAGTCAGTTATTAGATCCAGTCAAAGAACCTAAAACCCCCCTTAATCCCCCCAAGGGGAATTTGGCGAAAACTAAATTCGATCCTCTCGCGGTTGAACTTCCTGATTGGCTCTCCTGCGCGTTATGGGTTGAGTGGGTGGAGTATCGCAAGGCATTACGTAAGCCGATAAAAACCCCTCAGGGTGCTAAAGGCTCGATTAGGGAGCTGGAGAGATATCGAAGCCAGGGCATTCCGCCTGAGGTGGTCATTCGTCACAGCATCGCTCGGGAGTATCAGGGGTTATACCCGCCAAGCAATTTCAATATGGCTCAGACGAGCCGACCTGACATTACCAGCGTTTCAAAACCAGATAGCTCAATTCCTGACGGCTTTACGGGGTGAACATGCGTGATACGGCTGACGTGTTAAAACGGCTTCAGAAAATTGTCCCTGCCGGAGTACAGCCCAAGTTCTCCAGTGCTGAGGAGCTTATGGCATGGCACCAGGAAGAGGCGCGCAAGCACTCAGAAAAGCTGAACCAGGAGAACAGCCGTACCAGGTTAGAAAAGACACTCGGGCGCTCGGGCATTCGTGAACGTTATCAAAACTGCACGTTCAAAAATTATTCGGTAGTGAATGATGGCCAGCGCAAAGCGTTGTCTTTGGCTAAATCCTGGCTGAATAATTTCGGATCCGGCTGCGCATGTTTCGTTTTCAGTGGCAGCCCTGGGACGGGTAAAAACCATCTTGCTGCAGCGATAGGAAATGCTCTCCTGGCACAGCACAAAAGCGTTCTGATTATTACCGTTGCTGACCTCATGACCGAGTTCAAAGCGGGGTTCAGTAGTGGAAAATCAGAGGCCGAGCTGATGGAGCAGATGTCGCGCGTCGATTTGCTTGTTCTAGATGAAGTTGGCGTTCAGATGTACTCACAATACGAAAAGGTGATTTTGCATCAGGTCATTGATCGACGAACGGCAATGCTTAAACCCGTCGGGGTGCTGACCAATCTTAAGGAGGTAGAGTTAACGCAGACTATAGGGGAGAGGGCGCTTGATCGTCTTCGAATGGGTGGGGGGATGTGGGTGAATTTCGATTGGCCAAGCTATCGTGGCTGTCGCTGATAGTTTTTCCCAAAGTAAAATCATATAACGAACGTAATGATGTAATTTATTACCCCTCGGCAAAAACGATATTTTATTCAATATATTCTTTAAGAAAAGGGTAGAAAGAGTCTAAACTGTCTTAGAACCTTGAGTATGTTCATGCGCTTTAAGTTGCATTTTAGTATGTATTTATATTGTTGGACTCGTAAAAAATTTCGATTTGAATGGAGATCAAAGTGAGAATTAAAGCATTAGCTATTTTTTTAGCAGCAATCTGTTCAGTACCAGCGATTGCAAAGGAACCCGCCAGTTCAAAACCATTACCTAAACTTGAAAACGTCTATGCAGGGTTATTATGTGGTTACTTCGATGAAGAAGCTCCTAGCCCAGAACTTGTAAGCAAAGCGGAAGCAAGAATTAAATTAGCTACTAAGAGCAATAAGACCTACGTTGCGTCTTCAGCTAAACGTGTAGCAAAAGCATATGCCTATCGAGACAGAGATCGCGGTGGTGATTGCTGGGCTAATGTACAAGACGAATATTGGGAACCCAAAAATCAACCCAAATGAATTTTCGTTGATACCAGTAATGTCCAGTTGATGTGACAAATCAGCGCCCACTAGGCCGTCCTCATTAGATCGCGATAAGCTTTGTGGGCACTTCCACCAAATGTATATAAATTCACACCTTAGCAACTAATGACCTTAAGACCCATGCCACATGCCGTTGAAGCTTGATTTGACTCTCTGAGCCTCAATCATACTCCACTCGCTTGAGATACATAGCCTGCTATTAATTTTGTTTGGATTATTTATCACCTACCCAAAAAAGTAGGGACTCCCAAAGTTATGGTAACGCAATGAATAATATGGGTTTCTGAAAGAGGTTTGTTACTTTCCAATTATGGTGGTCGTTAATTAATCAATTAAATGAATTAGTTATCACCGGTCAAAAGTCTGTGTAAATGGGTGGAAATGACTACTGTATGCGTATGCAGTATTTTTATCTCGTGAGTTAAGAGCCGTATAGAGAACCGGCTTATAGGTCAGTGCTTACAGAAAATCACAAGTCAGGACGCGCGAGGAAGACAAAGAGACTACCTCTGAGAGAACAGGAGAAGCGGGTGTACATTCCAGATCATCTTATATTGGGTATACACGACAGCGACAGGTCGCTGGTTATTCGCAGAAATCGAGATGGTTCCTTCAAAGATGGGTTTGTAATGCGTCCTGACGAATTTGTTGCCAGCCTGGCGCTGATCGATGAGGCACGAAAACTTGTAGCCCCCGAAGAGCGTCAAGGAGATGACGACTGATACACTTATGATTTATAATAGTAATCGGGTCTGAACAACCCTGCTGAAACGCTGTGCCACCGGAGAGAACGATGGCACAGGCAATACAACTCTTTAAATCTTCACCTACCACCCTGACCACGGCTACGCCCGAGGCCAGTGATTTTTTGCAACGTATCAAAATCGGCGTGTGGCTTAACTGCGACGTTAAGCAAGCCCGAAACTACCTCTTCCATAAGCGCTTCTTCGCGCTGCTCAATCTTGGGTTCGAATACTGGACACCCACCGGAGGGGCGATAACCCCCGCTGAAAAAGAGTATCTACATGGGTACGTTCGTTACCTGATCTCGATGGCCGGCAATGACGATCTCCTTTTAGAAACTGAGAAGGTTTACAACGAAACCCACGGGCAGTGGCGAACGAAAGAGGCGGCAATTACCAAATCGTTCGAAGCCTTCAGAAAGTGGGCCGTTGTTGAGGCTGGTTTCTTCAATACCTTCATCCTCCCAGATAACACCATTCGCCGAGAGGCAAAATCGATCTCGTTTTCCAACATGACGGAGGCCGAATTTTTCCAGGTCTACAAAGCAGTTTTTAACGTCCTGTGGAACACCATTCTCTTTAAAAAATTCCGCAACTATCAGGAAGCCGACAACGTAGCCATGCAGCTGCTGGAGTTCGCAGCATGAAGAAAAAAGCGAACTTGCGAAAAGCGGCTGAGGGAAGGGAGTGCACAATTCGCATCCCAGGCATCTGCAACCACAACCCCGAAACCTCATGCCTGGCACATTACCGTCTCGCGGGTACGTGTGGTACAGGCTGCAAACCCGACGATGAACAGGGCGCTATTTCCTGCAACGCCTGTCATGACGTGATCGACGGTCGCGTAAAAACCAAAGAATACACCTACGAGGAACTTCGGCTTATGCATGCTGAAGGAATTCTTCGTACACAAAAAATCTGGCGGGATGAGGGGTTACGATGAACGCGCAGCAACTGGAATATGTACGCATTCAATTACGAGCTGCGCTGGTAGATGACTCAGGCGGCACCAAAGGGCAACTGGAAGCGTTCGCCGAACATCCACCAGCTGATAAGAACAGAAACCCGCGCCAACAAGTACACGTAGTGGAACTCGAGAACGGTCGCGGCGGTATTCGTCGAGTTAAAGCTGAGAATAGCGCTCTCTACGTCCTCGAAACGCGAAGCCGCCGCTGTCCTATGCCTCCCCTAAGAGATAAAGCGTTTTCTTCGTGTGCATGGCGTAGAGCCGTTCTAAAACTCGATGTTAGCCAACAGGCCTGGATCAGATACTGCTATGGGTTTGATCTTAACTTCCGGTATCAACGGGAGATTTGTCGATTTATATGGATAAATTATATGAAGCAACAGGGGGGGCATAAATTACAGAAACGTGTGGAAAAACGTTTGATTCAGCTTGTGTGGTTGGCCGTTCAGGAAATCGCTGCCCGCAATACAAATGAAACTTACAGAGACTATGCAGCGACAACATTAGCTGGTTTTTTGTCAATACATCGTGATACCTGGTATGAAACTTATGCGGAACCGTGGAGTGAATTCAAACGCTTATGCACCTTATTGGATTATAATTGCTTGAGCTGTATCCAAGAATATTGTTTACTAACGTCTTGAGCTTTGCAACGATGAAGAAACCTCTCGATGTGCTATAGAGGTTAATAAAGCAATATTCGCCCCATATTTGGGGCGATATTTTCGGGGTTAATTCAAAACAATGTAGTCATCGTCACTTGACTCTATTGTGTTTGTTCTTATTGTTGACAAGTATAAATAATCAGTGTCATCGTTTTCCAACGAGCGTGTGATTATCGTGCTTGTGTATTCTCCAAATGCAGAGCTAATCTGACATAAGTTGTTGGTAATAAAGTTATCATCTGTTGTTTCGATGGTTTCAGTTATGGTTGTCCAATCCTTCATGTTTAAGTAATCATCATCGTTAGTTTCAATAGAAAACGTTCTTGTTGTCGACTCGAGGATATTCTTACAAGAAGGAACAATATCTGTTGTCTCACTGTATAACATTATATATGGCTTCATTTTTTTTACCTGTTTTTATCTAAGGACGTATAGCTTTGCAAATACAAAAGTGGGCTGTCTTGTTTAGTTTCAATATGGTTGAATTTTATTGTGGTGCAAATTAGCAAGATAAAACCTATTAATATTACTCTAAAAGATCGCATTTCAGTATTTATTGTTAATCCAGCATAATACTGGACGTCATTACTACTGGCAACAAAATCGAAATACAAGGATTTAGTTAATGCATATTCTTCTTTGGATGTACGTAAACTTTTAAATGAAGATCGATGAAATCCAGAAACAGAAACTGAACGGCGCAATAATAATATTAAATCAAGTAAGTCGAGCATATTTATTAAGACAAGATAAAAAATCAACAAGGTAGTAATGTTTAACTGTAGCTCTATAAGCTTTGAGTATGCATATACCAATGCAGCTGAAAATGCCAGTATAACTGTCGTATAATAATTTGCTTTATCAAAAATATTGCTCAAGGAATCATTGTTTTCTGATATTCTTATTTTAAAAAACTCTTCTTGCCTTGATCTTTCATCAGGGTTCAAATTATTTAGGGTGTTTTTTTCATATTCTTCTGTTATGGTATTGATTTCATTGCAATTTTTTCGTTGTTGAATCTTGTCAAAGTCTAAAAGATAGAAAAAGTTAAAGCACCCGATTTTGCGAGCGATGGGGATTGCAGAAAACGTGAATATATATAATTTCAATGTGCCAAAATTCAATGCTACTAATGATAGTCGGAATCTGTTTTTGGTTGAAACATGAGAGCGCGTGACTGTGTCGAAATTATTATCGACAGAAAGGTGTAGCATCGGTGTAGAGTTAAAAAATTGCATAATACGAAAAATTATATTTTTATTCATTGTAAGTAATCCATTATTTTTTTGCTGATATCTAGACCTAATTCAATTTCAAGCCAAACCCATTGTCCGTTTGCATTCACCTCTAGATAATACCATTCCCCCTCGCTAACTATAAAGTCAAAACAACCAAACTTAAGGTCTAATTTGTTCATGAGAAGCAATGACTTTTCTTTGATGTGAGTAGGTATGTCAATGATGTCATAATCTATATGATTATTGCTTTTTCTCCAGTCTAATTTGTTTCTTGAAGCAATTTTTACAGGATAGAAATGTTCATCGATGATGGTAATACGGACTTCATAGTCCTTCTCTTGAAAATTTTGGAAATAGCAAGGTGAGTATTTTAACGTTTTAGTGCTTTTGCTAAAGTCAACGAAATTGGTTTGGACGAATTCTTTTTTATTTTCATGTTCAATTATACCAGATGATAATGGCTTTACTATCGGTGTAGTCAGTTCATCAATCACATTGTCTATGCAGTTTGTTATTAATGGTGTTGGGATTTTGAAGCCCAAACTTAATGCGGTACGTAACTGAAAAATTTTATTGTCAGCCTTTCGTAGGATTGATGGTTTTGTCAGGCATGTTCCACTAAATGCCTCGGTTATACCGTCTGTGAAAGCAAACACCTCTCTGTAAATATGTGGGTGGTACATTTTTTTAATAAAATCAGGCAGCGTCTCAGGAGTAGGTTTCCTATAGTAAATTGATGAGCAATTTTCCTCAGAAAGAGTTAATCCTTCATTATTTTTTAGGCTAAAGCCATTTTTACCATATGATATTTCATAATCTGAAAGATGATCAATGTTGAATCTATAGAATTCGTCGGGACCATGCTTCTGGGAAATATAGTCTATCGTTTTGTCAAAGCTAGAACTTATGGCCAGTATCATTCAAACCTCCCAATGTTTTGTTAATATTATAAAAGGCTAGTATAAGTTGCAAATCATTATCACTCTCCACACTACCGATACACTTTCTATATGTAGTGAGCATCATGATCTAAAGGGTGGTTGTAAAACGAGGGGTTGCAAAACCCGACACTTTATGCCATATTTAAGGCCAATTTTGATAAGTTGCCACAGTTATATAAGCCCGCCACCAGCGGGTTTTTTTTACAGCTAAAATTCAGGAAAGCACATTACGCCGTCCAACTAACCTGGGGTGGTTTGTTGGGTAGTGTGCTCTCCTGTTAGTTAGCAGTTTGATGGAAAAAATATGGCCCCATAAGCTAGCAAATCGATGGAAAGAGAACTGAAATGGCTGTTAAAATAACCTCTTAACATAGGAGGGTTTATGGCTTGGCATGGTATTCCTTTTCCATATTTATCAAATGCATCAGAACACTTATCAGTAGCACTTAGCTCAATACCAAAACTTATATTTGAAACCCCGACGGATTGGACTACTCCTCTTTTGACAGCAGCAGCAGCCGTTATAGGTGGTTGTATTCCTGCGACAATAGCTTGGCGCACATTCAAGCTGAGTTCAGCTCAATTACAGGCTGAACGCCAAGAGCAGCAACGATTTCTTAGAGAGGAAAGAATTGCTCAAAATGATTCGTTAGAAGCGGATAGGCAAATGCAGCTTTTGATAGCTGAAAAGAATTTCAATATGGAAGTTTTGTCTGTTAATAGACAGGCATGGATAAATAATGTTCGGGATCTTATTGCTGAATGTTGTGTAGTAGGCACAAAAATGTTTGATGAACGCTATGCTTTGAACAATAAAACTGAACAGTTCAATAATTTCATGGCGGAATACTACACGCCTGTAAATTTAACCTACAAAGAAGTTTTTGAACAGTTTAGTGATGAACTTGATTTGGCTCGTAAAAATTATAATAAAACACAAGAACATCTGGATTTTCTCTACTCTAAAATTCGTCTGATGTTGAATCCTGAGGAGGCGGAAAGTTCTTCTATAATCAATGTGCTTTTCAGACTCCGGTGTCGAGGCGCAGAGCTTACGGAACAAGGAAACACTTACGGGGCAGTATATGGAGAATTGAGAGGGGATATTAATGAACTAATTGATTTAACACATGCTTGCTTAAAAAAAGAATGGGTAAGAGTAAAAAGTGGGACCTGATTAATGATTTTATTTATAACCGCCTAACGGCGGTTTTTTTATGCCTGCAATTTGGGAGGAATCATGCAGAACTACACCCCGCCAGGTGGCTGGGGGCCGGTACTTCATTTTTTACATGAGCACCGCCTGTCAATTCAGGCAGCTCTTACGGCTTTCTGCATAGCCATAGCTTTTTCCTTATGGGATGGGCTGGCGTGGCGACGCGCAATAAATGCTGGCTTTATCTGTTTCTTTGTAGCTCTGGCCGTTTCAGCTTTTTTGGAACAGCTAGGGGTTTCAGACATCGACTGGTCTTTTGTTGTGGGGGTCGCTGTTGGTGGTGCGGGAGCTGACAGGTGCCGTTCTCTGATTAATGCGGCTGTGACGTTATTTGCAAGTAAGAAAGGTATCAACGATGACCAAAGATGAAATTATTAATGGTCTGCTGGAGCGTGAAGCGGGTTACGTAAACCATCCCTCTGATAAAGGCGGCCCCACTAATTGGGGGATCACTGCAAAGACTGCCCTGGCTCATGGCTACAGTGACGTCCGCTCCCTGACGAAAGAACAGGCTCGCGCTATTTACGAGGCTGATTACTGGTATGGGCCGCGGTTCGATCAGGTTGCGGAACTATCACCGAAAATCGCAGACGAGCTTTGCGATACTGGCGCGAATATGGGCCCGTCTGTCGCAAGCAAGTTTTTCCAGCGCTGGTTATCGGCTCTGAACCTGCGCGGCAAACTCTATCCTGACCTTGATCCCGATGGGCGAATCGGTCCGCGAACTATCACTGCGTTAAAAGCGCTTCTGCGGCATCGTGGAAAGGATGGTGAGACTGTCGTTCTTCGCGGTCTAAATTCAAGTCAGGGAGCCCGTTATCTGGAACTGGCTGAAGCCAGGGAAGCCAACGAGGACTTTATTTTTGGCTGGATGCTAAACCGTGTTGAAATCCCCTGTAAATAAGCGCCCTCACTGGACGCACAGACAGCCGCGGCGCGGCGCAAAGATGGCACTTGTTACCTTACTGGTGCCTTTTTTTATTGGTGGGGTGTGCGACGATGGAAAGAACCTGTGGCTGGATAAAAACAGCTTCAGAGGTTTGTGATGTGATAAATAAACGCAACAACTGCTGAAATTTGTACCTATGCCAAGTTACAATTATCTCCTAAATCAAGGAGGTTTCTATGTGGCAAACGGTTTCTCACTGGCCTTGGCCAACGATCTGGTCGGCAGTGTCTGCAATATTTACAGCCGCGGCGGTGTTAGTGGCTGGTTTTGCATTACGTGTTTGGAGGCAACAAGAAGCATTAAAGGCAAAAATGGCTTTAAAAATGGCTGTTGCTGATTATGCGAATGCTCTTTCTCAGTTGCCTGTAAATCTTGCGACACCACAAATTCGTATAGAAAAGAGATCAGATTTGCGGGATTTGCGCCATAAATTAAATGCTATCAATAATGCATTTTTGGTGTGCGAGCATATGTTAGAAAGTTACCCTCGTGTTATCAGTTGCTGCCGTTCTTTGCCTGAGACACACAAACAATACGTGAGAGGGTTAGATAACAATATTCAGGCGAAATATTATTGTCACCTTCTACTGTCTCAACAATTTGTTTTCAAATAAAAGTCGAGTTTTATCGGCTCTGCTTTATAACATCTCTAACATAGGTGTTGCGTGGCGGATTTACATCATCAATTCCCCAGCACTTTCCTAAATCATCGAGCAATCTTATTAGGCATTACAGAAGCTCCTCGTGAGGGGCTTCGATAATGTTTATCTAAAATAACGGATAAACGCGGCGATATACTTTGCTGAGGATATAAAGCTGCTGATGGTTCCCTACCGCGCACCCTGCGCACGACCGCCAGCGGCTTTCATCTAGTGAGAACGGAGCTGTATGAACGATAAACTGAAAATCGTATATCGCCCGTTAAAGGAACTAACGCCATATGCGCGAAATGCCCGAAGCCGGTTCTTGTCACTGACTCAATGGATGTTGATGCCATTCTGGGTCTGGTTCAGGGCGCGGTGTATGTCACCGAGTCACAGGTTCCGGGGTTCCGTTCCTACGACATCAACAATCAGGAAAACCTTGCAGTAGGCTTCCGCGCAGAAGGTACGGTGAATGTTGAGCTTCTCGGCTACAGCTGGGATGAATCGAAAGGCGATAAAAACCCGAGCCTGGAAAAAATCGGCACGGAAGGTAACTGGAAAAAACATTTCACCTCCAACAAATCCACTGCGGGCGTGCTGATCAAACTCACTGGCACCGAAACTGTAGAACAGCCCGTAAAGTAAGCCTGTCAGCGGATAAAACCTCCGTCACCGCTGACGGTACAGATTCCGTAACCTTCTCCGTCAAAGTCACCAAAGATGATGCGCCCGTTTCGGGTGCGGCTATCTCCTGGGTGACGTCTGGCGGGGTGCTCAGTTCGGAATCAACTTTGACGGGCTCTGCTGGTGGCTCAACGGTAAAACTGACCTCAGAAGAGGCCGGAGAATTTACCGTGACCGCCACGGTTGATGGCGTGGGCGTCACGTCAGAAAAAATTACCTTTGCACCAGCAGGTGCGTAATCAACAGGGGGCTTGTCCCCCTTAATTTTTTGGTGAGACATGATTGATACCAATATCACCTCTCCTAATTTCAACAGCTACGCCAGCGAAGCCGATTTACAGAAATATGCCAGCGCTCGAGATCTGATGTTGCTGGAAAATCTCCCCGCGATACTCCTCAAAGCAATGGATTATCTGGAAGGCCTTAGCTGGTACGGCATCCGCGCCAGCCCGTCACAGCCTCTGTGCTGGCCCCGTCTCGATATCGAATTTGACGGTCATCCGTTTCCGTCAGATCAGATTCCCCGTCAGGTTATTACCGCCCAGTGCATGCTGGCGGTTGAAGCGGTTGACGGTGAGCTGCTCGGTTCATCCCGTGAGGCTGCGGTGAAAACTGAGCGAGTGGAAGGGGCTGTGACGATGACTTACGCCGTAGCTGAAGGTGAGGCCTTCATTCCGTCTTATCCAGCCGTTGACGCGCTTCTGGCGGCGTTAATGGGCGGGCGTGGGTTTGCCATTAACACATTCTCGGAGCGTGGATAATGCCGATTAATTATCAGCGTATGCAGCAACGCTCTGACAGGCTGTTACGTCAGAACGGCGCAGAGTATCAGGTTACACGGAAAGGCAGTATTTCTGTCGTCGGAGGCGTTGAGTATCAGACCGACGACATGAGGTTTTCTGCGTGGGGCGTCAAAACCGAGTACAACCCTGATGAAATTGACGGAACGGTTATTCAGCGGGGCGACGTAAAAATCGTTTTCACGTCAGAAAAAGTTATTGAGGTTGGCGATCTGGTTAACGTGGACGGCAAACAACACAGGGTTATTAAACCTAATCCGGTTAGCCCTGTCATAGCTCTCCAGCGAACCACACAATGCCAGGCAGGCATCACGTCTGGATACGGGGTCATCCTTTCCAAATCCATCACAAAGTAGTTGAAGGACTGCAGCGCACATCGTCATATCGGCTTCCATGGCTTCCTTCCCTGGGCTTTCCGTGCCTAAGTGAAAATGTATGGAAGCATAACCATTCTAAATGAAAGGTTAATGGAAGGTTTAGCGGGGGCAAGTCTTATACATTAAGTGGGAAAACAAAATTATTTAAGCACAAATTAACGGTATGGTTTACCTTAAAGTATTGAAAAATCAATCACAAATATATCCGTGACAATCCCTTGTTTCGTACCTATAAAGAAAATACCCACCAAGGAAATGGTGCGTATTTTCAAGGTTTTTCCTCAGTTCTTACGGGGCTTGGCTGATGTCGGCAGGCTCCCGGATTTTTGCTTTGCAACCGCAAAAATTTACAAATCAAAATTTCCTACTGTGGCGCGATGTTATAAACGAAGCGGCGAAATACCAATCAAACAAAAAAGTATCGGCTTGATCTGTTCGCTTGCAAAAACTACTGTATATAAAAACAGTATTTGAGGTGTATGCAATGGAATTCATCAGGCCAACAGAACTGCGAGAAATTATCGCTCTTCCGCTTTTCAGCGACTTAGTACAGTGTGGTTTCCCGAGCCCAGCTGCTGACTACGTTGAACAGCGTATCGATCTCAATGAGTTACTAGTGTCCCACCCAAGCTCGACGTATTTCGTCAAGGCTGCAGGCGACTCGATGATTGAGGCAGGGATCAGCGACGGCGATCTGCTTGTGGTGGACAGCTCTCGGAATGCTGCGCATGGTGATATCGTTATCGCCGCGGTAGAAGGGGAGTTTACAGTTAAGCGCCTGCAGCTACGCCCGACCGTCCAGCTCATTCCAATGAATAGCGCGTACTCACCGATAATTGTCGGCAGCGAGGACACGCTCGACGTGTTCGGTGTTGTGACTTTTATCGTTAAATCGGCGAGTTGAGTATGTTTGCGCTCTGTGACGTGAATTCGTTCTACGCATCATGCGAGACGGTGTTTCGTCCCGATTTGAAAGGGCGGCCAGTGGTTGTTCTCTCGAATAACGATGGCTGTGTAATCGCACGAAGCGCCGAGGCCAAGGCCGCTGGAATTACAATGGGGGAGCCTTTCTTCAAGCAAAAGGATCTTTTCCGGCGCGCAGGCGTTGTTTGCTTCAGCAGCAACTACGAGCTTTATGCTGACATGTCGAACCGGGTCATGACCACGCTAGAGGAGATGAGTCCTCGCGTGGAAATTTATAGTATTGATGAAGCCTTTTGCGATCTTACAGGAGTACGTAACTGCCGGGACCTGACAGAGTTTGGCAAAGAGATCCGAGCGACAGTCCTGAAGCGCACACACCTTACAGTCGGGGTTGGAATTGCTCAGACAAAAACCCTCGCTAAGCTGGCAAATCACGCAGCCAAGAAATGGCAGAGACAGACGGGCGGAGTTGTTGATTTGTCCAATATCGATCGCCAGCGTCGGCTATTGGCTATCGTTCCTGTGGAGGATGTATGGGGCGTCGGCAGACGTATCAGTAAGAAGCTGAACGCCATGGGCATCAAAACTGCGCTGGACCTTTCGGAGCAGAGTACGTGGATAATTAGAAAGCACTTTAACGTGGTACTCGAGCGAAC
Organism: Enterobacter quasihormaechei; assembly: GCF_004331385.1. Lineage (GTDB taxonomy): Bacteria > Pseudomonadota > Gammaproteobacteria > Enterobacterales > Enterobacteriaceae > Enterobacter > Enterobacter quasihormaechei. Next base: position 30,078 of record NZ_SJON01000009.1, read on the forward strand.
GGTCAGGGAGCTGCGCGGCGAGCCATGTCTCGATCTGGAAGAGTTTGCACCAGCAAAGCAGGAAATTGTCTGTAGCAGATCGTTCGGTGAACGCGTTACCGAGTACGAACAGATGCGCCAAGCCATCTGCAGCTATGCCGCCCGCGGCGCCGAGAAGCTACGCGGTGAACATCAATACTGCCGTTACATATCGGCGTTCGTGAAAACCTCTCCGTTTGCGCTTAACGAGCCATATTACGGGAACAGTGCGTCCATGAAGCTTCTTACCCCCACTCAGGACTCCCGAGACATCATTAACGCTGCAGTAACGTGCCTGGACAAAATCTGGAAGGACGGCCACCGCTATCAAAAGGCTGGAATCATGCTGGGAGATTTTTTCAGCCAAGGGGTCGCCCAGCTCAATTTGTTCGACGAGAACGCGCCGCGTGCCGGTAGCGAAAGGTTAATGGAAGTGCTCGATCACCTGAACGCGAAAGATGGGAAAGGCACGCTCTACTTTGCCGGACAGGGCATTCATCAGCAATGGCAGATGAAGCGTGAAATGCTTTCGCCGCGATATACAACTCGGTTTTCAGATATCCTCCGGGTTAGATAGAGGATTTGAAAATAAAATCCCCGTCGTAATATAAACTAATCTCGAAAATTAAAGCCCTATTTTGTTAAAATAAATTTATCTGTTCATTCCAAACTAATTTACCGCTATCAATTAAAGGGCATTGAAGTTCGTTAACTGTGAATGTAGGATATTGGACCGTTTTAAAGATGCTAGAAAAGTCTGACTGCATAGGGCTATTAAAGATTTCTTTCCCATACTGTGCTTCGAGCAATATATGTAAGGCTGAAACGGCATTTATTGCTGATTTAAGTGTCGCCTTGTGTTTATTAGCTCCACGATTGTGCTTGACTGCATTATATGAATCATACCATGCTAAGCTGGTGGTTGGTTTTGAAGGATCCCATTCTTTAAATGGGCTCCAGTTTTCTAAGTCTGGATAGAAAGATAATGTGGTTAAATATTTATTTAATTTTAATATGTCTAGTGTTTTAACATAGTCTTTTGTAGTGTATCTGTTATTGATGTTCTCGTAATTATTATCTACAAGGAGATTTTGCAAGAGGTATTCTACTTCAGTGCAGGCAAGAATCAATATTTCACGAATTTTACTACCATAGCAATTTAGGTTTTCAGTGTCAGGGTCAATGTAATTGAATAACTCATTTAATGAGTTGCAAATATTATTGAAGGTTATTATTTCGTCAAGTATTTGTTTGCCAATGGCTTGTTGTGAAAATAAGGCAGGCTCCCCTTTATTTATTCTTGAGAAGTACTCGCCCGGTTTGTTTTTTCTAGCTATGTTAATGACAACTGGTCGGAATTCACATCGGTCATAGATTTGGTGCCATGAAAAGTAACCTATAGCGTTAGCTATTTCTTCATTCTCTTGATGCTCGGGGAAATTTTCTTTATAGTTTTCCTGACCACGAACCCAATGACTCCAATTACAATAATGTATTTTCGAAAACATACCGCTATCTATATATATAGCAGTCTTCTTCATCTCTTTGAAAGAAACCAAATACATTTCCTTGAAGTTCAAAAACATAACTTTCCATATAGAATTCCTTTAAGCATTAAAATATCTAAATTTTTATGAGTTCTCAATCTAAATACAATATGTTAATTACTGTTTACACGCAATTCTCAGGTGGAAAGGTGTTATAATACTATGGTTTTACGTTTTCAATTATTTTTTTTCTTGGTTTTTCACATTACCCACGGCGCGCGACACAGCGTGCCAGATAAACTTTTCGACTGGTACAGCGCCGTCGGCCGCTATCTCATCAGCTTCTTTACCACCTATATCCTGTCGCATCCACTCACGGGCCGCTTCTGGTGACAAAACTAGTGGCCGGCGGTCGTGAATGTCGACTAAACCTTTGTCGGCAGCAGATGTCACGATTAGAAAACCTTCTGCTTCATCGCCGCGTTCGAACGGGGTACTGCCGATCGCCGCCATAAATATCGGCTGGCCGTCGGCACGGTGAATGAAGTAAGGCTGTTTCTTGTCGCCTTCCTTCTTCCATTCGAACCATCCGTCCGCAAAACAGATCCCCCGGCCATGCTGCCAGAGAAGCTTAAACATTCGGCTGGTGGCCGCGGTCTCTACGCGCGCGTTAATTAGTGGCGGCTTATCCCACCACCCGGGGGCATAGCCCCAGAACACCGGATCGAGGTGCAGTTGTTCGTCGCGTTCGCTCAACAGCAGAACTTTGGTGCCAGGCGCGACGTTGTACCGGCCAATTGGTTCCGGGTCGTATGCGATGTCGCGATCGGCTTCATCGGCCAGGTAAGCAAGATATTCTTCACGGGTTTGGGCTTGTGCAAAACGTCCACACATAGAAACCTCCAGTCAGTCAGACTGAAAGTATAGGGCAGGGAGAAAAGTAGCGCGCGCTGGTTAATTCTTACAAACGGATTCGGGGTGATTATGCTGATCAGCTTGAGATGCGTAAAGCGGCGTATTTCGAAACTGGAAGGAGCTACGCAAAAGCGTGAATTTTGGGGGCAAATTTGGGGGCAAAATACTTTCTGGGGGCAATTTGGGGGCAGTAGAAAGTCCTTTTATGTCCGATAGTGCCTTTTGAGCATATCGAGTAAATGTCTGAAAACCATATAAAAGTTAATGTTTACATAAAGTTGCTTTAAAAGATACAATACCCCCCTATAGTATCAGGAGGGCGTATGCCGCATTCACCCGAAGATAAAAAACGTATTCTGACCCGCGTCCGCCGCATTCGAGGCCAGGTTGATGCCCTTGAGCGTGCGCTGGAGTCGGGCGATCCCTGTCTCGCCATTTTGCAGCAAATCGCCGCCGTGCGCGGTGCTGCCAATGGCCTGATGGGGGAGATGGTCGAAATTCACCTCAAAGATGAGCTGGTGACGGGGGAGACTACCCCGGACCAGCGGGCAGTACGGATGGCGGAAGTCGGCCATTTGCTGCGCTCTTATCTAAAATAAACCCACACACCTCACAACAAGGGAAAGACATCATGAAATCTCGCGCAGCCGTCGCGTTCGGCCCAGGCCAGCCGCTGAAAATCGTTGAAATTGATGTTGCTCCGCCGAAGAAAGGCGAAGTGCTGATCAAAATTACCCACACCGGCGTCTGCCATACCGACGCGTTTACCCTGTCCGGTGACGATCCGGAAGGCGTATTCCCGGCGGTGCTTGGCCACGAAGGGGGCGGTGTGGTGGTGGAAGTGGGTGAAGGCGTCACCAGCCTGAAGCCCGGCGACCACGTGATCCCGCTGTACACCGCAGAGTGCGGCGAGTGTAAGTTCTGCAAGTCCGGCAAAACCAACCTCTGTCAGGCCGTACGCGCCACGCAGGGCAAGGGGCTTATGCCGGACGGCACCACCCGTTTCTCCTACAACGGTGAGCCTGTTTATCACTACATGGGTACCAGCACATTCAGCGAATACACGGTGTGCGCCGAGATCTCGCTGGCGAAAGTTAACCCGCAGGCCCCGCTGGATAAAGTCTGTCTGCTCGGCTGCGGCGTCACTACCGGTATCGGTGCGGTGCATAACACGGCGAAAGTGAAAGAGGGCGACACCGTGGCGGTGTTCGGCCTGGGCGGGATCGGCCTGGCGGTCATCCAGGGCGCGGTACAGGCAAAAGCCGGTCGTATCATTGCTGTGGATACCAACCCGGAGAAATTTACGCTCGCAGGTGAAATGGGGGCGACCGATTTCATCAATCCGAAAGACTACGATAAGCCGGTTCAGGACGTGATCGTTGAGCTGACCGACGGCGGCGTGGACTTCAGTTTTGAATGTATCGGCAACGTCAACGTGATGCGCTCAGCGCTGGAGTGCTGCCATAAGGGCTGGGGCGAAAGCATTATTATCGGTGTGGCCGGCGCGGGTCAGGAGATCAAAACCCGTCCGTTCCAGCTGGTGACGGGGCGCGTATGGCGCGGTTCGGCATTTGGCGGCGTGAAGGGCCGTACTCAGCTGCCTGGCATGGTAGAAGATGCGATGGTCGGCAAAATTCAGCTCGACCCGTTCATTACGCACCGCCTGCCGCTGGATCAGATCAACGAAGCCTTTGATCTGATGCACGAAGGAAAATCCATTCGTACCGTTATCCATTTCGGCGACAACTGATTATTCTGCCAGCGGTTTTTGCCGCTGGCATTTCTTCCCCAATCTTTTCTAAAGTGTGACCTGTCTGGCGCTTTTAGGCGTAATTTTATCCCCGTCCGTGCCGATGACTCTTTTACAGGCGTGTTTTTACGCATCTTACCTATAAGAGAGTCGACGGTCATGGACAACACAACATCGATGCAGACGCAGCACAAGCTTGGTTTCTTGCATCACATCCGGCTGGTTCCGCTGTTTTCCTCCATTCTCGGTGGCATTATTCTCCTGTTTGCATTGAGCTCGGGTCTGGCAGGGTATTTCCTGCTCCAGGCCGATAACGATCAGCAGGATGTCACGGCGGAAATCCAGGTGCGCACCGGGCTGTCAAACAGTTCGAACCATCTACGTACGGCCCGTATCAACATGATCCACGCGGGGGCCGCGAGCCGTATTGCCGAAATGGAGGCGATGAAGCAAAACATCGCTGAGGCCGAAACCCGCCTCAAACAGTCGCAGGATGGATTTGCTTCCTATATGAAGCGCTCCGTTCGCACCCCGGCTGATGAAGCGCTGGATGGCGATCTGAAAGCCCGCTACGACGCCTACATTGCCGGCATGCAGCCGATGCTGAAATATGCCAAAAACGGCATGTTTGAAGCCATAATCAACCACGAAAATGAGACCGCGCGTCCGCTGGACGATGCCTATAACGCGGTGCTGCTGAAGGCGATTAAAATCCGCACCGAACGCGCGAACGCGCTAACGGCACAGGCTCACACCCGCACCCGGCTGGGACTGATATTTATGTTCGGCGCTTTCGGCCTGGCGCTGGCACTGGCCGTCATCACCTTCGTGGTGCTGCGCCGCACGGTGATTAGCCCGCTCCAGCGCGCCGCTGCGCGTATCGAAAATATCGCAAAAGGTGATTTGACCTTGCCGGACGAACCGACCGGGCGCAGCGAAATTGGCCGCCTGACGCGCGATCTGCAAACAATGCAGCACGCGCTGGTTACCACCGTGGGCACCGTGCGGCAGGGGGCGGAGGAAATCTACCGGGGAACCAGCGAGATTTCTGCGGGTAACACCGATCTCTCATCCCGTACCGAGCAGCAGGCGGCGGCCATTGAACAGACGGCGGCCAGCATGGAGCAGCTCACTGCGACGGTGAAACAGAATGCCGATAACGCGCATCATGCCAGCAAGCTTGCGGAAGATGCCTCCGGTAAGGCCAGCCGCGGGGGGCAAATGGTTTCCGGCGTGGTGAAAACCATGGGTAATATTTCCACCAGCTCGAAGAAGATCTCCGAAATTACCGCCGTGATTAACAGCATCGCGTTCCAGACCAATATACTGGCGCTCAACGCGGCGGTCGAGGCGGCGCGTGCGGGTGAACAGGGGCGGGGCTTTGCGGTAGTGGCGAGCGAAGTCCGCACGCTGGCAAGCCGCAGCGCGAACGCGGCAAAAGAGATTGAAAGCCTGATTAATGAATCGGTGTCGCTTATCGATCAGGGCTCCGGGGAAGTGGTTGCAGCGGGCAATACCATGAATGAGATCGTCGAGGCGGTGAAACGCGTCACCGATATCATGCTGGAGATTGCGGCGGCGTCCGATGAGCAGAGCCGCGGTATTGTTCAGGTGAGCCAGGCGATTTCCGAGATGGATAAAGTGACGCAGCAAAATGCCTCGCTGGTGGAAGAAGCCTCGGCGGCGGCGGCCTCGCTGGAAGAGCAGGGCGCACGCCTGACGGAAGCCGTTGGTGCGTTTCGTCTCAACGGGGCGCGCGCAGGACGGACCACCGCGGCTGCATCCGCAGTCAAGCCCGCGCCCTTGACCCCGGCGGCGGCCGTTTCAGGTGATCACTGGGAAACGTTCTGAATAAAACAGACCCGCCCTCGTGGCGGGTCCTGCGTTTACGGTCAGAGAGGCATTGATTTACGAATGGCGCTGAGCAGCGCCTGGGCGCCTTCAGAGAGCGGAGCATCTATCCGCGTAAGTATCCCAATCGGTTCACCCGCCCCGGGCGATGTGACCGGCAGCGCCGTGAGCACGCCGCGTCGCAGATCGTCCTTCACCGCGCCGGACGGCACAAACCACACGTAGTCATAATCCACCGTCAGCTGGCGCGAAAGCGACGCAGAAAGCGTTTCAATACATCCTGACGGCAGCGTGCAGCCCTGCATTTGCAGCAATGCTTCCGCATTCTGACGGGGAACGGTTCCTTTCGGTGAAACCACCACCGGCCACTCCATTACGCGGCTCAGGGTGACGGTATCCTGCAACAGGGGATGATTCGGACGCACCACCAGCTTCAGTGATTCCAGGAACAACAGTTCGTAATTAAGACCGCTCATCAGTTCCGGATCGGACATTCGACCAATGCCCAGATCCAGCTCCCCTGACTTCAGGCCCGCCAGCAGCATGGTGTTGTTCATGGTCGCAACCTGAAGCGTGGCGTGCTTTTGCTGGCGGTGGAACTGGCCGATCGCCGCAGGCAGAATACCCAGCGCCGCCGTCGGCAGCGCGCCCACGCGAACGATATCGCTGGCCGGCTCCTCTTTACGATTTAACGCCTGACCAGCGGTATTGAGCGCATCAAGAACTTTAACGGCGTGCGTCAGGAACTGTTCACCCACCAGGGTAAGCTGAGCGCCCAGACGGCCACGATCGAACAGGCGCGTTCCGGTAAGCTGTTCCAGTTCGTTCAGCGTTTTGGAGAGTGCGGGCTGACTGAGGTTAAGGGTTTCAGCCGCTCGCCCCAGCGTTCCCTGTTGAGCGACGGCCACAAAAGTATGCAAATGGCGCAAGCGTATGCGCTGACTGAACAGACCATTTTTTTCCATAGGCGATGTTAAAAACAGAGCGACGCGGGTGACAAGTTAAGATGTTTGAATTTGATAACCTGATAGCAAAATATTTTTAACATTTGATTTGTTTGAGTTACAACTGTTTTTCGAAAACGTCCACGCCTTGACCACTCGTCTGCCTGGATCACAATTTCTAAATTCTTCCCAACGAAAGGAACGGGCTTCTCTACACTCCAGGTAGTATTCACTGGAGGCATGACATCATGGCGAACACCATCACGGCTGATGATATTCGGGAACACTTTTCGCAGGCTATGTCGGCGATGTACCAGCAGGAAGTTCCGCAGTACGGCACCTTGCTGGAACTGGTGGCGGACGTTAACCTGGCGGTTCTGGAAAATAACCCCCTTTTACACGAACAACTGGCAAACGCAGACGAACTGGCGCGCCTGAATGTTGAACGTCATGGTGCGATCCGCGTTGGCACCGCGCAGGAGCTTTCCACCCTGCGCCGGATCTTCGCCATTATGGGCATGCACCCGGTCAGCTATTACGATCTCTCCCAGGCGGGCGTGCCCGTCCACTCGACGGCGTTTCGTCCCACGGACGATGCGGCACTCTGCCGCAATCCGTTTCGCATTTTTACCTCGCTGCTGCGCCTGGAGCTGATAGAAAACGTTGCGCTGCGCGAAAAGGCGGCGGAGATCCTCTCCCGACGCAATATCTTTACGCCGCGCTGCCTTGAACTGATCGACCTGCATGATGCGCAGGGACACTTTACCGGGGCGCAGGCGCGTGAATTTGTGCAGGAAGCCTTAGAAACCTTCCGCTGGCATCGCCATGCCAGGGTGGATCGGGAAACCTATCTGGCGCTGAGCAACGAACATCGCCTGATCGCCGACGTGGTCTGTTTCCCGGGGTGCCATATTAACCATCTTACGCCGCGCACGCTGGATATCGACCGGGTGCAGGAGCTGATGCCGAAGTACGGCATTGAGCCAAAAATTCTGATTGAAGGCCCACCGCGTCGCGAGGTGCCGATCCTCCTGCGCCAGACCAGCTTCAAGGCGCTGGAAGAGCCGGTGCTTTTCGCGGGAGAAGACCAGGGCACCCATACCGCGCGTTTCGGTGAAATTGAGCAGCGCGGCGTGGCGCTTACGCCAAAAGGACGCGAGCTGTACGACAGCCTGCTAAACCAGGCCGGGACCGGTAAAGACAACCTGACCCACCAGCTTCATCTGCGCGAGATCTTCAGCGCCTTCCCGGATAGCGAAATGTTCCTGCGTCGTCAGGAGCTGGCCTATTTCCGCTACCGTCTGACCCCGACAGGGGAGGCGCATCGCCACGCGTTTCGTCCGGGCGACGATCCGCAGCCGCTGATCGAGCGCGGCTGGGTTGTGGCGCAGCCGATCACCTATGAAGATTTTCTGCCCGTCAGCGCGGCGGGGATATTCCAGTCAAATCTCGGCAATGAAACGCAGGCGCGCAGCCACGGCAATGCCAGCCGCCAGGCCTTCGAAGCCGCGCTCGGCTGTGCGGTACACGACGAGTTTTCCCTTTACCACGAGGCAGAAGTGCGCAGCAAACAGCGTTGCGGTTTGCTCTGAAACCGTTACTCTGCTGGGGTGTGATGGAAAAAGAAGGTTGTTATGGAAAATCCCTCCGCCCCTGTGGTTGAAACGCGCCAGGGCGCACTGATTGGTTTTACTGAAGACGATACGCACGTGTGGTGCGGCATTCCCTATGCGGCCCCGCCGGTAGGTTCCTTGCGCTGGCGCTCCCCTCGTCCTCCCGCTCGCTGGGACGGCGTGCGCCCGGCGACGGCGTTCTCCGCCTCCAGCTGGCAGAGCGGCGAAAGCTGCCAGGAGCTGGGCGGCGGCGATCCCGGCCAGTTCTCTGAAGATTGCCTGTACCTTAACGTCTGGTCGCCGATCGCGCGCGCCGCGCCGCTTCCGGTGATGGTCTGGCTGCACGGCGGGGGATTTACCCTCGGTGCTGGCGGTCTGCCTCCCTATAACGGCAGGGCGCTGGCGAAGCGCGGCGCGGTGGTGGTGACGATAAATTACCGTCTTGGACACCTCGGTTTTTTTGCCCATCCGGCGCTGGAGGGTGAAGAAGAGCGCGTAGTGCATAACTTTGCGTTGCTCGATCAAATCCAGGCCCTGGAATGGGTTCGCGATAATATTGCCGCGTTCGGCGGCGATCCCGATAACATCACGGTATTTGGCGAGTCGGCCGGGGCGCGCAGCGTACTCTCGCTGATGGCGTCCCCGCTTGCGGGAGGGCTGTTCCATAAAGCCATTGTGCAAAGCGGGTACACGCTGCCGGACACCCCGCGCGAGCAGGCCATGCGTAAAGGCGAAGCAATTGCCGCGCATTTCGGCCTGGAAAACGCCACCGCAGAACAGCTTCGCGCGATCCCGCCGGAGGCGTTCTGGCCGCTGACCTCGCCGCTAAATATCGCGCCTGCGCCCATTGTGGGCGACTGCGTTTTGCCTGAAGCCATGCTCGACGTCTTCTTCGCGGCCCGTCAACATCCTGTGCCGGTGATGATTGGGTCGAACAGCGACGAAGCCAGCGTGATGTCGGTGTTCGGCGTCGATCTGGCCGGGCAGATCCAGAAGCTCCGCCGCGAGCGGCGCTTTGGTCTGGGGCTGATCAAGCTGCTTTATCCGGGCGTGAAGGGCGATGAGGAGCTCGGCAGGCAGGTGTGCCGCGACATGGCGTTTACCACCATGGGCTACGTGGTGATGCAGGCGCAGCAGCGAGCGGGTGGCCTGTGCTGGCGATACTGGTTTGATTATGTGGCCGAAGCCGAGCACGCGACGTACATCAACGGCGCATGGCACGGCAACGAAGTGCCTTACGTGTTCGATACCCTCGGGCAGGTCGAGCCCTCGCGACAGTACGTGAACGAACGCGATCTGACCTTCGCGGCTCGGGTGGCGGACTACTGGGTGAGCTTCGCTCGGGACGCGGGGAAACGTGACAGCCTGCCGGGGCCGACGCGCTGGCCCGCCTGCCGGAAAGGGCGGGACGTGCTGTTACGCATTGGTGTGAATAAACATGCTGGTTTTCGGCTTGAAAACCGCTTCATGCGTGCCCGTATGAGCCTCTTCAAACGGGTGATGAAACACCACGTCAGCCTCGACTGAGCAGACAGGCACGAAACGCATCCAGCCCGTTCTCCGGGCCGGGGGCGTCGCGGAATACCAGCCGGTAGCTCGCCCCGGTTCTTATGCTCGTATCGTAAGGCCGCATCAGCCGTCCGGCGCGCACGTCCTCCTCCACCAGCGTTTCATCCGCTATGGCGATGCCCAACCCCTGAATAGCGGCGGTAATAGCCAAATCCATCGTTTCGAAGTGTTGATTTTTGAGCATAGCTGGCGTCGGGCGCGGCTGTTTCGCCAGCCACAGCGTCCAGTCCGTTTTGTCCCGCGTCGGGTGCAGGAAGGTGAGTGTTTCCAGCGCAGAACCGGCCCGCAGCGGGCTCATTACCGGCGTTAAGGCCTCTTCGAACAGCAGATCGCCGGCGCTCATGTGTGTCCCGAACACAATCGCCGCATCATAGGATTCGGTTTTGAAATTGACGTTATGATCGGTGGTGGTGGTCAGCGCAATTTGCAGATCCGGCTGTTCACGCTCCACCTGTAGCAGCCGCGGCACCAGCCAGCGCATCGCGCAGGTTGGCGCTTTCAGGCGGATCACGGTCTGGTGCGTCCGCGCCTGCTCGGCAACGTTCAGCAGATGCTCAAACGCAGATTGCAGCTCCGGCAGCAGGGCGCTTCCCTGTGATGAGAGACGCAGGCCGCGCGCGTGGCGTTCGAACAGCGGGAAGCCGAACCAGCTTTCCAGCGCGGCGATTTTACGGCTTACCGCCCCCTGCGTCAGACAAAGCTCCTTCGCGGCATGGGTCAGATTCAGGTGACGCGCGGTCACTAAAAAAGTCTCTACGGCATTAAGCGGAAATGAACGACGCGACATATCTCACCTTAGCTATGCGTTTTTTTCATGGCTATTATGACAACAATTCGATTGTCCCGACAGCGAAGTTGTTGTTTGAATAGTTATGCATTCACCATGAGAAGGGACAGAGGATGACTTTGAAAACGCCGGTGCAGACACGCTCCAAATTGCCGGATGTGGGAACCACCATTTTTACCGTTATCGGCCAGCTTTCTGCCCAGCATAACGCGATCAACCTTTCTCAGGGTGCGCCGAATTTTTCCTGCGACCCAAAACTGATTTCCGGCGTGACCCGCGCCATGGAGGCAGGGCATAACCAGTACGCGTCCATGACCGGGCTACAGCCGCTTAAGGCGCGCATCGCGGACAAAATTGCCACACTTTACGGCACGCACTATGACCCGGCCAGTGAGGTGCTGGTGACCGCCAGCGCCAGCGAAGGGCTTTACTCGGCCATCAGCGGGCTGGTTCATCCTGGCGATGAGGTGATCTATTTCGAGCCCTCCTTTGACAGCTATGCGCCGATTGTCCGTCTGCAAGGGGCGAAGCCGATCGCCATTAAGCTGACGGTACCGGATTTTGCCGTAAACTGGGACGACGTGCGGGCGGCCATCACCCCGCGCACGCGGATGATCATCGTCAACACGCCGCACAACCCGAGCGGACAGGTATTTTCGGCCGCCGATCTGCACCAGCTGGCGGCGCTGACGCGCCACACCGACATCATCATTTTGTCTGACGAAGTGTATGAGCACGTCGTTTTTGACGGCGAGCCACACCACGGGATGGCGACGCACCCGCAGCTGGCGGAGCGCAGCGTGATAATTTCTTCCTTCGGAAAAACCTATCACGTGACCGGCTGGCGCGTGGGTTATTGTGTGGCGCCCGCGGAGCTGATGGATGAGATATGTAAGGTCCATCAATTTTTAATGTTCTCTGCCGATACGCCAATGCAGTACGCGTTTGCAGAACATATGGCAGATCCGCAAACCTGGCTGTCGCTGGCGGCGTTTTATCAGCGCAAGCGCGATCTGCTGCAAAGCCTGCTGGCCGACTCGCCGTTTACGCTGCTGCCGAGCAAAGGATCGTTTTTCCTGCTGGCTGATTACAGCGGCTTCAGCGACGAGCGCGACAGCGAGATGGTGAAAAGGCTGATTGTCGAGTGCGGGGTTGCCACTATTCCGCTGTCGGCGTTTTATGCTGATGGCACGGACAATAAACTGATTCGTCTCTCTTTTGCGAAAGATGAGGCGACGTTACGGGCAGGTGCCCAGGCCCTGTGTCGGATCACACCACGTTCAGGAGTTTAAGATGAAATTACGCGCGTTAGTTGTCGGCATGGGGCTGCTGTGTTCATTTTCGTCAATCGCCGCCACCGAGTTGCGATACGGTCTGGAGGCGGAATATCCGCCGTTTGAAAGCCGCAATGCGTCAGGGGAGCTGGAGGGCTTTGACGTAGAGCTGGGAAATGCCATCTGCAAAGCCGCCGCGCTGAAGTGCAGCTGGGTGGAAACCTCGTTTGATGCGCTGATCCCCGGTCTGGTGGCGAAAAAGTTCGACGCGATTAACTCGGCGATGAACATCACCGAGCAGCGTCGCAAGAGCATTGACTTTACTCAGCCCATCTATCGCATTCCCTCCCAGCTGGTGGGCAAAGCCGGCTCTGCGGTAGAGGCCACGCCGGAAGGGCTGAAGGGCAAAACCATCGGCGTTCTCCAGGGTTCGATTCAGGAAACCTACGCCAAAGAGCACTGGGAAAAGCACGGTGTCACCGTGGTGTCTTATAAAGATCAGAATATGGCGTGGGGAGACTTGCTGAATGGCCGCATCGACGCCTCGCTGGTGATGTCAGCGGCCGGGCAGGCGGGTTTCCTCAGCAAGCCGCAGGGTAAAGGGTTTGGCTTTATCGGCAAACCGGTGTCAGACGACACGATCCTCGGCAGTGGTATCGGCTTTGGGCTGCGTAAGGGGGATGAGGCCACCAAAAAGCAGCTTGATGCCGCCATTGATAAAGTACGTGCCGATGGCACGATCGCTAAACTGGCTGATAAGTACTTCCCGGGTATCGATGTCAGCGTAAAATAACCGCCTCGTTGGTCCCGGCTGTCGATGTCCAGCCGGGACACTTTTAAATACACTTCATCCTTCAGGCTGCCTCTGCGTTGGCTACGTCTGTTCACCCCAGTCACTTACTTGAGTAAGCTCCTGGGGATTCTCAGACTTGCCGCCTTGATCCAGCATGAATGATTTCGTGTATTTACTGTTTTTTACACCACTTTCAGGCCGTTCTGGTCGACAGAAAATATTTCCTGGTTTGTTCAGATAATCACCCGCCAACAATTGGATTCTTAACCGTTTTTGTTTAGGCTGTGCGTTCTTTCTTGCCGTCATTTCGCTGCGCGCGAAACTCATTCACACGACCATAAGGACGTTTTCTCAGGCATGAATCGCAGACGTTTTCTCAAAGGTTCCCTGGCAATGGCTGCCCTGAGCGGCACTTCTGGCCTTGCTTCTCTGTTTTCCCAGGCGGCGTATGCTGCTGATTCCGATATTGCCGACGGTCAGAGCCGCCGCTTTGACTTCTCCGTTCTGCAATCCATGGCGCACGATCTGGCGAAAACCCCGTGGGGCGGCGCGCCGCGTCCGCTGCCGGAAACGCTGGCCACCATGACGCCGCAGGCGTACAACGCCATTCGTTACGATGAGAAGCAGTCGCTGTGGAATAACATTGAAGGTCGTCAGCTGGACGCCCAGTTCTTCCATATGGGGATGGGGTTCCGCCGCCGCGTGCGCATGTTCTCGCTGGATCAAACCACCTCTCAGGCGCGCGAAATCCACTTCCGACCTGAACTGTTCAGCTACGGCGATACGGGCGTGGATACCCGCCAGCTGGAAGGGCAGAGCGACCTCGGGTTTGCCGGATTCCGCGTATTTAAAGCGCCGGAGCTGGCGCGACGCGATATCGTTTCGTTCCTGGGCGCGAGCTACTTCCGCGCGGTGGATGATACCTACCAGTACGGCCTTTCCGCGCGTGGCCTGGCGGTGGATACCTTTACCGACACCCCGGAAGAATTCCCGGACTTCACCTCTTTCTGGTTTGAAACCGTTAAGCCGGGTGATACCACCTTTACCGTCTACGCGCTGCTGGACAGCCCGAGCATTACCGGTGCCTATAAGTTCGTGATCCATTGTGAGAAGAGCCAGGTGATCATGGACGTCGAAAACCACCTCTACGCGCGCAAAGAGATCAAGCAGCTCGGCATCGCGCCGATGACCAGCATGTTTAGCTGCGGCAACAACGAGCGCCGCATGTGCGACACCATTCATCCGCAGATCCACGACTCAGACCGTCTGGCGATGTGGCGCGGCAACGGGGAGTGGATCTGCCGACCGCTGAACAACCCGCAAAAGCTGCAATTTAACGCATTTCAGGATAAGAACCCGAAAGGCTTTGGTTTGTTGCAGCTTGACCGTGACTTCTCGCATTATCAGGACGTCATGGGCTGGTATAACAAGCGACCAAGCCTGTGGGTCGAGCCGCGCAATAACTGGGGCAAAGGCTCCATTGCCCTGATGGAGATCCCGACAACCGGCGAGACGCTCGATAACGTGGTCTGCTTCTGGCAGCCGGAGAAGCCGGTGCAGGCGGGCGACGAACTGGACTTCAAATACCGTCTTTACTGGAGCGCGCAGCCACCGGTGCGTTCGCCGCTGGCAAACGTCTACGCGACCCGTACCGGTATGGGCGGTTTCCCGGAGGGCTGGGCGCCGGGCGAAAATTACCCGAAAGTGTGGGCCCGTCGCTTTGCCATTGACTTCGTCGGGGGCGATTTGAAGGCCGCCGCACCGAAGGGCATTGAGCCGGTGATCACGCTGTCCAGCGGTGAAGCGAAGCAGGTGGAGATCCTCTACGTCGAGCCGTTCGACGGGTATCGCATCTTGTTTGACTGGTATCCAACCTCTGACTCTACCGAGCCGGTCGATATGCGCCTGTTCCTGCGCTGTCAGGGCGACGCCATCAGCGAGACCTGGCTGTATCAGTACTTCCCGCCAGCGCCGGACAAACGTAACTACGTTGACGACCGGATTATGCGCTAGTCATTTTGGGATTGTGCCGGGTAAGCGTTAGCGCCACCCGGCAATTAATAAGAGGCACTATGTCTTCAGAAATTATCCCCGTTAACCAGGATATTGAGCTTCGAGCCGTCGAAGAACGTTATACCGCCGATCTGCATAACCTCGTGATTAAAAACAAAACCTGGCTGCAAACCGCCTTCGACTGGGCGCAGCATGTCGGCAGCGAAGAGGACACGCGACGCAACGTGCAGAGCAACCAGATGCTGCACGAGCGCGGTTACGCCAAAATGTTCCTGATTTTCATGAACGACGCGCTGGTGGGCGTGCTCTCCTTTAACGCTATCGAGCCTGCGAACAAGGCCGGGTACATTGGCTACTGGCTCGACGAAGCGCATCAGGGGCAGGGCATTCTCTCTCAGGCGCTCCAGGCGTTTATGCGCTATTACGTTGAGCGCGACGAGATCCGCCGCTTTGTCATTAAATGTCGCGTAGATAACCAGAACAGTAACCGTGTGGCTCAGCGCAACGGTTTTGCGCTGGAAGGATGCCTGCGGGAAGCGGAAAAGCTCAATGGCCGCTACGATGACGTGAATCTTTACGCCAGGCTTTTCCCGCTATAGTGCCCCCAGCAGCGGCGTTCGGGTGATCCGCGTGTCGCCGTTGATCACTTTAGATCCCCGGACGTGAATGCTTTCACCCTCAAGCGCCTCAATAACTGCATCGTCTGAAATTTCCACCTGATGCTCAATCAGAACATCGCCACTGATACGCGCCCGGCCCTGAATCACGACGTGGTCGTCAATCAGGATCGGCCCGCCGCGCAACCACGCCTCGCCGCCTATCAGCACGTGATGTTTAATAACGCAGTTGCCTTCGACGAGGGCGTTTTCCGCGACCTGTGAGCTGTACCGCAACGTCGGGATTGCATCGTCCTCTGAACCGGCCAGCAGGCGGGCATTGCCGTACACTTTGGCGCAGTCGCACACCCAGACGTTATTAAGCGCGTTGCCCTCAATAATGGCGCGATCGAACACCTCCGCGCGGTGCTCTACAAAGGCCCAGGTCACCATGGCATCGCCGTAAATTTGCGCCTGATGCACAATACGCGACTGGCTGACCGTTGCGCTGTCGTAGATTTGCAGGATCTGCTCGCGGTCGGGCGTAAGCCCTTTGGCTGCGATCACTATGCTGTTATGCAGCACCCGCGCATCACCTGCGATGCGGCATTCCCCGCGCACCGTAGAGTGCTGAATAGTGACGTTGTCACTTATTATCGCACCGTGACTCACCTCGGCGGCGTCCAGCCAGCTGTTGCCGCTAACGTGTGCGCGGTGGCTTACGATGCAGGGCTGGGTAAGGCGGGCATTACCGGATACCCGGGCACCGGCAAAGACCACGCTGTTTTCATCGTAAATCCAGCAATCCCCGTCCTGTGCGAGGGCGTTCTCATCCTCAACCCAACCGCCTTTTGTCCCGCGGGCAACATCGTTAAAATCGTCCACGGCAACAATCTGTCTGAGGGACGTTGTGCACGGCGTGGTCCCGTCCTGCCAGCGCCACAGACGGGTTTCATTGCTAAGCCGATATTTTGTCATCGTCTGATCCCTGAAAAGCCTTTCACTAAACGTAGCAAACTTTTGGCTTGTCGAAGTGCTGGCGTCCACACGGGAAACCCCTTAAAATGGCATTTCAAATACATTTTAAAGTTTAAAAAAAATGCATAATGAAAACCAACGCGTTCTTAACTTGCCCGCCGGGTACTTTGGCATGGTATTGGGTACCATTGGCATGGGGTTCGCCTGGCGTTATGCCAGCACTGTATGGCCGGTTACGCGCTGGCCGGGAGAGATCCTGGTGGCGCTGGCGGTGACGATCTGGTTCTTTTTGAGCGTAGCGTTTCTCACCCGTGCGGTACGGTTTCCACGCAGCGTGCTGGCAGAGATGCGACATCCGGTAATGAGCAGTTTTGTCAGCCTGTTTCCCGCCACAACGATGCTGGTGGCCATCGGCTTCGTGCCGTGGTACCGCCCGATGTCGCTGGTGTTATTTAGTGTGGGCGTGGTGATCCAGCTTGCGTATGCCGCCTGGCAAAGCGCCGGGCTGTGGCGCGGTAAGCACCCGGGAGAGGCGACAACGCCGGGCCTCTATCTGCCGACGGTGGCGAACAATTTTATTAGCGCGATGGCCTGCGGCGCGCTGGGTTTCCACGATGCCGGACTGGTGTTTCTTGGCGCCGGCGTCTTTTCCTGGCTGAGCCTGGAGCCGGTCATTTTGCAGCGCCTGCGCAGCGCCGGCGAACTGCCCGCAGCGCTTCGTACCTCGCTTGGGATCCAGCTTGCGCCAGCCCTGGTGGCCTGTAGCGCCTGGCTTAGCGTCAACGGTGGCGAAGCGGACACCTTTGCCAAAATGCTGTTTGGCTATGGCCTGTTGCAGCTGCTGTTTATGCTGCGTCTGATGCCGTGGTATCTGTCGCAGCCGTTCAACGCGTCGTTCTGGAGCTTCTCATTCGGGGTCTCGGCGCTGGCAACCACCGGTTTGCATCTTGGGCAAAGTAGCCCGTCAGGGTTCTTTCACGCCCTTGCTGTTCCACTGTTTATTTTCACCAACGTCATCATCGCGATGCTGCTGGTCCGTACTTTTATCTTGCTGATGCAGGGCAAACTTCTGGTGCGCGCTGATAAGGCACTGCTTATGCAATCTGAGGAAAAACAATGACTGTCGATGAAAACTACTTTACCGAGAAATATGGTCTGACCCGTACGCACTCAGAGGTGCTACATAGCGCGAATATTGTTAAGCCGGGTAAAACGCTCGATCTCGGTTGCGGAAATGGCCGTAACAGCCTTTACCTGGCGGCCAACGGCTATGACGTGACGGCGTGGGATAAAAACCCGATGAGCATCGATAACATCGAGCGCATTAAGGCGGCGGAAGGGATTACGAATCTGCACACGGCGATTCAGGATCTGAACAGCCTGACCTTTGACGGCGAATATGACTTTATTCTTTCTACCGTCGTACTGATGTTCCTTGAGGCGAAAACCATCCCTGGTCTTATCGCCAATATGCAGCGCTGCACCAGGCCGGGCGGCTATAACCTGATCGTTGCGGCGATGGATACCGAGGATTATCCGTGTACCGTTGGCTTCCCGTTTGCGTTCAAAACCGGTGAGCTGAGCAATTATTACCAAGGCTGGGAGCTGCTCAAGTACAACGAAGAGGTGGGGGAACTCCACCGTACCGATGCCAACGGGAACCGTATCAAGCTGCGCTTCGCCACCCTGCTTGCACGCAAGCCCGCTTAACGCGCGGCCAGCAGACAGAGTTGCAGGGCGGTGCGGTAGGACGCCTCGAACGACGACAGCGGTAAAAACTCAAACTTTGAATGGAAGTTATGGGCGCCGGTGAAGAAGTTCGGGGTGAGCAAGCCTTTGGCTGACAGCGCTGCGCCGTCCGTGCCGCCGCGCATCGGCGTTGGCTTGGGCGCGATACCGAGCGATTCCATTGCCTCGAACATCAGGTCGATGGCGCGGCGATCTTCACCAATCGCGTTACTGATATTGCTGTAGGTGTCCTCAATGCGGACGTCCACATTTGCCGTAGGGTGCTGCGCGGCTATTTGTGCCGCCACATCGGTAATTTGCTGCTTGCGGGCGGCAAAACCCTCTTTGTCGAAATCACGGATGTTGGCTTTCAGCACCGCTTCGTTTTGTCCGGCCTGGATGCCGTTAAACCAGATGTAGCCCTCGCGCCCTTCGGTGCATTCCGGAGTTTGCTGGCGATCAAACTGGCTGATGAAGTCCGTGGCCATCAGGAGCGGGTTGACCAGCACCCCTTTGGCGGACATCGGGTGGGCCGTTACGCCGGTAAAGCGAATGTCAGCCGCTGCCGCGTTGAAGTTCTCATAAACAATTTCCCCCAGTTCGCAGCAGTCGATGGTCCAGGCAAAATCGACGTCGAAGCGCTTCAAATCCAGCGCTTTCGCACCGCACAGGCCAATCTCCTCGTCAGGCACAAACGCCACCACAATATCGCCATGCTTATGCTCGATCGTCAGGTTTTCCAGTACCGTCATAACCACGGTGACGGCCGCTTTATTATCTGCGCCTAATACGCTGGTTCCGTCGCTGAAAATAATCTCTTCATTAGGGTAAGCCAGAATTTCCGGGTGCTCTTTGACGCGCAGCCAGATCCCTTTCTCTTTATTCAGGCAGAGATCTTCACCCCTAAACGTTAATATTTGCGGATGAATATCCGGAGATAAACCGACGTCCACCGTGTCGATATGAGTAATAAAACCAATGCGCGGCGCACCCGCGACATTGCCTTTTTTCACGGCGGTAACGGTAGCGAATTCATCTATCACAATGTCGTCCAACCCCAGCTTTTCCAGCTCGTTCGCCAGTTCCCGCGCCATGTCGTGCTGGCCCGGCGTGGAGGGCAACGTTTTCACTTTTGGATCGCTCTGGCTGGTAATGGCGAGATAACGAAAAAAGCGACGGGTAAATTGCCTGGAGAGTTCAGAGCCCATAGTGTTTCCTTCTGTATTTATTTTTCATGTGTTTGCGCCATCACTTTAATGTTATTTATGGAACGGCAAAAGAAGTAATTAGCCGTCGAATTAAAAAGACAGGAAATAATGATGAAAAGCACATTCACAACGATAACGCTGGCGCTGGCTGCGCTGACGGTCAGTTCCACCGTCGCGGCAAAAACGCTGGTGTATTGCTCTGAAGGATCGCCGGAAAACTTCAATCCTCAGCTATACACCTCGGGAACCAGCGTGGATGCCAGCGCCGTACCGGTTTATAACCGTCTGGTCGATTTCACGCCCGGCACCACCGAGCTGGTGCCGAGCCTGGCCGAAAGCTGGGAGGTGAGCGAGGATGGCAAGATCTACACCTTCCACCTGCGCAAAGGGGTGAAATTCCACAGTAATAAGCTGTTTACGCCGACGCGCGACTTCAACGCGGATGACGTGATTTTCTCGTTTATGCGCCAGAAGGATGTGAATCATCCGTACCATAACGTTTCAAACGGCAGCTATTCCAACTTTGAAAGCCTGGAGTTTGGCAGCCTGATAACGGCCATCGACAAGGTTGACGAGCACACCGTGCGCTTCACCCTGGCGCACCCGGAAGCGCCGTTTGTGGCTGACCTGGCATGGTATTTTGCCTCCATCCTGTCGGCGGAATATGCCGATGCCATGCTGAAAGCGGGCACGCCAGAAAAGGTCGATATGCAGCCGATTGGCACCGGTCCGTTTAAGCTGGCGCAGTACCAGAAGGATTCCCGCATCCTCTTTACCGCCTTCCCGCAATACTGGCAGGGGAAATCGAAGCTGGATCGTCTGGTGTTCACCATCACGCCGGACGCCTCGGTGCGTTTTGCCAAAGTTGAGAAGAACGAGTGCCAGGTGATGCCGTTTCCGAATCCGGCGGATCTGCCGCGCATGAAGGCCAGCAAAGACATCAATCTGATGAGCAAGGCCGGCCTGAATACCGGTTTCCTGGCGTTTAACACGCAAAAGCCGCCGCTGGATAACCTGAAGGTGCGCCAGGCGCTGGCGATGGCAATCAACAAACCCGCCATCATTGACGCGGTGTTCCACGGAACCGGCACGGCGGCGAAAAACCTGCTGCCGCCTGGCGTCTGGAGTGCCGACAGCGCGCTGAAAGACTACGATTACGATCCTGAAAAAGCGAAGGCGCTGCTAAAGGCTGCGGGATTTGCCAACGGCGTCAGCATCGAACTGTGGGCCATGCCGGTGCAGCGGCCCTATAACCCGAACGCGAAACGGATGGCTGAAATGATCCAGGCGGACTGGGCGAAAGTAGGCGTACAGACCAAGATCGTGACCTATGAATGGGGCGAATACCTGAAGCGCGTGAAAGGAGGGGAACATCAGGCCGCGCTGATGGGCTGGACAACGGCGACAGGCGATCCGGATAACTTCTTCGGGCCGCTGTTTACCTGTACGTCCGCCAACGGCGGGTCGAACTCGGCAAAATGGTGTTATAAGCCCTTTGATAACCTGATTGCCGAAGCTAAATCGATAACCGATCGCGAAAAACGCGTGGCGCTGTACAAGCAGGCGCAGCAGATGATGCACGATCAAATGCCGGCGGTGATGATTGCCCACTCGACCATTTTGAGCCGGTCCGTAAAGAGGTCACGGGCTATGAAATCGATCCCTTCGGCAAGCACCTGTTCTGGCAAGTGGATCTGAAAGAGTAATAGTTATACTGCCCGGTTTCAGCCGGGCACTATTTTCGCTATTTGTGCTGTCTTCGTCATTTTTTGCAACACCACGTTCCCTCCTTTTTTGTTATAACTTCAAGTGCATACTTGCAGATAACATGGAATACCATCATGCGTACTCAGACTTTTTTTAAAGTTGCAGTGCTTTCTGGCCTGTTGGCCCTTTCAGGCTGCGCGTCAAAAGTCGCAGCCCCCGAGCAGTATTCGGGCTTTTTAAAAGATTACTCAGGCTTGCAGGAGATGACATCTGCAACCGGGAAGCCAACCCTGCGTTGGGTTGATCCTTCCTACAATGAGGCGAATTACGACAGCATTATCTGGACGCCGATTACCTATTATCCGGCGCCAAAACCGACCACTCAGCTTGGGCAAAAAACGCTTGATGAGGTGTTGAGTTATACCAATACCAAACTGAAAACCGCGATTGGCCAGCGTAAGCCGATTGTCACGACGCCAGGCAAACATAGCCTGATTTTCCGTGGCGCCATCACCGGTGTGAGCTCGGACAAAGAAGGTTTGCAGTTCTATGAAGTGGTTCCTGTCGCGCTGCTGGTTGCGGGAACGCAGATGGCAACTGGCCATCGCACCATGGATACGCATCTGTTCTTTGAAGGCGAGCTGATCGATGCGGCCACCAACAAGCCGGTAATTAAAGTTGTTCGTAAAGGTGAAGGTGAAGAGCTGGCAAATGAAAATACGCCGATAGGCTTCGCCACGCTGAAACAGGTTGTGGATGACATGGCGACAGATGCCTCCATGTTTGATGTTCATCAGACTGCAAAATAATCAACACGGCCTGCACTTTCGCAGGCCGTTTTTTTATGCTGTCCGCAGGCGTCGGAACCAGGTCTCCGGTTTGGTAAACATCACCATATTTCCCCCCAGAATCAGCAGCAGGCCTGCGATCCCGTTGAGATGCCACACGTAGCCCTCGTAGATTGTTGAAATTGATAGGGCCACCAGCGGGAACAGCAGGGTGCTGTACGCGGCTTTACCGGGACCAATGCGGCCCACCAGGGTAAAGTAAGCCCCGAAGGCAATCACCGAGCCAAACAGCGCAAGATACAGCAGCGCCCCCATATAGCTCACCGTCCATTCCGGCATAAAGCTATCACCCCTGAAGAGGGCGATAAGGCCCATCACGACGGTGCCATACAGCATCGCCCAGGCATTGGTGGTCATCGTTTCCAGCCCGTTGCGCTGATGACGCATGCTGATCATATTCCCCAGCGAGAAGCCGTAGGTGCCGAGGGCGGAAAGCCCAATACCGGTGAGCAACGACGCGCTCCAGCCGCTGGCGAGCAGATCGTTCCAGAACAGGGTGATGATCCCGATAAGCCCCAGCGCTGCCGCCGTCCAGAAGCGTGCGGGCGGGCGCTGGCCGAAGAAGATAAAGCTGTTGATGGCGTTATACAGCACGGCCATCGAGAAGATCACCGACTCAAGGCCGGTATTGATATGGGCGGCGGCGGTGTAAAAGCACCAGAAGTTAAAGCAGAATACGCAGCAGCCCTGAAGCAGGCAGTAGAGGTGATCCCGCAGCGCCAGCCTGCGCAGGCGGCGAAGGGCGAGGAGGACAATCATCATCGTGGCGCTGGCCACGGCAAAGCGCCAGAAAATGGAAACCGGGGCGGGAACCGGCCCCTGTTGCAGAAAAATAGCGATCCAGGTCGTACCCCAGATAACAACGACCAGCCCATAGAGTAATGCGTTCATGGTTTCTCTCTTCTCATACCGCGAAAAACACCAGTGTGACGAAAGCGCGGGCGGGCGGCTTTCATCGGCTTGCGCCGGACTTGCACATTCTTGCGCTTTTTTCTCACGCGAACGCTGGTAACAGGCTGCAACACTTCATAGACTGACAGTCTGATTAATCACCTGTTTACGGCCATGTCTCTCGTTTACGACACCTTTGAAACGTTACGCCAACAAAATGCGGTGCTGCGGGAAACCGTCGCGCTCAATTCTGGCATTCAACTGGCGGCGTGGTACAACAAGCACGATACGATCACCGTAAAAAGCAACCACCATACGCTCAGCCTGTACGTGGCGGATGGCTATGAAAGCTATCAAAAAACCCCCGGTGGCTGGAAAAATGGCGGCGGGCCGGATCGTTTTTGCCTGATGCCCGAAGAGAGCGAATCCACGTGGGATATTCGTGACGACCTGTCGTTCGTCCACCTTTACTGCACCGATGAACATCTGCGGGACGTGGGGGAGAAAATCTGGGATAAACGTCCGCTATCACTGACGCTGGATGAAAAAATCTTTGGCAGCGATCCGAAAATCACCGCCCTCTATCGTCAGTTTTTGCTGGGCTGCGACTGGCAGCAAAACGCCAATCAGCTCACCCTGAGCACCGCGTCGACCTTACTGCTGACGCATTTAGTCCAGCATTATTCCAGCGTACAGTGGAAGTTACCGGTGGTCACCGGCGGGTTATCGCCGTTTGTGCTGCGTAACGTAGTGGCCTTTATCGAAGAAAATCTGGCGCAACCCTTAACGCTGGCGGAGCTGGCGGGTCAGGCCGCACTCAGCGAGTATCACTTCGCCAGAATGTTCCGCCAGTCGATGGGGCTGGCGCCGCATCAGTACGTCATGCAGCGCCGCATGGAGAAGGCCAAAGCGCTGGTGCAGCACACCACCACGCCGCTCACCGACATCGCGCTGGCCTGCGGATTCAACTCCGCCAGCCATTTCAGTAACCGTTTTCGCAGCATGACGGGGATGACGCCGTCCCAGTTACGCGCGACGAAGGCGTGAAAAGACCGCGTAACATAACCCACCCAGCACCAGCCCCCAGAAGGCGGAGCCAATCCCCAGGATCGTGACGCCGCTGGCGGTCATCAGGAAGGTGACGATCGCCGCGTCGCGCTCCGCTTCATGATTCAGCGCCTGATACAGACTGCCGCTAATCGTACCGAGAAGTGCCAGACCGGCCAGCGTCTGGATCCCGCTCAGCGGCAGGGCGGCCATCAGCCCGGAAATCGAGCCGCCGAAAACCCCCGCCAGCAGATAAAACCCGCCTGCCGCCGCCGCGGCCAGCCAGCGTTTAGCGGCATCCGGGTGGGCGTCGGGGCTCTGGCAAATGGCGGCGGTGATAGCGGCGATGCAGATGGAATAGACGCCGAAGGGGGATAACACCAGCGCCAGCCCGCCGGTCGCAACGATAAGCGGTGAGACCGCCAGCGGATAGCCCGAAGCCTGCATGGTGGCGAAGCCGGGCGCATTCTGCGACGCCATGGTCACCAGAAAGAAGGGCAAGCCGATGCTTATCAGGCTGGTGAACGTGAACGCAGGGGCAATAAATTCAGGCATGATAACCGATAACGTCATTTTATCCGTGACAACGTCACTTCCGGCCCAGGCCGCGAGAATGCCCACCAGCAGCGTGACGACAATGGCGTAACGGGGAGCCACGGCTTTGGCCACCAGCCAGGCGGCCAGCATACTGCCGCAAAGAAAAAGGTGCCCCTCAAGGTTGCTGAATGCCTTCAGGCCGAACTGTAACAGCACGCCCGCGAGCATAGCGGCGGCAAGCGAGTGCGGGATCAGCTTCATCAGCCGGGCAAACAGGCCGGTCACGCCGCACAGCAGGATCAGCGCATTTGCAAACATAAATACCCCGATGGTTTCCGCCAGCGTGACGCCATGCAGGCTGGTGGCGAGCAGCGCCGCGCCGGGCGTTGACCAGGCGGTCAGCACCGGCGCCTTGTACCACCACGATAACGCAAGCGTGCTGATCCCCATCCCGAGGCCCAGCGCGGTCATCCATCCGCCGATTTGCTGTGGGGTTGCGCCTGCCGCCGCGGCGGCCTGCCAGATAATGGCGGCAGAGCTGGCATAGCCCACCAGGACGGCAACAAAACCGGCCAGTACGGCAGGAAAGAGAGGGGCAGTCGATCGCATGGGAACTCCGTTGTGCGTTATAACGTCCGGCGTAAGGTATCACTGTGCGCTATAGCGTACAAGTGGTATGCTTCGCACAACGGGAGGAACCATGGATATTACGCAACACCTTGCCACTACACTGAAAGCGCTGCGTCAGGCGCGGGGCTGGAGCCTGTCGAAGCTGGCCGAAGAGACGGGCGTGTCGAAAGCGATGCTTGGGCAAATCGAACGCAACGAGTCCAGCCCGACGGTCTCCACCCTGTGGAAAATCGCCACCGGGCTGAACGTGCCTTTTTCGGCGTTTATTACCCCAGAGAGCGACCCGCAGGCGGTATTTGATCCGCAGCAGCAGGCGATGGTGGTGAAGCCGCTTTTCCCCTGGGACGACCAGCTCAGGTTTGACCATTTCTCCATCACGCTGTCGCCCGGCGCGTTGAGCGAGTCCACCCCGCACGAAGCCGGGGTGATTGAACACGTGGTGGTGATAAGCGGTGAACTGGAGATGCAGATCGACGGCATCTGGCGGACTATTTATGCTGATTCTGGGGTGCGTTTTGCCGGCGACAAACCGCACGCGTACCGCAACAGCAGCGCCCGGACGGTCCATTTTCACTCTCTGATCCATTATCCCCGCTAAAGCGTCGCAAAACGGTTTCACTGACACAGACTTCTGACTACAATAGCCGCCATTTTGACCATAACGGATAACGACGAAGTATGCGCCTGCACTCCCATCATCTTGAACTGCTCAGCCCGGCCCGCGACGCCGCCATTGCTCGTGAAGCCATTCTTCACGGTGCGGATGCCGTCTACATTGGCGGCCCAGGCTTCGGTGCCCGTCATAACGCCAGCAATAGCCTGCGCGATATTGCCGACCTGGTGCCGTTCGCCCACCGTTTCGGGGCGAAGGTGTTCGTGACCCTGAACACCATTCTTCATGATGATGAGCTCGAGCCCGCGCAGCGTCTGATTACCGATCTCTACCAGACCGGCGTTGACGCGCTGATCGTTCAGGATATGGGCGTGCTGGAACTGGATATCCCGCCGATTGAGCTGCACGCCAGCACCCAGTGCGATATCCGCACCGTTGAGAAGGCAAAGTTCCTTTCGGACGTTGGGTTCACACAGATTGTTCTGGCGCGCGAGCTGAACCTGAACCAGATCCGCGATATTCACCAGGCGACCGACGCCACTATTGAATTCTTTATCCACGGTGCGCTGTGCGTGGCGTATTCCGGGCAGTGTAATATCTCTCACGCCCAGACGGGGCGCAGCGCTAACCGGGGCGACTGCTCTCAGGCCTGCCGTCTGCCGTATACCCTGAAAGACGATCAGGGCCGCGTGGTGGCATTCGAAAAACACCTGCTGTCGATGAAAGATAACGATCAGACGGCGAACCTCGGCGCGCTGATCGACGCCGGCGTGCGCTCCTTCAAAATTGAAGGGCGCTACAAGGACATGAGCTACGTGAAAAATATCACCGCCCATTATCGTCAGATGCTGGATGCCATCATCGACGATCGCGGTGATCTGGCCCGCGTCTCTGCCGGACGTACGGAGCATTTCTTTATTCCGTCTACGGACAAAACCTTCCACCGCGGCAGCACGGATTACTTTGTGAATGCGCGCAAAGGGGACATCGGCGCGTTTGACTCACCAAAGTTTATCGGCCTGCCGGTGGGTGAAGTGCTGAAGGTGGCGAAGGACCATCTCGACGTTCAGGTTACAGAGCCGCTGGCAAACGGCGACGGTCTCAACGTGATGATTAAACGTGAAGTGGTCGGTTTCCGCGCCAACACCGTGGAGAAAACCGGCGAAAACCGCTATCGCGTCTGGCCGAACGAAATGCCTGCCGATCTCTACAAAGCCCGTCCCAACGCGGCGCTGAACCGTAACCTGGACCACAACTGGCAGCAGGCGTTGCTCAAGACCTCCAGCGAGCGCCGCATTGCGGTGGATATCGCGCTGGGGGGCTGGGAAGAGCAGCTGATCCTGACCATGACCTGTGAAGACGGTATCAGCGTGACGCATACACTCGACGGTATGTTCGAGGTAGCGAACAACGCAGAGAAAGCGCTGAACAGCCTGAAGGACGGCGTGGCGAAGCTGGGTCAGACCATTTATTACGCGCGTAATATTGAGGTGAATCTGCCGGATGCGCTGTTCGTGCCGAACAGCCTGCTGAATCAGTTCCGTCGTGAAACGGCTGAGATGCTGGATGACGCGCGCCTGGCAAACTATCCGCGCGGCAGCCGTAAGGCCGAAGCGGTGCCTGCGCCGGTTTATCCGGACACGCATCTCTCCTTCCTGGCGAACGTTTATAACCACAAAGCGCGTGCGTTTTATCATCGTCACGGCGTACAGCTGATTGACGCCGCGTATGAAGCGCATGAAGAGAAGGGCGACGTGCCGGTGATGATCACCAAACACTGCCTGCGGTTTGCCTTTAACCTCTGCCCGAAGCAGGCGAAAGGCAATATCAAAAGCTGGAAAGCAACGCCGATGCAGCTGGTGAATGGCGACGAAGTGTTGACGCTGAAATTCGACTGCCGTCCGTGTGAAATGCACGTTATCGGTAAGATGAAGAATCACATCTTCAAAATGCCGTCGCCTGGCAGCATTGTGGCCTCCGTCAGCCCTGACGACTTGATGAAAACCCTGCCGAAGCGTAAAGGCAGCTAACCCGGAAAGTGGGTATCGGGTTTGCGCGATTTCTGCCAGGCATGGCGCTCGCGCAACCCCTCCGCAGATTCCTCTGCCTCGCTGCGTAACGCGTCGCTGTCAGCTTCATGACGAAGCTGATGGTCGGCGTTTTTCACATACAAAAATACATGTCCTTTGTGCTCCGCCATAATCTGCCCTGAGAACAGGGCGCTTATCAGCAGCAGTAGTGACAATCCTTTTCTGAACATCCTTCATCCCCCGAAAATACGCCAGGGTTATCGTAGGGATAATTTCATAGAGTAATTATTTGACTGTTCAAATTTGAGAAAACAGACTGTCAAAATTTGTGATCGCAATACAGCGCATCTGAGACTATTCTTAAAAGCATTCTTGTCTTTGTAAACTCCCATTTCTGGTATGAAAAGAGCAGCTAGATTTATGGGGAAATCATTTACAATAAGATTTTTCTGGCTAAGGATTGGATCTAATAAATGAAAAAAATAATCGTGCTATCACTTCTGGGCGTAGTGGTTGCTGTGGGTGCTGCTGCCAGCATCTATTCAAACGAAGAACCAGAATATATTCAGTCAGCGAAAAGCCGCGTCGGATCGTATTTAACCAGTGATTACGGCCGCGTCGAATGTAATAGCACCCAGGTAAGTGAAGATCGCTGGGAGCTGGGCTGCACCAACAAGGCGAGGGGGAAAACCTTTCAGTTTGCCGTTTACCCATCCGAGCAGGCACCGTACGGAGTCTCTCGCGCGTTTTATCTCGAAGCGATTAATGATGATGCCCGCCAGAGCGCCGAGCAGGGGCTGATGCGTTATCTGCAAATTAATACCAAAGCGGGTTAATCGATTCGTTTATGCTTCGTTGAGGCTCACGGTGGTAGATTGCAGGTGATCCACATCCCGGTATGGAATACCGGAGCGTAGATACCAAAATACAAATCTATCCATGCAAGCATTTACCGCCAGAATATGGCGGTTTTTTTTGCCTTTTTATCGGGTCGGCTGCAAAAACTGCTTTCGATATTGCGTCGGGGAAAGGGCATATTGCTGGCGGAAATGGTGGCGCAGCGTGGCGCTGAGTCCAAAACCGGTTTGTTCTGCAATATTGTCGATGCTGAGTCGGCTATTTTCGAGATAATCCTTCGCCCGCTGCAATCTCGCCGTCAATAACCAGCGCGCGGGCGTGGTTCCGGTCGCGTCCTGGAAACGGCGCAGAAAGGTACGCTGACTCATGCCAACCCGCAGGGCCAGCGACCCGACGGTATGTGGCACGGCAAGATGCTGATGAAGATAATCAAACAGCTGACCCAGGCGCTGACTTTCCCGCAGTTGAGCCACCGGCCGGCTTAGCTGCTGGGTTTGCGAGCCATCTCTGTGGGGCGGGATCACCAGCCGACGCGCCACGCGGTTTGCCGCCTCCATACCGTAATCCCGGCGCACCACGTGCAGGCACAGATCGATCCCCGCCGCGCTGCCGGCGGAAGTAAGAATATCCCCCTCGTCCTGATACAGCACATCCTCAACCACGGTGACGGCGGGAAAACGTGATTTCAGCGCGTGCGTGTAACGCCAGTGGGTGGTTGCCTTCCGTCCGTTGAGCAGGCCCGTGGCTGCCAGCACAAAAACGCCAGAACAGATTGAGAGCAACTGACAGCCGCGGGCGTGCGCCGCGCGTAACGCCTGACAGAGCGCCTCGGGTACGGGTTCGTCCAGCCCTCGCCAGCCGGGTACGACTACCAGATCCGCCGTCTCCAGCAGGTGCAGATCGCCATCGGCCAGAATGCGTATCCCGCCCGTTGCCCGGAGTTCGCCTTCATCCACGCTCGCCACGGCGAACCGATACCAGTCGTCGCCCATCTCCGGGCGCGGCAAGCCAAAGACTTCTACCGCCACGCCAAACTCAAAGGTGCACAAACCGTCATACGCCAGCACGACCGCGCGCGGAGGAGTGTGTCTTAAGTTTGTCATCTTTTTGCTGTTTTCTGGCATAGGCGGAGGCATTCATGGGCTGTATTAAGGGATAGAGTAGTGTTAACACAAACACCACAAATGAGGAAGATTCATGAGCTATGTTACTGAATTTCCGGCTTCCGAGCCGCAGGAAGCCGTGGGGCATTTTCTGCGACGCTTAAGCGTAGAGACGGACTGCGCCGATGTGCAACACGCTATATCCAGCGGTGAGCAGGACTTCGCTCTGCTGCACGTGGTCGGGAAGCCCGAGCATTTTGCCCGGCGTCATCTGCCCGGCGCGCAGCATTTACCCTGGAGCCAGATTACCGCAGAGCGGATGAACGCGTGGCCGGCGGGCACGCTATTTGTCGTCTATTGTGCAGGCCCGCACTGCAACGGCGCGGACAGGGCGGCGCTGAAGCTGGCGCGTCTGGGTCTGCCGGTCAAGATTATGCTCGGGGGCATGACCGGCTGGGAGGATGAGCAGTTCGCGTTTGCAGGATCGTCATCATCCGGTTCTGGAACATGAATTTTTTTCAACACCGATGAAATTTTCTCGTTTGTCGTGAGGCAGGGGGTGTGACATCTTTTAAGGACGTTTAGACATCCAGAAGTCTAAAGATTCAAGAGATGAATTATCACTGTGGGCAATTAACGCCGACAGACAAAGGAGATTTCCATGCAGCGACACCACGCCCCGTTCCGCGCCGATGTAGTCGGCAGCTTTTTACGCCCGGATTCCATTAAACAGGCGCGCCTGCAATTTGCCAGCGGTGAGATCGATGCCGGGCAGCTTCGCGCGGTCGAGGACGAGGCCATTCGCCGCGTTGTTGAGCAGCAGTGCGCCTGCGGCCTGCACGTGGTGACGGACGGTGAGTTCCGCCGCGCCTGGTGGCACTTCGACTTCTTTGACGGGCTTCAGGGCGTGGAGCGTTATGACGCTCAGCAGGGCATTCAGTTCAACGGGGTGCAGACCAAAGCCCACGGCGTGCGCGTCACGGGCAAGCTGGGCTTCGGCGATCATCCTATGCTGGAAGACTTCCGCTACCTTAAAAGCATCAGCGGCAACGCGCAGCCGAAAATGACCATTCCGAGCCCGAGCGTGCTGCATTTCCGCGGTGGCCGCAAGGATATTGATGCCACGGTCTATCCAGACCTGAACGACTACTTTGACGATCTGGCGACCACCTGGCGCGACGCCATTCGGGCATTCTACGACGCGGGCTGCCGCTATCTGCAACTGGACGACACCGTATGGGCCTATCTCTGTTCGGAAGATCAGCGCCGCCAGATCCGGGAGCGGGGGGATGACGCCGACGAACTGGCCCGCATCTATGCCAACGTGCTGAACAAAGCGCTGGAAGGCAAGCCGGACGACCTGACCGTCGGGCTGCACGTCTGCCGCGGCAATTTCCGCTCAACGTGGATTTCAGAGGGCGGCTATGAGCCGGTGGCAGAGGTGCTGTTCGGCACGGTTAACGTCGACGCATTCTTCCTGGAGTACGACAACGATCGTAGCGGCGACTTCGCGCCACTGCGTTTTGTGCGCCCGGGCAAACAGCAGGTGGTTCTGGGGCTCATTACCACCAAGCACGGCGAACTGGAGAACCCTGAAGGGGTGAAAGCGCGTCTGGAAGAAGCTGCGCAGTACGTCGCGAAAGAGCAGATTTGCCTCAGCCCGCAGTGCGGATTTGCCTCCACGGAAGAGGGTAACAGCCTGAGCGAAGCCCAGCAGTGGGATAAAGTTCGCCTGGTGACGCAAATCGCCAGCGACGTCTGGTAACACCCTCCACAGCGCTGCATTAATACAGTGCAGCGCTGTACCATTCTGAGTCGTTTCCCGTCATCCTTCTCTCGCATCCCTTTAAAATCTAGCCTCTGCAACCTGGCACTCTTTTTGCTCTCCTGAAACTGACGTTACTTTTCTGCGTCCAGGCGGTAACGGACGTCTTCGCACAGCTTTCTTTTTCAGGAGTGAAAATATGCACCGTCGTACCCTTATTAAAGCGTTCGCCTTGTCCGCATCCGTCGTCGCCATGGGCATGAGCTTTGGCGTCCAGGCCGCAGACACCATCAAAGTTGGGATTATGCACTCTCTGTCCGGCACGATGGCCATCTCAGAAACACCCCTGAAAGATGTCGCCCTGATGACCATCGATGAAATCAACGCCAAAGGCGGCGTGCTGGGGAAAAAGCTGGAACCGGTGGTGGTCGATCCGGCATCCAACTGGCCGCTGTTTGCCGAAAAGGCTCGCCAGCTTCTGAGTCAGGATAAGGTCGCCGTGGTGTTTGGCTGCTGGACGTCGGTTTCGCGTAAATCGGTTCTGCCGGTCTTTGAAGAGCTGAACGGTTTGCTGTTCTATCCGGTGCAGTACGAAGGTGAAGAGATGTCGCCTAACGTCTTCTATACCGGCGCGGCACCCAATCAGCAGGCGATCCCTGCGGTGGAGTACCTGATGAGCGAAGACGGCGGCAGCGCGAAGCGCTTCTTCCTGCTGGGTACGGACTACGTTTACCCGCGCACGACTAACAAGATCCTGCGTGCCTTCCTGCACTCGAAGGGCGTGGAAGATAAAGATATTGAAGAGGTCTACACCCCGTTTGGTCACAGCGATTACCAGACCATCGTTGCCAACATCAAGAAATTCTCCGCGGGCGGCAAAACGGCGGTGGTCTCCACCATTAACGGTGATTCCAACGTGCCTTTCTACAAAGAGCTGGCGAACCAGGGGCTGAAAGCCACTGACGTGCCGGTGGTGGCGTTCTCGGTTGGCGAGGAGGAGCTGCGCGGTATTGATACCAAACCGCTGGTGGGTAACCTGGCGGCGTGGAACTACTTTGAATCCGTTGATAACCCGACCAACCAGACCTTCGTCGCGGCCTACAAAGCCTACGCGAAAGCGCACAAGCTGCCGAATGCCGACACCGTGGTCACCAACGATCCGATGGAAGCGACCTACGTTGGCCTCCATATGTGGGCGCAGGCGGTTGAGAAAGCCGGTACGACCGACGTGGATAAAGTGCGCGCGGCAATGGCGGGCCAGTCCTTCAGCGCGCCGTCCGGCTTTACGCTGACCATGGATGCCACCAACCACCACCTGCATAAGCCCGTCATGATTGGCGAAATCGAAGGTAACGGCCAGTTCAACGTCGTCTGGCAGACCGAACAGCCGGTACGCGCTCAGCCGTGGAGCCCGTTTATCGCCGGGAACGACAAAAAGCCTGACCAGCCGATGAAAACCGCCAGCAACTAAGCCAACACCCAGGGAGAGACGTCATGAACGCCATGCGCATCATTATTGCGATTGTGTGGCTTACCGGACTGCTGCCAGGGATGGCGCAGGCATCGGATGCCGATGATTTCGTTGCCGCCACCCGGAGCCAGCAGACCGCTATGCTGACCCGGTGGGCGGCCGCGCCGGAACCTGCACGTTTGCCGCTGCTTAAGGCGCTGCAAACCGAGAATCTTTATACCGACAGCCAGAAGCATGCTTTTACCCGCATCGACGGCGGCATGGTTGCACTGGGGGCATCAAAAACCGCCGAAGGGGCAACCAAAGCCGTGCGCCTCACCAACCGGCTGCGCGTATTGACCCTCACGGCGTTGGCGACCCATCAGCTTGTCAGTGACAGTGTCACGGAAAGGCGTCATGCCGCGCGGCAGCTTCAGCGTGATGCCCAGCCGGAGATGCTCGGCTTCCTGCAACAGCGAGCCAGTCGCGAAACGGACGATGTCACCCGGCAGTCGCTGATGCTGGCGCTGGCAAACCTTCAGCTGACGAGCCCACAGGCTGAAATACGGCTGAAGGCGGTTGAGCTGCTGGGACAGTCTGACGATCCGGACGTGCAGGCCACGCTGGCACCGCTCACCCAGGCGCAAACCGAACCGGATGCACGCGTACGTGCCGCAGCTACCGAAAGCCTGGACCGTATCCAGCACCGTCTGATGTGGGGCGAACTGCTGGGGCAGGCCTTTATGGGCCTGTCGTTGGGATCGGTGCTGCTGCTGGCCGCCCTCGGGCTGGCTATCACCTATGGTCTGCTGGGCGTGATCAACATGGCGCACGGCGAGATGCTGATGCTCGGGGCGTATGCCACCTGGATGGTGCAGCAGATGATGGCGCAGTGGATGCCTCAGTGGCTGGCGCTCTATCCGGTGATAGCGCTGCCGGTGGCGTTTTGCCTGACGGCTGGTATCGGCATGGTGCTGGAGCGCACGGTGATCCGCCATCTGTATGGCCGCCCGCTGGAAACGCTGCTCGCCACCTGGGGGATCAGCCTGATGCTCATCCAGCTGGTGCGCATGACCTTTGGCGCACAGAACCTTGAGGTCGCGAACCCGGCCTGGCTGTCCGGCGGCGTGCAGGTTTTCGCCAACCTGACGCTACCGTGGAACCGCATTGTGGTGCTCGGCTTTGTGCTGCTGGTGCTGTTTTTCACCTGGCTGATTCTGAACAAAACGCGTCTGGGTCTTAACGTGCGGGCGGTGACGCAAAACCGCAGCATGGCGGCCTGCTGCGGCGTGCCGACCGGACGGGTTGATATGCTGGCGTTTGGCCTCGGGTCCGGCATCGCCGGGCTGGGCGGCGTGGCATTGTCCCAGTTGGGGAACGTGGGGCCGGAGCTGGGTCAGGGGTACATCATCGATTCGTTCCTGGTGGTGGTGCTGGGCGGCGTCGGTCAGCTGGCCGGTAGCGTGGCGGCGGCCTTTGGACTTGGCATCTTCAATAAAATTCTTGAACCGCAGATGGGCGCGGTACTGGGCAAGATCCTGATTCTGGTGGCGATTATTCTCTTTATCCAGAAGCGTCCACAGGGGTTATTCGCATTGAAAGGGAGGGTGACAGACTGATGAGCCAGCCAATGACCTTAACACTGGCGCGCAGCGCACCGCGTACCACGCAGATTGTCGGCAGCCTGCTGATTGCGGCGCTGCTGGTGCTGCCTTTTCTCGCGCTGTTGCCTTCCACGCATCCGCTGGCTGTTTCCACGTGGATGCTGACGCTCGTCGGCAAAATCCTCTGCTACGCGGTTGTCGCCGTGGCCCTCGATCTGGTGTGGGGCTATGCAGGCATGCTCTCGCTTGGGCACGGCATATTCTTCGCCCTGGGCGGGTATGCGATGGGCATGTACCTGATGCGCCAGGCGGCTGGCGACGGCCTGCCCGCGTTTATGTCGTTTCTGTCGTGGAGCGAACTGCCGTGGTTCTGGTGGGGGACGCAGCATTTCGCCTGGGCGCTGGTTTTAATCGTGACGATCCCCGGCCTGCTGGCGCTGGTCTTCGGCTGGTTTGCTTTCCGCTCGAAGATCAAAGGGGTCTATTTCTCCATTATGACCCAGGCGCTGACCTATGCGGGGATGCTGCTTTTCTTTCGCAATGAAACCGGCTTCGGCGGCAATAACGGCTTTACCGGCTTTACCACGCTGCTCGGGTTTTCCGTCACGGCGACCACGACGCGGATCGCGCTGTTTATCGCGACCGTAATGCTGCTGCTTCTGGCTCTGGGCACAGGCTACGCGCTGGCGAAGAGTAAGTTTGGCCGCATTTTGACGGCGGTACGCGATGCGGAAAACCGCCTGACGTTTTGCGGCTACGATCCGCGCGGCTTCAAGCTGCTGGTCTGGACGCTCTCTGCCGTGCTGTGCGGCCTGGCGGGGGCGCTGTACGTTCCGCAGGTGGGCATTATCAACCCGGGCGAGATGTCGCCAACCAACTCCATTGAAGCGGCCATCTGGGTCGCACTGGGGGGCCGCGGCACGCTGGTGGGCCCGGTGATTGGCGCGGCGCTGGTCAACGGTGCGAAGAGCTTTTTCACCGTGGCGATGCCGGAGTACTGGCAGCTGTTTCTGGGGCTGATTTTCATTGCCGTCACGCTGTTTTTACCGCGTGGCGTGTTCGGTCTGTTGCGTAAGGGAGAGAAATAATGCAGCCCTCTGAAGGACTCTTTACCCGCCAGCTGCCGGGCGATCGTTACCGCGAGCAGACCGATCCGGTATTGCAGCTTGAGGCCATTAACGTCAGCTTCGACGGCTTTAAAGCGTTGACCGATCTCTCGCTGAATATCGGCGTCGGGGAGCTGCGCTGCATCATTGGGCCTAACGGTGCGGGCAAAACCACGCTGATGGACGTGATCACCGGCAAAACCCGGCCAAAAAGTGGTAAAGCCATTTACGATCAGTCCATCGATCTGACAACCCTTGAACCGGCTGCCATTGCCCGGCAGGGGATTGGGCGTAAGTTCCAGAAGCCGACGGTGTTTGAAGCGCTGACCGTATGGGAAAACCTCGAAATCGCCATGAAGGCCGACAGGTCCGTCTGGGCGAGCCTGCGGGCCACGCTCAGCGGCGAACAGCGCGACCGCATTGACGAAATGCTGTTATTGCTGCGGCTTGGCAGCGAGCGCGATCGCCGCGCCGGGCTGCTTTCCCACGGGCAGAAGCAGTTTCTGGAGATTGGCATGCTACTCGTGCAGGACCCGCATCTGCTGCTGCTGGACGAACCCGCCGCCGGCATGACCGACGCCGAGACGGAATACACCGCCGAACTGTTCCGCACCCTGGCAGGTAAACATTCGCTGATGGTGGTTGAGCACGACATGGGCTTCGTCGAGACCATCGCCGACCACGTCACGGTGCTGCATCAGGGGCGCGTGCTGGCAGAAGGCTCGCTTCGCGAGGTACAGGCCAATGAACAGGTGATTGACGTCTATCTGGGACGCTAAGGAGAACGCATGTTGCAGGTTAACGAGCTGAATCAGTACTACGGCGGAAGCCATATTCTGCGCGGGGTGAACTTTGAAGCGGCCGTCGGGGAAGTCACCTGCCTTTTGGGGCGCAACGGGGTGGGCAAAACCACCCTGCTGAAGTGCCTGATGGGGCTGATCCCGGTGAAAACTGGGGAAGTGGTCTGGCAGGGGAAAACCATCACCCACAGTAAGCCGCACCAGCGGGTGCAGTCCGGCGTGGCGTATGTTCCGCAGGGGCGCGAGATTTTTCCCCGTCTCACCGTTGAGGAAAATCTGCTGATGGGGCTGTCGCGCTTTTCCGCGCGCAGTGCAAAAGGCGTACCGGAGGAGATATGGCAGCTTTTCCCGGTGCTGAAAGAGATGAAGCACCGTCGCGGAGGCGATCTTTCCGGTGGTCAGCAGCAGCAGCTGGCGATTGGGCGGGCGCTGGCGAGCCGTCCACGGTTGCTGATCCTGGATGAGCCTACGGAAGGTATTCAGCCGTCGGTGATTAAAGAGATCGGCCAGGTGATTCGCAGCCTGGCAAAACGGGGGGATATGGCGATCCTGCTGGTGGAGCAGTTTTACGATTTTGCAGCGGAGCTGGCCGACAGCTATCTGGTGATGTCGCGCGGCAGTATTGTCCAGCACGGGCGCGGGGAAAATATGGAGCAGGAGGGCGTTCGCGGACTGGTTGCGATCTGAGATGTTATACTATAACATCCTCATTCTTATAACACGGAATGAGGGTTTTGCTTTGGCTGCACATGCTGGAAAAATTGCGCTGACTCTGGGAACGCTGCTGGTAAGCGGCTCGCTTTTTGCCCATTCGCACGGTCATCAGATGACGGAGGCGGAACAGAAGGCGGCGAACGGCGTCTTTGAGGATAAAGACGTCAGGGACAGAAAATTGTCTGACTGGGACGGGACCTGGCAGTCTGTTTATCCGTTCCTCCTTGATGGTTCACTGGATCCGGTTTTCCAAAAGAAAGCAGAGAAGGGTGACAAATCCGCTGACGAGGTGAAAGCTTACTACCGCAAGGGTTACGCCACGGACGTGGACGCCATTGGTATTGAAAACAACGTGATGGCGTTCCACCGAGGCAAGACGGTGAGCAGCTGCCGCTACGACTATAGCGGCTACAAAATTTTGACCTATGCTTCGGGGAAAAAGGGCGTTCGCTACCTGTTTGAGTGTAAAGATAACGCGAGCCAGGCGCCAAAATTTGTGCAGTTCAGCGACCATACCATCGGGCCGAAAGCCTCTTCACACTTCCATATCTTCATGGGCAACACCTCCCACGAGGCGCTGCTGAAGGAGATGGATAACTGGCCGACCTATTACCCGAATGAGATGTACAAAGAGCAGGTGGTGGAAGAGATGTTGCACCACTAGGCTGTTGGTTTTGCCGGGTGGCGGCTTCGCCTTACCCGGCCTACGATTAGGGTTTTCCAGGTCGGGTAAGCGCAGCGCCACCCGACACGCTATCTTCACTTTTCACGCGCATTCCGCGCAAAATCATCAGCCACGCCGCAACGATGGCGGCCATCATAATAATAAATAACGACCAGTGCGGCAGATGCGTCAGGATCAGCCCGGTGATCATCGGGTTCGCCGCCGCCCCCAGCCAGCCCAGCGCCTGCGCGGAGAAGTAGCTCGCCTTCATGCCCGGCGGGGCGATATTGTCGATCAGCATGTATTCGCCCGGCGCATAGATAATTTCACCCAGGGTGAAAATCGCCGCCGCAATCCCCCAGTAAATCAGGTTCTCGCCGGAGAGCATAAACCCACCCAGCCCGAGGATGAAAAACAGCGTCGCGGCAGTCATTAGCGGGCGGATGTTGCTGGCGGAGATCTTGCGGCCAAGGGCGTATTGCAGGGTGACCACCACCACCGCGTTGACGGGCAACACAACGGCCACCACCTTTTCTGCGAAATCGCTGTCCGCATACGCGGCGAGGACATACTGGGAAATGCAGGTGGCGAACGATCCGCCCACGTAGGACGCCAGCAGGCCGGAGAGCGTGTACCAGAACAGCGCCCGGTCCTTCAGCAGCACCGAGGGCTGCCACGGCGCTTTTTCCTCCACGCTGTCAGACGCTACGCTTTTCTGCACAAAGAAATGGATAAACCCGAGCGGCAGTGCGGCGCAGAAGGCCGCCAGCCAGAACGGCAGTTGCAGGCTGTACATCACCAGCAGGGTGCCCATCGGCGGCCCGATGGTCCAGCCGATATTCAGAAAACTGTAGTTGAGCGAGAACACGCGCGCCTTTTCGCTGGTGGTCAGCACGTCGGCAAACCACGCTTTCAGCACCGTTGAGAATACGGAGTAGGCGCAGTTAATCAGAGCAAAGAACAGCACCACCAGCGTAACGTTATTCACCAACGGAATGGCCACAAACCCGGCAATAAAGGCCACGATGGCAATCAGCATATAGCGTTTTTTGTCGAACTTATCCGCCAGAATGCCAAACCCCAGGCTAAACACCACGCCTATGGTCAACGCCACGGTAAGGGCGTAGCCAATATTCTCCACGCTCATGTTGTACACGCGCGTGAGATAAATGGTCATAAAGGGCAGCGTTGCCCCGCGGCCAATTGTTAATAACAATGACGACGCCAGCAGCGCTGCGGTTGAGCGCCTGAGAGATGGTTTCATTTTCCTGCCCGACAAATGCTTATGCTTTTTTTGTTGTGTTATTACAGGATTATCATGGGATCGGCAGCTTGTATAGCACCCAATTTATCCGCAAGTGCTTCGCCGCTGTACCAGAATTAATGATCTTCTCGCGGGGCTATTTTTTCTGTTACCTTGAAGTGTTTACAAAAATTTAATAATTCAGGGGCGGAAGATGACGCGTAAAGACGGGCTGTTGGCGTTGCTGGTTGTGGTGGTGTGGGGACTCAATTTTGTGGTCATCAAAATGGGGTTGCACAACATGCCTCCGCTGATGCTGGCAGGTCTGCGCTTCCTGCTGGTGGCGTTCCCGGCGCTGCTGTTCGTTGCCCGTCCGAAAATTCCCCTCAAGCTTCTGCTGGGCTACGGCCTGACCATCAGTTTTGGTCAGTTTGCGTTTCTCTTTTGCGCCATTAAATTCGGTATGCCTGCGGGTCTGGCTTCGCTGGTGCTCCAGGTGCAGGCGTTCTTTACCATTATTCTCGGCGCGTTTGTCTTTGGCGAGCGCTTGCAGGGCAAACAGCTGGCGGGCATTAGCCTTGCGGTCTTTGGCGTGCTGGTGCTGATAGAAGGCAGCCTTAACGGTCAGCATGTCGCCCTGCTGGGCTTTATGCTGACCCTGGCGGCGGGGCTAAGCTGGGCGTGCGGCAACATCTTCAACAAGCTGATAATGCAGCACGAGGCGCGTCCGGCGGTGATGTCGCTGGTGGTCTGGAGCGCGTTGATCCCCATTGTGCCGTTTATGGCCGCGTCGTTTATTCTGGATGGCCCGCAGGTGATGCTGAAAAGCCTGGTGGAGATCGACCTGACGACCATTTTGTCGCTGGTCTATCTGGCGTTAGTCGCCTCAATCATTGGCTACGGCATCTGGGGATCGCTGCTCGGGCGCTATGAAACCTGGCGCGTGGCGCCGTTATCGCTGCTGGTGCCGGTGGTCGGGCTTGCCAGCTCCGCACTTTTACTGGACGAAACGCTCAGCGCGCTGCAACTGTCTGGTGCGGGGTTGATTATGGCCGGGCTGTATATCAACGTCTTTGGCTTACGGGTGCGTCGGGCGACGCGAGTGCGGAGTTAAGGCAGAAAAAAGCCCCGCCATAGCGGGGCAAAAACGAATTACAGGTCGTGGTTGTAATACGGCACGCCTAATTCGTCGGATTTGTCGCTGCCAGCGCCCATGTGATTGAAGTCATAGGGAGACTGGCTTTGCGTGGACGGCATAATCATAGTGTCACGATTATTTTGCTGTCCCGCACTGGGGGTTTGCTCCGCGAAACTCTGGCCGGAAACCAGCACCAGCAAGGTGAGGGCGGCGGAGACGATAAATTTCATGATTTCCTCGGTTACGTCTTAACAGGCGATGATTAACTGCAATGTTTTAGCGGATACAGATAACGGGACTCACCCGGCATACTGGTAATACGGTACTTATGAGGCGGCACGTCAAAGTAGTTCTTGAACGTACGCGTCAGGGTTTGCTGCGATTCAAAACCATAACGCTCCGCCAGATAAAGGATCGGCTCATTGCTTTCTTTCAGCTTCTGGGCAATCTCCGTCAGCTTGCGGCTGCGAATATATTGACCTAATGAATGACCGGTCTCTTTTTTGAACATCCGTTGCAGGTGCCATTTTGAGTAACCTGAACGCTCAGACACTTTTTCAAGAGAGAGCGGAGATTCCAGGTTATCTTCGATCCAGTCCAAAATGCTATGAATGGTGATAGCGTCAGTATTGCGTCTGGACATCGTCATACCTCTTTTTCTGTTTACGGCAGGATTTTCTTGAGTAAAAGCTCAAGCGTTGCCACTTCATCTGCCGTTAAGTTTTTTGTTAGTTCCTGGTGCAGTGTTTGTCCTACTAATTGATGACATTGCTCACACATGGCCGCGCCATCGCTGGTCAGTTTCACCAGTACGCCACGTTTGTCATTCGGGTTAGGGCTTCGTTCGACCCATCCTTTACAGACGAGACGATCCAGCATGCGGGTTAACGCACCCAGATCGACAGAGAGCACCTTTTTCAGCTCAACCGGCGTGATACACACTTCGCAGCGAATGGAACACAGCACTTTGAACTGTGTTGCGGTGATATCCAGCGGTGACAGGTAGTCATTGAGCAGGCGATCTTTTTTCTGGTTAACCATATGAATAAGACGACCCAGTGGGATTATGTCGTTAAAGAGGTCACTGGTGCTTTTCACAATGGTTGCCCTGGCAAGTAGTTTAGTCACGGCAGATATTATTGCTCAGGCAAGTATAAGTCAACTGAATGAATCAGCCGATGCCACGAATTGCTAAAACGCTTCAGGAACTATTTCAGTACGCTTTTAAATCAGTTACATAATCTGAGGTTATTGGTTGCGCGGGACAATGAGAGTTACGTTACGCGGATGGCTCAGGACGAGGGTTTCCCCCTATAATTGCGGTGTTGAATAAGGATAAGGACTGCGGTGCACTATGTTGGATTTGATTAAGGCAGTGGGGCTTGGGCTGGTGGTGTTGCTGCCGCTGGCGAACCCGTTAACGACGGTAGCACTCTTTCTGGGGCTGGCGGGGAACATGAACAGCGCGGAGCGCAATCAGCAGTCGATGATGGCCTCCGTATACGTTTTTGCCATCATGATGGTGGCTTATTATGCCGGGCAGCTGGTGATGAATACCTTCGGCATCTCCATTCCGGGCCTGCGTATTGCCGGCGGGCTGATCGTGGCCTTTATTGGTTTCCGGATGCTGTTCCCGGCGCAAAAAGCGCACGAATCGCCGGAAGCGAAAAGCAAATCGGAGGAGCTTGAAAGCGAACCGAGCGCCAATATCGCCTTTGTGCCGTTAGCCATGCCGAGCACGGCGGGGCCGGGGACAATTGCGATGATCATCAGTTCCGCCTCAACGGTGCGTGATGGTTCGACTTTCCCGGACTGGGTTATCACCGTTGCGCCGCCGCTCATTTTTGGGCTTATCGCCCTTATCGTCTGGGGATCGTTACGCAGTTCCGGGGCGATTATGCGCTGGGTAGGCAAGGGGGGGATTGAAGCTATCTCCCGTCTGATGGGCTTCCTGCTGGTCTGTATGGGCGTGCAGTTTATTATTAACGGCGTGCTGGAGATTGTGAAGACGTACCATTGAGAACAGTGCCGGGTGGCGGCTTCGCCTTACCCGGCAAACTTATCGTCAACCGTGGCTGGTCTGTTCTTCCATCGCGACCGGCCATTTACGGAAGATCAGCACCGACCAGATCAGTGCGATCAACGCCGGAACAGCCCCGAGATAGCCAATGGCCGACATCGACACATGCAGGCTGATCTGATTTCCCACCAGCGCGCCGGCCCCAATTCCCAGATTAAAAATTCCGGAGAAGAGCGACATCGCTACGTCCGTGGCATCCGGTGCCAGCGCCAGCACTTTGACCTGCATTCCCAGACCGATAATCATGATCGCCACGCCCCAGAACAGGCTGAGGATCGCCAGATGGCTTTCGCTACCCGCCGCAGGCATCAGTAACAGCAGGCACGCCAGCAGCAGGCCAATCGCACCGCTTACAAGCGCGGACGCGTGTCGATTGCCCAGCTTTCCGAACAGGACACTGCCGATAATCCCCGCGCCGCCCAGGATCAGCAGCAGAACGGTGGCGAAGTTGGCGCTGAAGCCCGCGACAACCTGTACGAACGGCTCGATATAGCTATAGGCCGTGTAGTGGGCAGTCACCACAATCACGGTCAGCAGATAGATGCTCATCAGCGCCGGACGACGCACCAGCAGCGGCAGACTTTTCAGCGAGCCGGAGTGTTCGCTCGGCAGTTTTGGCAGCAGTTTAACCAGACACACCAGCGTGATCAGCGCGCCCATGCCGATGGCAAAGAAGGTGGTGCGCCAGCCGAAGTATTGGCCCACGATACGCCCGATGGGCAAGCCTAACACCATCGCCAGCGCCGTTCCGGTGGCAATCAGGCTCAGCGCCTGGGCGCGTTTCCCCGCGGGCGCCAGACGAATGGCGAGCGACGCGGTAATCGACCAGAAAACGGCATGGGCAAACGCGATACCCGTGCGGCTGATGACCAGCACCGTAAAGTTCCATGCCATAAACGACAGCACATGGCTGGCAATGAACACCACAAACAGCCCAATCAGCAGCTTACGGCGTTCCATCTGGCTGGTCAGCAGCATAAACGGCAGCGACATCAGCGCCACGACCCATGCATAGATGGTCAGCATGATGCCTGCCTGTGCCGTCTCCATGTTGAAGCTGGCTGCGATGTCAGACAGCAGTCCAACCGGAACAAACTCCGTGGTGTTGAAAATAAACGCTGCGATGGCGAGCGTGACCACGCGTAGCCACGCGACCCTGCGGGAAACCGTGTGTGTTGTCATAGGGATATCTGGGATTCGTTGCCTGAAAGATGAGGTGACGATCTTAAAGCGTTAAACGGCGAAAACTCAACCGTTATGTGACGTGAATCACAAAATTTACCTTCATGCAGCGGTAGCGAGCGAGGGGGATTTCATTGAAGATAGAGAACAACACAACAAAAACGGGCGGTAACTCGATGCAGGAGATTGATTTTTATCTGGTAGATGCGTTCAGCGCGTCCTCCTTTGGCGGCAACCCGGCGGCGGTATGCCCGCTGAAAGCGTGGCTGCCGGATGAGACGTTACTGCGTATGGCGCAACAGCATAACCAGTCGGAAACCGCGTTTTTTGTCTGC
The DNA here is from genome assembly GCF_004331385.1 of Enterobacter quasihormaechei. Lineage (GTDB taxonomy): Bacteria > Pseudomonadota > Gammaproteobacteria > Enterobacterales > Enterobacteriaceae > Enterobacter > Enterobacter quasihormaechei. The sequence continues at coordinate 73,947 of NZ_SJON01000009.1, forward strand.
ACCGAAGGGGGGATTGAGCTGCGCTGGTTCACCACGCTTACCGAGGTCAATCTCTGCGGTCACGCAACCCTGGCCGCAGCGTATGTTCTGTTCAACGAACTGGACTATCCGGACTCGCGCATTCATTTTGATACCGCTTCCGGCCGCCTGACCGTCAGCCGGGAGGGTGACTGGATGACGCTGGATTTCCCCGCCTGCCCGACGCAGGTGCAGATGCCGCCACCGGAGATGCTCTCCGCGCTCGGTATCAGCCGCTATGTCGACGCCCGCATAGGCCGTGCCTGGGTGCTGGTGCTGGAAAACCGCAAGCAGGTGGAAGCCGTTACGCCGGACTTCTCCGCGATGTTGCCGGGCGTTCATAAGGTGGCTGTGACCGCCCGGGATGAGGGGGAGTATGACTTTGTCAGCCGTTTCTTTTCGCCGGGCGTGGCCGTGCCGGAAGATCCGGTCACCGGCTCCGCACACACCATGCTGATCCCATACTGGAGTGAGAAACTCGGTAAAACAAAGATGTTTGCGCGTCAGGTTTCTGCCCGCGGCGGGGACGTCCGCTGCGAACTTAAGGGCGACCGCGTGCTGATGGGCGGGCAGGCGTCACTGTATCTCAAGGGCTCAGTTTTTCTGCGCTGACTAAATGGATAAGAGGAATAAACGATGCAGGAAATTGATTTTTATCTGGTAGATGCCTTCAGCGACAGGGCGTTCGGCGGCAACGCAGCGGCAGTGTGTCCGCTGGAGTCCTGGCTTGCGGACGAGACGTTGCTCAACATGGCGAAACAGCATAACCAGTCGGAGACGGCGTTCTTCGTGCGCACGGACGAAGGCTTTGAGCTGCGCTGGTTTACCACGCAGGATGAAATTAACCTGTGCGGCCACGCGACCCTGGCCGCCGCGCACGTTATTTTTGAATACCTGGACTATCCGCACACGGAGATTACCTTTAGCACGCGCTTCGTGGGGGATCTGACGGTAACTCGCAGCGGCGACTGGCTGACGCTGAATTTCCCGGCCTGGTCAACCGAGGCCGTCGACAACCCGCCGCCGGCGCTGTTCAGCGCGCTGGGTATTAGCACGGCGAAAGAGGTGCGCGTCGGTCGTGACTATATGGTCGTGCTCGACAGCCAGCAGCAGGTGGAGGCCCTGACGCCGGACATCGCGGCGATGACCCCGCTGGGGAAAATGGTCTGCATCACGGCGCCAGGGGACGCGTATGATTTCGTCAGCCGCTTCTTCTGTCCGGGTGAAGGGGTGCCGGAAGATCCGGTCACGGGCTCAACCCACAGCATGCTGATCCCGTACTGGAGCGAAAAGCTCGGTAAAACGCAGATGGTTGCCCGCCAGGTGTCCCGGCGCGGCGGCGATTTGCGCTGCGCGCTGAAGGGCGACCGCGTATTGATTGGCGGGCAGGCCACGCTGTATATGAAGGGGAAAGTTTACCTTCGCCTCCAGGATTACGGACAACGTTAATTGCCCGTACGCTGATGCTGTTATGCAGAAGTCGCCGATGGCTGACGTTCGTTCAGCAACGCGATAAATGCCTCGAGCTGGCGCGTCATCGCCCCGCGTCGCCACACCAGCCAGGTGGTGAGCCAGCGCCAGTTCTCCGCCAGCGGCCACGCCGCTACCTGGTGGTGTCCCGGCATGCTCTCCAGCATGGAGCGGGGCATCAGCGCAATGCCTGCCCCCGCGATCACGCAGGCGAGCATCCCGTGATAGGACTCCATCTCATGGATCCGTCCCGGCGTGACGCGGTCAGCATGAAACCAGCTTTCCAGATGACGCCGGTACGAGCAGTTGGCGCGAAAGGCGTAAACGTCGCTGCCGCTCACCTGCGCGGCTTTTGATACTTCCGCGTGCCCCGCAGGGGTGACCAGCATCATCTCTTCCTGGTAAACCGGCATGCCTTCCAGCTCCGGGTGCGAGAGCGGCCCGTCGACAAAGGCCGCGCTGAGCGTGCCCTCAAGCACGCCGTCAATCATCGTGCCGGAAGGCCCGGTAGACAGCGCAAACTGAATGCGCGGATAGCGCTGGTTAAACAGCGCCAGGCTTTCCGGAATGCGCACGGCGGCGGTACTTTCCAGCGCGCCAAGTGAGAATAATCCCTGCGGTTCATCCCCGGCGACCACCATTCGGGCTTCGTCGACCAGCGCCAGGATCTGCTTGCTGTAACGTAAAAAATTGTGCCCGGCGGGGGAAAGCCGCAGGCGCTGATTCTCGCGAATAAACAGCTCCACGCCCAGATCTGCCTCAAGCTGACGGATGCGGGTGGTGAGGTTTGAAGGCACCCGGTGCACCTTCTGCGCCGCCTGGGTAATGCTGCCGGTCAGCGCGACGGCGTTAAACATCTCAAGCTGTGTTAAGTCCATACCATTCTCGATTCGTGAATAAGGTGGTGAGTATTATTCATTTTTAAGAAATACCAGAGTGGGCCACAATGAATCAACCGTTATTACGTGGAGAACATCATGACCTATTCATCTGCAACCCATGCTCTCTCTGTCAACCCGGCGACCGGCGAAACGCTGTCCGCCTGGCCGTGGGCAACGTCTCAGGACGTGGAGCGAGCCATTGCGCTGGCCGATGCCGGTTTTCGCCAGTGGCGACGCGAAGGCATAGCGCACCGGGCACAAAAACTTCGCGATCTGGGTACGGCGCTGCGCAGCCGTGCGGAAGAGATGGCGCAGACTATCTCCCGCGAGATGGGCAAGCCCATTGTCCAGGCGCGTGCGGAAGTGGCGAAATCAGCCAGCCTTTGCGACTGGTACGCCGAACACGGCCCGGCGATGATGCGCGCGGAATCCACCCAGGTCGAAAATGCGGTCATTGAGTATCGTCCGCTGGGGCCGATCCTGGCGGTGATGCCATGGAACTTCCCGCTCTGGCAAGTGCTGCGCGGTGCGGTGCCGATCCTGCTGGCGGGGAACAGCTATCTGCTTAAGCATGCGCCAAACGTGCTCGGCTCGGCGGACCTGATTGGGCAGGTGTTCGCGGATGCCGGCTTCCCGGAGGGTGTCTTTGGCTGGGTAAACGCGACGAATGACGGCGTCAGCCAGGCGATTAACGATCGTCGTATTGCGGCGGTGACGGTGACCGGCAGCGTTCGGGCAGGTGCGGCGATTGGCGCGCAGGCAGGTGCGGCGCTGAAGAAATGCGTGCTGGAGCTGGGTGGCTCCGATCCGTTTATCGTCCTGAACGATGCCGATCTGGATCTGGCCGTCAGCGCGGCCGTGGCCGGGCGTTATCAGAATACCGGACAGGTTTGTGCGGCGGCGAAACGCTTTATCGTGGAAGCGGGCGTGGCGGAAGCCTTTACCCAACGCTTTGTAGACGCGGTTGCGGCGCTGAAGATGGGCGCACCGGATGAAGAAGAGCACTACATTGGCCCGATGGCGCGATTTGACCTTCGCGATGAACTGCATCAGCAGGTGCAGGCTACGCTGGCGGAAGGGGCGACCCTGCTGCTGGGCGGAGAGAAGATGTCCGGGACCGGTAACTATTACGCACCAACCGTACTCGGCGGCGTCACCCCGGAGATGACGGCCTTCCGTCAGGAGCTGTTTGGTCCGGTAGCGGCAATTACCGTTGCGAACGATGCGGCGCATGCCTTGCAGCTGGCTAACGACAGCGACTTTGGCTTATCTGCGACGGTCTTTACCGCGAACGACGCGCAGGCTGAAACCTTCTCTCGCGAACTGGAGTGCGGCGGCGTGTTTATCAACGGCTACAGCGCCAGCGATGCGCGTGTCGCCTTTGGCGGCGTGAAGAAGAGCGGCTTCGGGCGAGAGCTTTCTCATTTCGGTCTGCACGAGTTCTGTAACGTTCAGACGGTCTGGAAGGATCGCGTGTAATGTTGTTGCCGGGTGGGGCAAGGCCGCTACCCGGCAGTTCATGTTTCCTGTCATTATTCTGCAATGGTTCTGTCATTTTCGTTTCGTAGACTCGCTCGCGTCTAACGTATTGTTACAGAAGAAAATTATGAACCTAACGCAAATTTTTCGCCGTCTTGCGCAGCGCATTATTCCCCGTCAGTTTGGCCTGCTGACCGGCATCTTTTGTATTATTGGCCTTTTCTCCGCTCTGCAACTCTCTTCCTCCTTCCTGCTGACCGCCTCCCTCAATGAAGCCCAGCGTAACGAACAGCGCAATCAGCTGGCCTGGCAGCAGCAGAGTAAGCTGGATCAGGCGCGCGTTTCCCTGCTGGCCGCCAGCGATCTGCTCAACCGCTCCGGCGTTTACTTTATGCAGGATAAAGAGACCGGCTCTGAAGGAAGCTGGCATAGCCTGATGGACGAGGCGCAAAAATCCCTGGCGGCGTCTCAGCAGGCATGGCAAGCCTGGCTTGCGCTTAATCCGCCGAAAGACGAGGGGCTGGTTAACAGCTATCAGCTTTTCTTCGGCGCCATCAGAGAGCAGGCGGAAGGGCTGGTGAAAACCAACAGTATCGATCTCTTTTTTGCCGTACCTGCCCAGGCGTTTCAGACCGATTTTAATGACAACTTTGCGCGCTATCAGCAACGGAGCGAGAAGCAGGCGATACAGGGGCGTCAGTCGTTAATGGAACAACTCTCAGGCCTGCAACGGCTGTTCCTGTTTGCGCCGCTGGTGCTGCTCGCCATTGCCATTGCCGTCTGGTTCGGAATGGCGAAATGGGTGATATCTCCGCTACGCCGTCTGATTGCCCATATCAACCAGCTTGCGGCAGGGGACCTGTCGGGCACGCCGCCTGACGTTATGCGCTTTAACCGGGAAATCAGCCAGCTCAGCAACAGTATTACCGCCATGCAGCGCGGGCTACAGCAGCTGGTGACTCAGGTCAGCGAGGCCACCACCTCCATGGTTGAGAATATCGGGTCACTTGCGCAGGGAAATCAGAAGCTGTATCAGCAGTCTACGCGTCAGGCAAAAGAGCTTGAGGAGGTAACGGCACATATTGCCGACCTCGAAACCCACGTTGAGGGCAATACGGGTTATGCAAAGCTCGCCCGCTCGCGTGCCGATGAGGCACGACAGGCTGCCGCCGGCGGGGAGCAAATGATGTCTGCGGTTAATGGCTCAATGCAGACGATCGTCGACCGATCCTCAGAAATGCGCGGGATCGTCGCAATGATCGACAGCGTGGCGTTTCAGACCAACATTCTGGCCCTTAACGCCGCCATTGAAGCCGCTCATGCGGGGGAACAGGGGCGCGGGTTTGCGGTGGTCGCCCGGGAAGTGGGGCTGCTGGCCCGAAAAAGCAGTCACTCCACGCAAACCATCCAGGCGCTGATCAACCACTCGCTTCAGGGCATTGAGGAAGGTTCTCAGGTGGTCAACCGTCTGGAGGATAATCTGCAACAGGTCACCGGGCTGGTGGCGAATCTGAGCAGCCTGCTGAACGATATTTCGCTGGCTACCCTGAATCAGGGGGAAAGTATCCATCAGATGACCCGTCAGCTTCAGGCGCTGAATCAGGTATCGCGTCAGACGGACGTGCTGGTCAGCGAAGCGTCGAATGCCTCTGAACGCCTGCATCAGGCGTCCGATCTTTTGATGCAGGCCGTCTCGCGTTTTCGTCTCCCTGCCTGACGTGACGTATCAGCCTCTGTTATACTCGCAGCCCGTTTTAGCCTGAGGGCAAGGAGCAAAGTGTGGCTGCGGTCATCCATAATGAGATGCTGGACGAGATTCTGGCGCAGGTTCGTCCGTTACTGGGGCAGGGTAACGTTGCCGATTACATTCCCGCGCTGGCTTCAGTCAGCGGGAATAAGCTCGGCATCGCCATTTGTACTATCGACGGTCAGCGCTTTCAGGCGGGAGACGCGCTGGAGCGCTTTTCCATTCAGTCGATCTCAAAAGTGCTTAGCCTGGTTGCCGCCATGCGCCAGTATGACGAGCAGGAGATCTGGCAGCGGGTGGGCAAAGATCCGTCCGGTCAGCCGTTCAACTCCCTTCTTCAGCTCGAAATAGAGCAGGGTAAGCCGCGTAACCCGTTTATTAATGCCGGAGCGCTGGTGGTGTGCGATATGCTGCAAAGCCGGCTGAGCGCGCCGCGGCAAAGAATGCTGGAAATTGTGCGTCAGCTTTCCGGCGTACAGGACATTGCCTACGATCCGGTGGTGGCGCGGTCCGAATTTGAACACTCCGCCCGTAACGCCGCCATTGCCTGGCTGATGAAGTCCTTCGGCAATTTTCATAATGACGTCGCTACGGTGCTGCAAAACTATTTCCATTACTGCGCGCTGAAAATGAACTGTGTCGAACTGGCGCAGACTTTCCTTTTTCTGGCGCATCAGGGCCATGCCCCGCATCTGGCCGAGGACGTTGTCTCTCCGATGCAGGCCCGGCAAATTAACGCCTTAATGGCAACCAGCGGCATGTATCAGAACGCCGGGGAGTTTGCCTGGCGCGTGGGGCTGCCAGCTAAATCCGGCGTTGGCGGTGGGGTTGTGGCAATTGTCCCCCACGAGATGGCGATTGCCGTCTGGAGCCCGGAACTGGACGAGACCGGCAATTCACTGGCGGGCGTGGCGGCGCTGGAACAGCTGACCAAACGTCTGGGACGGTCCGTTTACTGATGTCTACGCTCGATCCTTTATTTGCGCGCCTGGCTCGCTCTACGTTCCGTTCGCGTTTTCGTTTAGGTACCAAAGAGCGGCAATACTGCTGGGATAAGGGCGTGGAGACTATCGATCGGCATGCGGCCGATTTTGTATCCGCACGGTTGGCACCTGCACACCCCGTGAATGACGGTAAGCAGACGCCGATGCGCGGCCATCCCGTCTTTATCGCCCAGCATGCCACGGCAACCTGCTGTCGGGGCTGTCTGGCTAAGTGGCACGCTATCCCGCAGGGCGTGCCGCTCAATGCGCAGCAACAACAGTATATCGTCAACGTGATCCATCATTGGCTGGTCATTGAGGTAAATCGTGCCTCCTGAACTGACAATGTCTCTGTTTAAGCTACGCTTTTACTAATGCTCAGCGTCAGGAGACGTTATGAAAGCACCTTTAGTTCCCGTTAATGAAGCGGAGCGCCTGATTGCTCTGCGCGAGTCCGGTCTGCTCGAGATCGACAATAATCCCGCGTTTGATCGTCTGACACGGCTGGCATCACGCTTTTTCAGGGTGCCGCTGGCGATGATCACGCTGGTGGATGACAACGCCGTCATCGTGAAGTCTGCCGAGGGCAAAGTGCCCGTCAGCCAGCCTCGCGATCTCTCGTTCTGTGGCCATACGATTCTGGGTGATGCCCCGCTGGTGGTGAGTGACACGCTGCTGGACGAACGCTTTGCGGATAATCCGCAGGTGGTGGTAGAGGGCGGCATACGCTTTTATGCCGGTTTTCCGCTGCGTTTACGCGACGGGGCGTGCGTAGGATCGCTGTGCATTATTGATTACGTACCGCGCGAGTTTACGGCGGCGGATTCCGCCGTGCTGGCCGATCTTAGCGCGCTGGCAGAAGATGAATTTGCCGCAGTCAGCGCGGCCACGACCGATGAGCTTACGGGGTTGTTCAACCGTCGCGGGTTTAATCAGTTTGCGCATTTTGCCCTGTCGGTTGCGCGGCGTCGGGCAGAGCCGTTAACGCTTGGCTGGCTGGATCTGGACCATTTCAAAACCATTAACGATCGCTTCGGCCATCAGGAGGGCGACAAAGCCCTGAAAGCGATGGCTAACCTGATGCGTTCGTCGTTTCGCGAGGCCGATCTGCTGGTACGTTTCGGCGGCGATGAGTTCGCGGTGCTGTTTGCGGACACCGATGAGCCAGGCGCCTGGATCGCTATGCAGTATCTCGTCGAACAAACGGAAAAGTACAACGCGCGCCAGCTGCATCCCTGGTCGTTACAGTTCTCCTGGGGGCTGAGCGAGTTCGATCATCACCGGAACGATATGCAGGCGTGGTTAAAACAGGCGGATACGCAGATGTACGCCATGAAGCAGCAACATCACCGCGAAAAATGACATAACGAAATCCTATGTCATCGCCTGTTGCGTTACAAAAATGTTAATAGCAAAGTGGAGAGATTCAACCTAAGGACGCGCTATGAACTCTCCCATGCTGATTAAACCTCTTTCCCGGCAGGACATTCTTACCCACCTCGATGACCTGATCGATATTCTTGTCAACTGCGTTAACGGCGGTGCCTCCGTCAGTTTTATGCTGCCTTTTACTGCTGAGAAGGCGCGTACGTTCTGGCTCGGCGTTGCGGACAGCGCCGGGCGCGGCGAACGAACCCTCCTGGGCTGTTTCGATGAAGAGCAGGGCATAATAGGAACGGTACAGCTCATCACCGATCAGCCTGAAAACCAGCCGCACCGCGCAGATGTCGCAAAACTTCTGGTTCACGAGAAGGCGCGTCGTAAAGGGGTAGCCATGGCGCTGATGGAAGCGCTGGAGGCGGTTGCGCGTGAAAAAGCGCTTACGGTGCTGGTGCTTGATACTACGACCGGCAGCGGCGCGGAGACGTTTTACCAGCGTGCAGGGTGGCAAAAGGTGGGGGAGATCCCACGCTACGCGTTGATGCCGAACGGCGATATGGCGGCGACCTCGGTGTTCTATAAATTTTTGTGATTATTTCCCGCCATTGCGTCATGAGTTGATCCAGACAGGGGTTCTGGTTGTGAAGTTTTGATAAGTTATTACACCAATCTTATCAGGCTGTATGACTAATCATAAAGGATCTCCATTGTGAACACACTCAACCGTCGTGATTTCCCCGGTGCGCGCTACCCTGAACGTATCATCCAGTTTGGCGAAGGTAACTTCCTGCGCGCGTTCGTTGACTGGCAAATCGACCTTTTGAACGAGCATACCGATCTCAACTCAGGTGTGGTGATTGTTCGGCCGATCCAGAGCGATTTTCCTCCGTCGCTGAGTACTCAGGATGGTCTGTATACCACGATTATTCGGGGTCTGAACGAGCAGGGAGAAGCGGTAAGCGATGCGCGTCTTATTCGCTCTGTGAACCGTGAAATCAGCGTCTACAGCCAATACGATGAATTTCTGGCGCTCGCCCATAATCCGGACATGCGGTTTGTCTTCTCCAACACCACGGAAGCGGGCATCAGCTATCACGCGGGCGATAAGTTTGACGATGCGCCTGCTGCCAGCTATCCGGCCAAGCTGACGCGTCTGCTGTTCGAACGCTTTACCCACTTCAACGGGGCTGCGGATAAAGGCTGGATCATCATTCCTTGCGAACTCATTGACTACAACGGCGAAGCCCTGCGTGAACTGGTGCTGCGTTATGCGCAGGAGTGGGCGCTGCCGGCGGCGTTCATTGCCTGGCTGAACGACGCGAACACATTCTGCTCGACGCTGGTTGACCGCATTGTTACCGGCTACCCGCGTGATGAGGTGGCAGAGCTGGAAGCCGGGCTGGGCTATCACGACGGTTTCCTGGACACTGCTGAACATTTCTATCTGTTTGTTATTCAGGGGCCAAAATCGCTTGCAGCCGAACTGCGCCTGGATAAATACCCGCTCAACGTCCTGATTGTTGAAGATATTAAACCGTATAAAGAGCGTAAGGTGGCGATCCTCAACGGCGCGCACACGGCGCTGGTGCCGGTTGCTTATCAGGCCGGACTGGATACGGTAGGGGAAGCCATGAACGACGCGGAGATTTGCGCGTTCGTTGAAAAAGCTATCTATGAAGAGATTATTCCGGTACTGGATCTGCCGCGCGACGAGCTGCAATCCTTCGCCCGTGCCGTAACGGGGCGTTTCCGTAATCCGTACATTAAGCACCAGCTGCTGTCGATTGCCTTAAACGGGATGACGAAATACCGCACCCGCATTCTGCCGCAGCTGCTGGCAGGGCAGACGACGACCGGCAAACTGCCCGCACGACTCACATTTGCCCTGGCGGCGCTGATTGCCTTCTACCGTGCCGAACGCAACGGTGAGCGTTATCCGGTGCAGGACGATGCGCACTGGCTGGAACGTTATCAGCAGCTGTGGACGCAGCATCACGACAAGCAGATTACTACGCACGATCTGGTGTCGTCGGTGTTAAGCGTGAGCGAGCACTGGGAGCAGGACCTGACACAGGTGAATGGACTGGTTGAACAGGTTGCGCAGGATCTGGATGCGATTTTAAGCAAAGGGATGCGCGATGCGGTGAAACCGCTCTGCTAATCAGACTGCCCGGCGTTTGCCGGGTTTTTTTAGCAACTCTTTTTAGTTACAACATACTATAGGTTCTTTTTTTAAATCACATGCAGCACCGTGCGGTTTAGGCTAATCAGGTGAGAAAATGCAATGAGTTGTTAACATGCTTGCAACCGTGACGGGGATCACGTTTAATAGCCGCGCTCTTTACTTTTCTGAAGCTGATTATGATTGTTCGTCCTCAACAGCACTGGCTGCAACTGATTTTTGTCTGGCATGGTTCGGTACTACCCAAAATTTATACCCGACTGCTGCTTAACTTCCTGCTTTCCATCGCCGTGATTGTCATGCTGCCGTGGTATACCTCGCTGGGCATCCGGTTTACCGTCGCGCCATTCAGCATTCTGGGCGTGGCTATCGCTATCTTCCTTGGCTTTCGGAACAACGCCTGCTATTCGCGCTACGTTGAGGCGCGTCTGCTTTGGGGGCAGTTGATGATAGCGGCGCGCTCGCTGTTTCGCGAGGTAAAAAACACCTTACCGGATGATAAACATCTCGGAGAGTTTGTCCGCCTGCAAATCGCTTTTGCTAACTGTCTGCGCATGACTCTGCGCAAAGAAATCAATGCCGATCGGCTTTCTCGCTATCTGTCTCCGGACGATTTACGTAAGGTGATGGACGCCAACTCTCCGGCGAACCGTATCCTGCTGATTATGGGGGAGTGGCTGGCCGTACGTCGGCGTAACGGGCATCTCTCAGACATCCTGTTTCACAGCCTGAACAACCGCCTGAACGATATGTCCATCGTGCTGGCCGGCTGCGAGCGCATCGCCAATACGCCCGTCCCGTTTGCCTATACGCTGATCCTGCACCGGACGGTGTATCTGTTCTGCATCATGCTGCCGTTTGCGCTGGTTGTTGATCTGCATTACATGACGCCGTTCGTCTCCGCGCTGATTTCGTACACCTTTATCTCGCTGGATACCCTGGCGGAAGAGCTGGAAGATCCGTTTGGGACAGAAGATAACGACCTGCCGCTGGACGCCATCTGCAACATGATGGAGCGCGATCTGTTACAGATGAACGATGAAGAGAACATCCCTGAAAGGCTGATGCCGGATAAGCATTATCAGCTGACCTGACGGGCATTCCACTCGTCGCGGGTGATTTCCCACAGTTCGGAGTCCAGCATGCCGCTGACGTAGGCTTTTTTTTCTGTCCTGAGGAGCCGCATGCCGCTGCTGTCTGAAATACGTCGGGAGCGGCTATTGGCAGCCGCTTTCGGCGCACGTAGCACCGGTTTGTTAAGCGTATTGAACCAATAATCCGTGGCCGCAATACTCGCCTCCCGCATATATCCCTGACCCTGAAATTCCGGCGAGAGCCAGAAGCCCCGGTTGTTGTCTTCCACGTCGTACAGGCAAATTAACCCCATCAGTTCATCAGGCGCTTCGCGACGGCGAATCGTCCAGAACCACGCTTTACCTTTGGCCATATCGGGCAGCGCTACGTTGTTGACATAGCTTTCAGCACCGTCGTCCGGATAGGGCCAGGGTACGGAAGCCACCATATAGCGAACAATTTCCCAGCGTGGATAACGCTGCTGGATCTGAACAGCATCGGCGGCAACGAGGGGTTTAAGCAATAGGCGTGCTGTCGTCAGCGTGGGTATCGTCATCCGGTGATCTCCATATTTGAGCGTTATGCTTTTGTTTGGGTTCTGGTATTTTCAGTTCCGTTCTACTGTACTTTAAATGCTATCCAGTCACTGGCGGTTTTTTGATGAAAATTTTGCCTTTGTTAACCGGACACGTTTCTTATGAACTCCTGCAACACGGGAAACGGATTGAGGACGCTATCGCCCGTCATGACGATGTGTTATTAGACCATTCTACGCCTGAACTGGAGCGCTATTTCTCACGCCCGCTTAGTGAGCTGCCACGTCAAAATGCTTATCCAGTTGCGATATTATTACCACTGTTTCTGATTATTTTTGCGTTTAACTTGCTGCCATTTCTCCGGTTGGTATCAAGTATTTCGCCATCGCTACATGCACTCAGTTTTTTTGTCCCATCGTTAACCATACTTATCTTCCTGATGCTCGCCAGTACACGCCTCGCTCGCGGATACACTTCAGGACTAAAAGGATTTTTAGCGCTTTTCATTCTCCTGTTCACATTAACGGTTCTGCAATGGGCAGACGAAATGCCGCTTTTAGCACACAGCCTGAACACATTCTTACGGTGAAATGACCTCACTGCACCTTCGCAGCAACGGTATTGTGAGGTCCTTATGTTTCTGATAATTGCTTTTTTGGGCGGCATGATTAGTCTGCTCAGCCCGTGTACGCTTCCCGTCATTCCTCTGCTGTTCGCCGGCTTCCAGGGGCAGCGCAAACACATTCTGGCGCTACTCGGGGGGATGATTGTGATGTTTACGTTGGTGGCGATGGTGGTCACGGTTGCCAGCGAGTGGATCGCCGACGCTACCGTTATCGCCCGCTGGATTGCGCTTCTGGTGCTGGGCATCGCCGCACTGGCTCTCATTTTCCCCCAGTTCGCACAACGGATTGCCAGCCCTGCGGTCAGCGTCGGGAACGTGCTGAACACCCGCAGCGCACAGACGCGCGGCATGTTGTCGGCATTTCTGGCAGGGCTGTCCGTAGGGCTCCTGTGGTCTCCCTGTGCCGGACCGATTCTCGGAGCGATCTTCAGCATCAATATTGCGGGTCACTCGGCCATTGCAACCGGCGCGCTGTTAGCCGCTTACGGCGGAGGATGCGCGCTGATGCTGGGGCTACTTGTCATCGGAGGGCGTAAGCTGATCACCCCTCTGAGGGCAAAATCCACGTTGATGGCGCGTCTGCGTCAGGGCGCAGGGGTAATGATGTTAGCCGCCGTGGCCTTTAACGCCTCCGGAATGACTTCGTCGCTGAAAGGAGCCAACGGCATTGCCGACCGTCTGGAAAACGCCCTGTTAAGGCTTGCGCAACCAGCCTCCACGCAGGTGAAACTGCAACCTGTGGCTGACGCGGTGCCGAACAGCCAGCTGCCGTCGCTGGACGGCGGCACGGGCTGGATAAACGGTGACCCTGTCACGTCTGCATCCCTGCGAGGAAAGGTGGTGCTTATTGATTTCTGGACGTGGGACTGCATTAACTGCCAGCACACGCTCCCGCACGTACGTGACTGGGCGAAGAAATACCAGTCTGAAGGCCTGGTGGTGATTGGCGTCCACACCCCGGAATATCCATGGGAAAAGCCGTTATCATCGGTGAAAAACGCGGTCAACAAATGGCAGCTGCCGTACCGCGTCGTGACGGATAATAACTATAAAATCTGGAGCGCGTTCGGAAACCAGTACTGGCCGGCGCATTACTTTTTCGATGCGAAAGGGCAACTGCGTTACACCTCGTTCGGCGAAGGTCACTACGACAAGCAGGAGGCCGTTATACAACAGCTGCTCAAGGAGGCGCGTTCCTGATCCGGCTCAGGGTGCCCGCTGAGCAACCATAAACAGGCGTGGAAAGGCCAGCAGTATCTGCCCGTTCTCCTGGAGCGGATACTGCTCAACCAGCCGTTCATGATAGCGTTTCAGAAAGTTTTTCTGCTCGCTCTCGTTGAGATCCTGCAACCACGGCCTTAACCCCGTTGCGCTGACCCAGTCAATGATCGCCTGATGAGAGCTCATCTGATGGAAGTAGGTGGTGCGCCAGATATCCACGTCGCATCCCGCTTCCGTCAAAATATCGTAGTAGGCATGGATGCCCGGCAACGGCTCGCGGCCACGATCGGGGTAGCCCTGTTCCCCGGCGACTTCACGCATCAGGGCGTGCGTCGGCTCAAGCCAGTTGTCGGGCATTTGCACCGCCAGCACGCCGTTTAGCTGAAGCAGTGAAACCAGATGTGGCAGAAGGTGATAATGGTCCGGGATCCATTGCAGGGAGGCGTTGGCGTAGATCAGGCTAAGAGGCTGTTCAGGTTTGTAGTGACGAATATCCGCTTCAATAAACTGACAGTCTGGCAGAGCCTGTCGGGCTTCGTCCAGCATGGCCGGGGAGTTATCCACGCCGGCGATCTGTGCTGTAGGCCAACGCTGTTTCAGCAGCGCCGTGCTGTTACCCGGCCCGCAGCCCAAATCCACGGCAGACGTTACGTCAGCAAGCGGCACCCGGGCGAGTAACTCAGCGGCGGGACGCGTGCGCTCTGCGCTGTACTGAAGATAAAGAGAGGGATCCCAGTCGGCCATTTTCGCATCTCCATGTTGAGGTGTTCAGCAAGAATAGCACAGGCAGAAACCTGAGCCGTGGCAGGTATCTGGATAACCGTGAGATTATAAAATGCCTTTCAGGGCTACGTGATAAAGCAGCATGATGGTTTTACCGTCGACAATCTGGCCGTTCTCAATGCCCCGTAGCGCGTCGTCCAGCGTCATTTCCAGCACGTCGATATCTTCCCCCTCGGCCTTAACGCCGCCGCCCGCGCTGACCCGATCCTGCGGATGATATTCCGCCAGATAGAAATAGAGCTTTTCGGTAACGGAGCCCGGGCTCATGTAGGCCTCAAAAACTTTCTCAACGCGCGTCACCTTAAACCCGGTTTCTTCTTCTGCTTCGGCCTTAATCCGGCTTTCAGGATCCAGGTTATCAAGCAACCCCGCGGCTGCCTCAATGAGATCCTCTTCGTGACCATTGATAAACACCGGGAAACGGAACTGACGCGTCAGAATGACGGTTTTGCTGTCGCGATTATAGAGCAGGATCGTCGCGCCATTCCCGCGGTCATATACTTCGCGCTCTTGCCGCTGCCAGTCACCATCGCTGCGCTGGAGGTCAAAAGTGTATTTTTTCAGGTTATACCAGTTATCGGACAACGTTTCGCTAGTGATAATGCGTATATCTGCACGTTTTGATTGCACGTTTAGCTCTCCTCTCGTAGAGTAAACATCATAAGCAGCACTATCGTGCAAAAACAAGCTATATCGTGCAATATCGGGAATAAAAATGCTCACCAGTCAGCGTAAACAGTTAATCCTTGAAAAGCTGGAGGCGGAAGGCCAGGTTCAGTCTACTGCGCTTAGCCACTTATTTTCGGTGTCTGAGGACACTATTCGCCGAGATTTACGCGAACTGGCGGCAGAAGGGCGTTTGCAGCGTGTCCACGGCGGCGCGCTTCCGGCATCTTCAGCGATTGCGCCTTTTGCCGAGCGCCAGTCCGTTAAAATGGATGCCAAGAAACGCGTGGCCCGTCGGGGCGCGCAGCTCATTTCGCCGGGGCAGGTGGTAATTGTCGATGGCGGGACAACCACCTCAGAACTGATCACGTTTTTACCGCCAGATCTACGGATTACCGTGGTGACGCACAGCCCGGGTATCGCATTGGGGCTGGTCGACCATCCGAGCATAGAAGTGATTCTGATTGGCGGCCGATTGTATAAACATTCCATCGTCACGGTCGGCGCGGCCGCTATTGAAGGCATCAACAATATTCATGCAGATCTGTTCTTCATGGGCGTCACCGGCGTTCATCCCGAGGCCGGGCTGACTACAGGAGATTATGAGGAAGCGTGCATCAAACGTGCATTTTCCGGCAGAGCGGCGGAAACGGTAGTACTGGCCTCGCCGGAAAAGATCAATACGGCCTCGGCGTTTGTGATTGGCGATTTGTCGCTGGTCAATACGCTGGTCGTTGAGGACACAACGGATGAACGCTGGGTCAACGCCATGAAAGAAAAGGGCATTGCGGTGATCGCAAGCCAGTAAATATCCGTTTTTTTGCCAGCCTGACTGCGGGGCTGTCAAACAGACAAAGGTTATGCGTCACGCTGATTCTTAGACTAACGCTTTCATTCGTTTAAGGACAACCCATGAAAGCGATCTCCATTCTGGCCTTCGGCGCGGACCCAACCGCGCAACGCCTGTCAACTTCCGCCATTCAGCAAGCCATCAATACCGCGCAACGCAACGACGTCATCGTTATCCCGCAAGGCCGTTTTCTGACCGGAGCACTGTTCCTGAAAAGTGGAGTATCGCTTCGTCTGGACGCCGGCGCTCGGCTTATGGGAAGCCAGAATTTAGCAGATTACCCGCTGATTGATACCCGGGTAGCCGGCATTGAAATGCGCTGGCCGGCAGGCATCATTAATATTATCAACTGTGAAAACGTCAGCATTACCGGTACGGGCACGATAGACGGGCAGGGTGCAGTCTGGTGGCAACGCTTCTGGGGCGAGGACGAGCACAGCGGAATGGTCGGTGACTACAGCGCCAGAGGGTTGCGCTGGGTGGTTGATTACGACTGTCAGCGCCCGCGCAATGTTCTGGTTTATGAAAGCCAGACCATTTTGCTGCGTGACTTCACCAGTCGGGAATCCGGATTCTGGAACATGCACCTCTGTTATTCGCGCCATATCGCGGTTGAGGGCGTGCAGATTAGCAATTCTGCGGGGCCGAGCACCGACGGAATTGACATCGACTCATGTGAACAGGTGCGGGTTGAAGGCTGCATCGTTTCCTGCAATGACGACAATATCTGCATCAAATCAGGACGGGGTCGCGAAGCGGCGCAAAAAGCACGTCCCGCGCGGGATATAGTCATTCGCGGCTGTACGCTGAATAAGGGGTCCGGGATCACTCTGGGGAGCGAAACCTCAGGCGGCATTGAACGCGTTCTGATCGAAGATAATGCGTTTAACGGTACGGGCGTTGGATTTCGCATTAAGTCTGCCCGCAACCGAGGCGGGTTCATTCGGGATATTACCGTACAGAATTTGCGACTTACGGACGTACGCTTTCCTGTTCTGATCCAGCTGAACTGGTTTCCGCAGTACAGCTATGGTGATCAGGACAATTTATCGGAAAAACCAGAACACTGGCGCAAGCTGGCTGAGGGCGTCGAGGGAGAAGCCGGGCTTACTGCGGTCAGCCGCCTGACGCTTAAAAACATTGTGGCCCGGCGATCCGCCAATACCATTTTTTCACGCGCGTTTTTCATTGAAGGGTATCCGGAGCGTCCGGTATCCGGGCTCGTGCTGGAAGATATTGCGATTGATGCCACCGAGTTCGGGAAGATTTCGGGCGTTGACGGGCTGCACTTTAATGATGTCCATGTCACGGCAAGGGAGGCCACGCGGGACAGCAATGATGTTTATGAGCGTTGAGAGCACAACACTCATCGCATTTTTTAAAGCAATCTTTTCAATGCTACACTGTCCGCAACCATAAATTTCCTGAATCAAATGACTGATGGCTATGACTAATTTTGAACGTCCGAAACTACAGCTTCCAAACGGCGCAGATAAACTGTTGTTGCACTCGTGTTGCGCCCCTTGTTCCGGTGAGGTCATGGAGGCCATTCAGGCGTCGGGCATTGATTACACCATCTTCTTTTACAATCCGAACATTCATCCGCAGAAAGAGTATCTCATCCGAAAGGAGGAGAATATTCGTTTCGCTGAGAAACATGGCGTGCCATTTGTCGATGCAGATTACGATACCGATAACTGGTTTGAGCGCGCCAAAGGTATGGAGTGGGAGCCTGAGCGCGGCGTTCGGTGCACCATGTGCTTTGATATGCGCTTTGAGCGCACAGCGCTGTATGCCGCTGAAAATGGGTTCAGCGTGATCAGCAGCTCGCTCGGAATTTCCCGCTGGAAAAATATGCAGCAGATAAACGACTGCGGACAGCGCGCCGCCGCGCATTATCCGGGAATGGTGTACTGGGATTACAACTGGCGTAAACAGGGAGGATCGTCGCGCATGATTGAGATCAGCAAGCGCGAACAGTTTTATCAGCAGGAGTACTGTGGCTGCGTTTATTCATTGCGTGATACTAACATGCACCGTAAATCACAAGGCAGGCCGCTGATTAAACTCGGTAAACTTTACTATGGTAAGGAAGATGAAGGTCAATAGTATGAGAGACGCCTGGAACCGCACCAGATTTTGCGCCGTGGTGTAACTTTCGTGGATTGGGGATTGGCCTGAGACGGACGCTAGAATTTAGCTTCTTTAACCTTAGTGCGCATAATGTATATTATGTTAAATCACTTATTGCGATAATTTGTTTACGATTTGATCGCTGAGTTAACGCTGCTATTATCTAAGTCTAAAAGTTGGAATCATAAATTTTTTCAATAAATTACCCTGCTAATTCACAGTCCTCACGGAATGAAGGAGCTCTCCGATGAATTTACCCAGTCAGCAGTCGCCTGACAGCACCCTTCCCTCTTATGATCTCTCGCGCAGCCTTGGCTTACTGGCCGGTACTGATATCGACTTTAAAAAGCTGGCTGCGCAGCTCGACTGCACACGTAACTTTTACAATGTCGGCATCATTTTCGATGATGGCAAGCAACGCTGGCTGGTTCGCCCGTCACGACGCATTGCTGATGTGAATCAGAGCACCGTCAGCCATGTGGTCATAAGTAGAATTCCAGATGCTAAGGAAACCAGTGCGGAAAAAGCCGTGGTGGCAACGTTAACCACGCCAGCACTTGCGACAGAAATCACCTCAACCGGTTTCGCCTGTGGCGCGATGATTGTTACGCTTGTCATGGCGTTTGGTGCCGGTGCGGCCGTGCCTTTAACCGCTGGCGGATCCGGCGTGATTGCGGCGATTAGCCTGTCCGGCACGCTGGCTACGGGAGCACAATGCATGATTGGCGTGGGCCGTCTGCTGGCTATCCATAACGACCATGGTTCCGATGTTGCCTGGCTCGACAGTCAGGACTGGTACGTTGCCACCACGACGGTTCTGGACGTTATTTCGCTGACTGCGGCAGGAACCGCGCTACGAGGTACTTTAGAAACGTACAAGCTGATGAAAGCGGCATCTTCAAGTAAAGTTACCGCCTGGTTCCAGAGCCTGAGCCGTGCCGAGCGTAAGCGCATCACGGAAGAAATTATTAAAGCGCAGAATCCAGGCATCTCCAGTGCTGGCGTAAAGGCCGCGATCCGTGCAGGTGTTTATCCGAAACGTTTCCCCAGCGAATCGTTACAAAAATCACTGCAACGCGAGCTAATGAGTGCGGTCAATAACGCATCTGCCTTTGTGGGGAGTTCACTCACAGGGACTATCCGCAATCCACAAAATACCGTCCAGTCAGGACGTTATGTGGTTGGTGTGTTGCAGTCTTTTTTACCTAACTAAACGCTGAGTATTAAAATGTTTAAAGTTTTAACCCGTCGCCTGCAATATTGTAACGAGGTGTCCTCCAGCATAAAAAATGCCGCCCCGACACAGTTGCAGCAGCTGAAGACGCAGTTGGCTGAAGATATGGGTAAGCCTGTGGGGCTACATACTATGGGCATTCCGGCGGCGGTCAGTACGCTCGGGGTGATTGTCAGTTTCGCCATTCCTCAACTGTGGCTGGGGTATGGCGTACTCGCTGCACTCGGTCAGCCAGCAGAGCGCGTATTCGTGTGGGTTGTGCTGATCGCCCTGCTCTTCGCCGGCATCAACGGAGTGACGATGTTTATGATTGGCAAAGGTAGCATGCGCGCCGTGCGGTTACATCTTATGTTAGCTGTGCTAAGCCTGGTATTAATGGCAGCCTATCTGCTGACCGCGCTGAGCGGTAGTTCTTCTCCTGGCGTCAGCCTGAACGCGGCGCTGGTAAGTATTGTCATGCTTGGGCTTAGCGGAAGCTGTATCCTTTCTACCGCTTTTTATAAGATGCTGCTATTTACTTTGCATAACAGAGTCTGGCGCAAGCTTATCAGCCAGACGCGCTAAACATTCATTCCATAAAGAAATCCCGCCGCTACCGGCGGGATTTCTTTATGGCTTTTATACCGAGAGGTGCTAAACAATCAATCATCGAGTAAGAGGAAGTCTCAGAAACAGTGTCCGTTCCTGAGTCTGCGATGCCCTGAAACCATGGTGAATATAAAAAGCCTTGGCTTCCTCAGTCAGTGCGTGAACCATGATCGCCCGCACGCCGATGTTTTCTGCCACCCGATAACAGCGTAAAACCGCATCATGGAGCAAATCGGCTCCCAACCCCTTTCCACGCAATGAGACATCGACTGCCAGACGGGCAAGTACAATCACGGGAATGGGATCCGGCATGTTACGCCGTAGATTACCGGTCGCTTCCGTATGGTTAACGCTGCCGGTAGCCAGTGAGTAAAAACCCGCTACCTGCTTCGTGCCCGTTTTACAAACAACGAACGTTCGGGCTGCGCCGAGCGCCTGGTTTTTCAGACCTCTTTGTTTTAGCCATTCATCAAGCACGGCTTCCCCACTGACGAACTCCGCCAGTTGATGGACGCTGGTTAAAGGCTCTGGTGCGGTTACACGTCCCACTGGGGTTTCCTTGCCAGCAGTTTTTCTAAGGCAGGATCGTCCGCCACCGGGGCATCGAGCATATCAATGAACTCGGCATACTGTTCATCGTTAAAATTGAATACACGCCGATCGAGGATCACATTCTCGGCCGCCTGGCATGCCATCTCCAGAATGAAGTCCGTACGTGATTTATGAAGGATCTCTGCGGCGGCATCGATAAGCGCCCGCTGAGATTCTTTGGCTCTAAGATTGAGCTGAACATCTGATTTCATGGGAACACCTCTTGTATAGCATTTGCTTTACAAGCATAGCACAGGCATTGTGTATAGCAATCTCTATACAAATTCATACGGAAGCCGTTAACGTTAAGACCTGCCCTCACCACATATCGCAAGAATTTTGTCTCTCAGCCAGCGGTGACCAGGGTCGCGCTCCATTCGCGGGTGCCACATCTGCGACACCGTAATACGCCGGCTTTTGAACGGCAGTTCGAAAACGTGTATCTGGTCCGTTACCTGCTGATTAAGTAAATAGAGCGCGGGTATCATGGCGATAAGATCTGATTCCAGCGCCACGGACAGTGCCGTCGGAAATCCCGGTACGACGCTTGCGATTTTACGCTTCATCCCTATCCCGGCCAGCGCATCGTCCACGGATCCGTGCAATGCACCCTCAGGTGACGCCACCACATGGCCCCAGGAGACATAGTCGTCCACGCGTATGTCTGCCAGGGCAGCCAGCGGGTGTTCTTTACGCACCACGCCCACAAACCGATCCTCAAACAGCCGTTGCAAACGGATTTCAGGCCCCATATTGCTCTGGACGCCAATCTCCAGATCGACCAGTCCTTCCCGTAGATAGCGCGACGTTTTTTCCGGCTTGGGCGCAAAGCGTATACAGACGCCCGGAGCGGCGTTGGCCACAGCCGCTATAAGCGCAGGCCCAAACGCCACCACAAAACCGTCGTTTGCCCGGATGGTGAAAAGGCGCTCCAGAGTTTCCACGTTGAACGTTTCGGTTGAGGGCTGCAATACCGCCTTCGCCTCGTGCACCGCGCGCCGGGCGCGATCCCGCGTTGCTTCGGCCCACGGGGTCAGGACCATATTTCGTCCGGCGCGTACCAGAATCGGATCGCCTGTGACGTCGCGTAACCTGCTCAGCGTGCGGCTCATGGCCGAGGTGCTGAGGTTCAAACGACGTGCCGCGCCTGCCACGCTCGCTTCGCTCAGCAAGATGTCGAGCGCTATCAGCAAATTAAAATCCGGATCGGACATTTCCCCTTCTCCCTGCAAATTCGGATAAGGCGTTTCATGCAACGATAAAGTGCAAATGGTGCGCCTTCCGCCCGGTAAAAGCCATCTTTATAGTTTTGTCATCCATAATCTTTCAGAGGACAACATGATGACGCTCTTTTCCAGTCAACCCGGCGACGAAGGACTGCCTGGCCTGGCGCGCGCACGGGTGATGGCCGCAGTCATGACCACCACGTTAATGGGCGTATTTGATGGCACCATGATCAATATTGCCCTGCCGTCTATGGCTCAGGAGATGCAGGTATCTGCCAGTTTTGCCGTCTGGTTCGCCAACGGATATTTACTGGCGGCTGCGATGTCGCTGGCGATATTTGCGGCGCTTGCGGCCCGCCTGGGTTACCGCCCCGTATTTCTCGCAGGCCTGACGACCTTCACCCTGACGTCACTGGGCTGCACGCTGGTGAATACCCCGGAAGCGCTCGTCGGCATGCGTGTGCTTCAGGGGATCGGTGGCGCAGCGACGCTGAGTATTGCCCCCGCGATATTGCGGTCCGTGTTTCCCGGACGATTGCTGGGCCGCGTTCTTGGGCTGCACGCCCTGCTCATCGCCTTCAGCTCCGCTATCGGGCCGGTATTGGGCGGTACAATTCTTCATATGCTGAGCTGGCAATGGCTCTTTGCGATAAACATTATACCGGGCGCTCTCGCCTTGTATCTGGCTGTCAGAGCGCTGCCGCATGACGCGGTTCGAAATCAGGCGCCCTTCGATACACCGGGGGCAATATTGTCGGCGCTGCTGTTGGGCTCAACGATCGTGGCGGCGAACAGTTTCCAGAATGCAGAACATCACATCACCAGCCTCTGCTGGTCGGCGGTCGCCGCGCTAAGCGGCATCGCCTTTGTCTGGCAGATCCGCCGCTCGGCTAACCCATTATTGCCGCCTGCCATCTTCAAAAATGAACGTTTTACCCTCGCGGCCCTTACGTCGATGATGGCGTTCGTCAGCCAGGGGATCGCCTTCATTGCCCTGCCGTTCCTGCTTCAAAGCGTCTATGGATTTAGCCCGCTCGTCTCTGCCCTGCTGTTTACGCCGTGGCCGCTGGGGATCGTGCTGATTGCACCGCATGCAGGCCGGTGGGCGGACACGATTTCGGCTCCGCCGATCTCCACTCTCGGGCTGATGATTTTCGCTGTGGGGTTGGGGCTACTGGCGACGCTGCCTGCCAGCCCAGCCATGTGGGACATCTGCCTGCGGTGCCTGGTGTGCGGTATGGGGTTTGGCTGTTTCCAGAGCCCCAATAACCGGGAGATGCTCTCAAACGTTACGCGTGACCATGCGAGCTTTGCTTCAGGCGTTTTGTCCATCATGCGGACGTTCGGACAGTGTCTCGGTGCAGCGGTTGTAGGGGTAATGCTGACAGCAGATGGAGGGCCCGTTCATGCTGCGCTGTGGATCGCCACGGCAGCCTCAGCGATATCCGTATTGGTTAGCGTAAGCCGGTTACGTTCGCTGAGGCTGATAAAATGAGGCCAGGCTGGGCTACTCCAGCGCCAGTAGCGCAAAGCTCGCCAGCCAGTGTCCGCCGCTGTAGTGGCTGCCGACGACATGCTCCACGCTTGCCGAAAGATGGCGCGCAACGGCATCGCGTAATGCCTGCCGGGCGCGATGATTCTCCGGCAAGGCACGGGCAATGTGCTTCATGCACCACGCGCGGCTGAGGTTAAGCCCGTCCAGGTGCGCAATTTTCGGATCGGTGCGGTCGCTCACCTCTGCCGGATGCATCAGCGCAGAAACGGACGCGATTTCGGGCAGAAACGCATCGAACCAGGCCGGGAAATCCTCCGCCATCTTGCTCATCAGCAGGGCCTCGGTCAGTGCCCCAGAGATATACTCGTCGCCGCCCGGCTCATAATGTGCCGGATAATGCGTATCCGCGAGATAAAACCGCGTCGATGCGTCCAGGATGGCGTGCTCAAGCGTGTCGTCGTTTACCGCGCGGGCATAGTCCAGCCCCAGCGCGAGGGCAAACGCCGTGTTGTAGTGCGTCCCGACGCGGATCGGATAGGTAAGCTTGCTGAGGTAATCCACCAGCCGATGGCGAATGTCCAGGGTTAACGGTTGCAGCGTCTGGTACCAGCGCTCCGCCTGCGGCAGCGTCGATTGTTGCAGCTCCTGCGCCAGCGCCAGCAGCCAGCCGTAGCCATAGGGCCGTTCAAACGACGCGCGGAACGGCGCGGTAAAATAGGCCAGCTCCTTCGCCACCTTCTCATCGGTCAGGTGTTCGTCGAACAGGGCGATAATCTCCTCCCGACATGGCAGTTCGGGATAGAGACGCAGGCAGCGCAGCAGTAACCAGTAGCCATGTACAGCCGAATGCCAGTCGAAGCAGCCGTAAAATATCGGATGCAGCTCGCGAGGCGGCAATACGTCACCGTCATCGTTGAGCAGGTGCATAATGTGGTTCGGGTATTCCTGACGTAAATAGGTCAACGGCATTCTGGCGAAGGCGTCAGCCTGATGTTGCGTTAATTCCATAGCGGCTCCTTAGCGAAACACGAGGAAATACATTAAGAACACGTTCACCACCAGCAGGGTTAACGCGGTCGGGATCTGGATCTTGATGACCTGATATTTGTCTTTTAGCTCCAGCAGTGCGGCGGGCACGATGTTGAAGTTAGCGGCCATAGGCGTCATCAGCGTGCCGCAGTAGCCCGCGTACATGCCGATAGCCAGTAGCGGCGCCGGGTTGCCGTGATGAACGTTAATCAGGAACGGCAAGGCAATACCAGCGCTCAGCACCGGGAACGCCGCAAAAGCGTTACCCATGATCATGGTAAACAGCGCCATCCCCACGCAGTAAATCACCACCAGCATGAAGCGGCTGTCCGGGTTCACAAACAGGCTGACCACCTTCTGCACCGATTCACCGGTATTGGCCACCACAAACACCCCACCGAGCATGGCGAGCATCTGCGGCAGGATCACCGCCCAGCCGATGGTGTCGACCAGCCGACGAGACTGACGAATCGCGTGCAGCGGTGTGCCTTTCGTCAGCCACCAGCCCGTGAGGATCGCCGCCACGCAGGCCACGCACAGCGCCGCCAGGGTGAGCTGTTTCTGGTCGAGCAGGTAAACGCCGCCGATCGAGACGCCCTTCAGGAACAGCGTCCCGATCACCGTCACCACCGGGATCATCAGCGCGGGTAAAAACAGCCAGTTTTTGAGCCGGTTCGACGAGGCAACGCGCTCCTCCTCGGTAGCCATTTTATAGTGCCCCTTCCCGACCAGCCCGAAACCGGCCAGCAGCGCAATCACGATCACGGCGCCGCCAATAATGCGATACGCCAGCGACCTGCCCAGCTCCTGCACCATCAGATCGCCAAACAGGAAGATCCCGCCGAAGAGGAACCAGAACAGCGCGGTCGTAAAGCGTTTCGGGTTGGCGCGATCGCGTAGGGTCATGACAACCAGCAGCATCACGACGAAGCCAATCAGGTAGTACACGCGGTTAATGGTGATGAGCGTCATCATGATGCGATCTCCTGCGTGCCCTGCTCTGCTTTCCAGGCCATCACGTCGCGACGAATGCTGGCGTCGAGACGCAGCAGGCGCGTCATATGGATAATCAGGGCCGCAATGGCGGTCGGAATGGCCCACAAGCCGATATGCAGCGGCTCGATCCCCTCGATCCCGTTCTCCTTGAGGAAGGCGTCAATCAGCAGTACCGCGCCGAAGGCAATAAAGATATCTTCCCCGAAGAAAACCGCGATATTGTCGCAGGCGGCGGCATGGGCTTTGATTTTGTCGCGAATGTGCTGCGGCAGGTCGCCGTATTCATTCAGCGCGGCCCCTTCCGCCATCGGCGCCAGCAGCGGACGCACCGTCTGCGCGTGGCCGCCCAGCGACATCAGCCCGAGCGCAGCCGTCCCTTCGCGGGCGACAAAGTAGAGCATCAGGATACGCGCCGAGGTGGCGCTGGCGATCTTCGCCACCCAGGCCTGGGCGCGCTCTTTCAGCCCGTAATACTCCAGCAGGCCAATCACCGGCAGGATCAGGATGAAGGTGGCAAGCGATCGGCTATTCACAAACTTTTCGCCAAAGGTTTCCAGCAGCATGCCGAAATCCATGCCAACCAGCAGGCCCGTCGCCAGCCCCGCCACCACGACAACCAGCAGCGGGTTGAAACGCAGTGCAAAACCAATAACCACCACCGGAATCCCGATAAGCGGCAACAGTGTAGAACTGTCCATAAACGTTACCCTATCCAAAGTGAGCGTTGCGCGCCGACGGCTATTTTTTATACTTCGCAGCAGAGCGAAGCCGGTGCATTACGGCGCGCGATGTTGTGTTTTGCGTCAGGCTCCGCAGAACCTGCACTAAAAAGCTATATCTGAACGTCAAAAACATGTAAACAATTTATCAATAAAATGTTCTTATTTTATCGACGGGTTTACATTCTGGAGAAAGGATCGGTATGACGACTAAGAAAACGAAGGCAGCGTTAAACCACGACGATATTGCGGACGGGCGTATCGTCTCCTCCCGTCATCTGGTCTCAGAGCGGTGCGCCGAATTATCAGAGCTGGAATACGCTCTGATCATGACCAGCAACGCGTTCAACAAGTGGATGGTGCGCTGCATGACCGCAGCAGGTGAACCGGATATGGGAGCCTTTGACGTTTCGCTTCTGCACCACGTGAATCACCGCAACCGCAAGAAGAAGCTGGCCGACATCTGCTTTGTGCTGAACGTGGAAGATACCCACGTGGTGACGTATGCGCTGAAAAAGCTGGTGAAGGCGGGCTACGTCACCAGCGAGAAAGCGGGGAAAGAGCTTTTTTTCTCTACGACCGAGGACGGGAAAGCGCTGTGCATGAAGTACCGTGAGGTGCGGGAAGCCTGCCTGATCAACATTCATGCGGAAAGTGGCATTCCGGGAACGTCAATTGGCGAGACCGCGCAGCTGCTGCGCGCGATCTCGTCCCTGTACGATACCGCCGCACGCGCGGCGGCCTCGCTTTAAGGGCGGCGGAACAGGGTGATACTCCGCCCGGCCAGCTCGTAATCGACAGATTCAGTGATGATTTCCCCCGTGGGGGCATCCTCCGCCGTCGAGAGTTCGAGCACCCATCCCCCTTCACCAAACTGCGGGATCTGGAAAGGCACGGTGCCTTCAAACGGATTGAACAGCATCAGCACGTCGTGCCAGACGCCCTCTTCCTGCTGAAGGTCCGGACGGCTGATGGAGAGACCAAGGGTGGAGCCCTCGTCCCACTGTTCCGACTGCTGCGGGCCGCCGCCGGCGTTAAACCAGCGGATCTCCAGCCCGTCGCGCCAGTTCTCCCGGCGCAGCAGCGGTTGCTCCGCGCGCAGGGCGATCAGCCGACGGGTAAACTCGCGCAGCGCCTCGTCGTTTTCTGACAGCCCTTCCCAGTTTATCCAGGAGATCTCGCTGTCCTGACAGTATCCGTTGTTGTTGCCCTTTTGCGTCCGGCCAAACTCATCTCCCGCCAGCAGCATCGGCGTGCCGTGGGAGAAGAAAAGCGTGGTGAGGAAATTACGCTTCTGCCGCTCGCGGGTGGCGATGATATCCGGGTTTTCCGTCGGCCCTTCCTCGCCGTAGTTATACGAACGGTTATCGTTATGTCCGTCGTTATTATCTTCCCCGTTATCGGCGTTATGTTTCTCGTTGTACGACACCAGGTCGTTGAGCGTAAAGCCGTCATGCGCGGTGATAAAATTGACGCTGGCCCACGGACGACGACCGCGCAGGTCATACAGATCGCCGGACCCCAGGAGGCGGGCGGCAAAATCGTTAGAGACGTTATCCCCCTTCCAGTATTCACGTACCGTATCGCGGTATTTATCGTTCCACTCGCCCCAGCCTGGCGGGAAGCCCCCAACCTGATATCCACCCGGGCCGATATCCCACGGCTCACCAATGAGCTTCAGCTTCGACAGCACCGGGTCCTGGGTCACGGCATCGAAGAAGCCGCCGCGCGGATCGAATCCCTCCGGCTCGCGTCCGAGTATGGTTCCGAGATCAAAGCGGAAGCCGTCAATCTGCATCGATTCCGCCCAGTAACGCAGGGAGTCCATGACCATCTGCAACACGCGCGGGTGCGACGTGTTAACGGTGTTCCCGGTGCCGGTGTCGTTGATGTAATACCGATGCTGATCCGGCATGGTGCGGTAATAACAGAAGTTATCAATCCCTTTGAACGACAGGGTTGGCCCCAGCTCGTTGCCCTCCGCCGTGTGGTTATAGACCACGTCGAGGATCACCTCGATGCCCGCATCATGATACGCGCGCACCATGTCGCGGAAACCCTGGATACCCGCCGGACCGTAATAGCGGGACGCTGGCGCAAAGAAAGCCAGCGAGTTATAGCCCCAGAAATTTTTAAGACCGCGATCCAGCAGGTGCTGATCGTCCGGGAACCAGTGAACCGGCAGCAGCTCCACCGAGGTGATGCCCAGGCTTTTGATGTAATCCACGGAGGCTTTGTGCCCCATCCCTTCAAACGTACCGCGCAGCTCGGGCGGAATGGCCGGATTAAGCTGGGTAAAGCCTTTCACATGGCTTTCATAGGCCACAGTGTGCGGCCACGGCACGTCAGGCCGACGCGAGTCCTGCCAGTCGACGGCGTTCGGGTCGATGACCTTACATTTCGGCGTAAACGGCGCGCTGTCCCGCGTATCAAAGCTGAGATCGAGCTCGTCATGCCCCAGCTCATAGCCGAAGTGGGCATCGTTCCACGCAATGTCGCCCACCAGTTCGCGGGCATACGGATCGATGAGCAGCTTGTTGGGGTTAAAACGATGGCCGTTCTCCGGATCGTAGGGTCCGTAAACGCGATAGCCGTAGAGCGCGCCCGGCTTCAGGTCGGGCACATAGCCGTGCCACACCTCATGGGTATATTCCGGCAGCTCCAGTCGGGCGATTTCGGTTTTCCCGGAAGGGTCAAACAGACAGAGCTCTACCCGCTCCGCGTGGGCGGAAAACAGGGCGAAGTTTACCCCCTTTCCGTCATAATTTGCGCCAAGCTGCTGGCCATGGCCGGCCCGAATTTCAAACGTTGTATCCTTTGGCATTTTTGTTCTCCTCGATTATTCGCAGGTAAGCAGAACCAACAAACATCCCTTTTCAGACGTTAAATCCAGCGTCTCTGGCAGAAGGCGACGCTCTCCGGTAAACAAATCCCGATAGTGCTTTCCGGCCAGCTCCTGGGGTATGGCCACGGTGGTATTGGCCCACAGGGCCGCATTGTCGGTGACGTCAAACACCAGGCGCGGCACGGCAACGATAAGCGCCTCTTCCTCGTGAAGGCGCGCATACACGATCAGGTTCTCCTCGCGCTCGCCGGTCACCTTCAGCGGCAGCCAGTCGCCGTAGCGGAAAAGCGCTGGGTAATGCGGCCGGATCCGTAACAGCGTGGCGGTGACATACTGCTTCACGCTGCCGTCGCGCCAGCGTTGCGCATCGTTAAAGATGTTGCCATCCGCCGCGCCCAGGTTCTCCGCCAGCGCGGTGAAATCCGGTTCGCGTCGGTTATCCGGGTCGACCAGGCTAAAGTTAAGCCCTTCGCTACCCTGATAGATGTCCGGTACGCCGGGGGCAGTCAGCTTGATTACCGTCTGGCTCAGGCTGTTCATTAATCCCGCCCGAATAAACGGCTGTAGTGCGGCACTGAAATCACGCAGGAACAGGGTGTTATCCGGGGAGAGCAGATGCCGCACGTAGTCCAGCACCACGCTCTCGTAATCTTCGTTGCTGTCGATCCAGTCGGTCCGCTGCTTGGCCTCGCGCAGGGCTTTTTCGATAAAGCCGAGGAAACGCTCTTCCAGTGACTTAAGCCCGTCGCGATCGTCAGGCGAGAGCGTAGCAGGCCAGACGCCCGCCAGCGCCTGGTAGATCATCCAGGTATCGGCGGCGTTCGGCGCGGTGCCATCGTTCAGGAACCGGACCTGCGTCTGGTTCATCTGCCGCCAGCGCGCCAGGTTTTCTCCCCACAGATCCGGTGCTTCCGTCAGCGTGTACAGACGCGCTCGCGCATCCTCGCCGCGTTTGGTGTCGTGGGTAGAGGTCCCCAGCAGCGCGTCGGGCTGGCGGGCAAGACGAATGCGCATCTCCTGGTGAAAACGGGAAAGTGAAAACGCGCGCGGCGTCGGGTCGGCGCCCACTTCGTTCAGCGCCAGCTCCAGATTGTGGCGGAAGAACAGCGTATCCTCTACCGATTTCGCCATCAGCGGCCCGGTCAGCTGCTGAAAACGGGTGCGGAAAAGGGATGCCTGCGCGTGGTCATGCTCCGGCAGATCGCCGGTAAGAATACGGACGATCAGGCTCAGGGCGGGTTCGGACGTGTTCACGCTGGCGACCACCCGGCTAAGCAGCGCCACGTCCGAGGGCGTCAGCCCCTCTGCGGTGCCGTAGGTGCGATACACCGGAAAGGCGATAAGCAGCTCGCGCAGGGCGTGGCGAATATCGTCGTGCTGCACCGCCACGTCGTTGTGCCGGGCCAGCTCGCTGGCGATGGTCAGCAGCGTAGTAAATTCGCCTTCAAAGTTACGATCGGTCATCAGACCTTTGGCCTTGCGCAGCTCCGTATGCCTGTCCACGGTCGTGCCCAGCGTCTCGTCGTGCAGCGTCTCCAGCCGCGAGAGGTTGTTATCGTCCACCAGCACTTCCGCCAGCGAGGCAATAAACTCATAGCCCGTAGTACCCGAGACGGGCCACTCCGCAGGAAGCTGTTCCCCTTTCGCGAGGATCTTCTCCACCGTGATGTAGCAATCCGGCCCGGTCGCCGCCCGCAGGCGCTGCAAATAGCCCAGCGGATCGGCAAGCCCGTCCACATGGTCAATGCGCAGGCCGTCGACGACGCCAGCGTGAACAAGCTCAAGGATCAGGCGGTGCGTGTCTGCAAATACTGCCTCATCCTCCACCCGCACGCCCACCAGCCCGGTAATTTCAAAAAAGCGTCGCCAAGAAAGCTGTTTCGGCGCTTCCCGCCAGGACATGAGGCGCCAGCTTTGCGCCTCGTGGATCTCAGCGATGCTTTTGTCCTCAGCAAACGTGCCAGGATTAAGCGGATAAGCGGTGTCGTAGTAAACCAGTTCCGCCTTATTAGTGACAATGTCACGTTTTACGGTGATAGCCCCGCGCTCCAGCTCGGCTTCGAAGGTGTCGCCAAGAAACGGCAGCGTTAGCGGTCTGGACCAGTCGATATCAAAATAGGTCGCGTAGCGGCTCTGCCTGCCGTGCTCTATCACATCGCGCCACCAGCGGTTCTCCAGGGAGGTGGACATGTGGTTCGGCACAATATCCAGAATCAGTCCCATCTCCGCCTGTTTAAGCGCCGCCGCCATTCGGTCAAACCCTTCCCGCCCGCCAATCGCCGGGTCGATTTCGTTGGGGTCTGTCACGTCATAGCCGTGAGTGGAATCCGTGGTTGCCGTGAAAACAGGTGACGCGTAAAGATGGCTGATACCGAGATCTTTCATATACGGTATCAGGGCCACCACGCGGTCAAAGGTCATGCCGTTGCGAAACTGAATGCGATAGGTTGAGGACGGGATCATAGCGTTGCTTCTCCTTCAGCAAAGCGAACAACAATGCTGTTCGGCGGCAGGTTTTCGATTGCCTCCGGCCAGCTAAAGATCGGTTTTCCGGGCAGGTCCGGCAAGGTGAGCGGCTTTTTACCGATATTCAGCGCCAGCGACAGCGTACCGGACGGAAAACGCCAGCTCACGGCAACCATGCCGAGCGTTGTTTGCAGGACGTTACCCTCAACCGCGCCGTGCTGCTTCAGTAACGGGACGACATAGCGCTGACGCAGCGCAATCAGTTCGCGCGTCAGGTGCAGCCACGCCCTGCCTTCCTCCGTCTCCACCCTGTTCCAGTCCAGCTTCGAACGCATAAAGGTATTCAGGTCGTTGGGATCCGGTACGGTTTCATCGTGCCCGGCATGGCCGGTAAACTCTTTCGCGCGCCCTTCCCGCACCGCTTTCGCCAGATCGCCGTGGAAGTCGGTGAAAAAGAGGAATGGTTGCGTTTCGCCATACTCCTCGCCCATAAACAGCAGCGGTATATGAGGCGACAGGAGCAGCGCCGCGAACAGCACCCGCGTTTTATCCGCGCCAGCCAGAGAGATGAGCCTCTCACCCTGGGCACGGTTGCCGACCTGATCGTGGTTCTGAATAAAATCGACAAAAAACTGCGGAGGCTGCTCGCGACACTCTACTCCGCGCGATTTTCCGGTCTGAAGCGAGATTTCACCCTGGTAGACAAAGCCTTCGGCCAGCGCTCGCGCCAGCTTTTTCTCCGGCTCGTAGGCGAAATCCTGGTAATAGGCGTGAGATTCCCCGGTCGCGAAGACATGCGCGGCGTTGTGAAAATCATCATTCCATTCGGCGGTGAAAAGCGGCGTCTGACCATGCTCATCGCGCGGATGCAGGAAAATGACGTTGCGACTGTCTTCGGTGGTGAGATGGATATGACGATCCGGAAATGCGTCGCGGATCCGTTGCGCAATGTGGGGAAGAATATGGGTCTCTGCGTCGTCATGGATCTGGTCGATGGCGTCGAAGCGCAGACCGTCAAGATGATACTCCGACAGCCAGAATAACGGCGCCTCGGCAATGTATTGCCGGACCGCGTCAACCTCATAGGCAATCCCGTTGCCCCACGGGGTCATCCGATCCTGATGGAAAAACGCCGGCGAGAGTAACGGCAGGTAGTTCCCTTCCGGGCCAAAGTGATTGAGTACGATATCGAGCACCACGGAAAGCCCAAGCGCGTGGGCGGCGTCGATAAAGGCATGAAAATCTTCCGGCGTGCCATAAGCCGAGTGCGGGGCATACAGCAATACGCCGTCATACCCCCAGCCGCGTTGTCCCCCAAACTGGGAAACGGGCATCACTTCCAGCTGCGTGATGCCCAGTTCGGCCAGATAAGGCAGTTTTTCGATGGCCGCCCTGAAGGTTCCTTCCTCGGTGAAGGTCCCGATATGCAGTTCGTAAATTACCGTCTCTTCCCACGGCCGCCCTTTCCATTCTGGTTGCGCGGGCGGATTGCGACGCGGGTCGATCACCACCGACGGGCCGTTGACGTCATTCTGCTGGGCCCGTGAGGCCGGATCCGGCACTGCCAACCCGTCCTGTAAAACAAACTGATACGTCGTACCGTGTCTGACGCCGGGAACGTCAATCTGAAACCAGCCGTCGCCCACCGCCGCCATCGGAATGTCGGTGTCGGTTAAACGCAACGTGAGATCTTTCTGCCCTTCAGCCCAGACGCGAAAACGTACAACGTCATCGGAAATAAACTCGGCACCCCAGTGCCTGCGACATGTTCTGAATTCCATTCACTGTCCTCGAATGACCACATTCTACGCGGAACGAAATACAAGCTTAGACCAGGATCAACAGAGTGTTATGCCAGCAGGGTATGCCGCTTCGTCTATTATCTATTTATAACTCCCACTTAAGGAATACCATGCATATTCGAAAAGGATTAAGTACCGATCTCGCCCGTCTTGAATGCTGTGATTTTTCTTTCACGGTTGATGAGATTGCCAGAGAGCCCTTTCTCAATGGCGATTTGCATATTGAAGCGTTAACAGAGCCTTATCTTAAAACGTATGAACTTGATCTCCAGACGCTGGAAAACCATTGCGTTAATCCGGATTCAATATTTCTGATCGCCGAAACGGATGACGGAGAAATCGCCGGTTTTATTACTGCATCCTGTAACTGGAATAAATTTATCTCGGTGGATTACATTGCCGTGGAGCGTTCAAAGCGCCGGACGGGCGCGGCGCATAGGCTGATGTCTGCCACCCACGTCTGGGCGCGAAGCCTCAATGCGCCCGGCTTACGGCTGGAGACGCAGAACGTCAACGTTTCAGCCTGTCTGTTCTATCGTCACTATGGATTTATTCTGGGCGGTTACGATCGCTATCTTTACAACGCCCTGCCGGAAAAAGATGAGGTCGCCCTTTTCTGGTATTACATGCTGGCTTAAGAAAATATTTTACATCCGGCAATGGAATATAGATTTGTCTGAATTTGTCAATTTTGCCCGCTTGCGTCTAATTAACGACTAATCTTGGAATTCACTATTTAAGGAGGCCGGTATGTCTACAGGAAATAATCACACGCTGCATTACCCTCGTCCACCGTTTGCTGAACAACCGCAAATGGCTCCCGGGCTGGCATCGGAAATGAAGCCAATACCGGATCATGGTGAAACAAGTTATATCGGGTCGGGAAAACTGGCAGGAAAAAAAGCGCTGATCACCGGCGGTGATTCCGGCATTGGTCGCGCGGTCGCCATCGCCTATGCCCGTGAAGGGGCAGATGTTGCTATCGGCTATCTGCCTGAAGAGGAATCCGATGCCGCATCGGTCATTGCGCTGATTAAGGCCGAAGGCCGTAAAGCGGTCGCTATTCCCGGCGACATTCGCGTAGAGTCGTTCTGCGATACGCTGGTGGAAAAAGCCGTCGCCGAACTGGGCGGCCTGGATATTCTGGTGAATAACGCCGGGCGCCAGCAGTTCTGCGAATCGATCGACGATCTCACTACCGCTGATTTTGACGCGACGTTCAAAACCAACGTCTATGCGCCCTTCTGGATCACGAAAGCCGCGCTGCGCCATTTGCAGGAAGGCGCCGTGATCATCAACACCACTTCCGTTCAGGCATTTAAGCCGAGCGCGATCCTGGTGGACTATGCGCAGACTAAAGCCTGTAACGTGGCCTTTACCAAGTCTCTGGCGCAGCAGCTGGGACCGCGCGGCATTCGTGTGAACGCTGTCGCGCCGGGTCCGTACTGGACGCCTCTTCAGTCCAGCGGCGGCCAGCCTCAATCCAAGGTCCAGAAGTTCGGGGAAGATACTCCGCTGGGCAGACCGGGCCAGCCGGTTGAAATCGCACCGCTGTACGTGCTGTTTGCCTCCGATACCTGCTCATACGCCTCCGGACAGGTCTGGTGTTCTGACGGCGGTACCGGCGTTCTGTAAAAACTTCTCTCAGACCTATCCATTTCATGGATAGGTCACATTCACCCCCCTTCCGTTCTCAAAAATCTCAGTTGAACTATGATGAACTTACTATTGAGGAGCCCATCATGTTTACTGTGAAAAAACTTGCTTTATCAACCCTGTTTACCGGTTCTGTCCTTTTCTTACCCGCGATCCACGCGGTGGCCAGCGTTCCCCAGCACGTGGTGAAACAGCAGGCTGGCGGCTATAGCGTTCAGGTTGGCGATACGATTGTCACCGCCTTTACGGACGGCAGCGTACCGCAGGATCTGCACGCCCTGTTGCGCCGTACAACGGCGGAAAATACTGATGCGTTACTGGCAAAAAATTTCCAGGCCAACCCGGTTGAAGCATCGATTAATGCGTTTTATATCGCGCTGCCCGGCCACAAAATCCTGGTGGACACCGGATCAGGCCAACTCTTTGGGCCCGGCAAAGGCGGCCGACTGATTGAAAGCCTGGCGACGCAGGGCATCAAACCCGAAGATATTACCGATATTCTCATCACCCATGCTCACTCCGATCACGCCGGTGGCCTGGTGAAAGACGGCCAGCGTGTGTTTACTCATGCGCAGGTCTATGTCGGGAAACCGGATATCGAATTTTTCTTTAACGACGAGAACCAGAAAAAATCTGGTTATGACCAGAACTACTTCGACGTTGCGCGCAAAACATTAAAGCCTTATCTGGACGCCGGAAAAGTGAAGACCTTCTCCGGGACGGAACAGCTTCTGCCGGGCATCCGCGGAACGGTACATCCGGGCCATACCCCAGGTTCGGCGTTCTATACGCTGGAGAGCAAAGGTGAAAAAATCACCTTTGTCGGCGACATTATTCACGTCGCTGCGGTACAGTTCCCGCAGCCGAATGTGACGATTGCTTACGATGAGGATCAGGACGGCGCCGCCAGGGTGCGTAACGCGGCGTTCGCGGCGTTTGTGAAAAACAAAGATCTCATTGCGGCTCCGCACCTGCCTTTCCCCGGTATCGGTTATGTCACGCAGGGCGAGCGGCAAGGCTACGCGTGGGTCCCGGTGACCTATACCAACCGTGACGCAAAATAAGATGCCACCTTCCGATATGGATATAGATCTGCTCCTGACGCTGGATGCCCTGCTCAGGGAGCAGAATATCACCCGTGCGGCCGCGCGGCTGGGCATCAGCCAGCCGGCAATGTCTGCCCGCCTTGCGCGTCTGCGTCTCCTGTTCGGTGAGCCGCTGTTTGTCCCTTCCCCACACGGACGTGGGGTGTTACCTACGCCGCGCGCCGAGGCGTTAAGGCCGCAGGTCACGACGGTTTTACAGGGCATTTCGTCAATGCTTGAACCCACCACGTTCAACGCGCAAAACAGCAACCGCACCTTTGCGATTGCCCTGCATGAGAACCCGGCGCTGATGCTCGGGGCGGAGTTGCAGAATCAGATTAGCGCTGCGGCACCGGGCATCCGGCTGCGTTTTGCGCTCCCCGAAACCCAGCTGCTGGCGGCGCAGATGGAAAATGGCGAGGTGGATATTTATGTCGGCATTAACGCGGGCGCGCACGATGCATGGGTCAGACGAAAACTGTTTGACGATGAATATGCCACCGCCCAGCGTAAAGGCCATCCGCGCGGTACGGGGCCGATGGATCTGAAAAGCTATTGCGCCCTTTCCCACCTGGTGGTTTCGTCCGAGGGGGACCCTTTCTCAGGCTTTGTCGATCGGCATCTGGCGGGGCTTGGCCACCAGCGTAACGTGGTGATGTCGACGCAAAGCTACGCGATGGCGCCTGCGATTGTTGGCGGTACCGATTTGCTCTGCACCCTACCCAGACGCATGCTGCAACGCTTCGCGCAAACGCTTGATATTTTTCCGCCGCCGCTGGATCTGCCGCCGATCGTTATTGGTATGTACTGGCACCCGAAAAACGGTCAGGACCCGGCTAACCGCTGGCTGCGGGACCAGCTTCTACAGGCCGCCGGGCGTCAGGTATGATCGAGAATGTTCATCAATTTTTTCAGAACCTCAGAGCGAATCACCCGATGGCAAACCAGCGTCAGCTCACTCTCCCGGAGTCGGTCAAGAATATCCACAAAGACCACGTTCTGTACGCGTATCGCCTTCGCTGAGGCCGGCAGCATGGCGATGCCAAACCCCGCGGCGACAAGGCTTATCACCGTGGGGACATCGGTGGCATTTTGCACGACGTTAGGCTGTATACCCGCGCTGTGGCAGGCGTCATAGAAGTATTGCTCCAGTCCCATACCCTGCGGATCGCGCAGGGTAATCCACTTTTCCTCCTTCACAGACGAAAGCGTCAGCGCGGAGGATCCCGCCAGGCTATGGTGATGCGGTAACGCCAGCACGACTTTTTCCGTGGTGAAAGGACGGCTTTGCAGATCGTCAGGCAGCAGCGGTAGCGGCGCACGGATGATGGCCACATCCAGTTGGTTGCTTTGCACGCCGGTGTAAAGGGTTTGCACGTTCCCCGTCATCATAGAAAGGGTGATGGCCGGCCATTTCTCATGAAGAAGCCGCAGCGCGGTGGGCAGTTTACTGTCGAATATCGCGCTTGAAACACATCCGAGATTCAGCACGCCCTGCTCCCCCCTGGCCGTTTGCCTGGCGTCCAGAATCGCCTGATCGGTCATAAAAATCGCGATTCTGGCTTTATGGAGAAACGCCTCTCCGGCTGGCGTCAGCGTTAAGCGACGATTCGCCCGGCTGAACAGCGTGACCCCCAGGCGATCTTCAAGGGTTTTAATCTGCTGGCTCAGCGCGGGCTGCGCCATATTCAGTCGCTCTGCCGCCCGGTGCATGTGGAGCTCTTCGGCCACCACAATAAAATTGCGCATCAGTCGAAACTGCAAATCGTGCCTCCGTCATTGATATTAATTTTGTTATCAAAATAGCATAAATGATGCAATTGATAGCATTGTTCGTCCGGTTAAGAATGGAAGCATTCAACCAAGGAGGTAATATGGAAAACCACATTAACGATCTCAGAAGTGCCATCGAACTGCTCCAGCGCCACGAAGGCCAGTACATTGAAACTGACCATCCGGTCGATCCGAATGCTGAGCTGGCGGGCGTTTACCGGCACATCGGCGCTGGCGGTACGGTCAAACGTCCGACGCGCATCGGCCCGGCTATGATGTTCAATAACGTGAAGGGTTATCCGGATTCCCGCATCCTGGTGGGCATGCACGCCAGCCGCGAACGGGCGGCGCTGCTGTTGGGGTGCGAGCCCTCTGAACTGGCAAAACACGTCGGCCAGGCGGTGAAAAACCCGGTTGCGCCCGTTGTCGTTCCGGCGGCGCAGGCGCCGTGCCAGGAGCAGGTGTTTTACGCCGACGATCCGAACTTCGATCTGCGTAAGCTGCTTCCGGCCCCGACCAATACGCCGATAGATGCCGGCCCGTTCTTCTGCCTGGGGCTGGTGCTGGCGAGCGATCCGGAAGACGCGTCGCTGACCGACGTCACCATTCACCGTCTCTGCGTTCAGGAGCGCGACGAGCTCTCCATGTTCCTTGCCGCGGGCCGTCACATCGAAGTGTTCCGTAAGAAAGCCGAAGAGGCGGGAAAACCGCTGCCGGTCACCATCAACATGGGTCTTGATCCGGCTATCTACATTGGCGCTTGCTTCGAAGCGCCGACCACGCCCTTCGGCTATAACGAGCTGGGCGTCGCCGGTGCCCTGCGTCAACGCCCGGTTGAGCTGGTGCAGGGCGTGGCCGTAAATGAAAAAGCGATTGCGCGTGCGGAAATTATCATTGAAGGCGAACTGCTGCCGGGCGTGCGCGTCGAAGAAGATCAGCATACCCATACCGGGCATGCGATGCCGGAATTCCCCGGCTACTGCGGGGAGGCGAACCCTTCGCTGCCGGTGATCAAGGTGAAGGCCGTCACGATGCGCCATCAGGCGATCCTGCAAACGCTGGTCGGTCCGGGCGAAGAGCACACCACGCTTGCCGGTTTACCCACCGAGGCCAGCATCCGCAATGCGGTGGAAGAAGCCATCCCCGGTTTCCTGCAAAACGTTTACGCGCATACCGCTGGTGGCGGCAAATTCCTCGGCATCTTGCAGGTGAAAAAACGCCAGCCCTCTGACGAAGGGCGTCAGGGTCAGGCGGCTCTTATCGCGCTAGCCACCTATTCCGAGCTGAAAAACATTATTCTCGTCGATGAAGACGTGGATATCTTCGACAGCGACGACATTTTGTGGGCGATGACCACCCGCATGCAGGGCGACGTCAGCATCACCCATTTGCCGGGGCTCCGCGGTCATCAGCTCGATCCTTCCCAGTCGCCGGACTACAGCCCCTCCATTCGTGGAAACGGGATAACCTGCAAGACGATTTTTGACTGTACGGTACCCTGGGCGCTGAAGTCTCGCTTTGAGCGCGCGCCGTTTATGGAAGTAGACCCAACGCCGTGGGCGCCTGAACTGTTTAAAAAATAGTAATCCCCTCTTCTTCACCCTCTCAAGGGTGAAGAACCTCACGCTGAAATTGCCGCGTCCCCTGCTTTCTTGTAACCTTTGAGCGTTTATCACATCCCCATAAAAATTGAGACTACCGGACGCCTATGACTGCACATACTTCCAACGATCCTTTGCATGGCGTAACGCTCGAAATGCAGGTTAACGCGCTGGTTGCGCGATATGGCTGGAATGAACTGGGCAACCGAATCAAAATCAACTGTTTTCGCAAGGACCCGAGTGTTAAATCGAGTCTGAAATTTCTGCGCCGTACCCCATGGGCGCGGGCGGAAGTCGAAGCCCTTTACCTCGAATCCCTTCACGATGACGGTCCCGGGGAACAGGACGAACCGGCCTTTAATCCCTGGACGGAAAGCCGGACACCCAGGAGCTAAAACGCAAATGATGCGACACGTAAAACGGACCGGCACGCTGCTTGGCTGCGCGCTTTTACTGGTAAGTTGCACCTCCAAACCACCCAAATCACTCGTTACCCCACTGCCGCAGGCGAAACCTGTACAGCAGACCAACGAACCCATGCGCGGGATCTGGCTGGCGACCGTCTCCCGTCTCGACTGGCCACCCGTTTCCTCGGTGAATGGCCGCAGCGCGGACCAGCGTATCGCCCAGCAGCAGCGGGCGCTGACGGACAAGCTCGATAAGCTGAAAACCCTGGGGATCAATACCGTCTTCTTTCAGGTAAAACCGGACAGCACGGCGCTGTGGTCCTCTAAAATCCTGCCGTGGTCGGATACCCTGACGGGGACTATCGGGGAAGATCCCGGTTACGATCCGCTCCAGTTTATGCTGGATGAAGCGCACAGGCGCGGCATGAAGGTTCACGCCTGGTTTAACCCGTACCGCGTTTCCACCAATACGAAGCCGTCGACCATTGCCGCGTTAAACCGGACCTCGTCGCTTCATCCCTCCAGCGTGTACGTTCAACATCCGGAGTGGATCCGCACCTCGGGGGATCGTTTTGTTCTCGACCCGGGCATTCCCGAGGTGCGGGACTGGATAACCCAGGTGGTGATGGAAGTGGTGAATCGCTACCCTGTCGACGGCGTTCAGTTCGATGACTATTTTTATACCGAAACGCCGGGTTCAGCCCTCAATGATGCCTGGACCTTCAGGCGCTACGGCGAGGGATTTGCGTCAAAAGCCGACTGGCGGCGGCACAATACCCAGGAGCTGATTGTGCAGGTCTCCCGGGCGGTTAAGCAGGCTAAACCTGAGGTAGAGTTTGGCGTAAGCCCGGCGGGCGTCTGGCGCAACCGCTCCTTCGACCCGGCAGGTTCGGACACGCGCGGTGCCGCAGCCTACGATGAATCCTACGCTGACACACGCAAGTGGGTACAGCAGGGGTTACTGGATTACATAGCGCCGCAGATTTACTGGCCCTTCGCCCGCGACGCAGCACGTTACGATGTGCTGACAAAATGGTGGGCTGACGTGGTGAAACCGACCCATACCCGCCTGTATATCGGGATCGCGTTCTACAAGGTGGGCGCGCCTTCCAGAAATGAACCGGACTGGACGGTGAACGGCGGCGTGCCGGAGCTGAAAAAACAGCTCGATCTCAACGATTCCCTGCCTGACGTAAAAGGCACTATCCTGTTCCGGGAAGATTATCTTAACCAGCCCCAGACGCAGGACGCG
Source organism: Enterobacter quasihormaechei (assembly GCF_004331385.1). Taxonomy (GTDB): domain Bacteria; phylum Pseudomonadota; class Gammaproteobacteria; order Enterobacterales; family Enterobacteriaceae; genus Enterobacter; species Enterobacter quasihormaechei. Next base: position 114,740 of record NZ_SJON01000009.1, read on the forward strand.
GTGAATTACCTGCGGGGACGCTGGGGTAGCTGATAAAGAAAAGGCAGAAACGCCCTGTTCTGCCTTTCTTTTAGGGCTTCGGCCCGAACATCGCCTCAAGCTGTTTCGCGTCGGGCATGCCCACGACCTGTTGCAGTTCGTTTTGTTCATTCAGGTAATAAATCGCCGGCGTGGCATTCGCGCCGAGGCCGTCCATTAACGTCTGATGATTTTGCAGGATCTCAACGGTTTCCCGGGAGGCCGCGCCTTCCGGTTTCGGCAGCTTTTTGCCGCCGGAGAGTTCGTACTCTTTCCAGGCCGATACCGGATCTTTCGCATTCAGGATCGCCGAAGCATTGCGCCCGCTGTTCGGGTTGAGGAACGCGACCAGCAGCGTGTTGAGCTGGACTTTCCCGGCCTTCACCCACGGCTGCGCTTCTGCCCAGAACTGTTTGCAGTACGGGCAGAACGGGTCGGCAAAGACAAAAACTTTCTTCGGCGCAGTCTCCGCGCCCTCTTTTAGCGGATGCGCCGCATTGAGCTTCTTCCACATCTCGCGGCCCATCGGGGCGTATATTTCCTTCTGGAAATAGGCCTCGCTGAGGTTTGTTCCCTTATCATCATAAAGATAGCCAGACACCACGTGCTTTCCGTCAGGGGTCAGAAAGAGCGTCACGCCCATGTCCTGATACTGCCCCAGCCACGCAGGCGCGCCGCCGGGGGCATCAATTTTCTTTATGATTTTGATGTCCTGCTGTTCGCTGAAGTGCTTCACCACATCCGGAAGCGTCTCCTCTGCCCTGACCAGCCCTGACGCCAGCAGAGCAGAAAGTAACAGCACCTTTTTCTTTGCAAACCGTTGAAGCATAACGACCTCTCTAAGATAGAGTTTTAGAGTGGTCGAAGATGCGTGCCCTGTCAACGCTTGCCCGTTACGCCGTCCTGGGCAGACTGAAACTTGAAATACTCTGCGACAGCTGCTGCGCCTGCTCCTCCAGCGAGGCTGCCGCAGCGGCGGACTGCTGCACCAGCGCCGCGTTCTGCTGGGTTACGCCGTCCATCTCGGTTACGGCCTGCCCAACCTGACCAATTCCGCGGCTCTGCTCTTCAGAGGCAACCGAAATCTGCTCCATCAGCGCATTCACTTTATTCACAGAGCTGATAATAGAATGAATCACCTCTCCCGAGCGGTTCACCAGCTCCGCCCCGTTTTTCACGCTGGAAACAGACTGGGCGATAAGGCTTTCGATATCCTTCGCCGCCACCGCGCTTTTCTGCGCCAGCGTGCGGACTTCACTCGCCACGACGGCAAATCCTCGCCCCTGCGTACCGGCACGCGCCGCTTCAACGGCCGCGTTCAGCGCCAGAATGTTGGTCTGGAAAGCAATGCTGTTGATGACGCTGGTGATGTCTTCGATGCGCTTCGAATTGGACGCGATGGTATTCATCGTCTCGATGACTTCACGGGTTACCGCTTCGCCGGTACGGGCATTTTTCACGGCATCCTGCACCAGCTTACCGGCCTGGAAAACGTTATCGGTGTTATTCGCCACCGTCGCGCTCAGCTCTTCCATGCTGGCCGCCGTCTGGGTCAGGGCGGAGGCCTGCTGCTCGGTACGCGAGGCCAGGTCGATATTACCGGAGGCAATTTCCTGCGCCGCGTGGGTTACGGTATGGCTGGCATCGCGCACCTGAGAAAGCGTGGAGAGTAGCGCCTGACGCATCTGCTCCATCGAGCCCATCAGGCGATCGATTTCATTCCCGGAATCACCCTTGACGGGTACCGGTACATCCAGCTTCCCTGCCGCAATCTGGCTACAGTGCTCACGCGCCAGGTCAACCGGCGCAAAGACAAGGCGTTTCATCAGCAGGCTGACGGCGAGGATCACCACCACGAACAGCGCGGCAATGCAGGCGATAATGACCAGCCCCGACACGAAATTACGGCTCGCATCCTCGTTCAGCGTTTTCGCGTACTTCTGGTGAACGGAAAGCACCTGATCGAGCACGATTTCATATTGGCGATCGAGCTGGGACACCACGGGGATGAGGGTATTGAAGCGTGACACATCGTGAGCGGCAGCCGCAGCGATCAGCGGCGCCAGCCCCTGATTACGGTAGTTTTGCCACGCCACCTGGTAGTCATTGACCAGTGGGGCTTCATCCTGCAAACGCGGCGAGGCCATAAACGCCGAAAAGGCACGGTCGGCTTTGGTCAGCGCCTCTTTTACCGAGGCCAGTTTTGCGGACGAAACGGCTGCGTCCCCCGCTTCCACCATTTTCACATACTCCATGACCCTGACGCGCAGGGTTCGGCTGTGGTTAATGGGGTCAATAATCGACAGAACCACCTGAATTTCTTTGTTCACGTTATCCAGCGAATTATTACTTTTGATGATGAGCCCAACGCTGGTGATGGTGCTCGCCACAAAGAAGAAAAGCAGGGAAAACAGGATAATCAGTGATGATTTTTTCAACGACATAACAACAAACCTCAGGAATATAGTTTCCCTTTGGTTATCGGCGAAAACAGATCTTTAATTAATTAAAGTTATGGCCGTATTCGCGAGTTGCTCATCTTTTATTCGGCTGACCGGTAACGACGTTGCAGGGTTGCATCCAGCTTGCGCTGAATCGGCTCCGGCGTCTCCCCCTCAATCAGTTTGCCAATCAGATCAAAGCAGTGCCAGGCGAGCTGTCGGTTATCCTGACGAACGGTATCGACAGGAATAGACAGAGAGTCATAGAGATAGTGATCGTCGAAGCTGGCCAGACGGATATCACTTTGCAGCAGGTTATGTTGCCCCATGTAGCGCAACACCCCTTCCAGCAGGCCACAGGCGGCGGTAAAAAGGGCTTTTGGCGGGCGGCCCAGGCGAGCGCAAAGCTCGGCAAACATTTCGTAGCCGGAGCTCGGATGGTAATTACCATGAATGATCCACTCCGGACGTAACTCGACGCTGGCGTCGCGCAGCCCCTGCTTAAAACCTTCAAGACGGTCACGGGTTGGGGAAAGCCGCGGCTGCCCGCCGAGGAAGTAGAACTCGTCCGGATGCTGGCGCGCAATGTCGGCCACCAGTCTGGCGGTTGGGGTAATCGAATCGGTGATGACCAGCGGCAGAGAGCTGTCGTTCATATGACGGTCAAAGAGCACAACGGGCAGCTGTTCGCTCAGCTTTTGATAGTCCGCGTCGTTGAGCATGCTGGAGGCGACAATCAGCCCGTCCACCTGGCGGGCCACCATGTTGTTGACCACCACCGTCTCCTGGCCCGGATTTTCATCGCTACAGGAGATCAGCAGCTGAACGCCCGCCTCGCGGCAGAGGGTCTCAAGCTCGTGCGAAAAAACGGCAAAACCGTAGTTGGTGATTTCGGGCACCACCAGTCCAATGGTGTGGCTGCGGTTATCCCGCAGCGAACGGGCGTGAATACTGGGCTGATAATGCTGTTCTTTGGCAATCGCCAGCACGCGCTCCCGCGTCTCTTCCGCCACGCGAAGCTCTTTGCTGCGGCCGTTCAGAACCAGGCTGGCGGTGGCTTTTGATACCCCCGCCAGCTCCGCGATATCTTTGATGGTGACGCGTTTTGTTTTTCTCACAACGACTTAGATCCGGCTGCCAAAACGCCTATTCTATCATGCAGGTGCGCAGCGACCAGTAGCGTAATGTGATGTCGGACGCACCTTCGACGCGCACCCGTGCCGGATGGTCAGGAAAATAGCGGCTGCTCATGACCCCTTCACCGTGATTGATGAAAATTTCGACGCTGGAACGGTCACACAGCACGCGCAAATGATTAACGTCACCCTTCCAGTAGCGGGTCAACGTTTCTCCGGTTTCCAGACTGGTGCGCGCCAGACGTAAACCCTCATCATCCATAACCAGCCGCAACGCACCGGCAAAATTCACCTTCACGTGCGAAGCGCTTAACTCGAACTCAAGGCGCGTCCCGTCCAGGTCCGGCGCATCGTCGGCGCGCCCCTGCCAGTGATGTTCATCCTCGCGCAGCGCTTCCAGCTCACGCACCGGCGTTTGCCAGAGCTTACCGTCGCGGTAGCGCAGCTCGCGTGGACAGGTCATCTGGTGGATCCAGCCGTGCGCGCGGGTGGGCTGAAGCATCTCCTCGCCGTCCGGCACGCCCATCCAGCCGATGAGAATGCGGCGGCCATCCTCTGCCACCGCGGTTTGTGGCGCATAAAACTCAAAGCCAGCGTCAAGCTCGTGCAGTTCGCCATGCGCAAAGGCAGACGTTTGATAATCAAATGCCCCGCTCATCCAGACGGCCGGATAGGTATTGAGATAGCGATGCGGCTCGCGCGCCAGCCCCTGCGGGCAGCAGATCAGCACGTGCGTGCCGTCGAGCGCAAAGAGATCCGGGCACTCCCACATATAGCCTGCGTCCGTAAGCCCGTTGACGCCGTGACCGGCGATTTCGCCGCAGGAGACCCAGGCGTGCAAATCGGCTGACGTAAACAGCAGCACCTTGCCGCGCTTATGCCGATCCTGCGCCCCGAGCACCATGTACCACTGCCCGTCATGGCGCCACACTTTCGGATCCCGAACGTGGCCGGTATACCCTTCCGGCAGGGGCAACACCGGCCCCAGCTTGGCAAAAGTGCCATCGTCGTTTTGCACCGCCAGACACTGCCAGGCGGTGCGGCCACCATCGTCAAACTTCACGTTGCCGGTATAGCACAGGGTCAGCACGCCGTTGTTATCCACGGCGCTGCCGGAGTAACAGCCGTTGCGGTCGTACTCTTCGTCGGGCATCAGCGCCATGGGCTCGTGCCGCCAGTGCACCAGATCCGCTGAACTCCAGTGTCCCCAGCACTTATAGCGATGATCGCTGTCCAGCGGGTTCCACTGATAGAACAGGTGGTAACGTCCGGCAAACCAGATAAAGCCGTTCGGATCGTTCATCAGCCCCGTCACCGGCGCGGGATGCCACTGCGGATAATGGCTGTCTGCCAGCGCGCGCGGCTGGCCTTGCATCACGGCCTGCAACACGGCAGGCCAGCGGGAAGGTAACGTCATTATTCAGAGTCCGTTTTATATTTCAGCAGCAGAGAGACGGTGAACGCCACGCCAAAAGCAATCACCATACCGATGATATAGTTGAGCAGCGAACTGGCCTGGACGATCGCCATCCCGGGGAGCGCCGTCAGCCCAACGGCGGTCATGTAGACATGCACCGATACCACCCAGGCACCGCCCGCCGCGCCACCGATCAGCGCCGCGATAAACGGCTTCACGAAGCGCAGGTTAATACCAAAAATCGCCGCTTCGGTGATACCCAGCATCGCAGAAAACGCCGACGGTAAGGTAATGGCCTTGATTTTGGCATCGCGGGTTTTGAACCATACCGCCAGACACGCCCCGCCCTGTGCCACGTTCGCCATCGCCCAGATCGGCAGCAGGAAGTTAACGCCGATTGACGGATTACCCAGCAGCCCGGCCTCAATGGCGTGGAAGCTATGGTGAATGCCGGTAATGACAATCACCGAATAAAGCCCACCGAACAGCAGCCCGGCCAGCCAGCCTGCGTGGGCAATGAGGGTGCTGAGAATGAAGGAGATCCCGTCGCCCAGCGCGCGCCCCGCCGGGCCAATAATCAACAGCGCAATAAAGCCGGAGATAATGACGGTCAGGAACGGCGTCAGGATCAGATCTAACGCATCCGGAATCGCCCGGCGCAGCTGTTTTTCCACAATGCTCATAAACCATACCGCTAACAGCACCGGGAAGACGGTTCCCTGATAGCCAATCATGGCGATTTCGAGGCCGAAGAAGTTCATGGTGTGGAAGCCGGACGCCACGCCCCAGGCGTTGGTCAGCGCCGGGTGCGTCAGAATGCCGCCCAGCGTCGCGCCCAGATACGGGTTGCCGCCAAACTCGCGCGCGGCGGTGAAGCCAATCAGGATCGGCAAAATAATAAACGCCGCCGAGCTGCACATATCCAGCATGATATACAGCGCGTTATCCGGGTTGACCCAGCCGTAGGTTTTAACCATCCCGAGCAGGCCCATCAGCAGCCCCGAGGCCACAATCGCCGGGATAATCGGCACGAAAATATTGGAGAGCAAGCGCGCGATACGCTGGAACGGGTTCAGCTTGCGGGCCGCAATATCCGCCGCTTCCGATTTACTGGACTCGCTAATTCCTGCCGCCTGAATAAATGCCGCGTAAACCTTATTTACCACGCCCGTGCCGAAGATCACCTGCATCTGCCCGGCATTGCGAAAACAGCCCTTTACGCCTTCAACCTTGCCGATAGCCTGCTGGTCGGCAAGCGCATCGTCGACCAGCACCAGACGAAGGCGCGTGGCGCAGTGCGCCGCGCTGGCAATGTTCTCTTTGCCACCGAGCAGCGGAATAAGCTCGCGAGCAATATGATTAAAATCCATAGATACCTCTTCCTGACCTCTTTTTATGATGTTCGAAACGCCCCCGCGATGCGGGAGCGTGAAGGGTTAAAACCAGGTTTCCATCTGCACCCCAAAGTTCCATTCCCCGCCCGCGTTGAAGCCGCTGCTGCCAAAGGCGTCATCGCTGGCGTAGTTATCCAGCCTGCTGCTCCAGTCCATCCAGGTGGCGAACAGGCGCAGCTCCGGACGGCTGAAGAAATCGCCAATCTTGCCCGCCTTTAGCGTCGGGGCGAAGGTCAGCTTGTAGAAGCTGCCGTTAACCGCATTGCGATCCTTGTAGCCTTCCGGATTCAAATCCATGTACTGATAGCTGCCCTCGAACGCGAGGGCGAAATTCTGGGTCACCTCTTTGATCAGACGCGTGTTGAGCGTGACCCACTCATAGCGGTCGCCCTTCACGTAGCGGTCCTTACTGCTTTGCGCCAGCACGGCGGGCGCTATATGCCAGCCACCGCCCAGCGGCGTGACACCGTAACTTGCGAAGCGCCAGGTATCGGCCTCAGACAGCAGCGCGCCGTCAGAACCGATGCTTTTCACCTCGGCACCCAGACCGTGGCCGTAAAGCAGCGCCGTTTTGGCGGAACCTTCCCGCAGGCCGTAGAAGCTCTCGTAATGCAAACCAACCAGCGCATGCACCCCGTTGTTCGCCGCGTCGGTTTTAATCGGATCGCCGTTGCTGTCCTTACGGTCGTCATTATCTTTTGCCCGCAGGCCGCTGACCATCAGCTGCACCGGCCCGGCGAAGTGATTCATGCTGAGGATATAGTTCTGAACGTTATTGTCGATCTCCTCTTCGCTGCCGAAATTACGGCCATAAAGGGAAAAGTTACTGCGCAGCGTATCGTTCCATTTCACGTCATAGACGCCGCCGCCGGTCCCGGCGAGGAATATCACGTCGGAATCCAGCCAGTGAATGTCGAAGTTGTCGCGATCGAAACGCTTGCCCGCCCAGAAGGTGCTGCCCTTCAGCGCGCCGGTGAAGTCCGGCAGATTGCCCAGTTCGGCAAAGGCCTGACGGACGTTCAGGTCGCTGCTGTCTGCTGACCAGTCGTTATAGGTTTTCTGTCCGTCGGCCAGCATCGCCTTGAAGCGCGTCGTCGCGCCGTTATCCAGCGTCTGCTTGTGCTCAACGTTCAGCTCCACGTAGGTATCCGCTTCGTTCCCCAGACGCCCGATGGCCCCGCCCGTTTCCCCTGCGGGAGTCAGATAGGGACCGCTTTTGCTGCTGGAGGCCGCGTCGTTCATCAGCAGGCCGGAACGGGCATAACCGTGAAATTCAAACCCGCCGGTCCGATCGGCTTTCTCCTCCAGGGCCGTGGTACGCTGCGCCACCGCCTGGGTGGTGGTTTGCGCTTTTTGCTGCGCGGTGACCAGCTGCTGCGTTTTCTCTTCCGCTATCGTGGCGCGCTTTTCAGCGGCCTGCGCGCGGGTTTCCGCCTCCTGCAAGCGCTGCTCCAGCGCCGCCAGACGTGCTTCGATACGCGTCATATCCGTCTGGGCAAAAACAGAGGTACTGCCGGCCAGCATGCCTATCATCACGGCAAGTCTGCGTTTTTTATACATTTTGTCGCATCCCGAAAATATTGGTGAAAGTGCTAAATTGCTAAACCGGTTTAGGTTGCTGATACTAAACTGCCAAATTTTGGATCGGCAACTGTTTTTGCTAAACCGTTTTAGTAAGTGTGATCGAGGCGACAATTCAGGCCGCCGACCGGCGGCCCATGAGAGGAGAATTACAGTTCGTGATGGTAAGGCAGCGCGGTCATTGCCCCTTTTGCGGTTGTCGCCAGCGCCCCGCAGCGCTGGGCGAGCGTGATAACGTCTGAGAGGCTGGCTTCGCTATCACGTGCCAGGCCGAACAGCAGCCCGGCGACGAAAGCATCTCCCGCCCCGGTGGTATCAATGCATTCCACGGGTGATGCAGGATAGTGCGTCAATGTGCCTTCCTGCCAGGCGGTCACCCCCGCTTTTCCCTGCGTCACCAGTACCCGTCTGGCCGGACAGGTACGCGTCAGTGCCGCCAGCCCCTCCTGCACCTGCGCATTTCCGGTTAAAAACGCCAGTTCTTCTACCGAGAGTTTCACCACGTCTGCACAGGCCAATGCCCGCTCAAGACAGTGGCGCAGCTCGGCTTCATCGTGCCAGAGATCGGCGCGAATATTGGGGTCAAAGCTGACGAAACCGCCCGCCTGTCTGACAGCGGCCATCGCCTGAAACGTCGCGGAACGGCTGGGTTCGGCGCTGAGCGCGATGGAACAAACGTGCAGCCACTCTCCGGTGCGAAATGGCGGGAGGTCGCCAGCATCGAGGAATAAATCCGCGCTCGGGCGAACCATAAAGGTAAAGGAACGCTCACCGTCGTTATCGAGATCCACTACCACCGTGGAGGTCCGCTGCTGCGGGTCCAGACGCAGCCATTCTGTATTAACCTGCTCATCCGCAAGCGTTTTTTGCATAAAACGCCCAAACGGATCGTCGCCCACCCGGCCGATAAACGCGCTCCTGCCGCCCAGACGCGCAATCCCCACCGCAACGTTGGCCGGCGCGCCGCCCGGACATTGCAGCAGTTTGCCTTCGCCATCGGGCAAAAGATCCACCACCGCATCGCCAAGTACCCAGATCGTCTCCATATCACCCTCTTAGCTAAATAATGTTAAACCGGTTTAGCTATTTAAGCACAGGCGTGGTATTGGGGAAATAAGGCGAGGGAAAATTTGCTTAACGCACCCGATGGGGCCAGTGGATATCACCCACGCCGTTGAGCTGTGGACGGGCGAACAAAAAGCCCTGAAAGCGGCGAATACCGGCAGACTCAAGCCAGCACCACTCCTCTATCTTCTCAATTCCTTCCGCGACCAGGGTAATCTCCAGATCGGTGCAGCAGCTGATTATCGACTTCACAATCGCCTGTTTGGGGCCGCTCAGGTGGATATCGCTGACGATCTCCCTGTCGATTTTAAGCTTGTCCGGCTGGAATCGCGTGAGCAGCGACAGGCCGGCATAGCCGGAACCAAAATCATCTATCGCCAGCCCAACCCCCTCCGCGCGCAGCTGTTTGATGGCGCTGTTGAACTGGTTGAAGCCGGAAATCATCTCGTTCTCAGTGACTTCAATGACCACCTGCTCTGGCTGGAGACCGTGCTGTTTGATCTGCGTCACCAGAAACTCAACCGCACCGGGCACGTTAACCAGCGACATCGGCAGCAGATTCACCGCCAGCTTGTGGCTACCAATGCCCAGCTTTTTCGCCAGCGCAAAGGTCCAGGCTTTGGTTTGCAGGTCGACTTCGTAAATCCGTTGGTGATCGAGGCTTCTGAAGAAATGCTCCGGGCTACCGCCATCGTTTCCGCGTATGAGCGCCTCAAGAGAGCTGATTTTGCCTTCGGACGGCTCGACAATTGGTTGCAGCGCAAACTGGCAGGGCTGGCCCGCAAGCAGTCCTAACCCTTCACCAAACGGCGTGCTTTCCCGCGACAGCGTCCATTTATCAGGCTCATAGTTCGAAGCCCGTGGCGCAGAGATTTTGCCGGTGATAAAGGTCTGGATGAATTTGAAGACCCGATCCTCAGAAGTGAGGTAGCTTTCCAGCTTGCTGTAATGCAGTACCGACGCCAGAATCGCCTTCGGGGTCTGAACCTCCAGGTCGAACCGCAGCATCCCCACGTTATCGAACCGTCTGCGCGGACCGTAGTCGCGCATCAGTTCCACTACGCCAGTATGTCGGTTATCTTCGCGGATGGTATTAAACAGCGCGACTACGCTCTGTTCCGTTCCTTCAAGAATTTGCAGGACGTCACGGCCACTGGAGAGAAGAATGCCGGAGATGCCCTGCTCCGTATTGCGGATCCTGGCCTGTTCAACCAGCTCGCTTAACGCTGCGGAGGTGCAGGTTAAGCTCAGCTGGCTTCGATAAATGAGAGTTGTCAGCACAAAAGAGGTCCGATAGGGATATAGGCCAGAGCGGTACTGTTTAACACAGTTCCCCGGCGGGACCTAATCTATTCCGCAGCGGAATTAATTTTCCCCGATACGGCTGTCGATCCGCGCCTGCATGTAATCGTAGAACGGATTCGACGTCACGCGCATTAGCGCATCTTTGCCGACGCTCAGCACCGATGTTTCTCCCCACAGGGCAATCGTCCCGAGGCTAATGCCATAGTGATTTTTTACCTCAGGATGTCGGCCATACAGATCGTCATTGGGCGGGAACGGAATGGCAACGTGCGACAGGGAATACACCTCTTGCGGATAAGAGACCGTCAGCGGCACCACCGTTTCCCGGGTGCTACCCGCTGGCGTTGCCTTTGCCACCATATCGAAGCTGTCGGGGCTGGCATTGGTTACAATCGTGACACTGTAACGTCTTTTTACCACGGGCAGCAGATCGGCCACCGCCGTCCAGGATGAAGGCCTGAACAGCGGACGGAAGCTCCCGGCCTGGTTGATATCAAATACCACCAGTTCGCTACCGTTAGCCGGAAGCCGATCAAACAGTCCGGTAACCACGGCGCGGGTACTGACCGTTGAATCCATAACCGACTGAAACGCCAGAACCGGCGGGAGCTGCGCCAGTTTGTGGGCCTGAACATCGCGATTTAACTGCTCATGCAGCGCCTGGGTAAGCAGCCAGGACTGACGTGCCGCATTCACCGGAAACGAGTTGTATTTGTAAGGGTTGTATTCCGGCGCAATGTTGAGCCATGCGGCTTTGGCAAACGCCGGTAACATGGCCGGTAGCCCGGCGAAACCGGCAAAGCGAGCAAACGCCGTGACGCCAATCATCGGTGACAGCAAAACAATCTGCTGGGGTTTACGCAGTGCCGGCGCATCAAGGGCGTCGAGGGCATATTTCATCGCCAGCGCCCCGCCGTTGGAGTAGCCCACCAGATGCAGGGGAAGATCGCTACCCGTCAGACGCGTCGCTTCACGAACCGCCAGGCGCGTCGCCGCGAGCCACGCTTCCCACTCGACGTTTGTCAGCGCGCCCGGCGCCGTGCCGTGTCCGGGCAAACGAGGAACAACGGCCACAAAGCCGTGCTTTTGATAATTAAGAGCCAGATGCCTGACGCTGTAGGGTGAATCCGTCAGACCGTGAAGCAGCACCACCGCCCCGCGCGGCTTTCCGGCAGGCATCAGCACAAACGACCGGTTCGCATCCGGAGAAAACTGTCCTGGCCACACCAGGCTCTGGCGATAATAGCGGTTTAAGGGCGTGCGCTCCGCTGCGGTGGCTTTCGCCGTCACCTCAGCGTCGAGATCGGTGAAGATGGCGTTTTCACGGGCGACATAGGCCGCGAAGCTCGCGTTATCCATCTCCTGCACGGACATCTCGTCAGCGCGCCAGGTGTGCCAGTGATGCAGGGCCGGTCCCTGCTGGGACAGATAAACCCGCACCGCAAGCAGGACGAGCACAACGATCCCGATAACCATCGCCAGTTTTTTTGCGAGAGCCATCAGGCGCACGCTGACCCGCCAGGGCAAATTCGCCATGTGAGGCTCCCTCTCTTGTCCACAGATCCTTCATATTACCAAAAAATGTGAAGAGACTGACGTATTCACCAAATAGATATCTCTCGGCTCGGACACTGCACCAAAAGTGAACTACGCTGCACAAATGTTGATCATCTGTTAAACAAATATTGCATTAACTTTGCTGCACAGCGCGTTTTCGCCGCAATGTGAACATGGCACGCGTCCTGCATTGTTAATGCAATAACAGAAACCCGGCCAATGACAGCCAGTTAACAGCGAGGCGGTATGACGACCAAACCTGAGGTGTTAAGCCGTATCGAAGCGACTTTCAGCCAGCTCACCCCGAGCGAAAAGCGGGTGGCAAGCTGGATGCTGGCGCACGTCGGGCAGATCCCGTTCGAAACGGCAGAAAGCGTGGCGCTGGCCACGGCCACCAGCGGGATCACCGTCGGGCGTTTTCTGCGCAAGCTGGGCTATCGCAATTTGGACGATGCCAAAAAAAGCCTGCGCGATCCCCATCAGCCCTGGGGCATTAACGAGCGTCTTGATTCCTGGAAGCAGCAACAGCCGCTGTCGGATCGCGTTCAGCACTCCCTGTCGCTGGAGGTGGAGGCCATTGCCCATGTCTACCAGCTGGCGCAAAGCGAAACGTTCAGGCAGGTGGTCCATCAACTTGCCAATGCCGATGCCGTCTTCGTGCTGGGGATCCAGTCCACGCGCGGGATCGCCAATGCGTTCTTTAGCCATCTGGAGTACCTGCGCCCGCGCGTGAGCTATTCCGAAGGGCTCTCCGGCAGCTGGGTGGAGTCGCTTAACTCCGGCTTTACGCACCCGTATATCGTGCTGACGGATACCCGCGCCTACTCCGCCATTGCCCGCCAGTACTGCCGCGTGGCGAGCGAAAAAGGGCTGCCGATGGCGCTGATCACCGATATCTGGTGCCCGTGGGCGCGGGATTACCCAATTGATTTACTCCAGGTGAAGACCGATACCGGCCATTTCTGGGATTCGCTGGCGCCGGTGAGCTGCCTGTTCAACCTGCTGCTGTCGGGCGTGGTGGAGGCGCTGGGGGATGCGCTGCCGGAGCGTCTGGCAGTCAACCGACAATTACAACAAGAGTTTGGTCAATTTGAACGCTAAAGGAGCGGAGCTATGCCTGAAGAGAGTCAACTGATTGATGTGGCGAAAACCTTTCCCACGCTGCATATCGATCTGAAATACGCCACTGCCGATAACATTACCGGACGCCCAATCTACCAGCACGCCGCGTGTCTGCTGCATACGGATGCTGCCACCGCACTGGCAAAAGCGATCGGCATCGCCGCGCTGGCCGGTCTGAAACTGGTGGTCTACGACGCCTACCGACCCCAGCAGGCGCAGGCGCAACTCTGGGATGCCTGCCCCGATCCGCAATACGTGGTGGACGTCGCGATTGGCTCCAACCACAGCCGGGGCACCGCCATTGACGTCACGCTGATGGATGAACACGACAACGTGCTGGATATGGGCGCCGCGTTTGACGAAATGCACGACCGCTCTCATGCCTGGCACCCTTCCGTTCCGCCCGCGGCACAGCGTAATCGTCTGCTCCTGAACGCCGTGATGTCCGGCGGCGGTTTTGTCGGCATCAGCAGCGAGTGGTGGCATTTCGAGCTGCCGAACGCCGCAAGCTACCCGCTGCTGGACGACCAGTTCGCCTGTTATTCGACCACACCCTCACTGTAATTCTGGAGCCCGGCCATGAAAACAACGCTGCTGACTACCCTGATTGCCGCTACGCTCGCCCTCAGCGCCCCGCTCGCGCTGGCGGCAGTGCCAAAAGATATGCTGGTAATAGGTAAAGCTGCCGATCCGCAAACGCTGGATCCGGCGGTGACTATCGATAACAACGACTGGACGGTGACCTACCCCTCGTACCAGCGTCTGGTGAAATACAAGCCTGGCACCACGGAGGTGGAAGGCGATCTGTCGACGGGCTGGAAGGCGTCAGACGATCAGAAAGAATGGACGTTTACCCTGGCGGACAATGCAAAATTCTCCGACGGCACGCCGGTGACCGCTGAAGCGGTCAAGCTGTCGTTTGAACGCCTGCTGAAAATTAACCAGGGGCCATCCGAAGCGTTCCCGAAAGATTTGAAAGTGGACGCGGTGGATGAACATACGGTGAAATTCACCCTCAGCCAACCGTTTGCCCCGTTCCTCTACACGCTGGCGAATGACGGTGCCTCAATCGTCAACCCGGCGGTGCTGAAGGCCAATGCCGCCGACGATGCGCGGGGTTTCCTGGCGCAAAACACTGCGGGTTCCGGGCCATTTATGCTGAAAAGCTGGCGCAAAGGTCAGCAGCTGATAATGGTGCCCAACCCTCACTGGTCGGGCGAAAAGCCGCACTTTAAGCGCGTCTCGGTGAAGATTATCGGTGAAAGCGCCTCGCGTCGCCTGCAACTTTCCCGTGGCGATCTGGATATCGCCGACGCCCTGCCGGTGGATCAGCTTGCCGCCCTGAAGCAGGAAGGCAAAGTGGCCGTGGCGGAATACCCGTCCCTTCGGGTGACCTATCTCTATCTGAACAACAGTAAAGCTCCGATGAATCAGGTGGATTTGCGCCGTGCTGTCTCCTGGGCGACCGATTATCAGGGAATGGTGAAAGGCATTATCAGCGGGAACGGCAAGCAGATGCGCGGCCCGATCCCGGAGGGCATGTGGGGCTTCGATGCAAACGCCATGCAGTACAGCTTTGACGAGGCCAAAGCCAAAGCGGCGCTGGAAAAAGTCAACGATAAACCCGCCAGCCTGACGTTCCTCTACTCCGATAACGACCCGAACTGGGAGCCTATCGCCCTCTCCACCCAGGCGAGCCTGAGCAAGCTCGGGATTAACGTCAAGCTGGAGAAACTGGCGAACGCCACCATGCGCGACCGCGTCGGCAAAGGTGATTATGACATCGCGATTGGTAACTGGAGCCCGGACTTCGCCGATCCGTACATGTTCATGAACTACTGGTTCGAATCGGACAAAAAAGGGCTGCCGGGCAACCGCTCATTCTATGAGAACAAAGAGGTCGATGCGCTGTTGCAGGCGGCACTGAAAACCACCGATCAGGCGGAACGCACCAAAGACTATCAGCAGGCGCAGAAAGTGGTGATTGACGAGGCGGCTTACGTTTATCTGTTCCAGAAGAACTACCAGCTGGCGATGAACAAAGAGGTCAAAGGCTTCACCTTTAATCCGATGCTGGAGCAGGTCTTTAACATCGCCACCATGAGTAAGTAACGGTCCATGCCGGGGGAAAGTGTATGACGTTCTGGAGCATCGTGCGCCAGCGCTGCTGGGGGTTAATCCTCGTCGTAGCCGGTGTCTGTATTATTACCTTTATTATTTCACACCTGATCCCCGGCGATCCGGCCCGCCTGCTGGCCGGTGACCGCGCGAGCGATGACATTGTGCAGGGCATCCGCCAGCAGCTGGGCCTGGACCAGCCGCTTTATATTCAGTTTGGCCGCTATGTTGAGGCGCTGGCTCACGGTGATTTGGGCACGTCCATTCGCACCGGTCGTCCCGTTGCGGAAGATTTGAAAGCCTTTTTCCCCGCCACGCTGGAACTGGCCTTCTGCTCCCTGCTGCTGGCGCTGGTGATTGGCGTACCGCTGGGAATTTTATCGGCGGTGTACCGTAACCGCTGGCTGGATCACCTGGTGCGGCTGATGGCGATGACGGGCATCTCGACCCCTGCCTTCTGGCTGGGTCTGGGGGTCATCGTGCTGTTCTACGGGCAGCTGCAAATTCTGCCCGGAGGCGGCAGGCTGGACGACTGGCTCGATCCCCCTGCCCACGTGACCGGCTTTTACCTGCTGGACGCCCTGCTGGAAGGCAACGGTGAAGTGTTCTTCAACGCGCTTCAGCACCTGATTTTGCCGTCCCTGACCCTGGCCTTTGTGCATCTGGGAATTGTGGCGCGTCAGGTGCGCTCCGCCATGCTGGAGCAGCTGAGCGAGGATTATATTCGTACCGCTCGGGCGAGCGGGCTGCCGGGCTGGTACATTGTGCTGCGCTATGCCTTACCCAACGCCATGATCCCCTCCATTACCGTGCTCGGGCTGGCGCTGGGCGATCTGCTGTACGGGGCCGTCCTCACCGAAACCGTGTTTGCCTGGCCGGGAATGGGCGCCTGGGTCGTGACCTCCATTCAGGCGCTGGACTTCCCTGCCGTCATGGGCTTCGCGGTCGTGGTGTCGCTGGCCTACGTCTTCGTCAATCTGGTGGTGGATCTACTGTATCTGTGGATCGACCCGCGAATCGGGCGCGGAGGTGCCGAATGATGTTAACTCAGGAAACGCCTGTCCCTGTTAGCACCGCTAAACAGCGCATCCACTGGGCGAAGCTGTTCTGGATGCTACGCAAAAGCCCGCTCACGCTGATCGGCGGGGTCATTATGATCCTGATGCTGCTGATGATGGTGGTTTCGCCGTGGATAGTGCCGCACGATCCGAACGCGCTGGATCTCACCGCGCGTTTGCAGGCGCCGTCACTCCAGCACTGGTTCGGCACCGATGAGGTGGGCCGGGATCTGTTCAGCCGGGTGCTGGTGGGCAGCCAGCAGTCCATCACGGCGGGGCTGGCGGTGGTGGTGATTGCGGGCGGCATTGGCTCGCTGCTCGGCTGCTTGTCCGGCGTACTCGGTGGGCGCGGCGACGCCATCATCATGCGCATCATGGACATTATGCTCTCAATCCCCTCGCTGGTGCTGACCATGGCGCTGGCCGCCGCGCTCGGCCCAAGCCTGTTTAACGCGATGCTGGCGATTGCGATTGTCCGCATTCCGTTTTACGTACGGCTGGCCCGTGGTCAGACGCTGGTCGTGCGCCAGTTTACCTATGTGCAGGCCGCCCGTACCTTTGGCGCATCGCGCTGGCACCTGATTCGCTGGCATATCCTGCGTAACGCCCTGCCGCCGCTGATCGTTCAGGCGTCGCTGGATATCGGTAGCGCTATTCTGATGGCCGCCACGCTGGGCTTTATTGGGTTAGGCGCGCAGCAGCCCACCGCCGAATGGGGCGCGATGGTGGCCGTGGGACGTAACTACGTGCTTGACCAGTGGTGGTACTGCGCGTTTCCCGGGGCGGCCATTTTGATTACGGCAGTCGGGTTTAATCTGTTTGGCGATGGTCTTCGCGACCTGCTGGATCCCAAATCAGGAGGGAAGCAGTCATGAGTGATTCCGTATTATCGATTGAAGATTTACACCTGAGCTTCCCCATTTTTCGCGGCGATGTACATGCGCTCAACCACGTCTCGCTGGAGATTGGACGGGGTGAAATTGTTGGCGTAGTGGGCGAATCCGGCTCGGGAAAATCGGTCACCGCGATGCTGGCGATGCGCCTGCTGCCGGAAGGCAGTTACCATGTTCACCATGGGCGGGTCACGCTGCTCGGGGAAGATGTGCTGAACGCGTCAGAAAAACAGCTTCGCCAGTGGCGCGGCGCAAAGGTGGCGATGATTTTTCAGGAGCCGATGACGGCGCTCAATCCCACGCGGCGGATCGGCAAGCAGATGGTGGAGGTGATCCGCCAGCATCAGCCGCTTTCACGGCGTGAAGCGCAGCAGAAGGCGATCTCCCTGCTTGGCGAGATGCAAATTCCGGACGCGGCGCAGGTGATGGATCGCTATCCGTTTGAGCTTTCCGGCGGCATGCGCCAGCGAGTGATGATCGCCCTTGCCTTCTCCTGCGAGCCGGAGCTGATCATTGCCGATGAACCCACCACCGCGCTGGATGTGACCGTCCAGCTCCAGGTGCTGCGGCTGTTGAAACATAAAGCGCGCGCCAGCGGAACGTCGGTGCTGTTTATCAGTCACGATATGGCGGTAGTGTCGCAGCTTTGTGACCGGGTGTACGTCATGTACGCGGGCAGCGTAATCGAAAGCGGCAGCACGCAGACCTTGATTTACCATCCTGTGCATCCCTATTCGATTGGCCTGCTGCGGTGCGCGCCGGAAAATGGCGAACCGCGTGAGATCCTCCCGGCCATTCCCGGCACGGTGCCTAATCTCAGCCACCTGCCGCGCGGATGTGCCTTTCGCGAGCGCTGTTTTGCGGCCGGTGCGAAATGCGGTGAAACGCCGCGCTTACACTCCACGGGCGCAGAAGGCCAGCAGGCAGCCTGCTGGTATCCACAACAGGAGACACGCCATGTCTGAGGTATTGCTGGAACTGGACGACGTGCACGTGAATTTTCCCGCGCGAAAAAACTGGCTAGGGCGCGTGACGGAACAGGTGCACGCTCTGAACGGCATGGATCTCCAGATCCATCGCGGCGAAACGCTGGGCATTGTGGGGGAATCCGGCTGTGGAAAGAGTACGCTGGCGCAGCTGCTGATGGGTATGCTCAAACCGAGCACCGGCGCCTGTCAGCGCGCGAACGCGGCGGGCGGTATGCAGATGGTATTTCAGGATCCGCTCTCATCCCTCGATCCGCGTTTACCCGTCTGGCGCATCATCACCGAGCCGGTGTGGATACAGCAACGCCGCAGCGAGCGGGAGCGACGTCAGCTGGCCGAATCCCTGGCGAAGCAGGTAGGCATTCGTGCTGAATACCTTGACCGTCTGCCGCATGCGTTTTCGGGCGGACAGCGTCAGCGAATCGCCATTGCCCGGGCGCTCTCCTCCGATCCGGACATCATCGTGCTGGATGAACCTACCAGCGCGCTGGATATTTCCGTCCAGGCGCAGATCCTCAATTTGCTGGTTGCCCTGCAACAGCAGCGAAATCTCACCTACGTGCTGATCTCTCACAACGTCTCGGTGGTCCGGCACATGAGCGATCGCGTGGCGGTGATGTATCTGGGGCAGATTGTTGAGCTGGGCACGGCGGACCAGGTGCTGGGCCAGCCGCGTCATCCGTATACGCAGCTGCTGCTTGACTCCGTTCCCCGCACCGGCCAGCCGCTTGACGACGCGCTGGCGCTGCGAAAAACCGACCTGCCCGGAAACCGGCACCTGCCGATCGGATGCTATTTCCGAGACCGTTGCCCACTGGCAACGCAGGGATGTGAACAGCCGCAACAACTTCAATCCTCTTCCGGAAACCGAAGCGTGCGCTGCTGGCGTAACCGTTAAAAAATAAGCCGGGCATCTGCCCGGCCTGTAATCAGTTCAGCTTATAGTCCAGCGTAATTTCCGCTTTCAGCAGCTGCGAGACCGGACAGCCCGCCTTCGCTTTCTGGATAATGCCGTCGAACTGCTGAGGATCGATACCCGGTACCGTCACCTTGCTTTGCAGCGCGACCTTGCTGATGGCAAAACCCCCGTCGGTTTTATCCAGCGAGACGTCCGCCGTGGTATCGATGGAGTCAGCGGTGTAGCCCGCTTCACCCAGCATCAGCGACAGGGCCATGGAGAAACACGCTGCGTGCGCTGCGCCAATCAGCTCTTCCGGGTTGGTTCCCTTCTCGCCCTCAAAGCGGGTGTTAAAGCCGTAAGGTTGCTGGTTAAGGACGCCGCTTTCGGTTGATACCGTCCCTTTGCCGCGCTTAATGTCGCCTGACCAGTGTGCTGAACCGTGCTTATGAATCGTCATTCTTGCTCTCCTTTTGGCTTACAAAGGGTTAAGTATAGGACGCCTCACCCGTTTTGCAGGGAACACAGACTAGTCCGAAGGCGCAGCGAGGTGGTTTGCCAGCGCGTCGAGAAACACGCGCTGCGCCGCAGGCTGATAGTCACGCGACTGATAAATGCCAAATATGCCGATCGGTTTTGGCGTGAAGGCGTTAAGTACCGGCACCAGGCTGCCCTCTCTGAGCGCCGCGCTGGCCTCGCGTTCGGGCAGCATGGCAATACCGCAGTGGTTTATCGCTGCCTCCATCAGCAGAGACGAGATACTGGCGCTCAGATTGCCGCTCACCGCCGTTGCGATCGCTTCGCCTTCGGGCGTCAAAAAACGCCATGATTGCCCCGCGAAGAAGCTGTAATGCAGGCAGTTGTGCCGGGCTAAATCTTCAAGCTGTTCAGGAACGCCCCGGCTGGCAAGATACTGCGGCGAGGCGCAAAGCACGGACCGGCACTCTCCCAGCCTGCGGGCGATCATGCCGGGCTCGGGGCTATCGGTGATGCGTATCGCCACGTCAATTCGCTCTCCCACCAGGCTCACCGGATGGTTATTGACATCCAGTTCGATGCGCAGCTGAGGGTAACGCTGCAACAGATCCGGCAAAACCGGAGCGATCAGCTGGGTTGCGGTAAAATGCGCGCAGGCGACGCGCAGGGTGCCTGAGGGCAAATCCTTCACGGACTGATCTTCAATTTCCTGAGATATTTGCGACAGCGTACGGGTCTTTTGCAGCACTTTCTCTCCCGCCGCCGTTAGCGTCAGCTTGCGGGTGGAACGGTTCACCAGCCGCGCACCGGCCCACTTCTCCATCTGCTCCAGATAGCGGCTCACCATCGGGCGAGAGATCCCCAGCGCCCGCGCCGCCGCGCTTAAACTACCCAGCTCACAGATACGGTTGTACACCTGGGCGGCAATTACGCGATCCATTCTGACCTCCATTTGCTCGATTTATGAAACTAAGCATCTCCTGTTTCAGGAATTCTGGCAAATGCAGAGATCCGTACAATAGAGACTTTCCTGATAAAAAGAGAGTTGACCATGACCATCGCCCGCCTTGCTTTGCTGACCACCCTTGTTACTCCGGCCGCGTTTGCCGCGCCGTTAACCATTGATACGTACAACCCGCAAGAAAAAGGGATTTTTGCCGTCTCATCCACCCTGGTATCTGGGCCGAAAGAGGCAGTGCTGTTTGACGCGCAGTTCAGCGTGAAAGATAGCGAAGCGCTGGTGGAAAAAATTCGCCACAGCGGTAAAACGCTGAACAAAATTGTGATCACCTCCGGCGATCCGGATTTCTATTTCGGTCTGCAACCGCTGGTGAAAGCCTTCCCGAACGCCAAGGTTGTCGCCACGCAGCAGGTGGTGGATCATATCAACGCCACTAAAGACGCCAAGCTCGCCTTCTGGGGGCCGCAGATGAAAGACGGCGCGCCCACGCAGCTTTACGTACCGCAGGTGCTTGCCTCAACCACCTTTATGATTGACGGTGAGAGAGTGAGCATTGAAGAGCCTGAAAGCTATGCGGCGTACGTCTGGATCCCCTCCGCGAAAACCATCCTCGGCGGCACGGGCGTCGCCTGGGGCATTCACGTCTGGACGGCGGATACCCAAACGCCAGATAGCCGCAAACAGTGGCAGCAGACCCTGGATAATATGGCCGCCCGTAAGCCCGATCGCGTGATTCCAGGCCACTATCTGGGAACACCGCCCGCGGGAACCGGCGCGATTGACTTTACCCGCAACTATCTACAGCGTTTTGAACTGGCCCTCACGACGCATAAAGAATCAACCGGCGTCATCAACGCGATGAAAAAACAGTGGCCGAACCTTGCGGAAGAAAGTTCTCTGGAACTGAGCGCCAAAGTGAATACCGGCGAAATGAAGTGGTAATAGTCTGATTATCTCCTGCTATATTTAAATTTTTTATAGCAGGAGTTTTATATGCAATCGCCAGTAAGGGGCATCGACCATATCGGTATTACCGTGCCCGACATTGAAAAAGCCACCCTATTTTTTGAGCACGCTTTCGGTGCGAAGGTTTTATATCATTCTGTCGATGCTGAAACCGATAATATTGACCAGTCCGCTCAGCAACACACCTTAAAATTATTTCCCGGCACTAAAATTCACGCCATCCGCATGCTCGCCATGCCTCACGGACCCGGCATTGAACTCTTCGAAATGCACGGACCTGAGCAGGGTATGCCCGCCCGCGCCAGCGATTTTGGGCTTCAGCATTTTGCTATTTATGTTGATGATTTTGATAGTGCCATCGCGGCTTTCACCGCCGCCGGCGGCGAGATGTTTACCGCGCCGAAGCCGCTTAGCTTTACGGATGAGCAAGGTGAAGGCAATGCTTTTTGCTATGGTCAAACCCCCTGGGGCAGCGTTGTGGAATTGATCTCCTGGCCGACCCCCATGCCTTATGAAAAAACGACGAATTTACGCCGCTGGAAGCCCTAAAATTTATTTCTGTGCTACGGCATGTGATATTTTTATTTCCAGGACGAATCTGAGCCACAACGACGAAAATATTTGTCACTCTGAATGTGAATTACGATTTTGCACGCCGTAACATTAAACAGACAACGACACGGAGGCAGCATGTTTACTTATTACCCGGCACATACCACAGCAGCACAACCGGAACTTGTTAACGCGATCGCACAAGGTCTTCACGCCGAGCACGGTGTTGTTACTGAAGATGACATTTTGATGGAACTGACCAAGTGGGTGGAAGCCACGGACAATGACATCCTCAGTGACATCTACCAGCAAACCATCAACTATGTGGTTAGCGGGCGCAACGCACCTTTATAAAAACCTGCTAAGCTGGATCTGCAACCTAAGGGGTTACATTTCGTTTGCGTAAGCAAGCTTGTCCTTAAAACTATCAACAGGATTGAGGAGTTAATATGAAATCGAACCGTCAGGCACGCCACATTTTGGGACTGAACTACAAGCTCTCTAACAAGCGTAAAGTGGTTATTGAGGAGGGTAGCGAAACGCAGGTTACCCACGCTACCGGCAGAAAACGCCCTTCCGGCAAGTAAGTTCCGGCACGATATTCACAACACCATCGGTAATCCCGATGGTGTTTTTGTTTATGTGTTGCGGTAATTAATATTCAGCTCCTTTATAATACCAACCGACCGCACCCCGTAGCACAGGCCAGAAAGATGACAAACAGCAGTGTCAGGGACGGATCTTCTTAAAAAGAGTGAGTGACATGGACAACAAACTGAAAAAACATCGTTCCCTTTATATTCCTTACGCCGGTCCGGTTTTACTGGAGTTCCCTCTTCTGAACAAAGGCAGCGCCTTTAGCATGGAAGAGCGCAGCAGCTTTAACCTGCTGGGTCTGCTGCCTGAAGTGGTTGAAACCATTGAAGAACAGGCAGAACGTGCCTGGATCCAGTATCAGGGCTTTAAAACCGAAATCGATAAACACATCTACCTGCGTAATATCCAGGATACCAACGAAACCCTTTTCTACCGCCTCGTGCAGAACCATCTCGAAGAGATGATGCCGGTGATTTACACCCCAACGGTCGGCGCGGCGTGCGAACGCTTCTCCGAGATCTACCGCCGTTCCCGCGGCGTGTTCATCTCCTATCAGAACCGTTACAACATGGACGACATTCTGCAAAACGTGCCGAACCACAACATCAAAGTGATCGTGGTGACCGATGGAGAACGTATTCTTGGCCTTGGCGACCAGGGCATTGGCGGGATGGGTATTCCTATCGGTAAGCTTTCTCTCTATACCGCCTGCGGCGGCATCAGCCCGGCCTATACCCTGCCGGTGGTGCTGGACGTGGGGACCAACAACCAGCAGCTGCTGAACGATCCGCTTTACATGGGCTGGCGTCACCCGCGCATTACCGACGACGAGTACTATCAGTTTGTTGATGATTTCATTCAGGCCGTGAAGCACCGCTGGCCGGACGTTCTGTTGCAGTTCGAAGACTTCGCGCAGAAAAACGCCATGCCGCTGCTTAACCGTTATCGCGATGAAATCTGCTCGTTCAACGACGACATTCAGGGCACCGCGGCAGTGACCGTCGGTACGCTGATTGCCGCGAGCCGTGCGGCGGGCAGCCAGCTCAGCTATCAGAAAATTGTCTTCCTGGGCGCGGGCTCTGCGGGCTGCGGCATCGCCGAGCAAATTATTGCCCAGACCCAGCGTGAAGGCCTGAGCGAAGAGCTGGCCCGTTCCCGCGTCTTTATGGTGGACCGCTTTGGCCTGCTGACCGACGGCATGCCGAACCTGCTCCCGTTCCAGACCAAGCTTGTGCAGAAGCGCGAGAACCTGAAAAACTGGGATACCGACAACGAAGTGCTTTCCCTTCTTGACGTGGTGCGCAACGTCAAGCCGGACATTTTGATTGGCGTGTCCGGGCAGACTGGCCTCTTTACGGAAGAGATCATTCGCGAAATGCACAAGCACTGCGAACGTCCTATCGTGATGCCGCTGTCAAACCCGACCTCACGCGTGGAAGCAACGCCGCAGGACATCATCGCCTGGACCGAAGGCAACGCCTTGGTCGCGACCGGCAGTCCGTTCGATCCGGTGGTGTGGAAGGACAAACTTTACCCCATCGCGCAGTGCAACAACTCCTACATCTTCCCGGGTATTGGCCTGGGGGTCATCGCCTCCGGCGCATCACGCATCACCGACGAAATGCTGATGTCCGCGAGCGAAACGCTGGCGGGTCACTCTCCGCTGGTGAACAACGGTGAAGGACTGGTACTGCCGGAGCTGAAGGACATACATAAGGTGTCCCGTGCCATTGCCTTTGCGGTGGGCAAAATGGCGCAGCAGCAAGGCGTAGCGGTGAAAACCTCTGCCGATGCGTTGCAGCAGGCAATTGACGATAATTTCTGGATGCCGGAATACCGTAGCTATCGTCGTACTTCGATTTAAATATTGTCCCTTACCCCAGCCCTCTCCCTAAAGGGGAGAGGGTCAGGGTGAAGGGAATATACGGCACTTCCCGCTAGCCAAACCCACATTCCCCCGCTACACTCCCTTCATCCATCAACCCACTGAATATATAAGGAGGCCAATTATGCTGTACTGTGAAATTTTCAATGTTTCACATACATTAGGTGATCGCACCGGCTCAAGCGTTATCGGTATCGTGCTGCGATAACTTCCGCTTGAGCGAAGACACCAACCCCTGAAATCCCTTCTCTCGGGCTTACTGAGTTATCGTCAGCGATGTTTGACGAGGCATAAACATGCCTGTAACTCCTGGGTAAGCAACAATGAGCACTCTACTCACTGCACATTCTTTACGTGTTGATACAGCGTTTAGCACGCTCTTCGACTCTCTCTCCTTTACGTTGAAAAAAGGCGACCGCATTGGCCTGCTGGGTGATAACGGCTGCGGAAAAAGTACGCTGCTGAAGATCCTCGACGGGACGCAGTCCCCTGCTGCCGGAACCGTTTCACTGGCGGGACATTGCCTGCTGGCGCGCGTGGAACAACATCTGCCGGAGACCCTTTATCCCCTGACCATGCTGGATGCAGTGCTGGCGCAGCTGCCGACCGCTGAGCGCGACAGTCTGCGCTGGAAGGCCGAGACGCTGCTGGCCGAAATGGGCTTTACGGCGCAGGAAACGGCGCTGCAATCCGCCACGCTGAGCGGCGGTCAGCATACGCGTTTATTGCTGGCGAGAGCGCTGATAAACGATCCGGATCTGCTGTTACTGGACGAACCGAGCAACCACCTCGACCTGCCGACCCTGCTGTGGCTGGAGCAGTTTTTACAGCGCTGGTCCGGCAGCTTTGTGTTGGTCTCTCACGACAGACAGCTGCTGGACGCGGTAACCAACGGCAGCTGGATCCTGCGCGATAAAACACTGCACTACTTCGCCCTTCCCTGCACTGCCGCCCGTCAGGCGCTGGAGGCGAAAGACGAAAGCGATACGCAGCGCCACAAGGCAGAGCAAAAAGAGATCGACCGCGTAACGGCCAGCGCCAAACGCCTCGCGACCTGGGGCAAGGTCTACGACAACGAAGATCTCTCCCGTAAGGCTAAGCAGATGGAAAAACAGGTCGAACGGCTGAAAGAAAACCAGACAGAACTGACGGCGGGAAGCCCGTGGACATTAACCCTGTGCGGGGACGCGCTGCGGGCCGATCGCCTGCTGGAAATAACCGACCTCGGCGTGCCTCCGGAGCCGGGTTTGCCAGCGCTGTTTACCCTCGACAGCGCGCGGCTGAAAAGTGGGGATCGCGTGGCGATTGTGGGGCGTAACGGCTGCGGGAAATCGTCGCTGATGAAGCTTATCTGGCGTCATTTTTGCGACGAGATTGTAGACGACAGGCTTAAGCGTCATCCGCGCGTCTCGATCGGCTACTACGACCAGACGCTGCACCAGCTGCCGGACGATGCGGCGTTGCTGGATGCGCTGGAACCTTTCGCGCCAGATCCGCAGACCCGTAAAATGGCGCTCATCAGTGCCGGCTTCCCGTGGGCGCGGCACGGGCAAAAAGTCAGTACGCTGAGCGGCGGGGAACGTTCGCGCCTGCTGTTCGTCGGCCTGACGCTTGCCCGCTATAGCCTGCTGATGCTGGATGAACCGACAAATCATCTGGATATGGAAGGCAAAGACGCGCTGGCTGTTACCCTGCAACAGTTTGAAGGCGGCGTGCTGCTGGTAAGCCATGACCGTCAACTGATCGGCCAGAGTTGTAACCGTTTCTGGCTGATTGAGGACGGCAGGCTGAGCGAATGGCACGATGCGGAGGCGGTGTTCGATCGTCTGCGCGAGGGGACCGCTCCGGTTGTCCCCGAGCCGTCGATATCAGCGCTAAACGCGCCACCTGCTGCGTCTGATGATTTGCTCGAACGCCTGGTCGCGCTGGAAACGCTGCTGGAAGAAGATTTGGCGCGCAAGCCCAAACATCAAAAACCGCAGTTGCAGGCGCAATGGCGAAAAGAGATTGAGGTGATAGAAGCCCAACTGTAAATCTGCACCCGGCGGTCGCTACGCCGGGTCTTTTTTGATGTCAGTGTTTTCCCCTACTGATTATTAGAGGATCGCCGTATTCTTAATCTGAAACTGCACTAAATGATGACATTATGTTGCGGCTGCCTTGCATTACTGCGCCAAAGTATTAATCCTTAATGGGTATTACACCTGCAATGCAGATACTCATCATGAAAAGGAGAAACACATGAAGGCTGCTGTTGTCACCCAGGATCATCAGGTTAACGTTACAGAGAAAACCTTACGCGCGCTCAAGCATGGTGAAGCGCTGCTGAAGATGGAGTGCTGTGGCGTTTGCCATACCGATCTCCACGTTAAAAATGGCGATTTTGGCGACAAGACCGGGGTGATCCTCGGCCACGAAGGGATTGGTATCGTCAAAGAAATTGGTCCGGGCGTCACCTCGCTGAAAGTAGGCGATCGTGCGAGCGTAGCGTGGTTCTTCGAAGGCTGTGGCCACTGTGAATATTGTAATACCGGCAACGAAACCCTGTGTCGCGACGTGAAAACGCGGGTTACTCCGTTGACGGCGGCATGGCGGAAGAGTGCATCGTAACCGCGGATTACGCGGTTAAGGTCCCGGAGGGGCTGGACTCTGCTGCGGCCAGCAGCATCACCTGCGCCGGGGTCACCACCTACAAAGCGGTGAAAGTGTCCGAGATCAAACCCGGCCAGTGGATTGCGATCTACGGTCTGGGCGGATTGGGTAACCTCGCCCTGCAATACGCGAAAAACGTCTTTAATGCAAAAGTCATCGCCATTGATGTGAACGATGAGCAGCTTAAACTGGCTGCCAGCATGGGCGCAGACTTAACCGTGAACTCCCGTAATGAAGATGCGGCAAGAGTCATTCAGGAGAAAACCGGCGGCGCCCATGCGGCGGTGGTGACGGCGGTAGCGAAAGCGGCCTTCAACTCTGCCGTTGACGCGGTTCGCGCCGGTGGGCGCGTGGTGGCCGTTGGCCTGCCGCCGGAAGCGATGAGCCTGGATATTCCTCGTCTGGTGCTGGATGGTATTCAGGTGGTGGGCTCCCTGGTGGGTACCCGTCAGGATCTGCTTGAAGCCTTCCAGTTTGCCGCGGAAGGTAAGGTGGTTCCGAAAGTCACGATGCGCCCGCTGGAAGATATCAACGCCATCTTCAAAGAGATGGAACAGGGCCAGATCCGTGGCCGTATGGTGATTGATTTACGTTCTTAAACAGCGGTTGCCGGGTGGCGGCTTTGCCCTGCCCGGCCTTTCACGTGGATGAACGCCGATCGGAAATCCATTCCTGAACTTCAATCTGGAACGTGTCCGGCGCTTTTCGGTACATTTTTCGCGCCAGGTCGAGGATAGTATGGCGCCCTAACTCCTCTTCCATCCGCTGCTGAGCGCTGTCCATAACTGACCGCACTCCGCACGGGCCGTCGCACACCCAGGCCGGTGGCGTTTCATCAAACACCGCCAGGCGTTGTCGCACTTCCCGACACTCAAACATATTTTTCTCGCCGTCGATGGCATGCGCCACGTCCAGCACGGTAATCAACTCAGCCGGACGCGCCAGCCGGAACCCGCCCCCTTTGCCTTCGGTGCTGATAACCAGCCCCGCGCGGGACAATCGGGTGAAGATCTTTCCAAGATAGTCGTACGGCACGCCCTGCAAGGCCGCCATCTCCCGGACGCTCATCTCACGCTCATTACCTTTAGCATCCACCATACACATCAGGCTGTGAATGCCATATTCCACACCAGAACTGTAAAACGCCATGGCTTACTCCGGGTTATCGTTCGCTGCATTATAACGATTTTTAACTCAGAAAAAAGTTGTCGCAGTTAACTCCGACAAGTATAGTGGCAGTTATGTCAGACATACGGCCTGACGATCAAAAGGATCGAGTATGAAAAAGCAGATTTTAATTGTGGGTAGTGGGTTTTCCGGCATGTGGGCTGCGGTCAGCGCCGCGCGTCTTTCTGCTCTGGCGGGTAACAACAGCCTTAACATTGCTGTGCTGGCCCCCGTCCCGGAACTGCGCGTTCGCCCCCGCTTTTATGAGGAAAATGTATCAACGATGGTCGCGCCGCTGACCGATCTGTTTGCTGAGCTGGATATTGCGTTTATTTCAGGTGAAGCACAACACATTGATACAAAATCAAAAACCGTTTTTTATCGCGATTCAAACGGCGCCACAGCTGAAGTCTCCTACGAACGCCTGATCCTCGCAACCGGTAGCCAGACTAAGCGTCCCCCGATTGCCGGCCTGGCGGAATACGCCTTCGATATCGACCAGCTTGAATCCGCCAGGCTGCTCGAGCAACACCTGGACGCCCTGGCTACACGCCCTTCCTCCCCGGAGCGTAACACCGTGGTAGTGTGCGGCGGCGGTTTTACCGGCATTGAGCTGGCAACGGAACTCCCAGCCCGACTCCGCACTCGTTTTGGTGCTGATACAGAGACCAAAGTAATCGTAGTTGAAAGAGGTGCAACCCTTGGCGGACGTTACAGCGAGGCGCTGCGTAACACAATTGAAGAAGCCAGCAACGCGCTGGGGGTTGAATGGCGTTTAAACAGTGAAATTGAAGCCATTGATGCCTGCGGCGTGACGCTCAAAAACGGAGAGCGCATTGCCAGCGCTACCGTGGTATGGACGGCAGGTGTCGAAGCGAACCCCCTCAGCCAGCACGTTACCGGGGAACGCGACTCGCAGGGACGTCTGAAAGTCACCGACACGTTGCAGGTGCCTGCGCATCCGGAAGTTTACGCGACGGGTGATATGGCGCACGCTAAAACAGACGACGTGGGCAACACGGCGCTCATGACCTGCCAGCACGCGATCCAGCTGGGAAAATTCGCCGGACATAACGCCGCCGCCAGCCTGTTAAATCTGGCGCCGTACCCTTACCGTCAGGTGAATTACGTTACCTGTCTGGATCTGGGTGGCTGGGGCGCGGTGTATACCGAGGGGTGGGAACAGCGTGTTAAATCCGTGCGCGATGAGGGCAAGAAAATCAAAGTGGCCATCACCAACGAACTGATTTACCCGCCAGCAGCAGACAGAGCGGTCGCATTTGCCGCCGCTGACCCGCTGGCGACATTTGTGTAGTTCACGCTTACGTGCCGCGACCTGCGGGCAACGTGTGAAATCAGGCCAATGCCCCCGCGTTGGCCTGACGCTTTTTAGCGCACCGGTGGCCATACAGCAGCAGTGAGGTCATCGCGGAGAAGGATAAGATCGCTGCCGGGAGCGTGACATAACTCCAGCTAAAGCCAAGGGTAATCATCATTCCACCAAAACAGGCGCCAATCGCGCTGCCGAGATTGAACGCCATTTGCCCGCCTGCGGCCCCCAGCATCTCGCCTCCCTTCGCATTTTGCAGCAGCAGAATTTGCAGCGGCGCAGAGAGCGCAAACAGCCCGGCGCAGCAGACAAATCCCATCACCAGGGAGGCCGTTTTCAGTTCTCCAAACGCAAACAGTAACAGCAGCGAAGCCACAATCACCAGGTCGGTGGTGGCGGCAATACGCAATGGACTAAATCGCGCCGATAGCTTACCGCTGAGCAGATTGCCCAGCACCATACCCAGCCCCATCAGCATCATGATCGCGGTCATGACGCCCTCGGAGAAGCCTGACACGTTGACCATAAACGGCTTCACGAAGCTAAACCAGGCAAACACCCCGGCGTTACCAAACATCGTTGCGGCAAATATCAGCCACGGTTCAGGCTTCTTCAGAAAGTGGAATTGCTCTGCCAGGCGAGTGGTGGAATTGTCATAGAGAGAGGGAACCCAGAGCAGGACAGACAGGATCACCAGGGCGTCAAACACCGCAATTAAAAAGAAGGTGTAACGCCAGTTAAATTCATGTCCCAGCCACGTCCCGAGCGGAACGCCAAGCAAATTGGCAACGGTCATCCCGGCTATCATCCCGGCCACAGCGACCGTTACTTTTCCCGGCGGTGCAATTTTTGACAGGATGATCGCCCCCACACCGAAAATCGCGCCATGCGGGAAACCAGAGATCAACCGCCCCGCCGCCAGCCCTACGTACGAGTCAGAGAAAGTAAAGAGCGCATTACCGACGACGCACATCGCCACCAGAAACAGCAGCGTGGTTTTCAGCGAGAATTTGCTGGAGAACAGCGCCACAATCGGCGCGCCGATCACCACGCCAAAAGCATAAAAGGAAATCATATTCCCGGCGGAGGGAATCGAAATGCCCGTGTCATGAGCCAGTTCTGTCAGCACGCCCATGATGCCAAATTCAGCCATCCCCAGGCCAAAGGTAGCCAGTGCTAACGAAAAAATTGTTTTTTTCATACCGCGACCACTGTTGAAAAATATGCAGCGAGCATTATTGAATAAACTTGTATGGTGAACCAGTTCAAATCAGCTTTCTGACACATTAATCCATTCATTCAGGTCGATTACACTCTTAGTACGGCCTCGAATCCGCGACCGCACACAAAGGGAAACCCACCATGGTCAGTAAGAAGAAAACCCGTATTGATGATGATGTCGCTAAAAATGCGCCACTCAAAACCAAAGCGTATGAGCAAGAACTTCGCCGCCTCCATGTTGAACTGGTTAAGCTCCAGCTATGGGTGGTCGCCAAAGGGTTAAAGGTCTGTATTGTTTTTGAAGGACGGGACGGCGCCGGTAAAGGCGGCACCATCAAAGCCATCACCGAGCGCGTCAGCCCTCGGGTTTTCCGCGTCGTTGCGCTACCGGCCCCTACCGATAAAGAGAAAAGTCAGCTCTATTTTCAGCGTTACGTATCCCATCTGCCCTCTGCCGGTGAAATCGTGATTTTCGACCGCAGCTGGTACAACCGCGCAGGCGTGGAAAAGGTAATGGGTTTCTGTACCGAAGAGCAGGTCGAAAAATTTCTTGATGGAACACCGGTGATGGAAAAAGCGATGGTCGATGCCGGGATCATTTTGCTGAAATACTGGCTTGAGGTCACGCCAAAAGAGCAGGAGCGCCGCCTGCGCGACCGCATTAACGACGGTCGCAAGATCTGGAAGTTGTCTCCAATGGACATTAAATCTTTCAACTTATGGGATGAATATACCCTCGCACGCGACGCCATGTTTAAAGCGACCGACACCGCCTGGGCGCCGTGGTTTGTGGCGCGTTCAGAAGACAAAAAAAGGGTGCGGCTGAATATTATTTCGCATCTGCTTTCGCAGATCCCTTATAAAGACGTTCACGTCGACAAGGTGGATTTACCGAAACGAAAAATCGGCAAAGTGAAGCCAACAAAATATCCCTTCCGGTATATTGCAGAGCGGTTTTGATATCGAGAAGTAGGCCCGCGCAAGCGCAGCGCCGCCGGGCAAAGCCGACGGCGCAGGGCATTTACTTCATCCCTTCTGAACTCTCTTTTTGCGCTTCAAGACGCTCAACGTCCCGGTACCAGCGCGGGTGGTGCTTCTGCGCCCAGCGGCGGCTCACCTTCCCTTCAATCATGCCTTTAATTGAACCTTTTACCCAGAATGCCATATACATATGGATTAGGATGGCATGGATCAAAATAATGGCTGACGTCGCGTGGATCAGCAGTGCATAGCGCACCACCTGAATCGGGAAATAGTGCGCAAAATACGGTCGCCAGATGATCACTCCGGTCACCAGCAGCACAAAAATCATGCTCATGATGGTCCAGAACATCATCTTCTGCCCGGCGTTGTATTTGCCTACCTTCGCGACCTTATGCTCGTTGCCTTTCAGCACCTCAACAATCCCTTTAATCCAGGGAATATCCTGCTTGTCAGGGATGTTGTGATGAACGAAACGCACGAACATAAACATCAGCACCACGAAAATCAGCACGCCGAAGAACGGATGCAGAATGCGCCCCATTTGCGGCGTCCCGAAGGTTTCCGTAAGCCACTGTAGCGTCGGGAAAAAGAACGAAATGCCGGATACCGCCACCAGGAAGAAGCAGATCACCACCGTCCAGTGACAGGCGCGATCGACAAACTTTGTGCGCACTATCATTTTCGACTTACTCATGATGCTCCTCCTCGTCGTCATCCACCTCTTTATTCGGCCCGATACCAATGTAGTGATAAATCAGCCCGGCAAAGGTGGCGATAAAGCCCGCCGCAGAGAGCGGTTTAAGCGCCCCTTTCCAGAGGTTGATTGAGGTATCGATCGCCGGATCTTTCGGCAGATTGTGATACAGCTCCGGCTGGTCATTGTGGTGCAGAACATACATGACGTGCGTACCGCCCACGCCCTGCGGGTTATAAATCCCTGCCTTGTCATAGCCGCGCGCTTTGAGCTTATCCACCCGCTGCTGCGCCACTTCCAGCATCTCTTTTTTGGTGCCGAAGTGGATCGCCCCGGTCGGACAGGTCTTCACGCACGCAGGCTCCTGGCCGACGCTGACGCGATCGACGCACAGCGTGCATTTGTATACCCGGTTATCCTCTTTATTGAGGCGCGGGATATTAAACGGACAGCCCGCGATGCAGTAGCCGCAGCCAATGCAGTTGTCCTGCTGGAAGTCGACGATGCCGTTGGCATACTGAATAATGGCGCCAGCAGACGGGCACGCCTTCAGGCAGCCCGGATCTTCACAGTGCATACAGCCGTCTTTGCGGATTAGCCACTCCAGCTTGCCGTTCTGGTCGGTTTCGCTAAAGCGCATCACCGTCCAGGACTTGGCGCTCAGGTCAGCCGGGTTATCGTAAACCCCGACGCAGTGCCCTACCTCGTCGCGGATATCGTTCCACTCCGAGCAGGCCACCTGGCAGGCTTTACAGCCCACGCAGGAGGAGACATCAATCAGCTTGGCGACTTCTGCCTTGTAGTCCCGCGCACGAGGCGCGGGGGTTATCGGGTTGGTCGCGGAGCGTTTAATAATGTCTTGTGTTTCCATCGCCATTTAATCGCTCCTTACGCTTTCTCGATGTTGACCAGAAACGCTTTGTACTCCGGCGTTTGCGAGTTGGAATCGCCGACGTTTGGCGTCAGGGTGTTGGCGATATAGCCTTTCTGCGCCACCCCTTCAAAGCCCCAGTGCAGCGGAATACCCACCGTCTCGACCTGCTGGCCGTGCACGTTCAGCGACTGCAAACGACGGGTCACCACCGCCACCGCGCGAATAAAGCCGCGCTTGCTGCTCACCTTCACGCGATCGCCGTTGGCAATGCCCTTCGCTTTCGCCAGCGTTTCGCTGATCTCCACAAACTGTTCTGGCTGCGCGATAGCGTTAAGCCGCGCGTGCTTGGTCCAGGTGTGGAAATGCTCGGTCAGGCGGTAGGTCGTTCCGACATACGGGAACGTGTCCTTTTTACCTAAACGCAGCACGTCGTCTTCATAGATGCGCACCACCGGGCTGGAGACCACGTTCGGGTGCAGCGGGTTAGTGCCGAGCGGCGTTTCCATTGGCTCGTAGTGTTCCGGGAACGGCCCTTCCGCCAGCTTGTCGATAGAAAACAGACGTCCCAGCCCTTCCGGCTGCATGATAAACGGCCCGGTGTTGCTTCCCGGCGCGGCGGTATTGAAGTCCGGGATATCATTTCCCGTCCACTTCGTGCCGTTCCACTCGATCAGCATGCGTTTCGGATCCCACGGCTTGCCGTTCACGTCGGCGGATGCACGGTTGTACAATACGCGACGGTTCAGCGGCCACGCCCATGCCCAGCCCAGGGTATTGCCCAGGCCTGACGGGTCAGCGTTATCGCGGTTGGCCATCTGGTTACCCTGCTCCGTCCAGCTGCCGGTGTAGATCCAGCAGGAAGAGGCGGTGGTCCCGTCGTCACGCAGCAGCGCAAAGCTGTTCAGCAGCTGGCCTTTCTTCGCCACCAGGTTGCCGTTGGCGTCGTAGAGATCCGCCAGCGCCACGCCGTTGTTCTCTTTGGCGACTTCCTCAGACTCAGGACGATCCGGCTGCTTGTAGTTCCAGCTCATCTTCAGCAGCGGCTCGGCGCCTTTGCCGCCTTCGGTGCGGTACATTTCGCGCAGACGATGGTAAATGCCGGCCAGAATTTCGCCGTCATTACGCGCTTCGCCCGGCGCATCCTGCCCTTTCCAGTGCCACTGAAGCCAGCGGCCAGAGTTGGCAATAGAACCATCTTCTTCCGCAAAGCAGGTAGATGGCAGGCGGAAGACCTCGGTCTGGATCGCTGCCGGATCGACATCGTTCGATTCACCGTGGTTCTGCCAGAAGGTAGACGTTTCGGTGACCAGCGGATCGATAACCACCATGTACTTCAGCTTGCTCAGGCTGCGAACGACTTTGTTTTTATCCGGGAATGACGCAACCGGGTTAAAGCCCTGGCAGATATAACCGGTGACGTCGCCCTTATCCATCATGTTGAAATACTTGATGACGTCATACGCCTGGTCCCATTTCGGCAACCACTCAAAGCCCCAGTCGTTTTCCTTCTGCGCCGCGTCGCCGTAGAAGGATTTCATCAGGCTAACGGCAAACTTCGGATAGTTGCTCCAGTAGTTCACCTGATCCGGACGCGTCGCTTTCGGCGTATTGGCGTCAAGCCAGCTTTGCCAGTCGCTCTGCTTCTCGGACGGCAGCGTCAGGTAGCCCGGCAGGCTGGTTGACAGCAGGCCGAGGTCGGTTAAGCCCTGAATGTTGGAGTGTCCGCGCAGCGCGTTCACGCCGCCACCGGCCATACCCATATTGCCGAGCAGCAGCTGTATCATCGCCATGGTGCGAATGTTCTGCGCCCCGACGGTGTGCTGTGTCCAGCCCAGCGCATACAGGAACGTGGTGGTCCTGTCGGCGGCGCTGGTGGAAGCCAGCACTTCACACACCTTCAGGAAATCGGCTTTTGGTGTTCCGCAGATGTTTTCAACAACGTCCGGCGTGTAGCGGGAAACGTGCTGCTTCAGCAAATTCCACACGCAGCGCGGATCGGTCAGGGTGTCGTCGCGTTTCGCGTAGCCGTTTTCGTCGAACTGGTAGTTCCAGGACGATTTATCGTACTGACGTTTTTCCGCGTCATAGCCGCTGAACAGGCCATCTTCAAAGGCGAAATCTTCCCGCACCAGCAGGCTGGCGTTGGTGTAGTGCTTAACGTATTCCGCGTTGATTTTGTTGTTTTCAATCAGGTACAGCAGCACGCCGGAAAGGAACGTAATGTCCGTACCGGAGCGGATCGGCGCATAAATATCCGCCACCGATGCCGTACGCGTAAAGCGCGGATCGACGACGATGAGCGTCGCATCGTTGTTATTTTTCGCTTCCATCGCCCAGCGGAAACCCACCGGATGGGCTTCAGCGGCGTTACCGCCCATCACCACCACGACGTTAGCGTTTTTGATATCAACCCAGTGGTTGGTCATCGCACCGCGACCAAATGTTGGAGCAAGACTTGCTACCGTTGGTCCGTGTCAGACGCGCGCCTGGTTATCTACCGCCAGCATGCCAAGGGAGCGCACAAACTTCTGCGTCAGCATGCCGGTTTCATTACTTGCCGCAGACGCGCACAGCATCCCGGTGGAGGTCCAGCGGTTAACCGTGACGCCCTGCTCGTTCTTTTCAATAAAGTTGGCGTCGCGGTCCGCTTTCATCAGTTTTGCAATACGTGAGAAGGCCTCGTCCCAGGAGATGCGCTGCCATTTGTCGGAACCCGGTGCACGGTATTCCGGATAGCGCAGGCGGTTTTCACTGTGAACGTAGTCCAGCAGTCCCGCCCCTTTCGGGCAAAGTGCCCCGCGGCTCACCGGATGATCCGGGTCCCCTTCAATATGATAAATCGCTTCTTTGGCGTTCTTCGCGCCATCACCCAGGCTATACATTAATAGCCCACAACCCACGGAGCAGTATGTGCAGGTGTTACGGATCTCTTTCGCACGCAGCAGTTTATAGTTGCGTGCCTGAGCCAGCGCCATTTTGGGAGCGAATCCCAGCATTGCGGCTGTTGTTCCGGCCATACCGCCCGCGCAGATTTTAAAAAATTGTCTGCGGCTGACGTCCATTGCTGTCCTCGTTATCTGAAAAGACTTCGCGCCGCAAACTAACAGCAAAGCCCCTGTTTTTTTTGCGTCAAATCAAGGTCGCCGAACTTCGCCCCCTTAATAGTCACCGCCGGTATGATTTATTACTCCTTTCGGGTTAACCGCGAAACAGAAAATTCGCCTGGTGAATGGGTTAGATGCTATAAGTTTACCCTTTGATTTTTATAAGACTGGCAGGGTTATGGACAGAAAAAAAGCAACGCTGATTGGTCTGGCGGCCATACTGCTGTGGAGCACCATGGTGGGTCTCATCCGCAGCGTCAGTGAGGGACTGGGCCCGGTGGGGGGCGCAGCGATGATCTACACCGTCAGCGGGTTATTGTGTCTGGCGACGGTAGGTTTCCCGGATATTAAACGGTTTTCGAAAGGCTATCTCATTGCGGGCAGCGTCCTGTTTGTCAGCTATGAAATGTGCCTTGCCCTGTCGCTTGGTTTTGCCGCGACACGCTCGCAGGCAATTGAGGTGGGCATGGTCAACTATCTCTGGCCAAGCCTGACGATTGTGTTCGCCATTTTGTTCAACGGGCAAAAATCCACCCTGTGGGTGATCCCCGGCTTAGCGATCTCCCTGCTGGGCGTGGGCTGGGTCTTAGGCGGCGAAAACGGGCTGCACGTTCACGACATCATGCAAAACATCGTTTCCAGCCCGCTGAGCTACGGGCTGGCATTTGCCGGCGCCTTTATCTGGGCCGCCTACTGCACCGTCACCAGCAGGTATGCCAGAGGGCAAAACGGCATTACCCTATTCGTGCTGCTGACCGCCTTAAGCCTGTGGGTGAAATATGCCCTAAGCGACCAGCCCGATATGGTGTTCAGCGTGCCGGTAGTGGTGAAGCTGCTGATGTGCGGCGTTGCTCTAGGCTTCGGCTATGCCGCCTGGAACATTGGGATCCTCCACGGTAACGTGACGGTGCTTGCAGCCGTCTCCTACTTCACCCCGGTACTTTCTGCCGCGCTGGCGGCTATTGTGCTGAGCTCGCCGCTTTCATTCTCATTCTGGCAAGGAGCATTAATGGTTTGCGCCGGGTCATTACTGTGCTGGTATGCCACCCGTAAATAGGCATTTTATTTCTGGCCGGGGTTGCCATGCCCGGCTATTAATTAACATAAATTTAAAATGTGATCACACTTGAGAATATTATTTATAACATTAGATAGGGTGACGAATTCCGCTTATATTGCCCTTATGCAACTTTGCCTGCGGCGTTAAATTGACAAAAACTGACAACGCACGTAATTAATTGCAGCGAAATATTCCCACCCTATATAGCACAAACTGCAATAGTTTATTTCTGAATGTGTCTATTAAGGACAATTTCCCTGTTTTCAATAACACTCCTAACATACTGTTTTTACAGCAATTAAAAATAATTTCACTTAAGTAACGTCATTCCATCGCTCTGAATTAGAAAATAAAGCGTCCGCTATTAAATTATAAGCCGCTAAATTATCATGGCGAGTTAATAAACGTTTTATGTGTAAATATTAATCTAATTATCCACATTTACGGCAATTTTTCAGATCGCGATCACACTAATTGAAATTTTCTTTAATATTTTGAAACTTATTATTGAAAGCAGTCTACGGAATTTTAAAAATAGTCTGCCATTGACGATAAGCCTCGTTTAAAAATCGCTCATATGGTTTAGGAAATACCTAATTAAAATTATAAAGGTCAATTAAGATGAAACTTAAATTAGTTGCAGTGGCAGTCACTTCCATGTTGGCAGCAGGCGTTGTTAACGCGGCTGAAGTTTTTAACAAAGACGGTAACAAGCTGGATCTGTACGGTAAAGTTACAGGTCTGCACTATTTTTCTGATGATGCAGGTAGCGACGGCGACAAAACGTATGTTCGTCTGGGTTTCAAAGGTGAAACGCAGATCAACGATCGTCTGACCGGTTACGGCCAGTGGGAATATGAGTTCAAGGGCAACCGCTCTGAAGCTCAGGGTTCTGACGGCAACAAAACCCGTCTGGCCTACGCGGGTCTGAAGTTCGATGAATTCGGTTCTTTCGACTACGGTCGTAACTACGGTGTTGCTTACGACGTTGGCGCATGGACTGACGTTCTGCCAGAATTCGGTGGCGATACCTGGACGCAGACGGACGGCTTCATGACCGGCCGTACCACCGGCGTTGCAACCTACCGTAACACCGACTTCTTCGGTCTGGTTGACGGCCTGAACGTTGCCGCTCAGTACCAGGGTAAAAACGACCGTACTAATATCACCGAATCAAACGGTGACGGATGGGGTCTGTCTTCTACCTATGAATTCGACGGCTTCGGCGTGGGCGCAACCTACGCGAAATCTGACCGTACTGACCGTCAGGTTCGTGCAGCAAGCAACCTGAACGCAGGCGGCGATAACGCAGAAGTATGGGCAGCGGGCCTGAAGTACGATGCGAACAACATCTACCTGGCAACCACCTACTCTGAAACCCGCAACATGACCGCGTTCGGTGACGGCCACGTTGCAAACAAAGCGCAGAACTTTGAAGTTGTTGCACAGTACCAGTTCGACTTCGGCCTGCGTCCGTCCATCGCTTACCTGAAATCCAAAGGTAAAGACATCGGCTCTTACGGCGACCAGGACCTGGTGGAATACATTGATGTTGGCGCGAGCTACTACTTCAACAAAAACATGTCCACCTACGTTGATTACAAAATCAACCTGGTTGATGACAGCCAGTTCACCAAAGATGCCAAAGTGGCAACCGACAACATCGTTGCTGTTGGTCTGACCTACCAGTTCTAAGACAGGTTCGTTATGAAAAGCCAGCCTCTGCGGCTGGCTTTTTTTATGCCTGCTCTCCTGCCTTCGCCAGACTAAACCAGATCCCGACCGCCAGGATCAGCAGCATGCCTCCCGCACTGCCTAACGCTACGCTGTGTGACGTGATAAACGCCGTTTTGGCTGCGTCAATCACCGAGTCAGCGAGGGCTGGCGTCAAGTCCTGCGCTACCTTGACCGCTTCGCCAATGGATGACGAGGCCTTATCTACAAGCGACGCGTCCAGCGCCTGCGGCAGCTCAATAGATGCCGAGAAGCTGCGGGTTAACAGCAGACCGAAAATGGCAATCCCCAGACCTGCCCCCAGCTCATAGGACATGGTTTCGATCGCGCCCGCGGCGGCGGCTTTCTCTTTCGGCGCGGCGGCCATGATCGCCGACGTGGAGGCGAGCAGCGCACTGGCGGCGCTAAAGCCCAGCAGCACCATCAGGCTCCACGCCTGCCACTGTTGCGTACTGAAATCGAGCGTCGACAGGCCGATAAAACTGACCGCGCTTAGCCCCATGCCCCCGGCAGCGACAATGCGCAGCCCCAGACGTCCCACCAGCACGCCGGCAATCGGCCCGCTGAAGCCGCTCGCCACCATCACCGGCAGCATAAACATCCCTGCTTCAAACGGCGTAAAACCATGCACGAACTGCAACTCCTGCGCCATCAGCAGCTCAAAGCCCACCAGCGCAATCATGGCGGTCATCGCCATCACCACGCCGCTTAGAATGATGCGGTGGCAAAACAGGCGCATGTCGATCATCGGCACGCTCGCGCGCAGCTGGATACGGACGAAGACAAAC
The DNA here is from genome assembly GCF_004331385.1 of Enterobacter quasihormaechei. Taxonomy (GTDB): domain Bacteria; phylum Pseudomonadota; class Gammaproteobacteria; order Enterobacterales; family Enterobacteriaceae; genus Enterobacter; species Enterobacter quasihormaechei. The sequence goes on from NZ_SJON01000009.1 coordinate 154,775, forward strand.
AGCATCGCCGCCCCGGTCAGTAAGGTGCTGGCCACGATCCACGGGGACAGTACCCCTTTCAGGGCCGTTTTTGCGCTGTAAACCAGCAGCAGGATCGCCACAATCAGCATGATCGCATGGCTGATATTCAGCGGCTGCTCTGGCCGTCCCTGCTGAGCAGGCACAAAGCGCGCTGCGAGCGACACCACAATCAGGACAATGGGCACGTTAATCAGGAACACCGATCCCCAGTAAAAGTGTTCCAGCAGCATGCCGCCAATCAGCGGGCCAAACGCCGCCCCGCCCGAGCCCACCGCCGCCCAGACGCCAAGCGCGATATTACGATGCCGCGCGTCGACAAACAGCGTGCGGATGCCCGCAAGCGTGGCCGGGATGATCATCGCCGCGCCAATCGCCAGCGATGCGCGGGCGGCAATCAGCCAGCCCGCCGTAGGTGCGAAGGCCGCCGCCAGCGACGACAGGCCAAACAGCGTACTGCCAATCATCAGCAGGCGCTTGAAGCCAATGCGATCCCCCAGCGCGCCCATGGGAAGCACCATTCCCGCCATCACCAGCGAGTAGATATCAATAATCCACAGCAATTCGTTGCCGCTGGCACCCAGCGTCATGCTCAATGTCGGTGCGGCCACGTGCAGCACCGTCGCGTCAATCGCCACCGGGATATACACCAGCACGATAATCACTAACGCTAACCACTGACGAAACATAAATTTCCTTTTCAGTTAAAAACTGGACACATGTCCAGAATGCGATCCTACGTAAAGTTGAACACTTGTCCAGCTCTTTGTTACACTCGTTGCGTTGCTATTGAGAGTGAGGAAATATGCGTTATCTGAGCAAGGACGAGCGTCGCGAAGAAATATTACACGCTGCAATGCGCGTGGCCCTGTCTGAAGGGCTGTCGGCGATGACCGTCCGCCGTATCGCTACCGAAGCGGGCATCGCGACCGGACAGGTTCATCATCATTTTGCTTCGGCGGGGGAACTCAAAGCGCTGGCGTTTGTACGGCTGATCCGCGATCTGCTGGATGCGGAGGTCGTGGGTGAAAATGCCGGCTGGCGCGAACGCCTGCACGCCATGCTTGGCAGCGATGACGGCGGGTTTGAGCCCTACATTCGCCTCTGGCGCGAAGCCCAGATCCTGGCAAGTCGGGATAGCGACATAAAAGGTGCGTACGTTCTGACCATGGAAATGTGGCACCAGGAGACGGTGGCGATAATTTGTGCCGGGGCGGAGGCCAACGCCTTTACCCTCACCGACCGGCCAGAAAATATTGCCTGGCGCTTAATCGGGCTGGTCTGCGGTCTCGACGGTATTTACGTTTTAAATATGCCGGAAATGGACGATGCGGCATTTAATAAGCATCTGGACAAACTTATCTCCCTCGAATTGTTTTAATACTCCCATCGGAGTATTAATTTCCGTAAAAAGTTACATTTCGTAACACATAAAGCGAACCCTGATTCCCTTTCTAAACTCAGGGATTCGCTTTTTTTATCTATCCTTTCAGATGTATCCCAAAACATCCAATAACATCTACATACCACCAACAGATATCTGACTGTTTTTAATTGTTTTTTCTCTTAATCTGGTTGAGCAAGAGGGCGATATGTCACAACAAAGTGAGAAAAGTAATCAGCATCTATTGAGTAACTGGAAACCGGAAAACGCGCAATTTTGGGAAAATAAAGGGAAACATATCGCACGAAGAAACCTATGGATTTCCGTTGCTTGTTTACTGCTGGCGTTTTGCGTATGGATGTTATTTAGCGCCGTTGCGGTTAATCTTAATAAAGTCGGATTTAATTTCAGCACCGATCAGCTTTTTATGCTAACGGCATTGCCTTCCCTGTCCGGCGCGATATTGCGTGTCCCCTACTCTTTTATGGTCCCGATATTTGGCGGGCGTTACTGGACCGTGTTAAGCACCGTCATTCTGGTGGTTCCATGCGTCTGGCTTGGGTTCGCCATTCAGAATACGGCCACGCCATACTGGGTGTTTATCATCATCGCGCTGCTGTGCGGCTTTGCCGGGGCTAACTTTGCCTCCAGCATGGGCAATATCAGCTTCTTCTTCCCGAAAGCCAAACAGGGCAGCGCGCTGGGCATTAATGGCGGGCTGGGTAACCTGGGCGTCAGCGTCATGCAACTGGTCGCGCCGCTGGTGATTTTCCTGCCAATGTTCACCTTCCTCGGCGTGCACGGCGTGCCGCAGGAAGACGGCTCAACGATGTGGCTGGCGAATGCCGCCTGGATCTGGGTGCCGCTGCTCATTCTGGCCACGATTGCCGCGTTCTTTGGCATGAACGATATCGCCAGCTCGAAAGCGTCCATTGCCAGCCAGTTGCCGGTGCTGAAACGCTTTCACCTGTGGCTGCTGAGCCTGCTGTATCTCGCCACCTTCGGCTCGTTTATCGGCTTCTCGGCGGGCTTTGCCATGCTGTCGAAAACCCAGTTCCCGGACGTTAACATCCTGCATCTCGCCTTCTTCGGCCCGCTGATTGGCGCGCTGGCGCGTTCGGCGGGCGGAATGATCTCTGACCGGCTCGGCGGCGTGCGGGTTACGCTGATCAACTTCGTCTTTATGGCCGTCTTCAGCGCCCTGATTTTCCTGACGCTTCCCGGCTCCGGCTCCGGCAGCTTTATGGCGTTCTACCTGGTGTTTATGGGGCTGTTCCTCACCGCGGGTCTCGGCAGCGGATCGACCTTCCAGATGATTGCGATCATCTTCCGCCAAATCACCCTCGACCGCGTCAAAAAGCAAGGCGGCACCGACGAGCAGGCGCAGCACGAAGCGGTGACGGAAACCGCCGCCGCGCTGGGCTTTATCTCCGCCATCGGCGCGGTGGGTGGATTCTTTATCCCTAAAGCGTTCGGCACATCGCTGGCCATGACCGGTTCGCCGGTTGGGGCCATGAAAGTTTTCCTCGTGTTTTACATCGTCTGCGTGTTCGTCACCTGGCTGGTGTACGGCCGCAAATCCTCAAAAAAATAATAACTACATTTTCGCCGGAGCGTGATGCATCGCCCTCCGGCAATGCTATCGAAGCAGGAGAAATGTCATGAGCAAACTGTTGGACCGCTTCCGTTACTTCAAAACAAAAGGCGACAGTTTCGCCGAGGGGCACGGGCAGGTGTATCACACCAACCGCGACTGGGAGGACAGCTACCGTCAGCGCTGGCAGTTCGACAAAATTGTGCGTTCCACCCACGGCGTGAACTGCACCGGCTCCTGTAGCTGGAAGATTTATGTTAAAAACGGCCTGGTGACCTGGGAAACCCAGCAGACCGACTACCCGCGCACCCGCCCAGACCTGCCTAACCACGAGCCGCGCGGCTGTCCGCGTGGCGCAAGCTACTCCTGGTATCTCTACAGCGCCAACCGTCTTAAGTACCCGCTGGTGCGCCGCAGGCTGATCGAACTCTGGCGCGAGGCGCTGGCGCAGCACAGCGATCCGGTGCTGGCCTGGGACGCCATCCAGAACGATCCGCAAAAGGCGCAGAGCTACAGGAAGGTGCGCGGTAAAGGCGGGTTTATCCGCTCGAACTGGAAAGAGCTGAACCAGCTGATTGCCGCCGCTAACGTCTGGACCATCAAACATTACGGCCCGGACCGCGTGGCCGGTTTCTCCCCTATTCCGGCGATGTCGATGGTTTCTTACGCCGCCGGTACGCGCTACCTCTCCCTGCTCGGCGGCACCTGCCTCAGCTTCTACGACTGGTACTGTGACCTGCCGCCCGCGTCGCCGATGACGTGGGGCGAACAGACGGACGTACCGGAATCCGCAGACTGGTACAACTCCAGCTATATCATCGCCTGGGGCTCGAACGTGCCGCAGACGCGTACTCCGGACGCCCACTTCTTTACCGAGGTGCGCTATAAAGGCACCAAGACCGTTGCGATTACGCCGGACTTCTCGGAGGTCGCCAAGCTGAGCGACCAGTGGCTGGCGCCCAAACAGGGCACCGACAGCGCCCTCGCCATGGCGATGGGCCACGTGATCCTCAAAGAGTTCCACCTCGATAACCCGAGCGACTACTTCCTCAACTACTGCCGACGCTACACCGACATGCCGATGCTGGTGCTGCTCGACGAGCAGGCAGACGGCCGCCTGGTGCCGGGCCGGATGCTGCGCGCGTCCGATCTGGCCGACGGACTGGGGGAAGCCAACAATCCGGAATGGAAAACTATCGCCTTTAACGTAGCCGGGGATCTGGTGGTGCCAAACGGCTCCATCGGCTTCCGCTGGGGCGAAAAAGGCAAATGGAACCTGGAGTCGCTCGCCGCAGGCCAGGAAACCGAGCTGACGCTTTCCCTGCTCATGACCCACGACAGCGTGGCGGACGTTGCCTTCCCGTACTTTGGCGGCAACGAGAACCCGCACTTCCGCAGCGTGAAGCAGGAGCCGGTGCTGATGCGCCGCGTACCGAGTAAAACCCTGACGCTGGCCGACGGCAGCCAGAGACGCGTGGTGAGCGTGTACGATCTGGTGCTCGCAAACTACGGCCTCGATCGCGGCCTGGACGACAGCAACGCCGCGTTAAATTACGCCGAGATTAAGGCCTATACTCCGGCCTGGGGCGAGCAAATTACCGGCGTACCCGCGAACCTGATTGAAAAAATTGCCCGCGAGTTTGCCGACACGGCGCACAAAACCCACGGCCGCTCGATGATCATCCTCGGTGCCGGTGTGAACCACTGGTATCACATGGACATGAACTACCGCGGGATGATCAACATGCTGGTCTTCTGCGGCTGCGTCGGGCAGAGCGGCGGCGGCTGGTCCCACTATGTCGGGCAGGAAAAACTGCGCCCGCAAACCGGCTGGCTGCCGCTGGCCTTCGCGCTGGACTGGAACCGCCCGCCGCGCCAGATGAACAGTACGTCGTACTTCTACAACCACGCCAGCCAGTGGCGCTATGAGAAGCTCACCGCGCAGGAGCTGCTCTCCCCGCTCGCGGACGCGTCGAAGTTTACAGGTCACCTGATTGACTTCAACGTTCGCGCCGAGCGCATGGGCTGGCTGCCGTCCGCACCGCAGCTCAACCTCAACCCGCTGCACGTGAAGGCCCGCGCCGACGCCGCCGGAATGTCGCCGCAGGAGTACACCGTTCAGGCGTTGAAATCGGGCGATATTCGCTTCGCCTGCGAACAGCCGGACAACGGCAAGAACCATCCGCGTAACCTTTTCGTCTGGCGTTCAAACCTGCTCGGTTCGTCCGGTAAAGGCCACGAGTACATGCTGAAATACCTGCTCGGCACCGAGAGCGGGATTCAGGGTGAAGATTTAGGCTCAACGGACGACGTGAAGCCTGAAGAGGTCGAGTGGCAGACCGCCGCCATTGAGGGCAAGCTCGACCTGCTGGTGACGCTCGATTTCCGCATGTCCAGCACCTGCCTGTTCTCCGATATCGTTCTGCCTACCGCCACCTGGTATGAAAAAGACGATATGAATACTTCGGACATGCATCCGTTTATTCACCCGCTTTCCGCCGCCGTTGACCCGGCGTGGGAATCACGCAGCGACTGGGAGATCTACAAGGGTATCGCCAAAGTTTTCTCGGAGGTGTGCGTCGGCCACCTTGGCACCGAAACCGACGTGGTGCTTCAGCCGCTACAGCATGACTCTCCGGGGGAGCTGTCGCAGCCGTTTGATATCCTGGACTGGCGCAAAGGGGAATGCGACCTGATCCCCGGCAAAACCGCACCGAATATTGCGGTCGTCGAGCGCAACTATCCGGAAACCTATGAGCGCTTTACGGCTCTTGGGCCGCTGCTGGACAAACTCGGCAACGGCGGGAAAGGCATTTCGTGGAACACGCAGAACGAGGTCGATTTCCTCGGTAAGCTCAACTACGTCAAGCTCGACGGTCCGGCGAAAGGCCGTCCGCGCATTGAAACGGCCATTGACGCCTCCGAGGTGATCCTTGCCCTTGCGCCGGAAACCAACGGTCAGGTGGCGGTCAAAGCCTGGGAAGCGCTCGGCGAACTGACCGGGCGCGACCACACCCATCTGGCGCTAAACAAGGAAGACGAGAAAATTCGCTTCCGCGATATTCAGGCGCAGCCGCGTAAAATCATCTCCAGCCCGACGTGGTCTGGCCTTGAGAGCGAACACGTGTCGTATAACGCGGGCTATACCAACGTGCATGAGCTGATCCCGTGGCGCACGCTGTCTGGTCGCCAGCAGCTGTATCAGGATCATGCCTGGATGCGCGCCTTCGGGGAGAGCCTGGTGGCTTATCGCCCACCGATTGATACCCGCAGCGTGACCCACATGCGCGAGATCCCGCCGAACGGCTTCCCGGAAAAAGCGCTGAACTTCCTGACGCCGCACCAGAAATGGGGCATCCACTCCACCTACAGCGAAAACCTGCTGATGCAGACCCTGTCGCGCGGGGGGCCCATCGTCTGGATCAGCGAAACCGACGCGCGCGAGCTGGGCATTGAGGACAACGACTGGATCGAAGCCTTTAACGCCAACGGCGCCCTCACCGCCCGCGCAGTGGTCAGCCAGCGCGTGCCGCCGGGCATGACCATGATGTACCACGCCCAGGAGCGCATTCTGAACATCCCGGGTTCGGAAGTGACCGGACGGCGCGGCGGGATCCACAACTCGGTCACCCGCGTCTGCCCAAAACCGACCCATATGATCGGCGGCTATGCGCAGCTGGCCTATAGCTTCAACTATTACGGTACCGTCGGCTCGAACCGCGACGAGTTCATCATGATCCGCAAAATGAAAAACATTAACTGGCTGGACGGCGAAGGTCGGGATCAGGTTCAGGAGGCGAAAAAATGAAAATACGCTCACAGGTTGGCATGGTACTGAATCTCGACAAATGCATTGGCTGCCACACCTGCTCGGTCACCTGCAAGAACGTCTGGACCGGGCGCGAAGGGATGGAGTATGCGTGGTTTAACAACGTGGAGACCAAGCCGGGCATCGGCTATCCGAAAAACTGGGAAGATCAGGACGAGTGGCAAGGCGGCTGGATACGCGGGATCCACGGCAAGCTGACCCCGCGCCTCGGCGGCAAAATGGGCGTGCTGTCGAAGATTTTTGCCAACCCCGTTCTGCCGCAGATTGACGATTACTACGAACCGTTCACCTTCGATTATCAGGATCTGCACCGCGCGCCGGAAGGCGATCACCTCCCTACCGCCCGCCCGCGCTCGCTGATTGACGGTAAGCGGATGGACAAAATCGTCTGGGGGCCAAACTGGGAGGAGCTGCTGGGCGGCGAGTTCGAAAAGCGCGCCCGCGACCGCAACTTCCAGAAGATCCAGAAAGAGATGTACGGCCAGTTTGAAAACACCTTCATGATGTATCTGCCGCGCCTGTGCGAGCACTGCCTGAACCCGAGCTGCGTGGCCACCTGCCCGAGCGGCGCAATATACAAGCGCGAAGAGGACGGTATTGTGCTGATTGACCAGGACAAATGCCGCGGCTGGCGCCTGTGCATCAGCGGCTGTCCGTACAAGAAAATTTACTTCAACTGGAAGAGCGGCAAGTCCGAGAAATGCATCTTCTGCTATCCGCGCATCGAGTCCGGCCAGCCGACCGTTTGTTCGGAGACCTGCGTCGGTCGCATCCGCTATCTCGGCGTGCTGCTGTATGACGCGGACCGCATCGAAGAGGCCGCCAGCACCGAGCATGAGACCGACCTGTATGAGCGCCAGTGCGACGTGTTCCTGGATCCGAACGACCCGGCGGTGATTGAAGAAGCGCTGAAGCAGGGCATCCCGCAGAACGTCATTGACGCGGCGCAGCGTTCACCGGTCTATAAAATGGCGATGGACTGGAAGCTCGCCCTGCCGCTGCACCCGGAATACCGCACCCTGCCGATGGTCTGGTACGTGCCGCCGCTGTCGCCAATTCAGTCCTACGCGGATGCCGGCGGCCTGCCGCAAAGCGACGGCGTTCTGCCCGCCGTCGAGAGCCTGCGCATCCCGGTGCAGTATCTGGCAAACATGCTCAGCGCGGGCGATACCGGCCCGGTGCTGCGCGCCCTGAAGCGCATGATGGCGATGCGTCACTACAAACGCTCCCAGACCGTGGAAGGCGTGACCGATACCCGCGCCATTGAGGAAGTGGGCCTGACCGAAGCGCAGGTTGAGGAGATGTATCGCTACCTCGCCATCGCTAACTACGAAGACCGCTTCGTGATCCCGACCAGCCACCGCGAAATGGCGCGCGACGCCTTCCCGGAAAAAAATGGCTGTGGCTTCACCTTTGGCGACGGCTGCCACGGCTCCGACACCAAGTTCAACCTCTTTAACAGCAGCCGCATCGACGCGATTAACATCACCGAAGTACGCGATCACGGGGAGGGAGAATAATGCAGATCCTTAAAATCATCGCGCTGCTGATTGAGTATCCCGATGAGCTGCTGTGGGAAAACCGCGAAGAAGCGCTTTCCCTGGTGGAACAGGACGCGCCCATGCTGCTGCCCTTCGCGCAGCAGCACCTGAGCGCCCCGCTGCTGGACAAGCAGGCAGAATGGTGCGAGGTATTTGAACGGGGCCGCGCGACGTCGCTGCTGCTGTTCGAGCACGTTCACGCCGAGTCGCGCGATCGCGGTCAGGCAATGGTCGACCTGATGAGCCAGTATGAGAAAGCCGGGCTGGAGCTGGACTGCCGCGAGCTGCCCGACTACCTGCCGCTCTATCTGGAATATCTCAGCCTCGTCACCGACGACGAGGCGCGTGAAGGTCTGCAAAACGTCGCGCCGATCCTGGCGCTGATTGGTGGTCGCCTCAAGCAGCGCGGCGTGGCGCATTATCAGCTGTTTGACGCCCTGCTGACGATGGCCGGTACGCGGCTTTCCAGCGACAGCGTGGCGAAGCAGGTGTCCGGTGAAAAACGGGATGATACCCGTCAGGCGCTGGATGCCGTGTGGGAAGAGGAACAGGTGAAGTTTATCGAAGACAACGCGACGTCGTGCGACAGTTCGCCGATGCAGCAATATCAACGACGCTTTAGCCAGGACGTCGCGCCGCAGTACGTGGACGTCAGCGCCGGAGGCCCAAAATGACGCATTACCTGAACGTATTTTTCTATGATATTTACCCGTATATCTGCGCCACCGTCTTTTTCCTCGGCAGCTGGCTGCGCTACGACTACGGACAATACACCTGGCGCGCCTCGTCGAGCCAGATGCTCAGCAAGCGCGGTATGAACTGGGGCTCTAACCTGTTTCATATCGGGATTCTGGGGATCTTCTTCGGGCACCTGTTCGGGATGTTAACCCCGCACTGGATGTATGCCTGGTTTTTACCCGTCGCGGTTAAACAGCAGTTAGCCATGATAGCGGGAGGCATTTGCGGCGTACTGACGCTGATTGGTGGGTCGATGCTGCTGATCCGCCGCCTCTTCAACCAGCGGGTGCGCGCGACCTCGACCACGCCGGATATTATCATCATGAGTATCCTGCTGCTTCAGTGTATCCTGGGGCTGTCGACCATTCCTTTCTCCGCTCAGTATCCTGACGGGAGCGAGATGATGAAGCTGGTCGGCTGGGCGCAGGGGATCGTGACGTTCAGGGGCGGTTCATCGGAAATGCTGAGCGGCGTCGCGCCGATCTTCCGGGTGCATCTGGTACTGGGGATGACGATTTTCCTCATCTTCCCGTTCACCCGCCTGGTGCACGTGTGGAGCGCGCCGTTTGAATATTTCACCCGTCGGTATCAGGTGGTGAGATCGCGTCGTTGATTTTGTCGGGTGGCGGCTTCGACTTATCCGACCTACGGGCCCGGTAAGGCGCAGCCGCCACCGGGCTATTTCCCCGCCTGCGGATGCGTATCAAACCCCGCCATCACCGCCGTTAGTTCTGCCAGCGTAAAGCCGTGCTTCGGATCGTCAACGCCCAACCCAAAGCGTTCCTGCATCAGCTGATACAGCGCCTGTGCATCCGGCAAATGGCTCTGCTCCTCCACGTGACCGTTCTGCCAGTGGGTGAAGTTGAAGTTGGTCAGCGTCAGCTTACCTCCGTCCGGCAGGTGGCGACACATCAGCAGATGATGACGAAAATGGGATTGCGGCCAGTGCGCCGACCAGAAGTTTCCCATCACGTAATCGTTGAAGTATTGCGTCCCCAGGTCAAAATGGTACATCGACTGCCAGTGTTCGTGATGGCAGAACTGTAATACCCAGTCGTTACCCTCGCTCAGAAGACGGTACATGCCGTGCGGGGTTTCCTGCTCCTCGTTGGCGATCAAACGAATCGGTGCCGTCAACGTTTGTCCGCCAAATCCCACATCGGCGATCCAGCGTTCGCCGTTCAGCTCTACCAGCAGCAGCCGATGCGTGCGCGGCGGCATCTGGGACGGATTTGCCAGCACGACCCGCCCCAGCACGCTGCGCACGGTAAACCCGACTTCGCGCAGTACTCGCTCAAACAGACCGTTTTGCTCGAAACAATATCCCCCGCGTCGCCCCGTCACCAGCTTGTCGACCAGATATTGATCTTCAAGATGGATTTCGCGCGGCAGAACGACGTCGATATTTTCGAACGGGATCGCACAGTTGTGGTGTAAATGCAGCCCCCGCAGGGTATCGATATCAACCTGTACGGGCTGCTGCCAGCCCGTGCGGGCGAAATAAGCACTCAGAAATGGGGACATGGTCTGCTCCAGAATGGGATATTCCCTGTTTATAAACTATTTTCCCTTATGCATATGCGCAAAAGTGCTTTTTCGTCATACTCATCGTGTACATGAGGAGATCCTATGAGCCACTTTCGCCCCGTTGAATTACGCCATGCCAGCCGTCTTCTGAATCACGGGCCCACCGTGCTTATTACCAGTCGGGATGAAACGATAGACAGACGCAACGTTATGGCCGCCGCATGGTCCATGCCGGTGGAATTTGAACCGCCGCGCATCGCGATTGTGGTGGACAAAAGCGCCTGGTCACGAGAGCTGATCGAGCGCAGCGGTAAATTCGGCATCGTTATCCCGGGCGTGGCGGCAGCGAACTGGACCTACGCGGTCGGCAGCGTCAGCGGACGCGACGAGGATAAATTTAACTGCTACGGTATCCCAGTTATTTTTGGTCCTGAGCTTGGCCTGCCGGTTATAGAAGATAAATGTCTGGCGTGGATGGAGTGTCGGTTATTACCTGTCACCTCTGCGGCAGAAAAATATGACACCCTGTTTGGGGAGGTCGTTTCCGCCGCAGCAGATGAGCGCGCTTTTGTGGCCGGACGCTGGCAGTTTGACGAGGATAAGCTGAATACGTTGCATCATCTGGGGGCGGGCACGTTTGTGACGAGTGGGAAGATCGTGAAGGCGCTGGATTGAGTTTATCTATCATATCCTTTTCAATTATATCAAATACCTATGGCATTTTATGTTTACCACTGCGTTGTAGAACGGAGGATATTTCTGGAGTTGCTGAGTTAGCAATTCCCCGTTAAGGAAATATTAATGTCCTGGATAGAAATGGCGAAATATTATATTCCAAATAAAATGCTCAACCAAAAAGCATCGGTAATTGGGCACACTATGTCATCGAAGCCACTCTTCTTTTTACTTTTCATCCTTTCTCCCTTAGTTGGCGCGGAAAGCACCTATGCACCGGGGCTAACGGCGGTTAAATTCAATCAATGGTATATCGCTCAGTTGAATCAGGGCAAACCTCCCGTACTTAATCCAGACATCATGAATGACTATGTTGCCTCGGGGACAATCGCAGCAATAAAAGAGTTGTATTCAGGTGACAGTAACGAAAAAGACATGCCCGATGCAGATATGTTCATTAAATCACAGGATTGGGATGAGGACTGGAATCAGATAACCGTCCTGCACTCTGATTTTGACGCCGTTTGCACAAACGTCTATATCGCGTTTGGTATGAAGCAAGATCACGTTGTTGCAGATTGTCTTGTTGAAGAACAAGGGAAATGGAAAGTCCGCTCGGCAACACTCATTAAGTAACATGGATAATCTCTGGGTCGTAAAAAAACACATGGTAGCCTACCGACTACCATGTGTAATTAATTAACTCTTCACGCGCTTCGCAATAATCTCATCCGCCACATTTCGCGGAGCCTCCGCAAAATGGTGGAACTCCATCGTATACGTTGCGCGCCCCTGGGACATCGATCGCAGCGTGGTGGCATAGCCAAACATCTCGGCCAGCGGGACGTCAGCGCGAATAATCTGGCTGCCATACTGCTCTGCCATCCCCTGCACCATGCCGCGACGGGAGGAGAGATCGCCCATAATGTTCCCGGCATATTCCTCCGGCGTTTCCACCTCAACGTGCATCACCGGCTCAAGAATTACCGGATCCGCCCGCCTTGCGCCCTCTTTAAAACCGAGGATCGCCGCCATGCGGAAGGCCATCTCCGAGGAGTCAACATCGTGGTACGAACCAAAGGTCAGGGTCGCTTTCACATCGACAACCGGATAGCCCGCCAGCACACCCGTATTCATGGCTTCACGCAAGCCTTTCTCCACCGACGGGATGTACTCGCGCGGCACCACGCCGCCTTTAGTGGCATCTTCAAACACAAAACCACTCCCGGCCGCTAGCGGCTCGAGGCTCAGGACCACATGGCCGTACTGCCCTTTCCCGCCGGACTGTCGGACAAATTTCCCTTCAATATCCTTCACCGCTTTGCGCAGGGTTTCACGGTAGGTGACCTGAGGACGACCAATGTTCGCCTCGACGCCAAACTCGCGCTTCATGCGGTCGACGATGATTTCCAGATGCAGCTCGCCCATCCCGGAGATAATCGTCTGGCCGGATTCCTCATCCGTGTGCAGGCGGAACGACGGGTCCTCCGCCGCCAGGCGCTGTAATGCGATCCCCATTTTCTCCTGATCGGCTTTGGTTTTCGGCTCGATCGCAAGCGAAATGACCGGATCCGGGAACTCCATCCGCTCAAGGGTGATCACCGCGTTCGGGTCGGTCAGCGTGTCGCCGGTAGTGACGTCTTTCAGCCCGACACAGGCTGCAATATCCCCTGCACGCAACTCGTCTACCTCATGGCGATCGTTGGCATGCATCAGCACAATGCGCCCGATACGCTCTTTCTTGCCCTTCACCGGGTTGTACACCGCGTCGCCTTTACGCAGTATGCCGGAATAGACGCGGATAAAGGTCAGCTGGCCGACGTACGGATCGCTCATCAGCTTGAAGGCCAGCGCCGAAAACGGTTCATCATCGCTTGGATGACGCTCAGCGTGCTGCCCGTCTTCGTCCACCCCATCAATAGCGGGTACGTCCAGTGGAGACGGCATCAGCTCAATCACCGCGTCAAGCATGCGCTGCACGCCCTTGTTCTTGAATGCGCTACCGCACAACATCGGCTGTATTTCACCGGAGATGGTCCGGACGCGCAGCCCCTGGATAATTTCCGCTTCATCCAGATCGCCCGTTTCCAGATACTTGTCCATCAGCGCATCACTGGCTTCTGCCGCAGCTGAGACCATTTTTTCTCGCCACTCCTGAGCGGTACTCAGCAGATCGTCCGGCACCGGCGCGTAGCTAAACGCCATGCCCTGCGTGGCATCGTCCCAGAGGATGGTGCGCATCTTGATGAGATCCACCACGCCGGTGAAGTGTTCTTCCACCCCCACCGGAATCACGATCGGCACCGGATTGGCTTTCAGGCGCTCCTGCATCATCCGCACCACACGGAAGAAATCTGCGCCCGGGCGGTCCATTTTGTTGACGAATGCCAGCCGCGGGACGTGATATTTATTCGCCTGACGCCAGACGGTTTCCGACTGCGGCTGCACGCCACCGACGGAGTCGTACACCATCACCGCGCCGTCGAGTACCCGCATGGAGCGTTCCACCTCAATGGTAAAATCGACGTGCCCGGGAGTATCAATAATATTGATGCGGTGCGGTTCAAAACCTCTGTCCATGCCGGGCCAGAAACAGCTTACCGCTGCCGAAGTAATGGTGATCCCGCGCTCCTGCTCCTGCGCCATCCAGTCGGTGGTTGCCGCGCCATCGTGTACTTCACCCAGCTTGTGGCTCATCCCGGTGTAAAACAGGATGCGCTCGGTAGTGGTGGTTTTGCCGGCATCGATATGCGCGGAGATACCGATGTTGCGATAACGTTCGAGTGGAATGGGTCGGGGCATGATATTTCCTTAAGTCTTTGAGGCTGGTTTGTGACGACCGGGATGGTCGCGTGTGAGTTCGTTTGTTATAATAGTCCTATTGTACGAGTATTATCGAACTATTTTTTAACGGTTGACCTATTGTTGATATAGCTCAATCTGACCCGAGACGCAGGAAAACGATGATCCCAAACCACCCGGAACCTGAACAAATACTGCTGGAAAATGTGCTGTTCGCCCTCGGCAATCCGCTGCGATTAGCGATCGTCCGAAAGCTGGCCGACGGCAGCGAACTGAGCTGTAACGCGCTGCGCCCGGACGACGTGGTGAAATCCACCATGACTCACCACTGGCGCGTGTTGCGCGACAGCGGCGTGATCTGGCAGCGCCCGCAGGGGCGCGAGAATATGATTTCACTGAGAAGAGAGGATCTGGACGCCCGCTTTCCGGGACTGATGGCGATCCTGTTACAGTCGAAATCATCAGCGTTCTGACTGTAGGCCTTCAGCCAGCGCGCCCAGTGTCGCTTTTAGCCAGTTCGTGACGCCTCGTTTACCGCTGCGTTTATGCGAATAAATTTTTACTTCAAAGGGACTGATGTGGAACGGCAAGTCAAAAATTTTGATATTGGTGGCTGGCAGTAGCTTTTGAGCGGCGAATCGGGGTAATGCCATCAGCAGATCGCTTTCTGCAATAACAAACGGGGCGCTGAGCATGGACGGGGTTTTAATCGCAATGTGTCGGGTATAGCCCATGCGTTCAAGCTGCAAATCCAGCACCCCCTGCTTCTCGTTCCACGGCGTAACCACAAGATGCCGGGCGGCGAGATAATCCTCCAGCGTCAGTGCCATCCGGCTCGCATTGCTAATCACCACATACTCATCTTCGAACCAACTAATCTCTTCCAGCTCCGGGTAACGGGGATCCTCGACGGTGCTGAATCCCAGGGCCAGATCCACCTCTCCAGCCAGTAACTCCGTCAACGCTGGGCTGTGCGGCAAATAACGTAATTCCAGACGCAGGCCAGGCGCCTCATGTTGAAGTACATTCATGAGTGCAGGAAATATGCAGAACGCAGTAAAGTCCGTTATCGCGATCTGCAAACACGCTGTACTCACAGCAGGATCAAACTCCGGCTGCGGCGAGAGCTCCCCATCGAGAGCCTTCAGGGCCGAGGCAATAACAGGCGCAAGCTGCGTGGCATAGACGCTGGGACACATTCGATGCCCCTCCCGGTAAAACAGCGGGTCGTTGAGCGAAACACGCAGCCGTGACAAAGCATGGCTGAGCGCCGAGGTGCTCATCGCCAGCTCATCCGCCGCCAGTCGAACGGAACTGTGGCGATAAATCGCGTCAAAAACCGGCAGAAGGTTTAAATCAAGGCGCCTTAAGGCCGGATGCATAATATTCATCATTGGTTGATTTCATTGCACTTAATTCTTCTGACATTAGCCTTTATGCTTACCCCCATCAACTACGAACAGAAATAAAGGGAAACGAATGAGCATTACGATTCGTCAGGCGCAACCTGAAGATGCAGCGGCAATTTACGATATGATTTACGAACTCGCGGTCTATGAAAAAGCGCCAGAAGAAGTGGTCACCACCCCGGACGAGATCCGCAAAACGCTGTTTGGTGCAGACAGTAAAACCGAAGCGCTGATCGCCGAATATGCTGGCCGCGTGGTGGGGTATGCCGTTTTTTTCACCAGCTACTCCACCTGGCTTGGCCGCAACGGTATCTATATGGAAGATTTATATGTTTCCCCGGAATACCGCAACAAGGGAGCGGGAAAAGCACTGCTAAAAAATATCGCGCAATGCGCAGTGGAACGTGACTGCGGCCGGCTGGAATGGAGCGTGCTTGACTGGAACCAGACTGCCATTGATTTTTATTTAAGCATCGGCGCGTTACCGCAGTCCGAATGGGTACGCTATCGCCTTGATGGGGATGCGTTGCGGGCATTTGCTGACTAACGAAGCCATCGTGTGAAAACGCCCCTCTTTCTCAGGGGCATAATGTCAGTGTAAGCGTTACTGAAGCACGGAATATCTGAGAAAGAAATTACCGCCATTTTCCGTCCTCTCTGAGGCACTCGAAGGATCGGTGACCGAGGTTCATCCCGGCTGAGTCAGGCTGTAGACGGGGATCTGCCGGGTTGTCATCGTCAGCGTATCGAACACCTCAGTCTCTGACGTCACTATCCTCATACCCGTTTTTCTTAACCGCTGCACGTCGGCGGCTATGCGCTGAATACCAAACCAGAACAGTCCGTCAAGCGCCGTGACCGCAAGCCCATTTTCCAGCGCCAGCTTGAGGCGCTCGCGAGGAGCTTTCACCTGCTGAGCAATGTGCCGGTAAGGTACTTCCGAACCGCCTGCCGCATCGATTCGCTGAATACGGGTCTTAAGATGATAGGTAAACTCATCGGGAATGCCGTTCAAATCCTGCTTAAGGCTGTAGACGCAGCCAAAGCGTTTACCGTTGAAAAGGACATTTTTTTGACTGAGTTGAAACTCATTTCTGATCCCATCAATCAACTGCGGGGCGCGGGTGAGGAGTAACCGGAAGGGAAGCTCAAAGCTGGTGACGTAATCCACATTCAGCAGCGCGAGACGCAGGCGCTCTTCGGCCCCTGATTTCTGGTCATGGCATTCGCGCATCACTTCCGCCCACTGACGCGTCAGGCGTTCCGGCTCGGCGGCTTCGGTGAGGAGGTATTTTTCGAGGTGATAATCGACTCTTCCGGTCATGTTTTGCATCCCGACAATGTGGATGCGGTCATTCTATCCAGCGCCGCAGGTTTTATAAAGGGCGGAGCGCACCGGCATCCGCCCCCCTTTTCTACTGCTGAATACGCGACTCGTCCGACATGTCGCTGGCAGAGAAGGTTCTTGCTGGAGAACGGGCCTGTTTTTTGCGTGCATAGCGGTCCGGCTGGCCTTCCGGGCGGGTTTTGAAGCGGCGATGCAGCCACATATATTGCTCGGGTGCCATCAGCACGGCGCGCTCAATCGCTCTGTTCATCTGCGTGGCCACCGACGCTTTATCGCCCCCCTGCAACGTATCGCTGATATCTTCCAGGATAATCAGCTCATACCCTGTACCGTCTGCTTTACGGCGTGGTACAAACGGGATCACGGCCGGTCTGGCACTTTTCACCAGCATGTAGCTCCCGGCCGTAGTGGCAGCGTCCGGGACGGCAAAAAACGGCACAAACACGCTATTCGCTTTGCCATAGTCGTGGTCCGGGGCATACCACAGGATCTCATTTTGCTTCAGCGCGCGGATCATGCCCTTCAGGTCATGGCGGTCAAGCATGGTTTTATTGGAACGCAGGCGCCCGCGCGTCTGTAGCCAGTCGAGCAGTGCATTATTGTTGGGTCGATACACTCCAATACCCGCGTTGAGCATGCCGAAGATGCGCGCGCCCAGCTCGAGCGTAAGAAAATGCATGCCAATAAGCACCACGCCCTTTCCTTGCGCCCGAGCCTGTTCCATATGTTCGTAGCCGGTCACGCTAAAGTGTTTGCGCACGCGCCAGTCAGGCCAGAACCACGCTATCCCCGTTTCGATGACGCCCATTCCAACCGATTCAAAATTACGCTCGAGTAAATGCTCGCGCGCATCCTCTTTCATCTCCGGAAAGCAAAGCTCAAGATTTCGTCTGGCGATCTCCACGCGGCGTGGAAGCAGACGCATGGCCAGACGCCCGAGTCCGTGCCCTGCTTTTAACAGAAGCGAATAGGGAAGCTGGACCGTACACCAGAGTGCGGCGATGCCTGCCCAGCTGAACCAGTAACGAGGATGAATAAAGGCGAGTGAAAACCGAGGTAATTTTGTCATGAAAAAATTATCCTTTTACTATCTGTACTTAATCTGGTGCAGTTGCAGTGCTTACCTGCTGATTTAACGAATATTGTTCGGAAGGAAGAATTGTAGCGGAATCGTTATGGTTTTTATTATCGATTTTTGCGATAGCAAATAAAGGCGGGGATCGCCGGGTGACAGTGCACCACCCGGCAAGCGGGTTACATCGAATAGCCGGGTTTCTTAATCAGCTTATCGAGTTTCGGGCCGATCTCGGTATCCCAGACCTGCGCCTTCCAGTCAGCTTCCTGAACTTCCTGAAGCGCCACGGAGATTGAGCGATCTTTGCTGTTCAGATGACGGGCGATCGCTTCGGCGATATCCGCCGCCAGCGCCGTTTTTTGTTCATCATTCAGATCGCGTGGAAAACATTTGATATCAACATGTGGCATGGGCAGGGCTCCTTTTATAGGTGAGCGTTCCACGTTAACAGATTATGTCGTTAGCTTTTAGCACCTTGTGCAGTTCCGGCAGCGCGCAAACCGCATCCGCGATGGCGGTGATATGGGGCGTATTGGTGGCAAACCACTCATGACGTGGCCCCCAGGTACGCGCGACGGCAATATAGACGTCAAGCAGCGTCAACTGTGTGCCAAAAGCGAAAGGCGAGGCGCTGAGTTGCGTGTCGAACCACAGATAGAGCGATTTTCGGTACTCAATGCAGTTTTTCTTCAGTTGTTCGGGAGCATCAGGCACCCAGCGTTCCGGATAGTCTGCATACGTAACGGTGGGATAGACGTTGGCCACAAACCAGATGAGCAGGCGCTGAAACTGCTGGCGCTCGGCCTGCCCTACGGGCGGCGCGAGATCGGGACATCTGTCGAGCACCATCAGGGCAATCGCCGCAGTTTCCGTCACGATCGTCCCGTTTTCCAGCTCCAGCGTCGGCACCTGGCACAGCGGGTTCAGTTTTAACAGCAGTTCGCGCTGCGGGCCGGGCTGGTCAAACCCGTCCACGTTGACGAACTGATACGGGATGTCTGCCAGAGTCAGCATCACTTCACCGATTGCCGATCCCCAGCCGGGTACGCCATAGAGTTTGATCATGTTGCCCCCTCAGGGATGAAAACCCTAAGTGTAGAGCAGCATGACCAGGTTATCCCAGGCGGGAAAACTACAATACTTTCGACAAAAACTGGCGCGTTCGTGGATGCGACGGTCGGTTTAACACGTCGTCGCTGCTGCCCTGCTCCACAATTTTTCCGTCAACCATAAACACCACCTGGTCCGCCACTTCCCGGGCAAAGCCGATCTCATGGGTAACCACCACCAGCGTGGTGCCGGAACGGGCCAGCTTTTTAATCACGTCCAGCACTTCACCAACCAGTTCCGGGTCAAGCGCCGAGGTGGGCTCATCAAACAGCATCACGCGGGGGCGCAGCGCCAGCGCGCGGGCAATGGCGATGCGCTGCTGCTGGCCGCCGGAAAGGTGACGCGACCAGGCATCGGCTTTTTCGCGCAGGCCGACCACATCCAGCAGGCTGTATGCGTTCTCGATGGCCGCCTTTCGGGTGAGTTTCTTATGCGCGATCGGCGCCTCAATCAGGTTTTCCAGCACCGTAAGATGCGGAAACAGGTTGAAGTTCTGAAAAACGTAGCCCACGTTAACGCGCTGTTTGAGGATCTCTTTCTCTTTAAGCTCGTACAGTTTGTCACCCTGGCGGCGGTAGCCAATGTACTCTCCGTCAATCTGAATAAAGCCTTCGTCTACGCGCTCCAGATGATTAATGGTACGCAGCAGCGTCGATTTCCCCGATCCGGATGGGCCGAGGATCACCGTGACGGAACCCGGCGGGATCTCAAGCGTGACGTTATCGAGCGCTTTATGTCGGCCAAAAAACTTGCTGACGCCGGTAATAGAAATGTGTCCTTCACGAGAGGCTTGCATGGACAGGCTCCTGTGCTGGAGAGGGGGTAACGGAACGCGTCCGGCTGGCTGCCCGATTCTGGTTTACGGCGGAGCGGCGCTCGCTGCGGGCGAGCCCACGCTCAACGATATGCTGTATGGCAGACAGGACGGTGGTAATCACCAGATACCAGACGGCTCCCACCATCAGCAACGGGATCACCTCCTGCGTACGGTTGTAGATCATCTGGATCGTGTAGAACAGCTCCGGCATCGCCAGCACGTAAACCATCGCCGTACCTTTGGCGAGGCTGATGATTTCATTGAATCCGGACGGCAAAATGGTGCGCAGCGCCTGCGGAAGAATAATGCGCACGGTGCGACGCCACGCCGGCAGCCCAAGCGCGGCGGCCGCCTCATACTGGCCGTGATCGACCCCAAGGAAGCCCCCGCGAATAATTTCCGCCGTATAGGCGCTCTGCACCAGCGTCAGCCCCACGACGGCGGTAGAAAACTGCCCGAGCACGTTGATGGTTTCAACGCTGCCCCAGGTAATGCCGGTAAAAGGCACGCCGAGAGAGAGCGTGTCGTAGAGATAGGAGAAGTTATAAAGAACGATCAGCACCACGATCAGCGGCAGCGAGCGGAAAAGCCAAATGTATCCCCATGCCAGGCTGCTCAACAGCCAGGATGACGAGAGCCGCGCCAGCGCCAGCATGCCGCCAATCACCACGCTCAGCACGGTGCCTATCAACGTGAGCAGCAGCGTCTGACCGACGCCTTCGAGGATCACCGGATCAAAGAACCAGCGGGCAAATACCGCCCACTCCCAGCGGGGATTAAAGGCCACGGACTGAATCACGACCGCCAGCACAAACAGCGCCACCGCAGCGCCGACTGCGCGCAGCGGATAACGTGCGGGGACCACTTTTATGGTTTCAACGTTACTCATCGTCGCTCCTTATGCGGTTTTGCTGAGCGCTTCGCGGATCAGCGTCTTGGTGAAACGCAGCCGACCATCGAACGGCGGCTGGCTGTACTCTTCCGGATCGCGGTTGAGATCGAACTGCGGCTGATACCCCTGACTGAGATAGAGCCGTACCGCCTCCGGCTGACGAAACCCGGTAGTGAGGTATATGTGGCTGTAGCCCGCCAGTATCGCCCTGCGCTCCAGCTCCTGTACCACGCGCGCGGCCAGCCCCTGCTGGCGCAGCGTTTTATTCGTCCAGATACGTTTGATTTCTGCCGTGCGTTCGTCGAAGGGCTTGTAAGCGCCGGTAGCGATGATTTCGCCATCGCGCTCCAGCACGATAAACAGCCCCTGCGGCGCCAGGTACCACTCCGTCAGCTCGACTTCCGCATCCTTTGAAAAGTAGTCGCCGTAACGAGCGGCGTATTCACCGAACAGACCGTTAATAATGGGCTGAAGATCGCTATCTTCCGGCGAAACGTCACGAAATTGTTCCCGCATAGTGCCTCCTTAATCGCCCAGACCAGCCGGGTTAACCTCGGAACGGGGGATACGCTCAACGCTTTCTCCCCAGCGGTTCAGCACTTTGTCGTAATCTCCGTTCTTAATTACGCCGTTAAGCGCGGTTTGAACCGGTTCGACCAGGCCGCTCCCTTTTTTCAGCGTCACCGCGATATGCGCCGCCTTCGGCCAGCCGCCGTCGACGCTGCCAACCAGTTTGGTTTTACCGGTCAGCGCCGCTTTCCAGGCGCCGATCACGTTCGGGCCAAAATAGGCGTCTGCACGACCTGACTGTAGCGCGAGGGTTTGCGCCGCATCGTCTTTGGTGTAGACCGGGATAAACGGCTTAAGCCCTTTTTTAAGGTTCTCTTCGTTCCACGCCAGCAGGATCGCCTCCTGGTTAGTGCCGGAGCCAACGATGATGCGCAGCCCGGCGATATCCTCCGCCTTCTGGAGCGACACGATCGGGCTGGTGGATTTCACGTAAAAGCCAAGAGAATCCTTGCGATAGGTGGCAAAGTCGAACTTCTCTTTGCGCGCTTTGGTGACGGTGATGTTGCTGATCGCCGCGTCGTATTTCCCGGATGCCACCCCCAGCGGCCAGTCCTCCCAGGAGGTGGGAACCACGTTCAGCTCGAGCCCGAGGCTGTCCGCCACCAGGCGCGCAATATCGACCTCACTCCCCAGCAGGGTTTTGTTGTCGTCGGAAAATACCGTCAGCGGCGGCTGATTCAGCCCCGCCACCGCCACGGTAAATTTCCCCGGCACGGCAAAGCGATAGTCTTTCGGCAGCTGGGCGATCGCATCGCTGTTTTTGGCGGTGTCGATCGGCGTTTTATTAGCCTCAATGCTCACGCCGGTGCCGTTAATATTGACGTTCTCTGCCCAGACGGCAGGGGTAAAGGCCAGCGCAAGCGCCAGAATAAGCGATGATTTCTGCATAGCGTTTTTCTCTCTTATTGTTGTGTGAACTGATTTTTGGGTTCGTCTAAGCCCAGACTTTCGCGCAGCGTGGTGCCGGGATAGTCAGTGCGGAACAGGCCGCGCGCCTGTAAAACGGGCACCACCTGGTCGACAAAGCGCGGGAAGGTATCCGGCGTGCCGCCCTGAATGATGAAGCCGTCTGCCGCCTTCTCCTCGAACCAGGCCTGTAAACCATCGGCTACCTGCTCCGGCGTGCCGGCAAAACGCGGGCGCGGCGATGCGGCTTCCAGCGCGACCTGACGCAGAGTTAAGTTGCGCTCACGGGCGTTACGCTTGATGTCATCGGTGGTGCTGCGAAAGCTGTTTTTGCCTAAATCGCCAATATCCGGGAACGGCGCGTCGAGGGGATACTGGCTGAAGTCGTGATGCTCGAAATAACGCCCGAGATAGTTCAGCGCATCATGAATGGAGACCAGTGCCGCCGTGGTTTGATACTGGTTTTCAACGTCATCGGCGTCGTTTCCGACAATCACGCTGACGCCCTGGAATATATGTAAATCACCCGCGCGGCGACCGTGACTTTCCAGCTGCCGTTTGACGTCACGGTAAAAGGCCTGCGCTTCTTCCAGCGTGTCATGGTGGGTAAAGATGGCGTCGGCGTGTTTTGCCGCCAGCTTTTTACCGTCGTCGGACGCGCCGGCCTGAAAGACAATCGGACGTCCCTGCGGCGTGCGGCCAATATTCAGCGGGCCGGAAACCTGGAAGAAATCACCGTGGTGATCCAAAGTATGCAGTTTCGACGCGTCAAAAAACTGTCCGCTCTCTTTATTGCGGATAAAGGCATCCCCTTCCCAGGAGTCCCACAGCCCTTTCACCACGTCGAGATACTCATCGGCAATGCGGTAGCGCAGCGCATGCTCAGGGTGTTTTTCGCGGGAGAAATTCTTCGCCGATCCTTCCAGCGGTGAGGTCACTACGTTCCAGCCCGCGCGACCGTTGCTCAGGTGATCGAGGCTGGCAAACTGACGCGCAACGGTGAAAGGCTCGCTGTAGGAGGTGGACAACGTGCCGACCAGCCCCAGGCGCGAAGTGACGCTTGCCAGCGCGGACAACACCGTCAGCGGCTCAAAACGGTTTAAAAAATGCGGAATGGATTTCTCGTTAATATAAAGACCGTCAGCAACGAAGATAAAGTCGAGCTTGCCCTCTTCCGCTTTTAATGCCGTTTCTTTGACGAAATCAAAATTTATACTGGCATCCGCGACGGCCGCCGGATGACGCCAGGCAGACATATTTCCGGATGCACCATGCAAAATGGTCCCCAGCCGCAATTGACGATGTGCAGACATATTCACCTCAAATAAATCAAACGTGTTGCAGGGCTTTTTCCGCGAGCTGTGCAAAATAGCGGGCAGCGGGTTCAATTAATGCTTCGTCAGGGTTAAATGCCGGGTGATGTAAACCAAACGGGCTGTTGCTGCCAATGCTGACAAACGCGCCGGGAACGTTTTGCAGATAGACCGCAAAATCTTCTCCGCCCATGTGCAGTTCAGCATGACGGGTTTCATACCCCGCCTCGCGCGCGACCGAGGTGGCAAACCCGGCCCAATGCTCGTCGTTCACCAGCGCGGTGGGTCCGGCGTACCAGGTGATGTTGATCTGCGCGCTAAAGGCGCTGGCAAATCCGGCAGCGATTTCACCGACGCGTGCCTTTACGTTCTGCTGCACTTCCGTGCGGTGCGTGCGCAGCGTGCCCTCCAGCTCAACGCTTTCCGGCAGCACGTTCCAGGTATTCCCGCCGGCGATGCGCGTCACGCTCAGCACGACTGAATCCAGCGTATTAACGTTACGGCTGGCGACGCTTTGCAGCGCGGTCACCAGCTGGCTTGCCAGCACGATGGCGTCGTTACCTTCATGGGGGCGTGCGGCATGCGCGCCTTTACCGGTGATGTGAATAACGAAGCGATCGACGTTGGCATAGAACGGGCCGCCGCGCGTGGCAAATTCACCAACCGACAGTGACGGCTCGTTATGCATCCCGAAAATCGCGCGTACGTCGCGTAACGCCCCGGCCCGCACCATGCTTTTCGCTCCGCCGAAATTTTCTTCCGCAGGCTGGAACAGGATCCGCACGCGACCATTGAGCGAGGCTTCCCGCTCCTTCAGCTTTAACGCGGCACCGAGGATCACGCTGGTGTGAACGTCGTGACCGCAGGCGTGCATCACTCCTGCATGCCGGGAGCTGAAAGACACTCCGCTGCGCTCGTCGATAGGTAACGCGTCGATATCGGCGCGCAGCGCAATCAGTGCCTTGCCTTGACCTATCTCCGCAACCAGCCCGGTCTGAAGATCGTAATCCAGCGGGGCAATCCCGGCCGCCGTCAGCCACTTGCGCAGGCGGGCCGTTGTTTCAACCTCCTGACCGGACAGTTCAGGGTTCTGGTGCAGTTCCCGGCGCCAGGCAATCAGTTGTTCGCTGAAGTTCATACCGTAACCTCCCTGTTAAGACGTACCTCGGCCAGCAGTCGCAGGGACTGCACGCGCGTTGCGCCGTCAGCGACCGGCGTGTCGATGATAAATTCGTCAATGCCCCACTGCTGATGCAGCGCATTGAGCTGTTCAAGCACCGACTCCGCCGTTCCGGCCAGAAGAGACTGCGCCCGACGCGCGATGCGCACCGGTTCACTGCCCGCCTGCCGCGCAAAGGCGTAGGCCTGTTCTTCGCTCGCCACGGTAACGCGCTGCCCGTTTGCCAGCGCCACGCCCCACACTTCAACATTTTGCGCCAGCGCGTCGGCCTCGGCCTGGGTTGGGGCAACAATCACCTGCACGGCCACCATCACCTCCCGGACGCTGTGTTGACGCCAGGCTGTGACCACCTCGCGCAGCAGCTCAGGGTCACCGTTCAGGTGTGCGGCAAAGACAAAATGCCAGTCGAGGGAGGCCGCCAGCAGCGCGCTTTCGGTGCTGGCACCCAGCAGAAACCCCTCGGCAGGTACCGGGGGCAGAGGCGTGGCGCGAACCGTCTCCTCCGCTGACTGATTGTCAGGGCGGATCCATCGATCGAGCTGCGTCAGTTGTTCCGCAAAGCTGCCTTTTTCCTGCGGATTAAGGCCGTGCTGCAACGCGCGGGTAGAGAGCGGCAGACCGCCGGGCGCTTTACCGACGCCCAGATCAACCCGGCCCGGCGCGATGGCGGCCAGTACATTAAAGTTTTCAGCGACTTTATAGGGGCTGTAATGTTGCAGCATGACGCCGCCTGAGCCCACGCGAATACGCTTTGTTTGCCCGAGGATCCAGGCAATCAGCAGTTCCGGCGAGGGGCTGGCAAGCTGCGGGGTATTGTGGTGTTCGGCAATCCAGAAGCGGTGATAACCCAACGTTTCCGCCTGCTGCGCCAGCGTTAAGGTACGCGCCAGCGCATCGGCGGCGGTTTCGTGTTCTGCGACGGGGCTTTTATCCAGAATGCTGATTCGCCATGACATGTTGCGTTCTCGTTTGACTTAACATGTCGTCATTATTAAGGGCGGATTTCACCTCTGAGAAACAATTAATTTACATTTGGATTGCCGGAAATCGGAAATAGAGGATCTGTCAACGGCTTGATTTGAGCGATGTAATAAGTGTTTCCGCTTCCTGCTGTCGGGTGATGCGGAGAAAGCGAATGTGTTCGTATTGCGGGTTTAGCATATCCGCTTTATAACGTTTGCGATTGCTGCGCCAGGTTTTGATCGTCCAGATGATGATAGAGTCCTTGCTAAAGAACGATCGACGAAAGCTTTCACGGTTCCCAGTGCCGGGCCAGAGTTCCTGTTTGTGCCAGGCGCGTCTGAAGGCGCGCGTCACCGCCTGCCAGAGCGTGCGGCTAAACCCACGATCGATCCACACCACCAGATCAACATCGCGCCACTTTACGTCGCGAGTGCGGTTGTAATTCCCATCTAAGACCCAGTCAGGCGAGGCGGCGAGCATCTTTTCCAGCGTTACGAGAAACTCATCATCCGGCGTTCCCTGCCAGTTGGCTCGCCAGTAAAGCCTGTCCATCTCGATGTAAGGGATAGCCAGCACCTCAGCGATTTGCCTGCCAAACGTGCTTTTCCCACTTCCGCTGGTGCCTATAATATTGATTTTCACCGTTCCGTACCGTCTTCCAGTGTCGTAATCGACATTATCGCCTATAAATTGCTCATTGAAGCCCTGCGGCATTCATAATCTCTACCTGGCAGTAATTATCAAGTAAACCTGATGGATTAATCAGCGTTCACCGGCCTTTTTGCCTAAAAAAGCGCCACGATTCAGCGCATTGCGATCCCCGTCTGCTCTGACCACACGATTTCCTTCGACATGCATCACTTTCGACACGGTTATATTTTGCGTCGCTTATCAATTGCGGGTAGGATGCCTCGCCATGTTTTGCCTTATCCATACACAGAATGATTGGAAAGGCAGCATGTGTCTGCGCAGAAGCAATCGTTTGTTTCGGCCTCTGCCAGGCAGGACTATCACGTTAATGGTTCAGACAGGCAAACAGGTAACTCAATGAAAACAAGCAATAAAAGCGCAGCCGATCATCATGCTGCGAAACGTCGCTGGTTGAACTCTCACGAAGAGGGCTATCACAAGGCGATGGGCAACCGTCAGGTGCAGATGATCGCCATCGGCGGCGCTATCGGTACGGGTCTGTTTTTAGGTGCAGGCGCACGTCTGCAAATGGCTGGCCCCGCTCTCGCGCTGGTCTATCTGGTGTGCGGGATCTTCTCTTTCTTCATTCTTCGTGCCCTGGGCGAGCTGGTGCTTCACCGCCCTTCCAGCGGCAGCTTTGTCTCTTACGCCCGTGAGTTTCTCGGTGAAAAAGCCGCGTATGTCGCAGGCTGGATGTACTTCGTAAACTGGGCCATGACAGGCATCGTCGATATCACCGCCGTCGCGCTGTACATGCACTACTGGGGCGCGTTTGGCGATGTGCCACAGTGGGTGTTCGCTCTGGGCGCGCTGGCGATTGTCGGGACCATGAACATGATCGGCGTGAAGTGGTTCGCCGAGATGGAGTTCTGGTTCGCGTTGGTGAAAGTGTTGGCCATCGTGATTTTCCTGGTGGTCGGTACCGTATTCCTCGGCACCGGTAAACCGCTGGACGGCAACGCTACGGGCTTCCATCTGATAACCGATAACGGCGGTTTCTTCCCGCACGGCCTGCTGCCAGCCCTGGTTCTGGTGCAGGGCGTGGTGTTCGCCTTTGCCTCCATTGAGCTGGTCGGTACGGCGGCAGGTGAATGTAAAGATCCGCAGACGATGGTGCCAAAAGCGATCAACAGCGTAATCTGGCGTATCGGCCTGTTCTACGTTGGCTCCGTGGTGCTGCTTGTACTGCTGCTGCCATGGAACGCGTACCAGGCGGGTCAAAGTCCGTTTGTGACCTTCTTCTCTAAGCTGGGCGTGCCGTATGTGGGCAGCATCATGAACATCGTGGTATTGACCGCTGCGCTCTCCAGCCTGAACTCCGGCCTCTATTCAACAGGCCGTATTCTGCGCTCTATGTCGATGGGCGGATCTGCGCCGAAGTTTATGTCGAAAATGAGCAAGCAGCAGGTGCCTTACGCGGGTATTCTGGCCACGCTGGTGGTGTACGTCTTCGGCGTGTTTCTGAACTATCTGGTTCCGTCTCAGGTGTTTGAGATCGTACTGAACGTCGCCGCGCTGGGCATCATCGCCTCCTGGGCCTTTATCGTGGTGTGTCAGATGCGTCTGCGTAAGGCGATCAAAGAAGGGAAAGCGGCTGACGTCAGCTTCAAGCTGCCGGGCGCGCCGGTGACCTCCTGGCTTACCCTGCTGTTCCTGCTGAGCGTGCTGGTGCTGATGGCGTTCGACTACCCGAACGGTACTTACACCATCGCGACGATCCCGCTGCTGGCGGTGTTGCTGATTGCCGGCTGGTTTGGCGTGCGTAAACGCGTGAACGAAATTCACAGTACCGCACCGGTTCATCCTGAAGAGGGCAAACAGGACGGTCCGCTGGTGGAAGAGACGTCGCGTTAATAAAAAAGCCGGGTGGCGGCTTCGCCATACCCGGCCTACATTTCCTGGTTTTTCAGGCCCGGTAAGCGCAG